>CAUTYZ010000001.1:0-261413 GCA_963543015.1 uncultured Alloscardovia sp.
AACCAAGACTAAGGGTTCCAAAGACCCGTGTGCTGCCATTACACCATGGGGGAATATCCACTAAGACACTGTACCATAGGCGGGAAACTTCAGCGCTCAGCTTTGTCTTTCCGTGTCGCAGGAAGGCTTACAATCCTTGAAATTTCAGGCATCTCGCCCCTGCTTCACGGGAAACGAGAACCGATAAGCCGTAGACTGATAAGCTATCGACCCCATGTCGATTCGCAATATAAAACGATATAAACGATACAATACTATACAAAAAAACGTGGAGCTACTCGTGTGAGCAACTCCACGTGGACAGTTTAAGCAATCCGTTGGCAGTATCGCATTATCTCCATGCTTTTCTGCCTGCACTCATCTGAGACCTCACATCTCAGACTTTGCATCTCAGGCTCCACGCCTATATTCGGGCGCTACCTCACTGAGGCGAAGAGGCTCAGTCTAAAAGATTAACCGAAGAGGAACTGACCCTGATGATGAGTTGGATAGCTGTCAAAGACCTTAGCCATCGAAGTATCTTCGAACACAGCCTTGATACCTGATGCCAAGAGTGGAGCAATGCTCAAAACAGTCAATCCATCCCAGCGCTTTTCTTCAGGAATTGGCACAGTATCAGTGATAACTACTTCGCGCGCGCCACAGTTCTTCAAACGTTCTACAGCTGGATCGGACAAAACACCGTGAGTTGCTACAACGGTAACGGACTTCGCACCAGCTGCCATAATGACATGGCATGCTTCAACGATAGTGCCACCGGTGTCAATCAAATCGTCGACGAGGACGCAATCCTTGCCTTCTACGTCACCGACCACACGGTTTGCCACAGCATGATTTGGACGTGTAATATCGCGAGTCTTGTGAACGAAGGACAATGGAGCACCGCCCAAACGCTGAGCCCACTGCTCTGCTACCTTAATACGTCCTGCATCTGGAGAAACCACAGCAACATTCGACAAATCAAGGCAATCGCGTACATAATCCACAAGTACTGGCATCGCCTGCAAATGATCTACAGGACCGTCGAAAAAGCCCTGAGACTGTGCTGCGTGAAGATCAACAGACATAATGCGATCTGCACCAGCAGTGTGCAACAAATCAAATACGAGACGTGAGGAAATAGGCTCACGACCCTGATGCTTCTTATCCTGACGCGAGTATGGCATCAATGGGCATACTGCGGTAATAGAATTTGCAGATGCGCGCTTAAGAGCATCAATCATGATGAGATGCTCCATAATGTACTTGTTGGTAGGCTGCGTCGCAGTCTGCAAAACAAAGACATCTGCACCACGAACGGACTGAGTGTATCGTACATACATCTCACCATTTGCAAAGTCGTATTGAGTAGTTTCGAGAACATCTACACCCAGCTGCTTAGCGACATCTTCGGCAAGCTTCGGATGAGAACGACCTGTAACCAAAATGAGATTTTTATCAGGTTTACCTTCGAGGACTGCACCCACAATAACTCCATCCAATCGATGAATTTCTTCACTTTCATGGTAACGGGAAATCTTGACACTTACCGTTTACGAGTTTTGCGTTTCTTCTCCATACAATCCGTGCTTAGAAATGTACTGAACTACACCATCTGGAACGAGATACCAGACCGGTTCCCCATCATGCGAACGTCTGCGGATATCTGTGGAGGAAATTGCCAAAGCAGGAATTTCGATGACGTCCACCGCATCTTGAGGAACGTCAAGATGCTTCAAATTCGTAGAATATCCCGGACGCGTTACGCCAACAAAATGCGCCAAATCCCACATATGGTCAGCATCTTTCCATTTCATAATTTCTGCCAATGCGTCTGCTCCTGTGATAAAGAACAGCTCTGCATCAGGACGAGATGCTCGGATATCGCGCAAAGTATCGATAGTGTAGGTAATTCCCGGACGATCGATATCGACGCGAGACACAGAAAAACGAGGATTGGATGCTGTAGCAATCACGGTCATGAGATAACGATCTTCTGGATTCGTCACAGTTTTATTTTGCTTGAAAACAGGACGTCCAGTAGGAACGAAGATAACTTCATCCAAGTCATATACCCATGCCACTTCGGATGCAGCAACCAAGTGGCCGTTATGGATAGGATCGAAAGTACCACCCATAATTCCCACGCGTGGATGCTCATGCGCGGGTCCTCGAAGCGACTCGCGCTTGCGAAGTGGACGCACTCGCACATTCAAATCATCGGATGTCTGTGCGATTTGCGACATCGAACGAATTCCAGCCATGACGTGTATACCCTCGTTTGTCGTGTAGTTTCAGTGAGTTGCTGAGTATTCTAGGCAGAATCTTCTCTAATTTCTTCTTTACTTTTCTGCAGACTCCGCGTTACTATTATCCGACGTCTCGTTCGTATCCTGCTCGTCATCATTACGAGCTTCCATTTCTTCGTTCCACTGCTTCTGAACGTAACGGCGAATTTCTGCGTACGTTGGAAGAAGGAAATCTGGTTGGTACTCTTTACGAACGCGTGCGACGTACTCGCTGATATGAATGAGCGTATCTGTCATCGTATCCACATCGTTGTCGCGCTCTGCATCACTGAAAAGAGCAATACGCTTTTCGAGTTCAAGAATAAAATCAGCAACCTTATCGATGCTACTCGGGTCAACGACATCCTCGGCATCATTTTCTGGCCAGCCGATAAGTACTGCATCCGAGTATTCCAATGCACTTCGTTCAGGTACCTGTGGAATTCCATCTTCAATGGACACGACGAAGACATAACGGACCGTACTCAGTCTCTCCGATGCTACGCGCAGCAATGTGCGAGGTTCAAGCTCTTCTGCCGCAAGAAGATCGTTCTTCAAAGCAACCATATCCATTTTGTTATCTTTGCTTGTGCCAGCCATTATTCACGCACCTGACCTGTTCCGTAACCGACCCAATGTGTTGTCGTCAATTCTCGCAATCCCATAGGACCGCGAGCATGCATTTTCTGAGTAGAAATGCCCAATTCAGCGCCAAAGCCGAACTGACTTCCATCCGTAAAACGAGTGGATGCATTGACCATAATGACAGCGCTGGCTATATTTCGTGTAAATTCTTCGACCGCGCTATAGTCTTCACTCACAATGGCTTCCGTGTGATACGTGGAATGAGCATTAATATGTTCGATAGCTTCTTCCTCACTATCGATGACTTTAACGCCCATAATGTAGTCGAGATATTCCGTATCCCAGTCCTCATCATGCGCATGTACTGGAGAGAATCCAGCCTGTTCAAGGATGCCATATGCACGCTCGTCCGCGCGAAGTTCTACATGGAATTCAGACAAAGCCTGAGCAACCAATGGTAAGAATTCAGGTGCAATTTTCTCATGAACAATGAGTTTTTCAGCAGCATTACATACGCCAATTCGCTGCGTTTTGGAATTGACAATAATAGGCAATGCTTTCGCAAAATCTGCTGCCTGATCGACATAAATGTGAACGTTTCCCGCACCCGTTTCGATAATAGGAACTGTCGCATTCTCCGACACATAGCGGATGAGCTGGGCACTACCACGTGGAACGAGTACATCAATGAATCCGCGAGCTTTCATAAGAGCTTGAGCTCCTTCGCGGCCAAACTCATCGACAGACGATACCAAGTCAGCACTGACGCCGTTACTTTCCAATGTTTCGCGCACAATGGTCAACGTCGCGTTATTCGTATGCTCAGCAGCATGGCCACCACGGACAATAACGGCATTGCCAGATTTAAGCGTCAACGCGATAACGTCCACAGTCACGTTTGGACGTGCTTCGTAAATCATCGCCACAACGCCCATCGGCACACGAGACTGGATAAGGCGCATACCATTATCCATCTGAGTACCACGGACAACTTCGCCCACAGGATCTGGAAGAGCGATAATAGAGCGCATGCCCTTCACACTGGCGTGAATGCGGTCCACAGTAAAGAGCAAGCGATCAAGCAGCCCCTCACTCATCCCCTCAGCCCGAGCTGCGTTCATATCAGTTTCATTAGCACGAGCAATCTCTTCAGCACGTTCATCTAAAGCATCGCATACCGCTGCTAATAAAGCATTCTTACGCTGAGTAGACATCGTCTCGAGAGTGCGCTGAGCAAGGCGAGCGCGTCGAGCTTGTTCCTGAATTGATTGCATAACGTGATCCATGCATCTCATTGTATGCAACCCAAGGCACATTGTGGGCAGGTTTCACGTTAAGATTTGAAGAAGACAGTTTTATGCGTCACGATACACCTTTATATGGCTTATACGGCTATACGCTTATCGAAAGCTGTAGAAGAAAACTGCAGACGAAAGCTATAGAAAATGTATCATCGCGTAAAACTACGGAACTATTCGGAACTATTATGCCGATATAGTCGATATGATCGGTGTGGTCGATTTATCGTCGTGCGCATACGTACGATGCCTGTACTTCATACGTAGCTCAGTACGCAAGACGATTATCGAACACACCGTGTATACGGGCTATACTGATGAGACCGACACTATACTGATAACTACGCAGAGTTAGCTACACCCTGCTAACTACACGAGCTAATTACAGAGCAAGCGAAATCTCACCGTGACGAAAGGGACATCGTGGAATTATTTCACAGCACTCGAAGCACCGATATCCAAGTAACTGCAAAGCAAGCTATTCGTCAGGGAATTGCTGATGATGGTGGCCTTTTCGTAAGTGATTCTTTAGGTGCGAAGATAATTGACGTCGAATCTCTGCTAGGAAAGAGCTATCAAGAGATTGCTCTTGAGGTTTTGTCTGCTCTTCTGCCTGATTTTAGTGAAGAAGAATTGCGCGAATGCATCGAGGGAGCCTATGGTGCTCAGTTCAAGGATGATGCTATTACTCCATTGAAGTCTTTGGGTATGAACTATGTCCTCGAGCTTTTCCACGGACCAACATCTGCTTTTAAGGATGTTGCTTTGCAGATTTTGCCACGTTTCATGGCACATACGACAGCTCCAGAGCCAACCTCTCAGGAGGATGTTACTGACCGTGTCCTTATCTTGACAGCTACAAGTGGCGATACTGGTAAAGCGGCACTGGAAGGATTCGCAAACGTTGACTCGACAGGAATTGTCGTCTTCTACCCTGCTGGTCAGGTGAGCGAAGTTCAGCGCTTGCAGATGGTAACGCAGAGCGGATCTAATGTAGGCGTTGTCGCTGTTCGTGGTAACTTTGACGATGCTCAAAGCGCTGTAAAGAATATCTTCGGCAACGATGTCCTCGCTGTCGAGCTTGCTACTCAGTCTCATACTCGCTTGTCAAGCGCAAACTCTATTAACGTCGGTCGTCTCGTCCCACAGGTCGTCTATTATTTCGCTGCGTATGCACAGTTGCTCTTCACTCAGGAAATTAACAACGGCGATGAGGTTGATTTCATTGTCCCTACGGGTAATTTTGGCGATATCCTTGCGGGATATTATGCAAAGCGTTTGGGCCTTCCTGTAGGAAAGCTTGTCGTAGCAAGCGATAAGAATAACGTTCTCTTCGACTTCCTCACCACTGGCGTGTATGACCGCAATCGTGAATTCTTCACCACGATTTCCCCAAGCATGGATATCCTCATTTCGTCGAATTTGGAACGCATGCTCTACTACTTCAGCGATGGCGATACTGAACTTATTTCCCGCTTGATGAATGATTTGGCAACGACCGGTCGCTATGAAGTTCCTACGGAGATTATGGACAAGATTCGTACAGTATTTGACTGCAGTTGGGCTGATGAAGATCAGGTACGCGAAGCAATTGCTGAGTGTTGGAATGAGAATGGATACGTTATCGATCCTCACACTGCATGTGGATATCACGCATTGTCTACGACTGAAGGAACTCCAACTGCTCCTCGCGTTGTACTCTCGACTGCAAGCCCATACAAGTTCCCTCGTGCAGTTCTTGAAGCTCTTGGTCAGGAAACTCCAGACAGTGATTTCGCATGCATGGATGCTCTTCACGAGTTCAGCGGCATGGAGATTCCAGCGAATTTGCGTTCTTTGGAAAATCAGGAACCTCGTTTTACGGATGAAATTGACGTAGCGGATATGCCTGACTATGTGAAGACTATGGCTGCACGTTTCGCTGAATAATTTGGTGCAATAATTTGGCTGAATAATTTTAGTAGCTTCGTAAAGCTCTGAGGGCGGTTCTTATATGAAGAACCGCCCTCAGCTTATATCGTATATAAGGCACAATGCGCTATGTACTGCTCAATTACTCCAGCGTGCACTCATCCAGAAGTTCAGCAGCATGCTGCAGTGACATTTCCGACGAAGATCCGGACAGCATGCGAGCAATTTCCGATACACGCTCCTGTGATTCGACCGCATGAACAGTTGTATGCGTGTGTTCAGCATTCTTATCTTTTTCAACGACGAACTGCTTATCCGCCCATGCAGCAACCTGCGGTAAGTGAGTGACCACGAGAATTTGCGCGCCGCGAGCAAGTCGAGCAAGACGCTTGCCTAATTCTATTGCAGCTTTTCCGCCCACGCCTGCGTCAACTTCGTCGAAGATAAGAGTTGGCACGGCAGAATGCCCCTGCGCGGTGCTTTCCCCATCACTGGCATGTTTTTTCTCGAACGCAACGAGTTCCAAAGCCAGCATCAGACGGCTCAACTCACCACCCGAAGCGCTTTTGCCCAGTGGGAGACGTGGCGAGCCTGGGAATGGGATAAATTCGAAGGAAACCGTATCTGCGCCGAAAGAATCCAACTCATCCTTTTCAGCAACGCTTACGTAAAGCTGCGACCCTTCCATAGCAAGAGAGCTTAATTCTGCAGTAACCTTTTCGCTTAATTCGGCAGCTGCAGCTTGTCGAGATACAAGAAGGTCATGTGCCGCGCTACGCGCACGGGATTCCTGCTCAGCAAGCTCACGCTCTAATTCTTCGATACGTTCTGGGGATGCATCCAAATCTTCAAGCTCAAACTGTGCTTTCTCTTTCCAAGCCAGCACATCAGCAAGAGTAGGTCCCCACCGTTTGGTGAGCTCATCAAGGTCATGAATGCGTTCATTCAAAGCATCCAAATCCTGAGGATTAACCTCATCATCTGCACTGCGCGATAACGAGTACACGATGTCTTGGATTTCATCATTCACCGACTCGAGCCGCGAAATAATCTGCGCCATGAGATCAATGTGCTCGACAGATTTCAACTCGTGAATTGCCCTCGAAATGAGCTCGGAAACCGACTGGCTGCTCTCTGCTCCATCATCTTGAGAGGATGCATCGAGAGCTTGCATGGCTGCAGACTGGGCTACAGCAATCTGCGTCGCATTTTCGATATACTCGCGCTGAGTCTTGAGTTCATCATCCTCACCCGCATGAGGATCGATATCATCAATTCGGCTGATAGCATCGCGTAAGTAATCAATTTGAGCGACTGCATCAGTTTGCGCATGACGCAATGTATCGAGCTTGTCTGCAAGACGAACATACGCTTCATAAGCGTCACGGAAAACTTCACGCTCGTGGGTATTTCCTGCAAAATTATCGACGAAATCACGCTGTCGTGATGCTTGAGCAATTTTTAATTGCTCAGACTGACCATGGATAGTAACAACGTCTGCAGTAATGTCTGCAAGAACTGTGCGCGGCACGCTGTGCCCATTGAGTACAGCACGTGAACGACCATTCTTAGGAACTGTACGGTTGATAAAAAGCTGATCGTCGACGCATTCGCTACCAGCAGCAGCAGCACGCTCTTGAACGTCAGCATTATTCGACACATCAAAAATTGCCTGAACCCATGCCTGATCAGCATCAATTCCCACACATGAAGGCTGCGACTGCGCACCCGATATAAGCTCAATCGCGTTGAGAAGCATGGACTTTCCAGCACCCGTTTCACCTGTAATAGCATTCATCCCCGGATGCGGATCCAAACGCGTTTGGCTGATAGGGCCTAACGCACGAATTTCAAGTTCTTCGAGCACTTACTTCACATGCCCTTTCTTTTGTGAAGCCGTTTCGCGCCATCCGCGAACAGGCAAATCAAATTTTCGAACAAGTCGATCAGTAAATAAAGCTCCACCCAAACGAGCAAGTCTCAAGACGCTGGATGATTGACGCACTCGAACTCGAGAACCGCGAGGCACAAAGCTTTGACGACGACCATCGCAGCAAATCCACCCCTCACAGCTAGAAGCTTCGAGGACGCGCAATTCAAATGTCGATGTCGAACCAATGATAAGTGGCTGAGTAAAGAGCGCGTGAGCTGCGATAGGAGTCAATTCCAGCGCTTGAACGTTTGGCCAAATCACCGGACCGCCTGCTGAAAATGCATATGCCGTCGAGCCAGTCGGCGTCGAAACAATCACACCATCGCATCCAAATGAGCTCGTCGCCACATCATCTACGCTAATTCCGATATCGACCATGCGTGAGCGGTCTTCATGCTCCAAAATCATATCGTTCAAAGCCCAATCGCAGATAGGCTCTTCACGATCAGGTAAATACAGCTCTACCGCTGCAATCATGCGCTCTTCAATCGTATAGTCACGCTCTGCAATACGCTGAATTGCCGACGACAATTCCGAGCTTTCAAACTCTGCGAGGAAGCCGACATGTCCGATATTAATTCCAACGATCGGCACTCGTGTCCCTTTAACCAGCTCAGCAGCGCGCAAAATTGTGCCATCTCCCCCTAAAACGACGACAATTTCTACGTCATCGTCTACTGGAGTGGCATGCTCACCAAAATTTTGAACATCCGGAATATCATCTCGAAGAGTAACAGAAAAACCCAGCGATTCCAGCTGCAAGACCGTCTCTTCAACTGAAGTATTATCTCTCAGAGCAACATGAGTAACAACAATTGCTTTGCGCTGATTCGTCGTCGTATCGCTCATAGTTACCTCCTGAGATGGGAAATTTATTCTTATATTCTATCGTGCTAACTCGTCGGACGGCGCTATTCGCGAGTTATCCACAAGAGATATTCTTGATTGCCATGCGTGCCAGTAATTGCCGACGGTGTGACAGCCTGCACGGTGAAATTATGGTCACGGGCGCACGTAGTGACTGTGTCAATTGCTTCCTGGCGATATCGCTCATCCGTAACGATTCCGCCCTTACCAAGCTTCGAACGTCCGACTTCAAATTGCGGTTTAATAAGCAAAACGGCATCAGCGCCCTGCTGAGTAATCGCAGAAATAACGGGGATAACGTACGTCAAAGAAATGAAAGACACATCAGAGACCACAAGCTGTGGCGCAAACGGCAAATCATCCACCCTAATGTCACGAATATTGACACCACTCATATCGGTGACTCGTGGGTCATGAGCGATAAGTGGGTCGAGCTGATCATGCCCCACGTCAAGAGCAACCACGTGAGCCGCCTGAGCATGAAGGAGAACCTGCGTAAAACCACCCGTCGATGCGCCGATATCGAGACAGTTCTTTCCCTGTGGGGATTCTAGCCCTTGGCTTTCGAAAGCTTCCAATGCCTCGGCAAGTTTAATAGCTCCACGCGAGACATAATGTCCGCTCGACTGCACATCGTCTTTAAGCGAAATAACGTCACTATCAGACACAGTCAACGATGCCTTAACCCTATCCGTAGAACCATTGACCTCAACAGCATGAGAATCAATAAGCTGCTGAGCACGCGAGCGAGTAGGAGCAAAACCGCGAGCTACGAGTTCTTTATCAAGACGTTGAGCCATTGTATCTCCTTACAAGCCGTGCTAATAACACTCTACGATATACACCGTGCGATACGTTTATGCACTCGTTAAGCGCATAAAAACTTTCTATACGCTTTCTATACGCTTTCTATATGCTTTCTATATGCTTCTCAACGCTAATTGTTCGCATTGAGCTCATCTTGCAGATCATCAAGAATCTGAGTGAAATGCTCAATAACGACGTCAAAATCTGCATCATCCGAAAGTTCTGGAGAATTCACTGTCATAAACGCTCACTTTACCTTGGTCTACACATCAGTGCACACATCACAGTACGAGAATCAAACGTGGTACGTGCAACTATTACTCGTTGCCGGCAACAATTCTGTGCTCGTATTCTGCTCGCTAGTCCTGTACGACATCCTGTTCATCAGTGAGATGCTGTGCAAACTGTGGAAGAGTGATATCTGCAATATCTATTCCGTTATCTACAGCATTCCATACCGCGCTTGCAGCTGCACGCAATGCATCAAGCTGGGAAATATTCTCCGTCAGCTCGACTCCATCGTACTCGATATGAAGTGTATAATCATCAACCCGCACACGAGCCTTACGGCACTCAAATGCGTCCTCAGACTGCTTAACTTCTGGCTGCGGTGAGCACAGTCCACGTAAATCTGCGCAAATATATGTCGGGCGAAGAATTTGTTCTGCAGCGATAATCTGAGCAGCATCAGCCACACCAGTGAGGACAACTGCACTATCGTAACCACCGCGATTTGCTGCTTCAATGTCTGTATCCAAGCGGTCGCCTACTGGCAAACAATTTTCAGTTTCGACCATGTCATCCGTTGGACTAAACAAATGACGAGCCTGATGGTACATTGCAGCTTCAGGCTTTCCAGCAGATGCAAGCGGTTCCTGACCCGTAGCGGTAATAACAGGAATTTGCAATGCACCATTTCCTGGAGCAATTCCCTGCTCACGAGGAATAGTTAAATCACGATTTGTGACGAAATACTGTGCACCCTTCTCAATTGCGTACGATGCTTCAGCAAGCATAGTCCAGCCGAGTTCTGGATACCATGACTGAATAACCGCATCAGGATTATCCTGAGCACTGTCTACGACGACCATTCCTGCATGGGTAAGCTCGTCCTTCAAGTGATCTTTTCCGATTACCAGAACGCGTGAACCTTGTGGAAGTTTGTCAGCAAGCATAGCTGCAGAAACCATAGCCGATGTAATGACATCATCACCATGAGCGTCAATACCAAAGCTGCTAATTTGTTCTGCAACCACATCTGGATAGCGCGACGGATTATTCGTCGTGTATGCGATGCGCATGCCCATATCAGCAGCGCGAGTAATGCCCTCTGCAGCATGCTCGACTGGATTAGCTCCGCGATACACTACCCCATCAAGATCGAGCAATGCAAGGGAATATCGACGTGCAAGTGGTGTCGAGCTTCCTAAAATCTTTGTGGGATAGTCTTTCACGGTTTACTCCTCTACTTCTTCTGCGTTCCGTTCATTCTCATCGGCTACGTCATTCAGGCCATCGTCTTGGGTTTCGACAATTTCCACAGTTTCGTCTTCGATATCACTCACAGAGTTGGCATCATCTTCAAAATTATCCTGAGCATCGTCTGAATCAGCATTCTCTGCTTCTTCATTCTCTGATTCTTCCGATTCATCCTCCGCATGAGAACGCATATACTCAGCCATTTCACGAGGATCGATGCCCAATCCCTCGAGCATCTCATCATCAACGACTTCAAGATCGTTATCGACGTAAACATCGTCTTCATCCAGCTCATCTGCATCTGCATACTGAGCTTCCAAACGGTCAAGCAAATCATCCAGCTTATCTGCTTCTGCCTGACGTCCTGCAAGCTCGAGGAAGTTCTGCTCAGCCTGAACTGCACGCATACGATAAGCGCCGCCCACACCCTGAGCATGAGCAATCGTGTGAACGATTTCTACGGCCTTATCGAACAAATCCAAATCTGCAAGAGCTCCTGCATAGACCAAGAACAATTCAGCCTTTGCTTCACCTTGCAAACGCTTTGCATCATCAGACAAAGCGATATCTACAGCCTTTTGAGGATTGCCCAAACCGCGTTCACAATCAGCCATAAATGGTATGTAATCGCCATAACCGTTCATGCGGTATGCGGTACGGAACTCACGCAAAGCAAGCTTATAGTTTCCTTGGCGGTATGCGATAAATGCCAAGGTCTCACGAGACACATCCACACGAGAAGCCTGACGAGCAACCCACTGTGCATGTTCCATTGCCAACTGTGGATCGTCTTCTTCCAGAGCGTATGCTGCAAGCATATGCAAGCCAATGTTTTCTGCATGCTCCTTAGAAAGACCGCGCAAACGTTCCTTCTCATCAGTGGACAGCATGCTCCACTCGAGCCCCTTTGGCATCTTTGGCTCATCAGGACGACGATCAGTATAAGGATTCTGTGATGGGAAGCTCAAAGTTCCATCAGAATTCTTACGTGGCTTATCGTAATTCGCCGAGGACTGACGACCATTATGGTTTCCGCGTTGATTGCTGAAACCACTACGACGATCGCCGCGACCATCCACACGGCCTTGAGAGCGACGCTCTTCAGAATTCTTATAGTCTGCCTTGTAACCAGATTCATTGCGTTCTGGACGGTCATCACGGCGGTCCTCACGGCGATTATCGCGAGGGAAATTGCGACGGTCTTGGTTGTCATTACGACCATTGCGCTTGCGATCATCGCGACGGAAGTCACGATTCTGAGAGCGGTTGCCCTGATAATTGCCCTGTGAGCGGTTTCCACCATTACCAGAGCGACGGTTCCCGTTTCCCTTGCGTGGGCCTCCGAATTTTCCGCCATTTCCACGGGAACGATTTCCACCAAACTTGCCACCGTTACCGCGTGAACCGCCCTGTGATCCTCCGCGACGTGCAGAACCATTGCCGCCAGAACGGCGACCGCCTTGATTTTCAGCCATTACTTACTTGCCTCCACAGCACCAAGTGCCTTCTTGCCTCGACGTACGAGAGCGAAACGATTAAAGAGGAAATCTTCGCTGGTGAGCACAGCTTCAGCATCCTCTACACGCTGATTATTCACGTATACTCCACCGCCAGCAATTGTTTTGCGTGCTTCGGAAATGGACTTGAACAGACCTGAAGCTACACCGGCATCCACGACTCGCATGCCTACTTCAGCCTGTGCAAAGACCTTCTCACCGTTGTCGCCGTCAATCTTGACGCCTTCAAGAGCAGCTTCCAGAGTTTCTTCGTCCAAATCGGAAAGCTCTCCACGACCGAAGAGTGCAGCTGATGCATCGATAGCACCCTGAGCTGCCTTATCTCCGTGAACGAAGCTTGTTACTTCCCAAGCCAAGGCACGCTGTGCCTCACGAGCGCCTGGGTTTGTTTCGACTTCGTGCTCAAGGCGTTCAATTTCTTCCTTTGGAAGGAAGGTGAAGAACTTCAAAAGCTTTACGACTTCGCTATCAGGCTGGTTGAACCAGAACTGGTAGAACTTATATGTGCTAAACATCGACGCATCAAGCCAGATAGCGCCGCCTTCAGACTTACCAAACTTCTTACCCTGAGAATCGGTAATAATTGGTGAGGTCAATACGTTGACGGAAGCTCCACGAACCTTGCGGATAAGATCGAGACCAGAAGTCAAATTACCCCACTGATCTGCGCCACCTGTTTGCAAAGTTACGCCGTAATTGTCGTACAAGTACAAGAAGTCATTTCCCTGAAGTACCTGGTAGCTAAATTCAGTGAAGGAGATGCCTTCATCGGAATTCAAACGACGTGCAACAGTATCCTTCGCAAGCATCGTACCCAAACGGAAATTCTTACCTACATCGCGCAAGAAGTCGATGACATTCATCTGCGCTGTCCAATCGTAATTGGATACGAAGCGTACTGGGTTGTCACCATCAGTTACGAGGAAACGCGAAATCTGGTTACGCAAACGTTCAGTCCATTGAGCGACGACCTCTTTCGAATTGAGCACGCGCTCACCACTTTGACGTGGATCGCCAATCAAACCAGTAGCGCCACCGACCAAAGCGATAGGATGATGTCCTGCTTCCTGCAAATGACGAAGCATCAAAACTTGGACGAGGTTTCCAATATGAATAGATGCTGCAGTTGGGTCAAAACCACAGTAATAGGTAATTGGCTCGCCATTCAAAGCTTCTGCAAGTTGTTCGCGATCAGTTGATTGGTTAATCAAACCACGCCATTCGAGTTCTTCAAGGAGCGAATCAAAGCCTGCTTCCTTGTAGTTCCTTACCTGAGCCATCGGAAAAAATTCCTCCAAACCGTAGCTATTCTATGAAAACGCTTTTTCTTTATACGGGAATAAATAATACCCTTAAGTTTCCCATGTGAGCGCGACTTTCACCCGCTTAGGATGCCCACGCGAAAACACACGTATATTTGCCGTAAATCTCTGTGAGTGTCACACATGACAGCGGCTCTCTTCTCACGCAATCAGAAACAATACGTGACAATTGACACGATAAAATTGACGCGAGGAAAGAGCCGTAGATGCACTATTAAGTATTATTGCTTATTTGCTAAATTTTGCTGTCTTTTCTTCGCTCGACAAAATCTGTCCATACGCAATTTTTGCGTTCACGATAATGTCATCACTTCCCTCTTGCGCAGCAATCAGCGCGCACTGGCGTAATGCATCCATGCATTCGTCATATTCGCCTTCGATAACTGTCTCAAATGGAGTGACACGAGCATCAGGAAAACGCTCTTGCAGGTAGTAAATAACCCGATCAATATCTGGAATGTAGTCTGCTACCTTCATCGGTAGAACTTGTATAGCAATACTGCAATTATTCATTGTACTGTTTCTCCTTTCGCTGGCATTACCCAGATCAAGTGCGGTCGAAGCATGAGCTTCCTCTCAGCCGTATGGCTCCCGTTACGTTTTTAGAATACAAAAGAGACTGTATATGTCTGAACCTGTGTGCATGTGCTTATATAGCGCACACAATTTATGCAGTGTATAAGTGTATACAGCATGAGGTGACAGTATCTGACTACCGCCACCTCATCGTTATGTGTATGCATGCCTACATATGCCATGTAAGACATGACATGCTCATTGAGTTTGAGTGAGTTTTATGCGAGTTTTATGCGAGTTTTATGCGAGCTTTATGTGAGCTTTTAGAAGCTGCCCGGAAGCTTGTATGCAGAACCGTCACTCACCGAGTGTGCGAATTCATCGAGTGGACGAATAATTTCCTCAGCAGATTCGATTTGCTCAAGGACTCGTTCGTACGCAGTACCACCCTTACCTATGCGAGAATTCACGCTTCCCTGTGTAGACAAGACACTACGAACCTGTGGAGCTGTTTGTGCATCAAGGAATTGGGCGAAAATTGTCACAAAATCGTCCTCGCTCAAATCCCACAGTTCCACGCCACGCTCTTCTGCTACGCGAACGCATTCGCCTGACAATTCGTGAGCATGACGGAATGGAACCTTCTGCTTCACAAGCCATTCTGCGACGTCCGTTGCGAGCGCGAAACCAGTTGGAGCTTCCTCTTCCATGCGTGGGAAGTTGAACTGCATAGTTTCGATCATGCCGGTAAAGGCTGGCAATACGACAAGCACAGTATCTACTTGGTCAAATACAGCTTCCTTATCTTCCTGCAAATCTCGCGCATATGCCGTAGGAAGACCTTTCAAAGTCGTCAACAGACCTGTGAGATCACCGATAAGACGTCCTGCTTTTCCTCGAGCAAGCTCAGCAATATCAGGGTTCTTCTTCTGAGGCATAATGGACGACCCCGTGGAGTACGCATCATCCAAACGCACAAAAGCGAACTCTTGAGTATTCCAGATAATAATTTCTTCAGAAAGTCGAGAGATATCTACGCCCAGCATTGCCATGACGAAGGAGAATTCTGCAACGACATCGCGAGATGCTGTACCGTCGATAGAATTTTCCGTCACATCCTTAAAGCCAAGTTCGACAGCTACCTCATAAGGATCCAATCCTAATGTGTTTCCTGCCAATGCTCCAGAACCGTATGGAGATAATGCTGCACGGTCATCCCAGTCAGTAAGTCGTTCGACATCGCGAAGCAATGGCCACACGTGTGCCATCAATTGGTGAGCAACGAGTACAGGCTGAGCATGCTGCATATGTGTACGACCTGGCATAACTGCGTTGCCCGCATCTCGCGATTGCTTGATAAGAGCCTGAGCTAGGGAGAGTACCTCACGACAAACGGAACGTGCTTGACGACGCAACCACATACGGATAAGAGTGGCAATCTGATCATTACGTGAACGACCTGCACGAAGCTTTCCACCGAGCTCATCACCAGCGATGTCCAGCAATCCACGCTCGAGGGCAGTTGCTTCGTCTTCATCACTGTCCTGAGGTACAAATGCTCCAGAATCCACGCGCTTTTGCAATTCATCCAGCGCTGCTTCCATGCGGATGAGCTCATCGTCGGTCAAATGACCTGCTCGCCCCAAAGCACGCGCATGTGCTCGAGAGCCAGCGATATCATCGTCAGCTAAACGCCAGTCAAATTGTGTGGACTTGCTCAAACGAGCCAAGGCAGCCGATGGCCCCGATGCGAAGCGTCCGCCCCACAGCGCAATGCCGTCACCTTGTTGTGCTTGTGAATTCTGCATTTCTACCTCTCGGTTATATGGACTCGTGCGCGAAACTCTCCCATCCTCGGTTGTCTCGTTTCGCAACTCTCGTCAGACAACTCTTCAGGATTAATCTATAACAATTAATCTGTTAATCTGTGCCGATTACTCTTCTCGAGTTCAATCTATGTATATGAAGGTCGGCCAAGACACACACCTGTCGAGATGCAGTGTCTCAGCCGTCTTCACTCATGTCTTACTATCTTACCGTCTTAGGCTACTGTGTTTTCTGGAACCTCAATAGCATTGCCGAACTTAACGTCACGAGCAGCCGCAACCTTAGTAGGCAATCCGTAAATTTCAATGAATCCGTTGGACGCATTCTGGTCGAAGGAATCGCCAGATTCGTAGGTTGCCAAATTGTAATCATACAGAGATGATTCGGATCGACGACCGACGACTACTGCACGTCCACCGTGGAGAACCATGCGAATTTCACCAGAAACGTATGCCTGAGTATCGTCAATGAATGCATTCAACGACTTAACTGCTGGTGAGAACCACTGAGCGTCATAAACGAGTTCTGCCCAGCGCTTATCGATGTCACGCTTGATACGGTGCTGTTCGCGTTCGAGGCAGAAGTTTTCCAGTTCTTGATGTGCGGTAATCAGGGTCACTGCACCAGGAGCTTCGTACAATTCACGAGACTTGATACCCACCAAACGGTCTTCGATAAGATCGATTCGTCCGATACCCTGAGCGCCTGCACGACGATTCATTTCTTCAATTGCCTGCAAAGGTGTGACATCGCGGCCATCAATTTTCACAGGAACGCCCTGCTTGAATTCGATAGTAACTTCATCAGCTACTGGAGGGAATGCAGGATCGTCAGTATAGGAATACACATCCTTTGTAGGAGCATTCCATGGGTCTTCCAAATAACCTGTTTCAATTGCGCGACCCCATACGTTCTGATCGATGGAGTAAGGGCTCTTCTCGGTCTGTTCGATAGGAAGATTGTGTTCCTTAGCGTAATGAATTTCTACGTCACGAGTCAACGACAAATCGCGAATTGGGCTAATTGCAGATAACGTTGGATCAATAGACTGAATGGAAACCTCAAAACGTACCTGATCGTTACCCTTACCCGTGCATCCGTGCGCGATGGTATCAGCGCCAAACTGATGCGCTGCACGTACCAAATGCTTCGTGATCAAAGGACGAGAAATTGCTGAAACGAGTGGATATACGCCTTCATACATAGCGTTTGCCTTGAGAGCACGCATGCAGTATTCATTCGCAAATTCATCGCGAGCATCAACGATATACGATTCCACAGCACCACAAGCAAGAGCACGCTCACGGATTACTTCAAGTCGCTCTCCACCCTGACCTACATCGAGAGAAACTGCAACGACATCCTTTCCTGTGCGGTCCTTCAAATACGGAATAGCAACGGAGGTATCCAAACCTCCCGAATATGCGAGGACAATTCGCTTTTGTTCAGACATGAGTCCCTTTCTTGTTGTGTGTTATCACAATTATCTAAAACTTATTTTTATATACCCTCTTGCTACTCACTGATATCACCGAGCGTCTGAAGCAATCGAAATGAGCCATTCGCTCTTTTCTTGCGCTGCATCATTGTCTGCAGTAATCATCAAGACCGTATCATCGCCTGCGATAGTTCCCTCGACTTTATCGATAGGATGCTTATCAATAGCACTGGCAAGATACTGGGCTGCCCCTGGAGGCGTATGAATAACCACCAAATTTTGTGCTGATGCGACCCGAGTAATCAGTCCACCGATAACTTTGGCAAGCTGCTGCTCCATTTTCTGATTTGCGCGACTGCGCTGCTCAGCATCAATGTGTGCCTGATTTAATGCAGTGAATTGACTATCAGGAACTGCATATGCAATGACGCCGGACGGATGACGAACCTTGCTAGCCTTGATATCCTCAAGATCGCGGCTCATCGTCGCCTGAGTGACGCTAATGCCTTCCTCAGACAGGAGCTTAACCAATTGCTGCTGCGATTCAACGATATTTTCTGCAATAATTCGTTCAACAATACTCAAACGCGCAGTACGAGTGGATGGAATACCTTCATTCATAAGTCACTACACCATATTCTGAATAAAAATTGCACGATGACGATATGACAGAACCATATGCATGATGGTATATTCACCGCGCAGTAGCATCTCTGTCATATCGCCTCCCAACTATTGAGTCTTTTAGAATTGTACCGTTGAAGTGATGCTGACGCATCTTCACATGCTGGTTATCTCACTTTATAAATACATATTTATAAATATTTATGCATTTGTGTCTGTTTTTGAATTCATACTGCCCGTTTAGTCATCCGCGAGGTCCGAAGGAACACGAGACAAGATAGTCACACATTCTTGAACTTCGCCATCACTGACCGTCAATGGTGGCGCAAGGCGTAGAGCACGGGGAGAAACCGCATTAACGATGAGACCATGATCGAGAGCCCAATCCACAACAGCATGAGCACATGGATGAGATAGCTCGATGGCATTGAGCAAACCGCTGCCCCGCACAGATACGAGAAGCTCGTTATCGCTATTTTCGATGAGCGAGCGCAACTGCTCACCGCGCTCACGTGCATTAGCAATCAAATCTTCAGATTCGATAATGCTCATAGTGGCAAGTCCTGCAGAAGCAGCTAATGGATTTCCTGCAAACGTGGATCCATGTGATCCCGGTGTAAAGAGGCTGGATACTTCACCGCCGAAGGTAATCAGACCTCCCATAGGGAATCCGCCTGCCACACCTTTGGCAAAAGTAATGGCATCTGGCTGGATTCCTCCGCTCAGAGCTTCATCTTGGAATGCAAACCAATGCCCCGTTCGCCCCATTCCTGTTTGCACTTCATCAACGACAAGAAGGGCATCATATTCATCACACAAAGCGCGCGCTTCTTGCACGAACTCAGCTCCCACAGGAAGAACTCCCGCCTCGCCTTGAATGAGCTCCATAATTATGCCCGCAACAGGCCCCTGAGAAAATGCATCACGCAGAGATTGAATGTCCCCTGCCTCTACGAATTCCACATGCGGAATGAGTGGCTCGAATGGCTCGCGAATGCTTGGCTTCCACGTCGCACTCAACGCTCCAAGAGTTCTTCCATGGAAACCATGTGTCAACGCAAGAATGGTCACCTGCTGAGCGTCTCCACGCTTTCGTGCATGAAGCTTCATCAATTTAAGTGCAGCTTCATTTCCTTCAGTTCCCGAATTTCCGAAATAAACACGAGAACCTTCGGGAGCCCCAGCACGCTCAATAAGCTTTTCTGCAAGCTCGACCTGAGGTTCAGTTGCAAAATAATTTGACGTATGTGCAATTTTTCCAGCCTGCTCACTCACGGCTTTCACCCATTGAGGATGGCTGTACCCTACAGAGTTGACGGCAATTCCTGCAAGAAAATCAAGGTATTTCTTACCCTCGCTATCCCACACATACGAGCCTTGACCATAATCAAGCACACGAAGAGGCGTTCCGAAAACATTCATATGATGAGCAGCATACGAATCTAAAACCTTTTCTCCACGAGTGAGAGACGTGTCGTGCGCAGGGGAATTGTGCTCTCCTGACAGAGGATTTTCCGCACTATCCTGAGTCGTACCATTAGTTGTAGGAATCATTTCATATCCTTCCTCATCACGACACCCTCGCTCTGAGTTACCATCGTTCCAATGCCTGCTGTCGTAAATATCTCATTGAGAATCGAATGCTTTTTACGCCCGTCAATGATGTGCGCTTGAACCACTCCTCCATCAATTGCACGGATACATGCTTCCATCTTGGGACGCATACCCGATTCGAGTTCAGGCATAAGTTCACGCAAAGTTTCGATGCCGATTTCTCCGACGAGCGAGTCTTTATCTGGCCACTGCTGATAGAGTCCTTCGACGTCCGTCAGGATAATGAGTTTTCTGGCCCCTAACGCGATAGCCAAAGCGGCAGCTGCTGTATCAGCATTCACATTCAAAACCTGTGTCGGGTCTTCTTCATCGGGAGCAACGGACGATACGACTGGAATGCGCTGCGATTCGATAAGGTCGTCGATAGCGCTCGTATCTACGCTCACGACGTCACCAACATATCCGACGTTAATTTTTACTCCATCGACGACGGGCATGCGTTGAGCTGCAGAGAAAAGACCACCATCTTCGCCCGAAAGACCCACTGCATAAGGACCATAAGCGTTAATCAATCCCACAAGTTCACGTGAAACTTTTCCGGTCAAAACCATGCGGACGACATTCATAGTTTCTTCGTCTGTGACGCGAAGACCTCCACGGAATCGAGATTCGATTCCCAGCGCTTCCAGCATCTCATTAATCTGTGGACCACCGCCATGTACGATGACTGGGTGAAGACCAAGCTGGCGCAAGAAGACCATATCCTGTGCGAATGCTGCGCGAAGTTCATCGCTGACCATCGCATTACCGCCGTATTTAATCACTACAAGAGATCCAGAAAACTCTTGTAACCATGGCAGCATTTCCAGAAGAACTTCGGATTTTTGGCTATCCGTTAAGTCTTCATGAACGTCGATTGTATTGTGCGCTTCTTCCATTATTTCCACGTTTCTCTTTCCACAATCCCATCTCTACGATTCATAATCCGCATTAATATGCACATAATCCAGTGTGAGATCATCAGTCCAGACCACAGCTTCACATTCGCTGCCTGTATGCAAATCAATATCAATAAAGACTTCACGCTCTTCCATCGATACCAAGCTTCGATCTTGTCCCGGCTTTCCACCATCGCAGACGCGAATTCCATTAATATCGACTGTTACATCGTGCGCGTTAAAAGCAGCCACGTCTTCTGGTACTGTTCCCAAGGACGAGACGACTCGACCCCAATTAGGATCATTGCCATAAATCGCACATTTCAAAAGATTCGAAGCCGACACAGCTCGCGCACAGGCCAGAGCTCCGTCATAGGTCTGAGCACCTGACACTGTAATGCGGATATCATGCGATGCACCTTCCCCATCACCGATAATTTGTCGTGCAAGCTGAGCACATGCCTGCGCAATCGTTGCTTCGAACTCATCGATGTCAGGCTTGATTCCACTAGCTCCCGATACCAGCAGAAGCACTGTATCATTTGTCGACATGCATCCATCGACATCAATGCAATCAAAGCTCTTCGAAGTTGCGCGAGACAAGGCTTGCTGAGCTGTCTGAGCATCCACGACTGCATCTGTCGTAATAACGCTAATCATGGTAGCCAATTGAGGAGCAATCATCCCCGAACCTTTTACCATTCCACCGACTCGATATCCCGATGCTTGGATTTCTACAGTCTTCGGCTTCGTATCCGTGGTCATAATTGCCTCGGCAGCATCACGTCCTGCTTCAGCGAAATTCGAGAGCACGTGGGCTGCATCATGGACACCATGGAGAACTGCATCTAGGGGAAGCAATTCGCCGATAAGTCCAGTAGAAGCTACCAGAATGTCGTCGCGATTAACGTCCAACTCGTGAGCAGCATAGGATGTTGTTTCATATACTTGCTCAAGTCCTGCTTCACCCGTGCAGGCATTTGCTCCGCCTGAATTGATAACAACTGCACGTGCAGCCCCATTTGCAATGATGCCACGGGAGTACTGCACAGGAGCCGCTGCAAAACGATTCGTCGTAAAAACGCCAGCTGCTACAGAAAGTGGACCATTATTGACAACGAGAGCGACGTCCTTCTTTCCTTCAACTGCTGAAATCCCCGCACGTACGCCCGCCGTTGAAAAACCTTGCGCAAATACTACACTCATGGTGCCACTCCTATCGTTGTTAATCCCTCATCTTCTGGTAGACCTAATGCCACATTGAGCGATTGAATAGCCTGACCTGCCGTTCCACGATTCAAATTGTCAATAGCGCCAAATGCATACAGCAAGCCAGCATTTTTATCTACAGCAAGCGAAATATGCGCAGCATTAGAACCGATGACGTCCCCCGTAGAAAGAAGTACGCCTTGCGGTAGAATGTGGATAAATTTTTCTTCGCCATACACAGACATATACAGTTCGTAAATATCCTCAATGCTCATTCCTCGAGCTTTTTCTGATAACGGAGCACTCACCGTTGCAAGAATTCCACGAGACATAGGTGCAAGCACCGGAGTAAAACCGAGAGAAAATTCCTCTCCACCATTCTTTCCATACTGAGCTGCATGACTCAAATTTTGTATAATTTCTGGAATATGTCGATGTTTTCCACCCACAGAGTATGGGCGTGCAGACCCCAGCGCTTCAGATGCCAGCAGATTGACCTGACCAAGCTTTCGCCCTGCTCCAGAATATCCGACGACGAGATTCGCAGTAATCTGTGGTTCGACAAGCTCATGAGCGACTGCTGGCTGGTATCCGAGAGTCACAGCTGTAACATTGCAACCTGGCCCAGCGATATGCGTAGCTCCTACTAAATGAGAACGTTGCTTGATATACCCGTCTGTACCCCCTGCATCAAGCCGACCACATATAAGCTCAGGCATGCCATAGACCCAATGGTCACTAAAGTCGCCGCCATAATATGCATCCCAATCAGACTTCTTTTCCAATCGATGATCTGCACCCAAATCAACCACAACTTTCACATCGTGGAGCTCAGATGCGAGTTTTCTCGATGCCCCATGAGGCAACGCGAGGATAACCACATCATGACCACTAAGAACTTCAGGAGTAGTTTCCTCTACACACAGAGCTGCATACTGCGGGATATTCGGTACAAACTCCGCCATTGTTTTTCCGACAGATGACTGCCCTGTCACACATGTCACGTCAAGATGCGGATGCATGGCGACAACTCGCAGAACTTCCCCACCTGCATACCCAGTTGCTCCAGCAACCGCGACGGAATACGTGCGAGTTTGACTATCGTTCTGCATAATTACACCTTCTTATTCATTGGTATGTATAATTATGCATCGCTCATCCGACAACAGCGTGTCGTGTCTCACAGTATGGAAATTGCATGAATTTTATAACTTGTAGCCGGCTTACAGCACTTTTCGCCGTTATCTACAACGTTTATACACAGCCTATATACACAAAATGCCTGATACGTCTTATTGACATATCAGGCATTTATGAGTAATTATGCGTATTTACATCTGTGGAAGATGCGCTTGAAGCCAGCTCATCACCATCTGAGCAAACTCCACTTCAGTTATCCCCTTAGCGAGGAGATAAATGGAAACACCAATCTGAATTACAGACAAAATAACTGCAATAATCGCCAGAACGCGTCCGCGCATATGCAGTCGTCGTGTACGTCCAATCGATACGATTCCAAAGAACAGCGCAATGACTGCTGTTTGAGTAAAGAGTGACGCGATAATAGCGACGATTGCATAGAAATCCCAATGATTATAGAAAGGATTCTTCTGAGGATCATTCGCATCAAATTCACGGAAATTAAAAGGATTATCTGATCCAAAAACGTAGAATCCAGAATTCTGACCCTGCTGGGAAGAGTTCTGTGTATTCTCAGCATCCTGATTATCCTGTGGATTCTGCTGACGATCTCGCGAAGGAACAGGAACAAGCTGAATCATGCGAGACTTAGCGCGATCATCGGTCGCGTTGCTCGTCACTGGCTTCTCAGGCTTACCATACACATATGGATCCCAGCCTGGGAATTCCGAAGCCATGCGGCCATACGCAGGGCCATCCTGATGCTCGCTAGAATCTTGTGCAGCGTCCCGTGTAGTATCCTGTGCGGCGTCCTGCGTAGAGTTCTCTTCGCCTACCGGTTCAACGGATACCTGTGCAGACACAGAGACAATTGGCTCATTATTTTCTTCTGCCATAAAGACTTATTCCTTAACTGTCGTATGTGAGCACTCGCACGTGTATCGAATGATACACATTTGCGAATGCCCGACAAATACTTGTGCTCTTACTTCTGTGGTCGTATTATCGTCAAGCACGACCACAAGAGCTATGCACTACGCGCGAAGAACTGCGCCCACAGCTTCAGCTGCATCGATAATGCGCGCGCGGACTGCTTCTGTATCTTCAGAAGACAAGGTACGGTCTGGAGCACGGAAGGTTACTGCATATGCAAGAGACTTCTTGCCCAAACCTAAGGCAGGACCGATGAAGACATCGAAAAGCTCAATGGATTCAACCAAATCACCAGCAGCCTCACGAATAACCTCGCTCATATGATCTGATGTCATCTCAATTGGAACGATGAACGCGAAGTCTTGGTGTACTGGTGGATAGGTCGATACTGGCTTAGCCTGAACAGGCTGATACTGCACAGCAGCGAAGATTGCATCCAAATCAAGCTCGAATGCAGCAGTGTGTGCTGGCATTCCCAAACCTTCGATAACTCGTGGATGCAATTCACCCACTTTACCGACAGTTGTATCGCCGACCATAACATATGCAAAACGTCCTGGATGCCATGTGGCAGGTACATCATCACCATAAACCTGACGAAGTGTGAAGTCAGCCGCAAGACGACGGGAAATACGCATTACAGCTTCTACTGCATCTGTCCAATCCGCGTTGCGACGCTCACCCATCCAGCCTGTTTCTTCTACAAGACCAGTGAATACACCTGCGACATGCAGTGGCTGATATGGAAGACCCGCATCCAATGCAGCAATTTGCTCATCAGTTGGGCGCACTCCACCTGGCAAAGCTGGAATAGCTGGAGCCTGAGGATCCCACTCGAATACGTGTCCAATTTCGTACGAGCTTGCCTGAGGATTATCACGACGAATATTACGCTGAACGGTACGCATCAAGGTCAGCAAAATTTCACGACGCAAGTATGGACGATCGCCTGCAAGAGGATTTTCGAGCTCTACGCTGATTGGCTTCAATTCGTCTGCATCATAGGCGAAATCCTTGAAATCAACTTCGCCGACAAATGGATAGCTAATCGTTTCAGTCAAGCCATACTCAGCAAGAGTGTCAGCGACTTGACGACGACGAAGCTGAGACGATGTCAATCCAGATTCGTTCGATGCTGGAACAGCCGGAACAGTGACAGCAATCTTGTCGTATCCTACCAAGCGAGCAACTTCTTCTACCAAGTCGCATGGCTCGGTGATATCTGGTCGCCATGTTGGAGGAACGACACTGAATACGCCAGATTCAATCTCGTCAATGGAGCACCCGACATCGGTGAGAATCTGTGTAATCTGCTCATCAGAAGTCGACAAACCAGTCAGACGAGCCACTTCTGATGTAGCAAAGCGAATTGCTTCAGGAGCACTAGTACGGTTGATATCAGTTGGAGTATCGCTTGCCTGTCCGCCACACAATGAGGTCAAAAGTTCTGCAGCTTCATATGCAGCAGCTGCCTGCAATTGTGTATCGACACCACGCTCGAAACGACGGCTTGCTTCAGATGGAATCTTGTGACGACGAGCCGAACGTGCGATAGAGATTGGGTCGAAGTGTGCAGCCTCAATCAAAACGTTAGTCGTTTCGTCAGTAACTTCACCGTACAATCCGCCCATAACGCCTGCGATGCCCAAGACACGCGATCCCTTTTCTCCGTTTGGAGAATCAGTAATCAGCAAATCTTCAGACATGAGCTCATGCTCTTTGCCATCCAGCGTTGTAAGCTTTTCGCCGTCGACAGCGCGACGAACGACAATTGGCTGTGCAATCTTATCCAAGTCATACGCATGTAATGGCTGACCAAGGTCGAGCATGACATAGTTGGTGACATCGACTGCAGCAGAAATTGGGCGCATGCCAGCACGAAGCAAGCGCTGACGGATAAGCGCATTAGAGGAAGCAGCCGCGTTAATTCCTGTAACGGTGCGAGCATAGTAACGATCGCATCCAGGAACTCCATGAATTGGGTTTGTGTCCTCGATGATAACTTCTACATCACCGTTTTCAGATGCATGAAGTTCTTCTGCCTTGCGTGCGTAGTCGAGAGCCTTATCTGTGAACTGAGCACCAGTAGAATGGTGGAATTCACGACCCACACCACGATAAGAGAATGCATAACCGCGATCTGGAGTGATATTAATTTCCAAAGTTGGCTCGTTAAGACCAAGAATTTCCATAGCATCTTGACCAGGCTCGAGAGCATCATACTGCTCCTGAGTCAAACCATAATTGCTGAAGAGAATAATTCCGTTATGATCCGAACCGAGTCCAAGCTCACGCTCAGAAGCGCACATACCGTCAGAAATATGACCGTATGTCTTTCGTGGCTCGATCTTGAAATCACCTGGAAGGACAGCTCCTGGGAGGGCTACAACAACCTTCTCCCCTGCCTTAATATTTGGAGCGCCGCAGACGATTCCGCGTGGAACCTTGTTTCCTTCCTCATCAAGGACGTTGTATTCACCGACATCCACATGGCACCAGTTAATAATCTTGCCATTCTTCTGCGGTTCTGGCGTTAAATCAACGACATAGCCAACGACGATTGGTCCTGTGACCTGAGACGTGTGAATTTCTTCTTCCTCAAGACCCACTTTGACCAAATCAGCAGCAAGCTGCTCGTAAGTTTCAGTTTCTGGTACAGCTACGTGGTCGCGCAGCCAATTCATATCAATAAGTGGCATTTTTACTCTCCCATCGCAAAATGCTGGCTGAAACGAACATCGCCTTCAACGAGGTCATGCATATCGTTAATATCATGGCGAAGCAGCAATGTACGCTCCATACCTACGCCAAATGCAAAGCCGGAATATACTTCTGGGTCAATGCCTGCAGAGCGCAAAACATTTGGGTTGACCATACCGCAACCACCCCATTCAATCCAGCCTGGACCGCCCTTCTTATCAGGGAACCACAAGTCAAGTTCTGCACTTGGCTCAGTGAATGGGAAGTAGCTTGGGCGCAAGCGAGTCTTGGCATCTGGGCCAAACATTGCTACAGCAAGCTTGTCCAAAACGCCCTTCAAATCAGCCATAGTCAAATTCTTATCGACTGCAAGAGCTTCACACTGATGGAATACAGGAGTGTGGGTTGCATCCAATTCATCTGTACGGAATACGCGACCTGGGCATGCGATGTACAGTGGAACACCGCGAGACAGTAAGGAACGAGCCTGAACTGGAGATGTGTGAGTACGCATAACCATGTTCGACCCTACGAAACCAGCAGAATCCTTTGCCTGATTTCCCTTGATATAGAAAGTATCCTGCATCTGGCGAGCTGGATGGTCTGGGCCGAAGTTCAAAGCATCGAAATCATGCCATTCGGTTTCAACTTCTGGACCTTCAGCAATCTGCCAACCCATAGATACGAAGAAGTCCTCAACATCTTCCAAAAGCTTTGGCAATGGGTGGCGTGCACCGATTGGATGGCGCTCGACTGGCTGAGTCATGTCAACAGTTTCCGCTGCAAGAGCTGCCTGCTCAAGGGCAGACTTAATTTTCTCTTCGTGAGCTGCAAAAGCACGACCAAAATCAGCACGGAGCTTACCGACGATCTTGCCTGCTTCCTTCTTGCGATCTGCAGCAAGCGCGCCGATGAGTTTGCTTGCATGAGCCATAGCCGAATCGCCGCCTGCATATTGAGTGCGCAATGCGCGCAATTCCTCAATAGTAGTAACGGACTTAAGCTTTTCGATACCTTCTGAGACAGCAGCTTCCACTGCTTGAGCATCAAACTGATTATTGTCAGTCACTTGCTTACCTTCCCTTATAACAAATCTGTATGCCATTTTTCCTTTTGGCTTAGACTTTTGGATTCAGTTTGGGTTGAGACTTTCGGTCTTCAGATTTCTTTCATGTCATGCGTGACAGAGAACTGCATCATGGGCTTCACCTCGTGTATGCGCGTTCCCTCGTAGAAAATTTCACACGCTCTGTGGTACATCCTTTTGAGTGCGCGGCTCGTGTGCGTCCAATGAATGCCTTACGCATGCATTGCCATAGCAAATGCATACAGCATAATGGAGGCACTCATGGCAACGTTCAATGATTCCGCATTTCCATACAGAGGGATAACGACTGCACGTGAGCTCGCATCGACGAGTTCCGTCTCAAGACCTCGCGCTTCGTTTCCAAAAAGAATGACATGCTTACGCTTGATATCTGTCTGAGCAATTGCCGCATCTAATGGAATAACCGGTGTACGCTCAGTACCGTATACGTCTGCAGCTGTCACAGGCATATCGCGCTGACGAGTCCATTCGAAGAATTCTTCTTCAGTCATATATACAACGGGCACATGGAAAAGCGAGCCCGCAGAGGAGCGAACAACTTTAGGATTGGTGATATCCACGCATTCTCCGACAAGAATAACTGCTTCACATCCTGATGCATCTGCCGCACGGATAATAGTTCCCGCATTACCTGGATCACGCAATTGCCAGCATGCAGCGATTAGCGACGCGTTATCGTTATTCATTGCATCCGCTGAGCGCTCGAGAACACTGTGTGTACGCACTACTGCAAGAATTCCTTGGCAGTCAGCACTCATAGCATTCATAACTGCATCAGTAGCAACGTGCACATATACATCTTCAGAAACTGCCTGTTCAATCAAGTCATGAAGAACAGCGCTACTCGCGTAATCGCTCCGAACATATATATCCACAACGTCACGAGAAGAAAATCGCAAAGCTTCCCTCACCGACTGCGGACCTTCCACAAGGAAACGTCCTGTCTTTTTGCGTGCTTTACGCGCTGAAAGCTCCGCAACTATACGGACTCGAGATGCTTTGACATTATCCATAATGTCGTGATGAATAGGCATGTCTGTCAGTTGCTCCTACACGAGATTGCCAAATAAATTAAGTGTTCCTCCATAATACGCCACGGCAAGTGCAATCACAGGAACAGCAATGCTCACAGCATAGGCGACACCGTCTCGCCAGGTCAGACGCGATGTACGCACATGGGTACGCTGGTGAGCGCAGCCGAAACCACGAGCTTGCAATACGACAGCAAGCATAGTTGAGCGACGAATGGCGAGGACAAGGATATTAAAAGTATCATTCCATAATTGCTGTACCCTTGAGCGCGCGCGAATTCCGCGAATTGTTCGCGCTTGATGAATGGATTCGATATCCGTACGCAGTAACGGCAAGAGTCTGAATCCAGCCAGAGCAGCATATACAAAACGGTCAGAAATTTTCCCAATCATCACAAACGCATCTGCTAAATCTGTCGGATCCATACGCATGACCAGAACAATTGCCGGCGCTCCCATTGCAAGCACACGAAGAGCCGTTGCCGCAGCGAGAATCCAGCTGTGCTGAGAATTATATATAAGTACTGTCACGCACGATCCGAGAGCACCAATAATGACTGGCCATGTATAACGCACTAAAGTACGCATTCTAAACCCAAGTGCGATAGCAAGAATAATTTCCAGAAGAAGTGTCACTCCTGCAGACACAATATCAAGGGACAGGATAAGAGGAAGTCCCATAATAAGACCGGACAGGAGTCGAGTCATCGGATTGAGTCGCGCGACAATTGACGACTCACTCTGCTCCTGCAATCCTTGCTCAAGTTTTTCTGCACGCTCACTTTCCGAGGAATGACCACGCGGCTCGATAACGACTTCTTGCGCTCCCAAAGCTGCAATAAAATCACGATCGTGCGTCACCGCTATCACGCACGTGCCATTATCGCGCAACTGAGCAAACATTGTGACGACAGCCAACCATGTACGCGGATCTTGACCGTAGGTTGGCTCATCGACGATAAGAATTTTCGGCTGTGCTTCAATTGCACATGCCACAGTAAGTCTGCGCTTTTGCCCACCGGACAGTGTAAACGGATTTTGATCGCATTGCTGGGCTAGACCGTAATATTCCAACCGTTCCATGGCAGCACTGTGCAGATCAGCACTGTGGAGATCGTCATTGTGCAGATCGACACTCTGCGAAGCATCCGCTGATTGCACCGATTCTTTTATATCCGCACGCTGACGCGAAATCTTCAATGCACTCATCATTTCACCCACAACAGAAGTGGTGACAAACTGATGCTCAGGATTTTGAAAAACGTATTGAATGCGCTGTGATAGTTCAGCACTCGTCCATTCGGACGGAGTGGAACTAAGCGCTTCGACTTGTACCGCTGGGCTGACGCTCACATCCCCAGTCAAAGCGGGAAGCAATCCAGCAAGAGTGAGCGCAAGAGTCGTTTTACCAGCACCGTTAACACCCGTAATTGCTGTAATTGTGCCCGCGCAAAAATCATGTGTTACGGGTTCAGATACTGCGCAATCGTTGTACCCGCACCGTAGTTCACGAGCTGAAAGAACGCTATCGTATGAGTTCTCTCTTTCGGTGTCACCATGGGGCGCAAATTGATGCGCATAGTTTCGAGTTGATTCTGCTAAATCGCTTCCCGACAGTACGATATGGCGATCAATAATGCGTCCCCACGCATCCGCGTTATGATCGACGATGATAAGAGTTGCGCCAATTTTTTCCGCTGTCTCTGAAATTGCCTGAACGACATCTTCTATTCCGTCAGGGTCTAGATTTGCAGTTGGTTCATCGCACACGATAACGCGAGGCTTCATCACCATAATGCTGGCTATGGCAAGCCGCTGAATCTGCCCACCGGATAATTGCTGAGCAAGTCTGTTTGCAGCAATGCCATGCTCGGGATCGAGATGAACGATATGCAATGCTTCGGCAGTGTCAGCGATGATTTCTTCGGGATTGTATCCCAAATTTTCACCACCGAAGCTCGCATTATCCTGCACACGCGCAAAAATGATTTGGCTTTCTGGGTCTTGCAAAATTAAACCGACTGCACCACGACTCTCTAATGCGTTCACGCCGTCAATAGTGATGTCTCCATCCATCTGACCGCCGTCTTCCGCATCCCCCAAAATCCCGGCAATGCCTTGAAGTACAGTACTTTTCCCCCATCCAGATGGGCCAGTAAGAAGAACCTTTTCGCCTGTCTGAACGGTGAGATTCATATCCCTGACCGCCCACTCTTGGTTGAGCGGGTAGCGATATGACCAATGTTTAATGTCGACCCGAGCTCCCACTTTAGGCGTGCTGCTCCTTCATAGTGTCGTCTACTGTGTTATTCGTTTCCGACGTAACCGCATGCTCAGCTGCAGGATCATTCGTGTGAGAATTCTTTTCGCGAATAACGCGACCAGATTCGAAATGGTCCAGTGCTCCTGTGTGTGCAATTGCCACGTAAATAATCCATACGAGAAGTCCCGCGATAATTGCACCCGACAGAATTGTCGTCACCAAATTCGTGCCGCCGTATGCACCGTTCCAGTCAATTGCTTGCAAATTAGTAAAGAATGTATATCCCCAGCATGCGACGCCTGACACAGCGCCGGACAGCATGGTAATCCATACGTTCCATACCTTATACAACACAACTGCGAAGACGATTTCTGCTGCCAATCCTTGAATAAGGCCAATGAGGAAAGTAGCACTACCACCCCATGAATTTCCAAGCAAAGATTCGACAACTGCAGCAACTACTTCAGCGTACACTGCAGCTCCCGGTTTGCGCACGATAACGAGCGCTAATGGGCCAGCAAACAGCCACAATCCATTCATCAAGCCAAGAATTCCTGGCACTGCGGCATCGAGAAATGCCAAAGGCCCCCACATCAATGCGGCTGCCCAATAGATTAACGAACATGCAATAGCGATAACGCTCGCTACCGTAATATCCACTACACGCCATGTCAAACTACGTTGTGATGAATGGTTCGACAAAGTAGAACTATATGAAGAACTCATATGTGCCTCCTATGATCATAAGGTCATCAGTACACCACCGTGATGTACGTGAGGCACGGGTTGAAAGTGACGTCCGTGCGCCGGCATTACCCGGTATACGTTCAATCGGTCTGAATGGATGGCATGACCTTACACGCTACATAATTGTGGCGTATCAAGCACCAGCCCATTCGCATCTCAGCTCTGTGACTATCTCGTGATTTCCATAAACCACGTACAAATACTCAGGAGCACCCGTGTCGATTTTTAGTATATAGGCAGGTGGGTATCACGCGTGTTTCATGGTATAAACGGCTTGCGATAACTACTCAGGCTACTCAGAGCCACCCGCGACAACCAGAGCATGCGCGGTTAAAAGATAGGAGATAGAGCAATCCCCTGTATTCCATCGCACAGAGCCAATATCATACAGGCCGACATCATACAGGGGAAATTGCACATCTCCATTTTCGCAATCCTATAAATCATAAGAAAGCGAAAGTTACATATTGTGCTGAATTTACTGAGCCAATCCTTGCAAGATCAGAGCTTCAGTAACCACATTATTCTTCAAAGCTGGAAGGCTAATGGACTCATTTGGAGAGTGAGCATTTGCCTTTGGATCTTCTGGACCAGTAACGAGAACCTGTGCGTGTGGGAAGATGCGTTGCAATTCAGGAATGAATGGAATAGATCCGCCTTCACCCTTATTGACAGGAGCAGTCTCAAATGCTGCTTCCATTGCACTTTCTGCTACAGAAACTGCTTGAGAATCAGGGTCCATAGCCCAACCCTGACCATTCTCTCCCATCTCGACAGTAACCTGAGCGCCGAATGGAGCATGGCTGATAAGGAAGTCAGCCAATGCTTTTTGCGCTTCTGCAGGATTCTGTTCTGGAGCTGTACGCAAAGACAAACGGAATCTTGCTACATCTGCGATGACATTGAAGGAACCTTCTACCGGATGAGCATCAAAGCCAATGACAGAAATGCTTGGCTTCGTCCACATACGCGCCGCGAGAGAGCCCGTTCCCGCAAACTGATAGCCCTCCACTACAGCTGCATCACGGCGTACAGTTGCTTCATCCATATCACTCTGCAATCCACCAATTGGTTCTTGTGCAAGAACGCCTGGAATTGCGACATCGCCGTTCTCGTCATACATGGATGCGATGAGCATCGCAGACAATGTATTAGCATCGAGAATTGGTCCACCAAACTGACCCGAATGAACAGGATGACCGAGCACGCGCACAGTAACATCCATATCGGTATTTCCGCGCAATGATGTCGTCAAGCTTGGAATAGTATCTGACCAGTTTCCTGAATCTGCGACGATGATAACGTCAGATTCAAACTCATCCTTATGAGCTTCGATAAAAGGAATGAAGCTTGGAGAGCCCATTTCCTCTTCACCCTCGATGAAAATGCGGATGTTGACGCCCAAATCATCGCTCAATGCGTGAAGAGCACCCGAATGGATTGCAATTCCGCCACCATCATCAGCAGCACCACGACCGTAAAGACGACCATCCTTTTCCGTTGCTTCAAATGCTGGAGTATCCCATACAGACTCATCTGGCACAGGCTGTACATCGTGATGTGCATACAGCAAAACTGTAGGAGCCTGAGGGTCAACGATACGAGATCCAATGACTTCCCATGCACCCGGCGTTCCATCAGGATTATGCGACTGAACGACACGAGCATCGATGCCCTGTTCACGCATTTCTTCAGCTACAAATTCTGCTGAAGCCTTCATGTGGTCTGCGGTAATTCCCAATGCTGATACTGATCCGAGCGCAATTTTCTGTGACAAAACGTCAACGATTCGATCCCAATCAGACTCGACACGAGCGCGAATTTCGTCTACTGATAATTCAGCCATGCTCATCTTCTCCTTAACATTCGGCGATAATTCAACGGCGAACACTGTGTACATAATCATGTACAGATTCTTGTATCCATTCTAGGCGATGAAAAATTTCATCTCTTAATAAGAGACTTTAATGCACACAGTCGATACTTTTACATAATCTAAAAGAATGAATTGGAATCCGTTCACACGTAAAGATGCAGCAGAGAACGCTTCTGCTGGGCAGACACAGGAAGCGTCACAGAAATCTGCGGGAAAAACTGCAGGAAAGGGTCGCCCAACGCCTAAGCGTCGCGATTCAGAAAATGCTCGCCTCACTCCTATCGCTCCAAAGGATCGTCGTGCACAGCGCAAGGCTGCGAATGCTCGACGCCGCGAGCGCGAAAACAGTGAGTATGAAGCAATGCGTACAGGCGATTTGCGTAACATGCCTAAGGCAGAGCAATTGCCATGGCGCGTATACATTCGCGATTACGTCGATGCTCGCTTTAATCTTGGCGAGCATTTCATGATTGTCGTCGTTGTTATGCTTCTTGTTTCTTTGCTCGCAACGTATTGGCTTCCACAGATTACTTTGGCAATTCTTATCGCTATGTATGTCTATCTGTTTGCCATCATTATCGACTGCTGGATTATGTGGCGCGGATTGAAGAAGAAGCTCATCGACAAGTTCGGCGAGCGCGCTGTAGCACGTGGTATGCGTTCAGGCTACTACGCATGGAGCCGCGCATTGCAGATTCGCGCATGGCGTTTGCCTAAGCCACGCTATAAGAAGCACGGTCAGTGGCCTAAGTAAAAACTAAAACTCTCTTTTTTCGAGTATCAATAAAGTATAGTTATGGGGATATGAAGCGTATGCTTTGTATCCCCATTGCATATCTACTCTAAATTATTCTATTATTTATTCTCGCTTCTCAATTCTCACTGCTCTCACTGCATGTTCTCTCACTCGCTATCCATTATTTCGCATGTGGAAATATCGAATCATCCGCTGACAATTGCGCGGTAAAATAGACACATTAAGAACGTTGTTCGAAACGTTTCTTCATACATTCGTCTTAGAAATTACATCAAAGGATTACTCATGAAAGCAGCACTTTTCGTCGAAGTTGGAAAAATGACTACAACTGATGCTCCTATGCCAGTCATTGAAAAGGACACCGACGCGATTATTAAAATCGTTCGTGCATGTGTCTGCGGTTCTGACTTGTGGTGGTTCCGCGGTATTTCTGAGCGTAAGCCAAATTCTTATGCTGGTCATGAAGCTATCGGCATCGTGGAATCTGTGGGTGATGCTGTTACTTCCGTGAAGCCAGGCGACTTCGTCGTTGCGCCATTTACTCACGGTTGCGGTCAGTGCGCTGCATGCAAGGCTGGTTTTGATGGCAACTGCATGAATTCCGAATTCGGCAATGGCGGTTATCAGGGCGAGTATCTTCATTTTGCCAATGCCGACTGGGCACTGGTAAAGGTTCCAGGCCAGCCATCTGACTATACCGATGAACAATTGAATTCGCTCTTGTCTTTGTCCGATGTGATGGCAACTGGCTTCCATGCCGCTAAGACTGCTGAAGTTAAGGAAGGCGATACCGTCGTCATTATGGGCGACGGCGCTGTTGGCTTGTGCGGTGTCATTGGTGCGAAACTTCTTGGTGCATCCCGCATTATCGCTATGAGCCGTCATGCTGATCGTCAGGCGTTGGCTACTGAATTTGGCGTAACTGATATCGTTGCCGAACGTGGCGACGAGGCTGTAGCTAAAGTTATGGAATTAACCAACGGCAATGGAGCTGACGCAGTTTTGGAATGCGTGGGTACTGAACAGTCTGTAGAAACTGCTGTACAGGTATGCCGACCAGGAGCGATTATTGGTCGAGTAGGCGTTCCTCAGAAGGCTGACATGGATACGAACGCGCTCTTCTGGAAGAATATCGGACTTCGAGGCGGCATCTCATCGGTAACGACATACGACAAGGAGCTCCTCCTTGATGCTGTACTCAAGGGTGATATTACTCCTGGAAAGGTTTTCACCAAGCGCTTTACTCTTGATGAAATTCAAGAAGCATACGAAGCAATGGACAAGCGCGAGGCAATTAAGTCCTTGCTGATCGTATCTGAATAATTCCGCGCGATATTTCCATCGTTATCTCTATCGTTGTACTACGCGAGCCAGCATGATATGTGCTGGCTCGTATTGTTACGCCTGTGAGTAAAAGCATCGTCGAGTCACTCTTTACCGATTTTGCTCCCACCGAACTCTTTCTTCTCTGGCAATGATGCCCGTACAATAAGAACCATGACTTTTGACTACGATGTAATTGTTATCGGATCTGGCCCTGGCGGTTATGCTACAGCTCTACGAACGAGCGAACTTGGACTATCCACAGCCGTTATTGAAATGCGCAACGAAGTTGGTGGAACGTGCCTCAACCGCGGTTGCATTCCCACAAAAGCGTATCTCACTGCTGCTCACACTCTTCATGATGCTCATCGTGCGAGCACTTGGGGCATCGACGTATCCGTCAATTCCATCGATATGCCTGCACTCAAAGCAGCAAAAGATAAAACAGTATCTTCAGTCGTCAAAGGTCTTGCATCTTTTATGAAGTCCCGAAAAATTGACGTTATTCATGGAGTCGGTTCTGTGGAATCTGCTCACCATGTACGCGTGGACTCGGAAGATACTTCACAAGAATTGACAGCACAGCATATCGTTATTGCGACTGGTTCTCACGCGAGTGAGCTGGAAGAACTCCCCTTCACGAAGGGAGATTCTGATTCTATCCGTGAGGCAATTACTCGTCACGATGTCCCTGTTCTCTCTTCTGATGAGGCTCTCGATCTTGATGTGAAGCTCGAAAATGTCGTCATCGTCGGTGCGGGAACTATTGCGTTGGAGTTTGCAAGTTTCTGGAATGAGTTGGGCACACATGTGACCGTTCTTCTTCGCAAGGATGCTCCCCTGTCCCAGTGGGATTCTCATATTAGTTCTACGGTAATGCGCACGATGAAGCGTGATGGCATTACGTTCGAAACGCACAGCCACATCGAATCCGCAGCACACGGTGAAGTTACCTATACGGTCACTTCTGCAAAAACTGGTGATGTGACAGAAAAGCACATTCCAGCAGATGTCGTTCTTGTCGCTATTGGCCGCGCGCCTCACACTCATGCAGCATGGTTTGCGCAATCTGGCTTAGATATGACATCCTCTGGCTTAGTGAAAACAGACGCTTATGGTCGTACAAATCTTGAGAATGTATGGGCTGTCGGCGATATTACTTCTGGCCCGATGCTTGCACATAAAGCATTCGAGCAGGCTCTTATCGTATCTGACAGTATTGTAGGGCGCGATGCACATGCCTTCGATAGCTCGATGGTTCCTCAGGTCGTCTTCGGAATGATTGATTCTGTTTCCATTGGATACACTGCTCAGCAGGCAGAAGAAGCAGGATACCGCGATGTCGAAGAAACTGTCGTTCCGCAATTATCGAATCCTCGCGTAGCCATGCTCGGTTCGAATGGAGTTACCGTTATCGTATCTGCTCTCGATGCAGAAACGGATACGCGCATCGTCGTCGGTATTCAGATGACCGGACCATCCATGTCTGAATTAGCAGGAGCTGCACGCGAAATTATCCACAATAAAATTCCTCTTCATGATGCAGCAGATGCCCTTTTCGCTCATCCGACATTAAGCGAAACTCTGGGAGAAAGCTTGCTGAAAGCAGATGGACGTCCGCTCAACGTACGCTAATAATCATTTCGTGACCATCTCATGATTATCGCATGATGAACCTGAGATAATCCTTGACGCGGAACGCACAGATAGTGAGCCTTTTCGGCTCGATACAGTAAGATAACTAGAAGATTATCAATGTTTGGTGATGTATCCATGCTGATACACTCTGCTGGTACACACGAAGAGAGGTAGCAATGGCTGAAGAAGCGCACACACCACGGCGTAATAATATTTTCCGTCAGATGAAGCAACTGTATGACTTCACACGTCAGGATGATCCACAGGTTACATGGTGGATTGCTGGAGCATTTGTCATTCCGTTCATCCTCGTTATCGCTTTGGGATTCGTATGGAATCTTGGCTGGTTCGCATGGATTCTTAATGTCATCCTTGCATTCATGCTCGGTTTGCTTGCTGCTACTTTCATTCTTTCTCGTCGTAGCGAAACTGTAGGCTACCGTCGCATCGAGGGAAACCCTGGTGCAGCAGGTGCTGTTTTGCAGTCTTTGAGCAAGCGCGTATACACCTTTAGTGAGCAGCCAGTATGGATTGATCCTCGTACTAAGGATATGATTTGGCGAGGCACCAGCCTGTATGGAATTTATTTGATTTCTGAAGGCCCTACGAGTCGCGTATCCAAGGCAATTGAAACCGAAAAGAATCGTATTCGTCGCGTCACTCAGGGTTCTGATATCCGTATCATCGTTATCAACACGGGTAATGATGAAGGTCAGGTACCAATTTCTCGTTTGAGCCGCGAATTGCGTAAGCGCTTCAAGCATCCATTGACAGCAGACGAGCTTGATCATTTGAATGGCCGTTTGCGTACTCTCGAACGCATGAATGGTTTGGGTATGCCAGCTGGAATTGATCCACGTGCAGCTCAGCATCAAAGCCGTCGTGCAATGCGCGGTCGCTAAAATACTCGCTTACGAGCACAGTACTTCATGGTGTATGGCAGAAATGTCATACACCATTTTGTTATCCACTGTTTATGAATGTATGAAACTGTGTCTCGAAAACATCGACTATGGCGAATCTTCCCCCGACAAAACGCGCGGAATTTTAGAATCGTTACAAACTCGCAACATAAAAGTACATTTTAGGAAACCCTCTTTCATAGAATAGTAATGTACTCAAATTCAACTAGAGAAGGTTTAGTCTCATGACTCTTTCTACTAAAGAAGATGTAGAAGCTCTTATTAACGCTGAAGGCATCGAATACGTATCTGTCCGTTTCACTGATTTGATTGGTGTACAACAGCACTTTAATGTTCCTGCAAGTGAATTCCTCGATGGCGCATTCACTGATGGTATGCCATTCGACGGTTCCTCTGTTCAGGGATTCCAGGCAATCAACGAATCTGATATGAATTTGATTCCTGACGTATCCACTGCTTACATTGATCCATTCCGTAAGCACAAGACTTTGAACGTCGCTTTCTCTATCGTTGACCCAATTACCGGTGAAGCATACTCTCGCGATCCTCGCCAGGTTGCAGCAAAGGCTGAGGCTTACCTCAAGTCCACTGGCATCGCTGATACTGCTTCTTTCGCTCCTGAAGCTGAGTTCTTCGTCTTCGACAAGGTTCGTTTCGAAAACTCTATGCGCACTTCCTTCTATGAAGTAGATTCCGATGAAGCTGGTTGGAACTCAGGCGCTGAAACAAACATCGACGGTACTCCAAACATTGGCTTCAAGAATCAGCCAAAGCGCGGTTACTTCCCTGTACCGCCACTGGATCAGAGCGCAGATTTGCGTGATGAAATGGTTCATAACTTGCAAAAGGTCGGTTTGACTCTTGAGCGTTCCCACCACGAAGTAGGCGGCGCTGGCCAGCAGGAAATTAACTACCGTTACAACTCTTTGAAGTATGCAGGCGATGACTTGATGAAGTTCAAGTATGTCGTACACAACACTGCTGCTCAGTTCGGCAAGGCTGCAACCTTCATGCCAAAGCCAATTGCTGGCGATAACGGTACTGGTATGCACTGCCATCAGTCCTTGTGGAAGGACGGCAAGCCATTGTTCTACGATGAGAATGGCTACGGCGGACTTTCCGACATCGCTCGCTGGTACATCGGTGGTTTGATTAAGCATGCATCCTCTGTTCTTGCTTTCACCAACCCATCGTTGAACTCTTACAAGCGTTTGGTTCCTGGCTTTGAGGCTCCAGTAAACTTGGTCTACTCTGCACGTAACCGCTCTGCAGCTATTCGTATCCCTCTTGCAGGTACTTCCCCAGCTGCTAAGCGTATCGAGTTCCGTGCTCCAGATCCAAGCTCGAACCCATTCCTCGCATTCTCTGCTCAGCTCATGGCAGGTCTTGACGGTATCTTGAACCGTATCGAACCACCAGCGCCAGTAGATAAGGATTTGTACGAGCTTCCACCTGAAGAAATGGTTGGAATCAAGACTGTTCCAGCTTCCCTCGATGAAGCATTGCAGGCTCTTGAAGAAGATCACGACTTCTTGACTGCTGGAAACGTCTTTACTGAAGATTTGATTGAGACATGGATTGATCTCAAGAAGCAGGAAATTGACGCTGCTCGTTTGCAGCCAACTCCTCTTGAGTATCAGCTGTACTTCCACATCTAAGGGTTGACCTTAACTCAGAAGGGGCGTTCTACGTATCATTGGTAACGTAGAGCGCCCCTTTTCTGTATGCATAAACGACCCACACATTCCGCACAGGTGTTACGCGTATATTCACGTATATTCACGTATATTCACGTATATTACTGAGATGGATTGCATTGTACATCTCACAGCCACGTATCATATATTTTTCTTAGCGCAATAAACTTCGCTGTATCTCACCATTCCATGCCGATAAGGTATACACTCTGAAGTATGGCAAAACGTATTCGTCGCATTCTCATCTTAATTCTTGCTCTCGCTCTCGTATGCGCGGGAGGATATGCAGCATTCCGTACGTTATTCCCGAATTTTTCTGTGCGAAATACAACCCAGCAAATTAATAAAGTCGTAGAAATGAATAAGGCACAGAAAGACTTTATCCTCTCATCAGAAGTTCCTGTGAAGCATGATGGCATTACTTTGTACGGCACTTTCCATGCTCCATCGAATTACAAATCTCTCCATTTGCCACTCATTATCATTTCTCATGGCTATGGCACGAATTCTGATTTACCTGACTCTCTTATCGGGGGTATGACAGGTCAAGGCTATCTTGTCTACAATTTTGACTTTTACGGTGGTGGGCCGAATACGCGAAGCGGTGATCCTGACATGCGAGACATGTCTATCCAGACTGAAAAAGCTGATTTGGAAGCAGTCTTGTCATACTGGCGATCTCAAAGCTATGTAGATACATCACACGTGTATCTCGCAGGTGTCAGTCATGGCGGTCTTATCAGTACGATGGTTGCTGCAGCTCATCCGCAGGATGTCAAAGCGCTGCTTCTCGTCGCACCTGCATTTAACGTTCATGATGCCGTCCAGCAAGGTTTTAATGCTCTCGGCTACACTGACGAGTCACAGATTCCTCAGTCGGTAACATATGAAGGTCGTACAATTGGTCGTCGATATATTCTTGATGCGTTGCATTACGACGTGACGAAAGATCAAAAAGTATATCTAGGACCGGTTCTCATCATTCATGGTACGGCTGATAATGTCGTTCCGTATTCCTACAGTCAGGCTGCTGTGAAGGCATTCCCGCATGCTCAACTTGTCACTCTTGACGGTGTGGGGCATTCAGCAAATGCAGAAGAAGCTGTATCCGCGTTACCACAAATTGCAGCATTCCTTCTGCAAAATTAACAGTGTTAATTAACACTGTTAATTAACACTGTTATCCGCGAATTGCGCGTTCAAACTGGCGAGCAACTTCTGGCCCCCACCATGTCATATACCCTGCACGTGTGGGATGAATAGGGTCATGCATATACAGCTGAAGCTGCTCGTCAGTTACAGAATTAATGTCGACATTATTCCACAAATCGATAATGGAGAAATTTTTCGTGTTGTGAATGTCATACGATGCGTCCACAAGCTGCTGATACTGCTCGCTCTCAAAGCGCGAATTCGTATACATAAGCACTGGCACATTCCATTGATCTTGGACATAATCCATAATGTCTTCAATCGCATCAACCGTCTGCCCAAGACTGATACCCTGCCACACGTCATTGGTCGACAGCTGAATGAGTACATAGTCAGGTGAGTCTGTATATCGCGTATGCGTTTTAAGACGAGACACATAGCAGTGCGAATCGTGTGCGTGCATTGGTGCTAAGGTCGTGCCATTTTCTGCATCTTTGACAAGATTCATCCCGAAACTGCGTGCGAGAAACTCTCCTAAAGCTTGTCCACCTGAAGCAAATCCCCACGTAATGGACGATCCCAGAGCAAACAGAGTTTTCCCCGCGAAAAGCGTACGCACATTCGGGTCCTTGTGAGGAATAACGACGTTTTCTACAGAAAATTCTTCCGCATTTCCGTCAAGCTGCTGCCAATTATCAACGAAATTATGAAAACCGTCACTCATGACTGCACTCCATTACCTGTGCCCATTTTTAGTGCTTCATTATCTGCTCAACGATAGATACATATCGCCGAGCAAGATCTGTATCAGCCAAAGTCCCATCCTCATTCACCACAGCCGGACGGCCGCTCTCCCCTACTTCGCGCACATCTGTATCGAGAGGAAGCTGAGCAAGCAGAGGCACGTCATGGCCGAGCTTATCCTTCAGCTGTTCGGTCAGTTGCTGTGATACTCGTTCTCCGCCGCCTTCTCCAAAAATGCGCAACCGTTCGCCATTATGGTCGTACCATGACATATTTTCGACAACGCCTGCCACATCCATGGGAATTTGCAAAGCGACAAGCCCTGCACGTACTGCAATGTCTGAAGCAGATGGCTGTGGAGTAGTAACTACAATCAGCTCAGCATTAGGGAGAGCTTGGGCAACGGAAATTGCCATATCCCCCGTACCAGGAGCCATATCGATAAAGAGCACATCTGGCTCTCCCCACCAGACATCGGACAGGAACTGCTCTAACGATCTCTGCAAACGAGGACCTCGCCACAAAATTGCCTGATCAGAACCTGCAAACATGCCAATCGACATAACTTTCGCACCCCATGCTTCAACCGGCATAAGCATACCGTTCAGATTCGTCGGATGCGTCTGCACTCCCATCAGCCGTGGCATAGAGAAACCATAAATATCCGCATCGATAACAGCAGTATCATAGCCGAGAGCTGCACTCGTCGCAGCAAGATTTGCGGTTACACTGGATTTTCCTACCCCACCTTTTCCAGATGCAATGGCAAAAATTCGCGTCTTCACACCAGGCTTATGGAAAGGATTCTCACGACGAGCAGCTTTCAGCTGAGCAACGAGATTGTTCAGCTTTTCTTCATTCATGGATCCCACGTTGAGCTCTAAACTCAGCATGGCATCGGGATAACTTTCCACAGCTGTCTCGATACGTTCACGAATGACCTGTGACAACGGGCATCCAGGTACAGTGAGCTCTATATCGATGGTCACGCGGAAATGAGGACTGTGCTCATCTGCAGATGAAGCTTCATCCTCTGACTGATTATCATGCTGATTCTCCTGCGTATCATGCGCGACGGAAACTCCCGTCACCATGCCCAAATCAGTAATTGATTTGCCCAGTTCAGGATCGATAACTCCCGTTAGCCGAGCATAAATATCCTGCGCTACCCGCTCTTCTGAGATACTCAAAGTCATGCTGGTAATTGTCCCGTTTCCATAAGTGTGATAAATTGTTCCGCATTGATGATCGGCACTCCAACAGCTTCTGCCTTCGTCAGCTTCGATGCCCCAGGCTCATGCCCCGTCACAAGATACGATGTCTTCTTACTTGGCGACCCCGAAGCCTTGCCCCCGTGAGCTGTGATGGCAGCCTGAATTCCGTCACGCGTGTATCCGTCCACAGACCCTGTAACGACGATGGTCAATCCTGCCAAAGTTTGCTCAAACTGTTCAGTCTGCTCAGCTACACGCATACCAATTCCAGCATCCATCCACGCTTGCATGATGCGCCCACGCCAGTCGGCAGTGTTTCCCATATGAGATGTCCATGAATACACAGAATCCGCGAGTGCTTCACCAATACCATCAATTTCTAGCAGCTCTTCTTTCGACACTCCAGACAAGGATGGCAATGATGGATAGCGATCCGCAAGCGCGCGAGCATTTGGCGCTCCAATGTGTCGAATCGACAACGCTACAAGCACTCGCCACATCTCCATATCAGGAGCATGGCTAATTTGCTCAAGCATCGCAAGAGTGTTCTTGGAAGGCTCAGGATCTGCCCCAGACTTTGGCGCATTATAGAATGCTGGGACTTGATGCCATAAGCCAGATCCGCCTACCTTCTTGCGCTTCGTTTTACGCTTTCCTGTATCAGGATCGACGTACCGCGTAATTTGAACGAGAGGAATTTCTCGCCACACACGCACATCACGCAATTTTTCGACGTTTAACATCACCATATCTGCGAGAGACTGAACAACTGGAGTTTGCGGCTCAGGCAAGCGCAAGCCCTCTTCAGGAGTATAGTTTTCTGGCTCTTGTCCGTCGATTACTTCTACGGAGCTCAGATGTGGAGCATACAAGTCAACAGAGCTTGGACGATCAAGCTCTGGATTTGCCAGAGCAGAGGCGACCTGATCGCCAAGGAAGTCAATATCGAATGCTTTGCGAGATCCGAAAGTGATAATGCGCTCAGTCAGCTGAGCTGGGCAGGACTCCGAATTTGGGCATCGGATATCTTTATCGCCCTCTTTTTCTGGAGCAATAGGAGTGCCACAGCTTGGGCATACATCTGGCATCACGAAATCGCGAAGCTTATCTTCCCTGCCCTCTCGCGCAGAGAGAACTGGTCCGACAATTTCCGGGATAATATCGCCCGCTTTACGCACGACAACGATATCGCCAATTTTGACGCCCTTGAACTCCACTTCTGATGGATTATGCAAAGTCGCGCGCGAGACTGTCGATCCTGCCACATGAACAGGCTTGAGCTGTGCAACTGGTGTGACACGACCAGTACGACCCACCTGAACTGTGATATCGAGAAGTTCGGTATTTACTTCTTCAGGAGGATATTTGTAGGCAATTGCCCAGCGAGGAGCACGTGACGTCGAACCTAATTGCGCCTGTAAACTGCGCTCATTGACTTTCACCACGATACCGTCCAACGCATGTTCGATGTCGTATCGATGATTGCCGTAATAGTCAATCATGTCGGTAATTTCTGCAAAAGAATTGACGATATGAGTATGAGGAGATACAGGAATTCCCCAAATCTTATACCACTGGTATGCATCGGACTGACGTTCAATTCCGTCTGTACGAGTCGATTGCTCAGACCATTCTAAGCGCCCCAAACCATGCGCGTAGAATGACAATTTACGTTGAGCGGTAATGCGCGAATCCTTTTGACGCAAGGAACCCGCAGCAGCGTTACGAGGGTTTGCAAAAAGTGCTCGACCTTGACGCTCATTCTCACGATTGAGCTCTTCAAAATCGTCGAAACGCATAAAAACTTCGCCGCGAATTTCCACTAATTCAGGGATCTCATCTGCTGAGCCTGACAAATTTTGCGGAATGGATGCAATGGTGCGTACATTAGCAGTAATATCCTCACCAATCACGCCGTCACCACGAGTCAGACCTTGCTCAAGGACACCGTTGCGATAGATAAGATTAAGCGCAAGACCGTCAATCTTGACTTCGCTGGTCATCGCCAGAGGTTCGTGCTCTCCTACTGCCAATTGTCGGCGAACACCCGCATACCAATTTTCCAGTTCCGAAATGCTAAAAACATCATCCAAACTGTACATTTGAGAAGGGTGATTTACTGATGAAAAATCTTGCGAGAAATTTCCACCCACACGATGAGTCGGGCTCTGCTCATTATCTAATGTCGGAAAAGCTGCCTCGAGGCGCTTCAAAAATTCCATACGCGCATCGTATGCTGCATCCGAAGCTGCTGGAGCATCGTTGACATAATACGCCACTTGATCAGATTCAATCCATGCAGCCACTTGTGCCCACACGCGAGCAGCCGTCTCAGTATCCAGCTCAGAAATATCTGAGTTTGCTAAAGACAGCGCGCTTTCGTCGGAATACTCAAGAGTATTCCACCACTGAGCAGGCTTGTCTGCACTATGAACAGCAGACTCCTCGGTAAAATTATCTCCGAAATCAAAAGCATCTTGAATATCAGGCATTGAGCGACCTTAAGAATTGAGATTGAACGATATACAAAGCATCATTATCTTCCTCATCCATGTGAGACACAGCTGAGGTGATATTCGTCGCCGCGATAGCAAGAGCACGTGCTGCGACGAAGAGATTATTATCGACCGCAATTTTTGCACTCGGAGCCATCAATTGCACAGCATCCGTAAACGGCCACAAATCAATGTCGTTATACATGAGCGCATCAGCTGCCTCATCTGGATTGTGAGGAAGTGCGATATCTTGAGACTGTGCACGCGTGCTCAAATCCTCGTACTCTTCGCGAGCATGAGGAACCACATTCTCAGAGATATGAATGCTCATAATGTAGCATGCAGCTGCCGTGACAAATTCATCCTGCATCCATGCTGCATAAGCCATGCGATAGTAGGCATATGCAGCATCATTCTTATCGAGGGCGACCAAAAGCGCGTTATGAGCAGCCGCGAAGGACGATTGCCAATCCTCATCCTCAGCAAGCATAACGGACAATCGCAAATGCGGATACGCGTAGACAGGTGCATATGACACCGCTAAATTCACATGCTTGAGAGCCTTATCACGCTGGCCAAGCTGCGTGTAGACCTCGACGAGTTCCAAATGAGATCGGAACAAATTATCAGGAATCAGCACGAGCTTTTCCTGCTCCGTCGCATGAAGTCGGTTATACACCACACGCTCTGGGTAGGAATTGAAATATACAGAAACGCGATCAACCGTTTTGAACTGCGCATCCACAGTATCGAGATACTCATCCATAAAGGTCAACGCCTCATCTGGCCGACCAGACATGAAAATATCGCGAGATTTATCGCGTGCATCATCGATATCGTTAGACAACGTAAAACGATTTCTGTCAATTGGCGTTTCATCGATTACGCTACGCAGATACGAATCCTTATACCCGTTCAGCTCTGGATCGTTGAGTTCATCAATATATTCGGAAATTTTCTGCGCTCGTTCAGGAATCGTCCACTCATCTTTCTGCGCAAAATCAGCAATATCTTCCTGAGCTCGTTCGAGAACATCCGAGCGCTGGATAGACAAGTCTTGAGCAGTCTTTCCACCCAGAATTTCCGCAGCTTCAGGTGTCAAAACAGTGCGCGAAATTTCAGGCTCGTCTTGAGATCCTTCAGGAGAGAAGTACGAATCGCGAATATCGATAGACGTTTCGACTGGCTTCAAAACTCCCGTGAAATCTGTGTCGAGCACGCAGTAATCGAAGGAACGATAAAACTCATATGGGTTCGTCAGACCTTGTGCCTGAAGCAATTCCATAAATCGCTTACGCTCAAACACCACAGCAGCCACGGTATTATTCAGCGCTGTACGACGGATAAGCTCCAATGGGTCAGTACCAGGACCGGACACAATGCTCAAAGGCGATGGTGAACCACTGGAAGAATTCGCAGAATTCGACGATTCGTTACTCGTAACCGCATTAAATAATTCATTCACTTCTGCATCGGTTGGCTCAGAATTATACGCACGGAAAGCGTTAATCTGATCTTGTGTAAAGTTGGCAGACTGCATGATGTCCATAAACGCGTCATTATCATGGCGGTCAGAAGTAGACGATGCCTCAGAAGAAGAATTATCGCTCTCTCCTGCCCCACTGCCTACGCTATGATCTGAGGTGCTATCCGTTCGATCGCTTCTGTCAGTTCGATCGCTTCTGTCCGTGCGCTCTGTCCTATCGGCACGATCGCTTCTCTCTGCACGATCTCGCGTACGATCCTTTGCAGGAGCTGCAGCCGATGCGGATGGATTGTCCATTCCCATCTTTTCCAACGCACGCATAAGCAACGCATACATGGTCGGATCGCGATCTTCAAGATCTTGCGAACTATCCAAACTATCAATGCGCACAGCAACCTTATCGATATTATCGCTCGCACCAAAAGCCAGAGCAGCGAGAATAATTCCCACTCGAAGATTGTACCGAGAGCTCATTGCTTGGCGTTCAGTTTCAGGCACATCCACCCAGGTCATATGCTGCGCGTCAAAGCGACAAAGAGGCATGCTTGTGGATGCCATACTCGTAAAGTCAATAACAGCCGAACGCGTTTTTTCTACGTCCGCACGGAAATCGATATCGCTTCGAATAGGCAATCGCAAATACGAAATCAGTTTTGCCATAGCCTGACGATACACCCACTGACTGCTATGAGCCCCGTGATTTCGCACCGTCTGAGGATCTGATGCGTAAGGATTATTATTCATCGCAATGGAATACGCAGTTTCACGAGCAGCTTTCACCATCGGATACACCGCATTAATGCGATCAATATTATCGAGACGCCATTCTTCGCGCTGTGGCAGTTGCTGCTGTGTTTGGGCGTAGAACTGACCAAGCCACTGCGACGTAAACGACGATTCAGGAGCTACAGTACTGTCATCATCACGCGTATACCGCAGCATGGGTTGCGCATCCGGGTCATGAACACCATTCGTATCCAAAGTACTGAATGCATCAAATGCAGGATTTTCAAGTAATTCTTCGCTCAAACGCGCCACGTATGGAAGAGTGACGGTATCTTCCGTCGGCATGAAATTGTAGTGATAATTATTTTCAATCACGCTGCTCAAAGAGCTAAAACGATTCAGATTCGACTCGATACGCAAGGTTTTCAATGCAGCATCAAAATCCACACCATCCCTGGAGTGGAGATAATACAAGTGCGATTTTGGATTTGTCATCAATTCCAAATTTTCCTGCGCATGCTTTGCTTCCAGACGTGGAATACGTTCAAAAGCGCCGGATTCCTTCATCGTATGCGAGAAGTATTCTTCCAAAGCCGAAACGCGCAAATGAGCTGCACGTACTGCATCAATATCCTCTTGACTCAAACGAATCGCGCTCAGTGGAGCTTGATGACGCAAACGTCGATAAATATGCGATGTGCCAAAACCGATAACACGTGGAGTATCCAGTGCAAGAGTTGGCTGCACGTAAATCATGAAGTATGCGATAGCCATAGCATGTGGCAGCGAAAGATCCGCAGTTTCTCGAGGAGATAAGGATGGAGAACGCAACTGCTCAAACGTGTACCGCTTGCCAAATTTAAGGAATGATGCCATCCAACGCCACGTGCCATTTTCCGCACGCACGACCACAGCGCCATGCTTAACGGTGAGACTAGTGGATGTCGTTGGCATAATTGGCTGGTGGTTAAAGTGATACTGGCGAACTTTTCCTTCGCCTTCCACCGCGACAATTACACGTGGATTTTTATCCTCGATACTGTCTGTGATACGTTGAATTTCGTAGATATGCCCGTCGGTATCCGTCTTTGCGATAGGTACAAAATGCCCGCCCTTAGGAGTCGAGAAAATACCGAGCGCATACTGTGTAGGCGGCATGACCACTGGATCGTGCAACCATCCGACATAAAAATGCTGCCCATTGACCGTCATCATTTTGACGATACGACGACTCATATAGACTCTGCATACATAGTCCTGCTCGACCCATGGGAATATTTTCGAAACAGTCGATAAAAGTGATACAGAATCTTTCTTAGGCATGAACACAATTGTCCCAAATCGACATGACATGATTGGGTACTCATGCTAATAGAATAACGCCCATGGGAAACGCTCACGAAACACCGCACGACAAGCCTCACAGCAATGCGACGCGTCCCCATTTTCTGAATCGTAGTGGTATCTGCGAAACTGTCTCGCGCCTTTGTGCACACCCAGCAACTCTGCTTCGCCTCGTATGCGCGCTTCTTGTCATCATGACGTTGGAAATCGTTGTATTTAATATGGGCACGTGGCTTTCTCCGTCGTCCGATAGCGCAATTACCTGCGATATTACTGATGCATCGCATGCCTCAGGAACGGACGCATGCCAATACACACTGCAGAATGTGTCATACACGTCTGCGAGCACGTCATCCCATTCGGATTCTGCATCCGACAGCACCCCTGGCAGCACTGGTGTCCGCGAAAATGGTGTCCGCGTAACCGGTGTCACTGTCACTGGTATCGATGCCAAGCTCACCATTTCTCTTCCGCGTGGCACACGTATTACGACTATTCAATTTTCTCCTAGTAGTGCTTCTTCCACGTCATACTTCACACCCGTAACCGTTGATGCGCAGCAAGTAACGTTGCGAAGCGACCGTCCAACTTTTGCATTCTTATCCTCTGAGGTTACTGACACCATCGCACGAGAAGGAAAACTTACTCTCGCTTTCCCGAACACACCTCAAGCATCTGTCTCCAGCAATTCCACTGCACAAACTGACTCGACACAAGCCGACTCGGCACAAGCTGACTCTGAGCAAACAAGCTCAGCGCAGGCTACCACATCTACTCAGACTACTGATTCGACTCAAGCTGCTGATTCGGCACAGTCCGCTTCCCCATACACCGTCTCTCTCCAATCCATTACGCTCAACGCCCGCAAGCCTTTCTATATCAGCATCGTACGCGTCCTCGCTATGCTCCTTATCCTCTGTTTCCTGTGGGGATTGCGACCTCGATCACGACTGTATACGATCGAACTTGACACACATAGCCGTGCTCAGCAATGCGCTTTCTGGCTATGCATCGTCCTTCCTCTGAGTATCCTCGCTCTCGTCAATATCAATGCGGCTGGCATTTTCGTTGGCGATGACACGTGGGCTCAGTCAGGAAATTACGTCTATTCGTATCATCACTATATTTTGGCGTCGCAAGGAATCCTTGAGGGACATCCATGGGTCAATTTGCCTGTAGACCCTGCCTTTGATGCGTTGAGCAATCCATTTGACCCACAAGCGCGCAACGCACTGCTCAGTAATGGGTCCCAAATTTTCTGGGATTACGCGTTTTACAATCATCATTGGTACTCCTATTTTGGAGTTCTTCCAAGTCTGCTGATTTATATCCCATTCCATGCGTTGACCGGACAATGGCCATCCATTTTTACTGTTATCATTCCTTTGCTTGCCCTGTCCATCATTATGATGATGGCTACGGTTATTCGTTTTATTCACCGTTACTTCCCTCGTGCCAGTGTCGGTCACACTATACCTGCACTGATAACAGTTTTCATCGGAATGAACTTTATCCAGCTGCTTCTTGTCACCAATTTGTACGCTATCGCGTTCGTCAGCGCGTTAAGCGTATGCTCTATCGGCATTTTTATCTGGCTGAAAGTAAGTCCTGAAAATTCTTGGTGGCACAATGCGTGTCGTATGGCTGTGGGTTCGCTGTGCATTGCTCTGAGCAGTGCGTGCCGACCAACGTTTGTCTTTATGGCGATTCTCGTCGCGCCGATTTTCTTGGAACTTGTGTGGAAGAAGCCTATGCGACGCATTATCGCTTCGACCGCCGTATGCTTGGCATCTGCCGCAGCTGGTTTAACTCCTGCTTTGTGGTATAACTGGTGGCGCTTTGGCTCTATTTTTGATTTCGGTTCGCGCTACCAAATTACAGTCACCGATATCATGCATCTGCATGCGACTGGTCAGGCAACTGCTCAAGGAACTCTCTACTATCTTTTCAGACCTTTAGAATTGAGCTCAAATCCGCCTTTTATCGAGTCTCCTGTCATTGTGACGAGCACGTGGATTCATCGCGAAACTTTTATCGCAGGATTATTCGTTCTCGTTCCTGTCGTTCTGATCGCACTTCTTCTGAGCCTTACTCCTCCTCTTGCTCGCCGCTTATCGCAGCGATTCTTGTGGATCTATCCAGTACTGGGAACGATTATCGGCACATTCCTGTGCATTTTTATCACGCGCAGTGGTGGCGTTGCGTGGCGATATGTCGCTGATTTTGCATGGGCATTTACGTGGGCTGCTTTGCCTGCACTTCTTATCATGCTCACCCAGGCACATTCTCGAATGATTCAGTCCAATTCGCTGCTTGCGCGTTGGGTAACGCGTGCTATCGTGTGGATGACGTTATACGAAATTATCATCCTTGTAGCGACGGCGTTTATCCCCAATCGTTTCGCATCCTTTGTCGAATACGCACCACAATTATATGCAACTATTTCTGATGCTCTGACGATTCTGTAGAATCGGTTTCTTCCTCGTCCTCGATACCGCGCATACGATTAATTGCCATCTGCGTATGCGCCCACACAGTGGTGATGATAATACTTAAAATCACGCCAAGAACCGTTCCAATTAAACGGTAAATTGCATACCGCATACGATCTTCGCCAAACTGCACGAGCATAACGAGAGCCAGCGAAATCATCGTAATTTTCCATGAAGCAGACGGCAGTTTAAAACCGTAAAACAGTGCACCGATAATGATAATTGCCGTAAAAGCAAGAGCGACGAAAACTACAGGATTATTTCCCATATGGTCATCAAGAGCGACGACGAGAAGACCAAAAAGGCCACCAAACATCGTACCGATAAGTCGACGCCAACCAGCGCGGCGAGCTTCTTTACGATCAATTTGTGTACACACCACGACTGCTGTCGCCATGGAGGTCGTCATGTAGTGAATAGAGAAGAGGGAAACGACAGCAACGATTGCGATACCAATTGCAACCTCGATTTCCAGCGTTGTCACACGTGGTTTATCGATATGGTCGGCAACGATATCTACAGTTTCTTGCGCGCGGTTTCGGAACTTCTTCAAACTCATATCTCAGTAATAAAACTCTCAATCGTACGTATCGTATCTATCATCAACTCTTTAAAGGTATCGGAATGTGGTAACAACGACACAGACATATATCCGCTGGATTCAAAATCGAAGAAATATCCGGGAGCGCTCATGGCATGGTTGCGATCCAAGAGCTCAAGACCCAATTCGTCATCATCAATGCTCGCTGGATAGCGAAGAAGCGCACTCCACCCGCCTTCTGCCCGCACAACGGAGACGACCCCTTGCGTACATGTGGCATCTGAGGTGTAGTCGATAAGCCAGCGAAGGTTTTCTGCGCATCGCTGCTGAATAAGCTGAGTTTGACTATCAGCACGTTGAAGCAGAGACGGAATTCCCCGCGTAATATACGACGACATTGGCAAGAAATCATCCGCAATAAGATCAAGTTTTTCCTGAGCTCGTACCACGTCGTCGTGCGGGCCGCTGACATATATCCACCCCACTTTGACATCAGGAGCTGCCAGCATTTTCGAAAAACCATCCAAAGCAAAAGTCAGAACTCGTCTCTCCCCCACTAATCTCTGTCGATCTGAAAAAGGATGAAGTGCAAAATCGTAGAAAACTTCATCCGCGACAATTGCCACGCCGTATCGTTCACACAGTTCTACAATGCGTTCGCGTTCTGAAGCTTTGACATACGAGCCTGTAGGATTATTCGGATTAATAAGAATGATAGCTTTAATAGGATGCAACGGCTGAGCATCAGAATCGTCCGATGAATTATGCTGCAACAATTGCTCTTCTATGCTGACATAGTCAATCGTCCATGACCCATCATAGTCCAGTCGATAAGGCGCTGATTGAACGCCTGTCAGAGCACAGATTGATTCAATGAGCGGATATCCTGGCTTAGGATAGAGCACGTAATCACTCGGATCGCACAACAACATCATCAGCCATGCGTATGCCTGCGATGTGGAATTAAGCACATAGAGTCGCTGTGGGTCAAGGGACTGCTCATAGCGCTGACTCAAGTAATCCGCAAGTACACGACGAGTATCATCATCCCCGCGAGCGCTTGCCGTGTAGATGAATTCTGGGGAATGAACGCTCAAACCATGATGTGTCGGGTTTGAATCATTGAGCTGTGAAATGCCAATACCCTGGCTTCGCAGCTGACGAGCGTGCAAAGACAGGGTATTAAATGCATGTAAAGACTGGTCACCAACGCGATGGGAAAAACGCATTCTGGACTTTCCTTACTTGAATTCTTGTATGTGCTCTGTGCTCAGAGGGCTTTGCTAGGTTTTAAGCCCTAATAAACCCTAAGGTCTATGAGATATGCACGCACGGTATGAATTCATCGTTTTCGTATTTTATTTTTGCTATTTCTCTTGTGTCGATGCGTAGAAAGCAGCGCCGACAATTCCTGCATCGTTGAGCAACTTAGCTGGAACGATTGGTGTCTTAATAGTGATAAATTCAAAGAACTTTTCACTCTTCTTGGACACGCCACCGCCAACGACGAAAACATCTGGGTTGAAGTACTTTTCCAGCAAGGAGTAATACTTCGTCAAGCGCTTACCCCAGCGCTCCCATGTCAATTCTTTTGCAGAACGTACCGAATCAGCAGCATACTTTTCAGCATCTTTGCCTTCAAGCTCGATATGACCAAGCTCAGTATTAGGAACCAAAGTACCATTCATAATCAATGCAGTGCCGATACCCGTGCCCAATGTCGTCGTAATAACGACACCCTGCACGTTCTTTGCAGCACCATACTGAACTTCTGCCAAACCTGCAGCATCGGCATCGTTAACGACATGAACACGACGTCCCGTGCGCTCGCTCATAAAAGCATTCAGGTCGATGCCTACCCATGACTGGTCAAGATTTGCAATGTATTCGAGTGGATGACCAGCTTTGACAGGTGCTGGGAATGCGATGCCAATAGGCGTACCATCATGCACGTCGTAATGATCGAGAATTTGTTTCACGATATCCGCAACTGCTTCTGGAGTAGAAACTTCTGGAGTTGGGATGCGCAAACGCTCCTCGGCAAACTTGCCATTAATCAAATCAACAGGTGCTCCCTTAATGCCCGAGCCACCGATGTCAATGCCAAAAGCCTGAGCTGTATCAATCATGAGCTTCTCCTTTATGACGTCCATGATGCCATTACTATCTTCATGCATCTCATTATGTACACATGTCGCTAAACGCAGTATGTACGACGTGCGGATGTGTACCGTTCGTTACTCATCTCGCCTCTGCCCCATTATAATGCAAGTATGAGTACTACGCATTCACAAGTCATTGATGCCATTGACGTTCGCATCTCGACACGTTCATTCAATCCTGACCTCATCGAAGATGGTCTGGTTCATCAGCTCCGCCAAAATATTGCTGCGATGAGCTTGATTGCTGACGTGCGCTTTACCTTCCTGGAGAATCATCCAGAACTTTTCGCTCACGCTGTCGAAACATATGGCGGTTTTATAGGCGCATCTCACATCGTGCTGATAAGTGGCGCGGAAGGCGATTCGGATGCCGCAGAAAAAGCCGGATTCTATGGCGAGCGCTTAATTTTAACAGCAACTCTTATGGGTTTGGCGACATGCTGGGTCGATGGAAGTATCGATTTGGATGCTGCTGCACGTGCAGCTCATATTCCTTCTGATGAAGTACCTTATGTGGCAATTGCCGTGGGTTATTTTGTCGATCAAGACGCTGTGCTCAAGCAATCCTTCGAAGAGCGCGTTCACGAGCAGCAGTCTCATCGTGAGCATAAAAGTCTCGAAGAAATCGGCACTATTTCTGACATCACTTCAGCTCCAAAATGGTATCAACGAGCTTTAACTGCTGCCGTAAAAGCTCCTTCAGCGCATAATTCTCAGCCTATACGTTTTACTCTCGTTGATGACCATACGATGAGCGCTTCCATTGACGAGAAAACCGCATTCGATGATATTCGCGATTCTCTTGCTCTCGGTATCGCAAAACTTCATGCGCATATCGGCGTGACATCCAGTGTCGATGACCCTGTGCGCGGAGAATGGGAGTGGGGAAATTACGGACGATATACCGTTCGATAAAATTTTAATCTCCCACTCTGTACGAGGCCCTCTATGAGGCTCCTAAAAACTCTCGAAAAGAGTTCTCCCCAAAAAATTAAGGTGGTGTATTTCTCGCGAAGTACACCACCTCAGTTTTATCGTTTTAGTGACTTGTTTCATCGTTTATTTGAGGTGAAACAATTTCCATATTTTCTATGGCTTTATCGTTCCACGGATACGTAAAAGAACGAACTAATGCGAGCAATCCCGTCGTTATACATGACAGCACTATAATCCCAAGGATATTTTTAAAAGTGAGCAGCTCAGACCAGCCAGAAGTTAGCCCAGTATACAGCGTGCTCAAAAAGATTATGATAAGAAAGACTCGCACAGTTATAAGCAGATGAGGAAGTGAATCCATGAATCGGTAATGTGTCGAAACAATGGGTATAGGTACATCCGTTTCAGTATGTATATGCGTCATTGCAACCTTCTTCGTCCATTATGGAAGATGTTTCTTATGCGGGTGTGCATAAGGTCTTCTTGAGAAAATTTTATAACTTTTCTCACAAATGACAAAACCAGACACTAACAAAATCTCAGCGCATCTGTGAGTGGTGAGTCAGTTTCTCCTTACGCTCTGTATGCGCTGTAATCCCGATATGCTAGTCTTGCAATTGTAAGTTTCAGGGCGAGGCGAAACTCCTCGACTGGCGGTATAGCCCGCGACCCGCATAGCGGTTGATTTGGTGAGATTCCAAAGCCAACGGTATAGTCCGGATAAAGAGAAACAGGAGACAACTATGTCTACACGTTCTTCGCGTACCTCTCAGCATGAGAATTCTCAGGATATCGATTCTATCCAGTCTGACGCTCCTATCTATTGGACAAGTCAGCGTATCGCAATTTATGCATTATTTACCACGTTGGCTATCGTGCTGAGTTTTATTCAAATTCCTATTTTCCCAGCAGCACCTTTTTTGCGATATGACCCAAGTGGCATCGTTGTCCTGCTTGCAGGTTTTGCATACGGACCATTGGCTGCAATTATCATCGGTACGTTAAGCGCACTGCCACACGTTTTCACCAATCCATTCGGCGGTCTCATTCTTATTGCATGTACCCTTGCGTTTAGCGTTCCATCCGCATGGCTGTATTCGCGCAAACGCACACGTTCTCGTGCTCTGGTATCCATGCTCGTGGGCGCTGTGTGCTTCATCGTGACAGCAATTCTTTTGAATCTTCTTATCACACCGTTCTACACTGCTACCCCAATCAGTGCAGTAGTCGCGATGATCCTTCCTATTCTCTTGCCGTTCAATATCTTGAAGGCAGCGATTCATCTCATCATTACGACGGTGTGCTACAAGCCGATTACGAGTCTCTTGAAGTCGTTTACGAACTCGCAAAATTCACGTCGTCGCGTGTAATCGCGTGTAGCAGTATCGATTGCTCGTCTCAAGAATCATTCTCAGAAAGTGTGAATCATGGAGAATTCGCAGACACATGAGAAAGACGTTATCGTTCATCTGACGAATGTATGTTTTTCATACAATGATTCATCGCATGCGGATGCTGTTCATAACGTTAACCTCGATATCCAGCGCGGACAATGGCTGACAATTATCGGAAATAACGGCAGCGGTAAAACGACGTTATCGCGCATGCTTGCCGCAATTAGCGCACCGACGTCGGGAACGTTATCACTTTTTGGTGAAACTGTTTTTAGCGATAATCACGGCATTGACCGGGCAGCTTTCATTCGCGCTCGACATCATCTGGCATACATGACTCAAGATCCGCAAGATCAAATCGTGGGTGCCACAGTCAAAGATGATGTCGCTTTTGAGCCGGAAAATTTGGGATGGCAGCCACATGATACTGCTCGCACCGTATATGAGTCTCTCGCTCGTGCAGGCATGGATGCGTTTGCGAATTCTGATCCAGATAATCTCTCTGGTGGGCAGCAGCAGCGTGTAGCTCTTGCTTCGGCGATTGCTGCTCACCCTGAGCTTCTCATCCTTGATGAGCCGTTTGCGTTCGTGGATAACGCTGCCCGTCAAGCACTTATTCACACGTTGGAAGAGCTTCACAGCGCTGGGACAACTATTGTCATCATCACGCATCACAGTTCTGTAGCAAAGCTCAGCGATCGAGTCATCGAAATGCGTGACGGGGAAATCGTTCGCGATATTCCATCATCTGATTATTTGGTGGAGTCTCATGAATCAACGCTTGCTCCGACTCGTGAGAATATTTCACATTTCGGCATTCCTGTAAGCAATCACTCGTCAGAGAGTGCTCAGGAGGATTCTCGAGATATCGTCATCTCCGCACAAGACCTGTCCTTTATGTATGGGGATTCTTCATCCTCCCGTCGTAATGCACAGACGATTCGCGATAATCACAATTCCCCTCATGCCCATTCAGTCCTTGATCTTACGAACTTCACTATCTCGCGTGGAGAGTTCGTCACTATCAGTGGCCCCAATGGCAGTGGCAAAAGCACGCTACTTAAGCTCATAGCAGGTGTACTCAAGCCACATAGTGGCACTATCGATACTCATCATTCGCGTATCGGCTATGTCATGCAAAAGCCGGAACAGCAGCTTTTTGCATCACGCGTATATGATGATGTCGCTTTCGGACCACGAAATATGGGACTTTCTGATGACGAGGTGGACGACCGCGTCACACAGACCTTGGATTTCCTCGGCATCGAGAATTTAGCAGATAAGTCCGTGTGGGATTTGTCGGGCGGACAGCAGCGACTGGTTGCTTTTGCGGGAGTGCTCGCTATGAAGCCAGATGTGCTGCTTTTGGATGAGCCAACGGCAGGAATTGATGCAAAGACCACATCCAAACTTCTTACTCTTTTTAAGTCATTGCATCGTTCGGGAATTACTATCATTATGGTGACGCATTCGCTCAACCATATTCAGACTGTAGCCACACGGGCAATTGTGCTCAATAATGCCGAGTTCCTTACAGAAACCGATACGATCGAATCTGCTTCGTCCGCAGTGTTTGACGATAAAACTGCTCATGGCTTAGCTCACGCTTCTACGAGCAACACTGCCCCACAGTCTGAATTCCCACTCTCTGTAGCACCACTGTCGCGTTTTGATCCGCGCGTGCTGACGATTATCACTCTTGCGACGATGTTTACATCTTTTGCCTTGTATTCACCAGCGCAGCTTGCCGTGAGCGTTATCGTGGCGAGTGCGTATGTGATGCTTTCAGGAATTCGCCCATCTCAGCTCGTTCGCCGCTTGCATGGATTCTGGATTTTCATTGCACTTATGGGCGTCTTTAATCTTTTCGTCGTTCAAACCGGCCATGTAGTTCTCCACTGGGGTATCATACGCATCACGACTGCTGGTATATGGTCAGGTATTTTATACTCGAGCCGTTTTGCATTGCTAGCTATTATCGCGGTTTCTATGATGCATATTTTGCCAGCAAATCGCATTACTGATGCGCTGGAATCCTTGTGCAATCCGTTATCGAAGCGCGGATTGCCTGTCCATGAACTCGCCCTAACGACGACCTTGTCACTTCGATTCTTGCCAATTCTCACCCGCGATTTTAGGAATCTTATCATCGCTCAAGAATTGCGTGGAGCATCCCTTACTCATGGGTCAATTATGACACGTGTTCGCTCTCTTCAAGCATTAATTATTCCTGCATTTTCTCATGCTTTACGTCATGCAGATAAGCTGAGTATCGCGTTAGATGTGCGCGGTTTTGATAATGCCTCACAGCGCATTCCGTGGCGAGTCATGCATGTGACAGGACGAGATTATGCGCTTATTGCGTCGTATATCGTGTATCTGGCGTGTATTATCGGACTCAGTTTCGTACCAGCGTTCTGATTGTACTGATACGCTCAAGGGCTACTCGTGGAGAGTAGCCCTTTCACATATCACGCAGTTTAAATTGACCTCTTAAATCGACCTCGGGATAATAATGATAAACGCTGCGATAAGCACTGACCACATCATCGCAGGAGGGAAAATTGATAACTTTTTAAATTCTTACAATAAAGAAAATAAAGAAAAGTGCGTATACACATGGTGTGTATACGCACTTGTTATAGCTGTGGTGAAATCTTAGTCCTGATTTTCAGAAGTGATTTCTTTAGCCTCATCTACGGCAGATTCTGGAGATGGAGCCCGAGCTACATACTCTGCGCGTTCTGCCTCTGCTACTTCCTCAGCAGGAGTAGCTTTGTCTTCGAATGGACGAGCTGTGAAGATGAATTCACCTAAGATTCCTTCGCCTTCAGAATCGACGAGAATCTGCTCATTGTCGTGCAAATCACCCATCAGAATCTTCTCAGAAATGGCATCTTCGATATCACGCTGAATGACTCGACGCAATGGACGAGCGCCCAGCAATGGATCGAAGCCCTTTTGAGCCAAGAGATCCTTAGCTTCATCGGTCAATTCTACAGACATGTGACGTTCGAACAAACGATCATTCAAACGAGCTACATCGAGATCCACAATCTGACGAACTTCAGGTTCAGTCAACTGCTGGAAGACGATGATATCGTCCAAACGGTTGAGGAACTCTGGACGGAACTGTCCCTTAAGCTCGGTGGATACCTGATCCTTCATGCGCTGATACGATGTCTGTGTATTGCCACTGATATTGAAACCAGTATTTGCAGACTGAGAAATCTTGCTGGTACCCAAGTTGGTGGTCAAAATGATAACGGTGTTCTTGAAGTCCACCTTACGACCCTGACCATCGGTCAAGTGACCATCATCCAACACCTGAAGCAAGGTATTGAAGATATCTGGGTGTGCCTTTTCGATTTCATCGAAGAGAACGACGGAGAATGGCTTACGACGTACCTTTTCTGTCAATTCGCCACCCTCATCGTATCCCACGTATCCTGGAGGAGCACCGAAGAGACGAGAAGCTGCATACTTTTCGCCGAACTCAGACATGTCGATGCGTATCAACGCATCTTCATCATCAAAGAGGAACTCTGCGAGACTCTTAGCAAGCTCTGTCTTACCTACACCAGTTGGACCAGCGAAGATGAACGAGCCCGAAGGACGCTTTGGATCCTTGAGACCTACACGAGCGCGTCGAATCGAGCGAGCCAAAGCAGTAACTGCTTCATCCTGACCGATAATGCGCTTGTGAAGTTCAGCTTCCATAGACAAAAGCTTCTTCGACTCTTCCTGAGTCAGTTTGAAGACTGGGATACCCGTGGTGGACGAGATAACCTGTGCGATGACTTCCTCATCCACAACCATGGATACATCGGATTCGCCTTCACGCCATGCCTTCTCGCGTTCCTTACGCTGAGTTTCCAAAGTCTCCTGCTCATCACGCAAGGATGCAGCCTTCTCAAACTCCTGCTGAGAAATAGCCTCGTCCTTTTGAGTCTTGAGCTGAGCGATGCGCTTATCCATATCCTTGAGCTCTGGTGGAGCAGTCAGACGACGGATACGCAAACGAGCACCTGCTTCATCAATCAAGTCGATTGCCTTATCTGGCAAATGACGATCTTGAATATATCGCGCTGACAGTTCAGCTGCAGCCTGCAAAGCTTCATCGGTAATCGTGACACGATGGTGATCTTCGTAATTCTTGCGAAGGCCCTTCAAAATTTCAATGGTGTCAGCAATGCTTGGCTCATTGACCTGAATTGGCTGGAAACGACGTTCGAGTGCCGCATCCTTCTCAATGTACTTACGATATTCATCTGTCGTGGTTGCACCAATGGTCTGTAGCTCGCCACGAGCAAGCATAGGCTTGAGCATATCGGAAGCGCCCATTGCACCGTCTGCTGCACCTGCGCCGACGATGGTATGAATCTCATCAATAAAGAGAACGACATCTCCACGTGTCTGAATTTCCTTGAGAACCTTCTTCAAGCGTTCTTCGAAATCACCACGATAGCGAGATCCCGCAATCATCGAGCCCAAGTCGAGCGAGTAAATCTGCTTGTCCTTCAAAGTTTCTGGAACGTCTCCAGCTACGACCTTTTGAGCCAAACCTTCAACGACAGCAGTCTTACCCACGCCTGGTTCACCGATAAGAACAGGATTGTTCTTCGAACGACGGCTCAGCACAACCATAACGCGCTGAATTTCCGAGCTACGACCAATCACAGGATCGAGCTTTCCGTCGCGAGCCTGTTGTGTCAAATTACGACCAAACTGGTCAAGCAAAGCGGAGCCGGACTGATTCTGCTTATTGGACACGCTACCCGAATTGGCAAGATCGCCATCAGCACTGGAATCATGGGTATCGCGAATTGCATCGATAACAGATGTACGCAATTCTGCAAGATCGACATTCATCTTGACGAGGACCTGAGTACCCACGCCTTCGCCTTCGTGAATAAGACCGAGAAGAATGTGCTCAGTTCCAATGTAGCTATGTCCCAGCTGCAAAGCTTCACGCAAGGACAACTCCAAAACCTGCTTAGCATGTGGAGTGAATGGAATGTGTCCGGAAGGAGCAGCATTTCCCTTGCCAATCATTTCTTCAATCTGAGCTTTAGTCGCGTCAAATTGCACGCCCTTAGCTTCCAAAGCCTTTGCAGCTACACCTTCGCCTTCGCGGATAAGGCCGAGCAGTAAATGCTCTGTTCCGATGTAGTTATGCTGGAGAGAGCGTGCTTCCTCCTGAGCCAGCACGATTACTCGGCGAGCCCTATCGGTAAAACGTTCAAACATATAATCCTCCGTATATTTCTACTGCTTAATACTTTACAGTCTGGGCGCAATTTTCGCTCGAAAATTTCTCGTTTTACGCCTCAGAGCCTAAAAAGTTGAGTGAATCAAGCGCAACTTCACAAATTTGCCCGCACATACCAATCATTTCTGCGATATAAGGAAAATTCTCCAGTCATAATCACGACAAAAACTCTCAAGTGCGATAGACTATAAAAAAGGAGTAATCATGACAGACATTGTTGAGAACACTCGAAACACCCACACACCTCTTGGGGAGCTTGCCGTCGGAGTTGACGGATCAGACGAATCCTTCACTGCTCTTAAATGGGCAATGCAAGAATCTAGCGTTACAGGACAAAAAGTTCATGCCATCTATGGATGGACTCATTCGTGGGATTTAGGCGACGAACCGACATCCCCACAGGAATGGGAGCGCGTCCGCAAACTCATCAATACTGAATTACAATCATGGGCCGATTCGGCCGCTCATGGAATTAACTTCGACCCATCCTTACTTAAACTCACGTCAGTTCATTCAGCTGGAACAACCGCTCTGCTCGACATTGGCGAGCATGCACATCAGATCGTCGTCGGTCGTCGAAACATGGGCGCTGTAGCACGCTGGTTCCTTGGATCCATGAGTGAAAGTTTAGTCAATCAAGCCTCCTCCCCTGTCACAGTCGTTCACACAGCTGATGACGTCGATGAGGATGATTTTTCTTCTCAACTCATCGATGAAGAATCCATGTTAGGAAGCGATCATCGCCTTCCTATCGTCGTCGGTGTAGATGGCTCACAAGTCAGCCTTCGTGCGCTCGATTTCGCAGTCGAAGCAGCACAATGGGAAAAGCGCGATCTTCATATCGTGTATTGCTGGCAGACGAAATCTTTATCTGAATACCTCAGCCCTGAGCAAGGCATCCCATCGTTGGACGAAGAGCAAAAAATTGCCGAACATGTCCTTGACGATATCATCAATCAAGCGGACATTCCTGACACAGTTACTGTGGTCAAGCATGTTATTCATACTCCAGCTGCAAAGGGACTTCTCGAAGCATCTCGATATGCGTATCGGATTATCGTCGGATCACGCGGCCTCGGAAAATTTAATCAGCACGTCCTTGGATCTGTCAGCCAGAAATTGCTCGACAAATCCACGACGACAGTCACCATTGTCCATTAAATTACTCTGAAAAATTCTCTATACTCTCTATACGCATTGAACTCATAGGCATGATTAAGGGTCGGTATTCACACATGGATACCGACCCTTAGCGTATTGTTGCGTAATGTCTTACTCAGTTACTCACTTACTCAGCCGATGGTTCTTCCTCAGCAGAGACTTCAGAGTCCTCTGTCAGCTGTTCGGAAACAGCAACAATCTCTTGTGCTGGCTCAGAATTATCAATCTGAACACTCTGCTCCTCAGCGGATTCCTCAGCAGCATCCTCAACAGATTCAGCTGTATCTTCCGAAGCTTCTGTAGATGAGCTTTCATCCAGAGATTCTACATCGTCAGCTTCTTCCAAAATCTCAGCGATGCGGCGCTCTTCAGCACTTGGCTTCGTACGAGGCGGACGTGAAACGATAATAATGTCATCCTCGTCATCCACCGCAGAATCTGGCTGAATCCACATAGTCGATGGAACTGGTGGTTCGATATCAGAATGTTCACCGCAACCATGATCAAGGGACACAACTCGCCCATCATCTTGGCTCCACTTATTTGCGCACACTCCAAACATCGTGCCCAACTCGCCGTGAATCTGAACGAAGAATCCGCACGTTTGACACATCTTCTCCCCCGCTGCACGAGTGGATAAAGACTTTGGGCCATGAGGCCCTGTATACCAGCGATCGGCAGTTTGCGCGCGTCCAAGAGGAGACAGCACACGGGAACGCGAAAGCTCAAAATCCTCGATAATTTCTCGTGCCTCAGCGACTTCATCCGCTACGACAGTTTTGCGAAAATCTGAGATCTCAGAGTCCGACTGGTCAGAGTTCGATGGTTCAGAGTCCTGATCTTTTGGCCGCTCTTCTTCAGCCAGAGATTCACGAGATTCACGAGATTCTTGAGAATCCGCGGTATGACCTTCGTGAGGCTGCGATGTACTCGTCGAATCATCTACCGATACCGACGTTTCCGAGACTTCTACCCCTTCTGAAGTTTCCTCAGCAACGACCAGTGTCTCCTCATTCGCTCCTGGTTCGAGTCGATTATCGTCTGGCTCTGTTCCCAGCACATCCGTCGGTGAGATATCCGATGGAATCAAACGATCTTTCCACGGAATCCATTCAGGAGCAAGAAGCGCTTCAGACGTTGGGACAAGACATGATTCGTCAATTGTCCAGCGATCTGCCTCGACATCATGATAGAGAGTAATAGACCATTGCCACCCCTCATACCCTGTGATATGAGAAGCGAAACGAAAATCAACGACATTCTCAGCAGCTTGGGTAGCCACGACGAAATCACCAACGTGATGAGGATCATCTGCCATCTCTACCAATGCATCATGTGCAAGGTTTTGAACAGACGAATCCACGGCAATTGGTTGCCATTCGCTCTCTGCATGTGATGTTTCAGTCATGTTTTCTCTCTTTATCAAGCTGTATCAAGCGCTTCGTGCTCCATCTACAGTCCACTGTATGACGACTAGTCTTGCACGTCAAAATTATCCGCAATTGCTCGCAAAACGTGTGCAAGCTTTTGCGATTCACGTGCTTGTGGGTAGCGTCCTCGACGCAAGCCGTTTCCAGCCGAGTCAAGAAGTTTAATAACGTCTTCCACAATTGCTGCCATATCTTCTGGCTTCGGACGTGTAGCTTTCACTACTGAAGCTGCCGGTCCGACTACTTTAATATCCATCGCCTGCGGCCCACGACGACTTTCAATACGCGAAAATTCCACTTTCGTGCCTTTACGCAAAGTGGTTGCCCCAGCTGGTAGTGAGGTCGCTGGGACGAATACATCTTCGCCATCATCGCTGCTGATAAAACCAAACTTTTTATCAGCAGCGAACCAACGTACTTTTCCGCTTGGCATATTCATCCTTTACATATGTACAACTTAATACCTATAAGTATTGTATTGTAGCGCAAAGCCGTTTTTATTTCTTGCGTGATGCCTTATTCTTCGAATCTAGCGAAATTTTTATTTGTGTCGTCGCTATATCATCGGATGACTTCTTCTTACGCTTTCCGAAAATTGCCGGAGACGTATTCTTGTCACGCTGACGTTCTTCTGCAGGATCGACATCGTGGAAAAGAATTGTCTGGGAAATTGGGATAACGATCGTATACGTTAAACCACCGCCAGGCGTTTGCGTTGCGCAAATTAAACCATGATGGGCTTTGATAACTGACTGAGCGATAGACATACCCAAACCAGTTCCACCCTTTTCGCGCGCACGTGAAGGATCAGCCGTGTAGAAACGTTCGAAAATCTTATCGCGTGATTCTTCAGGGACGCCTGGACCATGATCAGCGATACGAATAATGACGTATTCCAATGCATCCGCGTGCAATGACGACGTATTAACCGCTTCTAAGAAAGTACGCAGCGATTCAGCCGTAGAAGGCAAATGTGCAAAATCTCGCGCATCGACATGTGCAGAAACAACGCTTGCACCGACTTCTACAGGCGAATTTGCAGGAGTATAGCGGTGAATATTACCGATGATATTCGTAATCACTTGACGCATGCGGATAGGATCTCCGCCTGCATCGATAAGCGGCAATTGGCCAGGAACAAATACGAGGCTATCTGTATCACCTGCAGCATCCGAGTCATCATCCTGTAATGAATGACGTACAGATTCGAGCACAGAACCTGCGCTCAGACTCAATCGACCGACTGTAATATTGCGTTCAGGATCGAGTGCATGCAAATCTTCTACAGAGTCTGCCAGCATGTTCTTGACATGAATGGTTTGAGCCAAGTCGATTCCACGACCCTCATCGAGGCGAGCCAAACTCAGCAAATCTTCCACCAGTGCGGACATACGTGTGCTGGATTTATCGATATGATCGATAACCATATCTGCGCTTTCCACAGGATCTGTGGATGGAGAATTGCGCTGCATTTTATAGAGCTCAGTGCTTCCATGAATAACTGCCAATGGAGTTCGAAGCTCGTGAGATGCATCCGATACGAATCGTTTCATCTGATTCGTTACTTCTTCTTGCTTCTTAAAGCTACGTTCGATGCGGGCAAGCATTGTGTTCAGAGAGGCAGCAAGAGAGCCCACCTCGGTATTCGCCGGCATCTCATCCACACGTTGAGACAAATCTCCCGCAGCAATTTTTGCAGCTGTTTGCTCGATATTTTTCAGAGGTTTCAGCGATCGACGAACTGCCAAGAATGCCAAGAAACCAGCAGAAATCACGATAGCCAAAGCCGCCCAAGCAAAATACTGCGTTAATGCCTGAATAGTGTCATTGACATCAAAAAGAGACAGACCAATGTACACGATATAGCGCTGACCAGTTGCACGGTTCATATACCGTGTAGCGATAACGCGCCATGGTGCATACGCGACTGCATTCTCGTGATCATCCAGTGATACACCATCTGCAGTATGAACACTCGCAGACACAGTCGTAGGAGTATCATAGCCAAAACTTGGCGATTCACCTTCACTTGGCAACTGCGGAATTGCTTCGACGCCGTCATGCGCGATAGGAACTAATGGAGTGCTGACAATTTTGTCATTCTCATCGCGAACCTGTACGAAGTAATCAGCTGGGCCGAGATTTTGGTTACCCGTCGTCGAATAAGGCTCAGGACGACCCTGAGGACTTTCATCCGAATTGTTATTTCCTGTCAGCTCCCCCAACTCGCCCATATTTCGCATTAACGACGAGCTTGAGTTGGACGTCGAATTCGAATCCGACTCGGACTGCTGATCGCTCTTATTTTCCGATTGCAACAGCTCAGTATTATTGACGACAAGAGTCGCCTGTCGAATAAGCTGAGTATCCGTTTTTTCCATTAACGCGGAAGAAACGAGCTGCCGAGATGCAGCTACAAGAACTGAGCTCGCCACGAAAAGGAAAACGAGAACCACTGCCACAATGCGTGTGGCTAATGGAACAGCGCTCATCCGCAAAGAAAAGCGTGAACGCTTTTTCGGTTTTGTGTCCTTATGTGCCATTGTCCCAACCATTACCTGTACAGTCAGCTACCGTCGTAGCTCTTTCTTTATGCGGTCTTTATTGCTTTATTGAGCACAAACGACGGGCGTAAAATCTCGCCTGAGGAGTACTCATGAGCCGTATGCTGAACCTTAATTTTTAGTCGCGAGGCTCGCGAATCATGTAGCCAATGCCACGCTTAGTGAGGATAATTGGCACTACTTTTTGCTCATTACCGTCATCATCCACGTATGTCACGCCGTCAATTTTCTTTCGCAAATACGAAATATAGGATTCAACGATCGCTGCATCGCCACCCCAGTCGTACTGCCAGACATGATCCAAGATTTGAGCCTTGCTCAAAACGCGACCTTCATTATCCATAAGGTAGTGCAGCAACTTATACTCAGTTGGGCTCAGATCAATCAATTCACCATGACGAGTCACGTCATGCGAGTCTTCATTAATTTCCAAGTCAGCCACGCGAATAATTGGATTATCAGGAACTTCTTCGCGCGTACGGCGCAAAATCGCGCGAATTCGTGCTACGACTTCTTCCAAGCTGAAAGGCTTTGTCACATAATCGTCGCCGCCCACCGTAAGACCCATGACCTTATCCTGCGTATCATCACGCGCTGTCAAGAACAATACTGGAGCATCAATGCCTTCTTGGCGGATACGACTGGTCACGGTAAAACCATCAATATCCGGCATCATCACATCCATGATGATGAGATCAGGGTTGGTATCAATGATGACATCAATTGCTTCGGTTCCGTTCATTGCCGTCACGACATCAAATCCCGAGAAACGCAGGGATGCGGAGAGCAATTCGCGGATGGAAGGTTCATCATCCACTACTACTAAACGTGCTTCTTGTGTATTCGACATATGTCCAGTATGCCAGAGATGTCTGAATATTTCCTGAAAGATTGCTCAAAGCTTGACATGTCCAGTGTTGGCATGTCTGTTGATTCGTCTGCTGACTCTTCTGCTGATTCATCATTGTCCGAGGTGCGTAAAGGAGTAGCCGAGGCACCATATCACTTATGCGAGCCCACGCGTGTTTCCACATTCGTTCACATTGTTTTTTAAAGTCGTCAGATTCACCATTCACGGATTAAAGTGTGAGTCACGCGCATAAGAAAGCGCAAAAAAATCGCGAAAAAAATCGCAAAGTTAGCGCGAAGCATTTCACACTATAACTCATTATTTTCCAAGGAAAGGATGACATCATGCCACAATATCACGTGGATTCCGAGCAGATTCACAGCGCAAGCGTAGCCATTAATAATTCTGCAGATCAGATTCGCTCCGCTGTGACCAGCATGTATTCGCAGCTCACGCAACTCGAAGGGACATGGACAGGATCAGCAGCCTCACAATTTACTTTAGTTATGCAAGAATGGCAGACAGCCCAGCGTACTATGGAGCAATCCCTGCAGTCTATACACAACGCTCTTGTACAAGCTGCTGCAGTGTATTCTGATGCTGAGGTACAGGCAAGCCAGCTCTTTGCCCAGTAATGAATACACAAATACAAACAAGCTCCCCGCACGTTGAACGTACGAGGAGCTTGATTAATCGATAGTTTTTAACGACTTCAGCCGATAACGGCTCATCGATTATTCAGTCGATTTAGTAACCCATATCAGGTGCTGCTGGAGCTGCTGCAGCTGGTTCTGGCTTGTTTGCTACAACTGCTTCAGTTGTCAAGAACAAACCAGCAATGGATGCAGCATTCTGCAGAGCAGAGCGAGTTACCTTCACTGGATCAGTAACACCAGCTGCCATAAGGTCTTCATATTCGCCTGTTGCAGCGTTAAGACCGTGACCTGCTGGGAGTGAACGTACCTTGTCGATAACAACATCGCCGGAAAGACCTGCGTTCGATGCAATCTGCTTGATTGGAGCTTCGACTGCACGGAATACAATGCTTGCACCAGTTGCTTCGTCACCTTCAAGCTTTACAGAGTCTTCAACCTGTGCTGCTGCCTGAATGAGTGCTACACCACCACCAGGTACGAGACCTTCTTCGATAGCTGCCTTTGCGTTGCGTACAGCATCTTCGATGCGGTGCTTACGTTCCTTAGCTTCAACTTCAGTAGCTGCGCCAACCTTGATAACTGCTACACCACCAGCGAGCTTTGCAAGACGCTCCTGGAGCTTTTCGCGATCGTAGTCGGAATCAGTGGATTCGATTTCCTGACGAATCTGTGCTACGCGAGCTGCAACATCCTCTGCAGAACCTGCACCAGAAACGATAGTGGTTTCATCCTTGGATACGATAACCTTTGCAGCGTGGCCGAGAACGCTCTCATCGATAGAGTCGAGCTTCAAACCAACTTCTTCAGAAACTACCTGAGCACCAGTCAAGATAGCCATATCCTGAAGCATTGCCTTACGACGGTCACCGAAGCCTGGAGCCTTAACAGCTACAGTATTGAAAGTACCGCGAATCTTGTTCAAAACGAGGGTAGGAAGTGCTTCACCATCAACGTCTTCTGCAACGATGAGCAATGGCTTACCAGACTTCATCACGAGTTCTGCTACGTGAACGATATCCTGCTGAGAAGAAACCTTGCCAGAAGTAAGCAAGATGTATGGATCTTCGAGGACAGCTGTCTGATCTTCTGGATTGGTGACGAAGTAAGGGGAAATATAACCCTTATCGAAACGCATACCCTCAGTGAAGTCAAGGTCGAGACCGAACTTGTTGTTATCTTCTACAGTAACAACACCGTCCTGGCCAACCTTATCAAGAGCTTCAGCGATGCGCTCGCCTACCTCAGGATCAGCTGCAGAAATTGTTGCTGTTGCAGCAATCTGTTCCTTAGTCTCTACATCCTTAGCAGAATCAAGCAAAGACTGAACGATAGCAGCAGATGCCTTTTCGATACCACGGCGAAGAGCAATTGGGTTAGAACCTGCGGTAACGTTCTTCAAACCTTCGTGAACGAGAGCCTGAGCGAGAACTGTTGCAGTAGTTGTACCGTCACCTGCAACGTCATCAGTCTTCTTTGCTACTTCCTTAACGAGTTCAGCACCGATGCGCTCATATGGATCGTCGAGATCAATTTCCTTAGCAATGGATACACCATCATTAGTAATGGTTGGAGCACCATAGGTCTTGTCGAGAACAACGTTACGACCCTTTGGTCCAAGAGTTACCTTTACGGTATCTGCAAGCTGATCGAGACCAGCAAGCATGCCCTGACGAGCTTCATCATCATAAGCAATAATCTTCGCCATGATTTTCCTTTCGACAATATTCAAATCTTACTCAAACATGAGTCACATAGACTCAACCTTTGATTTCTACTGTATAGAGTAGCACCCTCACCTAGAAAAGCGCCACCACAAAACGACGTGTTTTGCCTTCAGCCTAAGTTTTTACGCTCGGGAATAATTACTGCTGTACAAGAATGACAGCAATATCTCCTTGATTAAGCCCCGACACCTTCTGCACTTGACTAATGCCAAGCTGGGTCGCGATATCCTGAGCTGTGACTTGATCGGAGTCATTGACATACCACACAGTATTCGCAGAAGGTAGGTTAGAGCTTGCAGGGTTTGCTGGAGTGACGCTGGTGTATCCCGCATTTGTCAGCGCTGCAGCACGCTGAGCTGCATATCCGGTGATACCCGTAGCGTTAATAACATACACGGCACGCGACTTATCAGGCTGAGCAGTTTGCTGAGTCGACGAATTGTCCGACTGCGTATTTGACTGTGAATCCGATTGTGTCGACGACTTGGAGTCAGAATTATTTGACGAGCTCGACTCAGAAGAGGTCGATTTCGAAGAAGAATTCGATGCACTACGAGACGTTGTCGTTGATGTGGATGGGAAAAAATTCAGACCATTACGTCCCAACCATCCATTCGTCCATGTTAAGAACATTAACGCGCACAATCCAGCAACAATGATGGCGATAATATATGGCATAAGCTGCGCCACGATGGTTTTATTACCACGATGAGCACCGCCATTATTTCCTACCGCACGGTCAAACTCATCACGAGGATAATTGGACTTTTCACTTGCCATGAACACTCCTTTAACAACTTCTTCCTATTCTACGAATAGCCCTACACCACGGTAGAATGACGAGTATGACTGACAATAGACCACCGTTATCATCAATTATTGACCCCTCATGGGCACAGGCTCTTGCACCCGTCGAACCCCACATCCATGCTATGGGCGATTTCCTCCGACAGGAGCATGCTCAGGGCTTTGCAACGCTTCCGCCAGCTCCCTATATCCTGCGAGCATTCACCTATCCTTTGAACTCCATTAAGGTTCTTATCGTCGGTCAAGATCCGTATCCAACTCCCGGCCATGCTGTGGGTTTGAGTTTTTCTGTCGCACCTGGTGTCAGGCCTATTCCAAAAAGTCTTATTAATATATATAAGGAGTTAGTGGACGATCTTCACGTGCCAGAGCCGTCTAATGGCGATTTAACTCCATGGGCAGATCAAGGCGTTATGCTGCTCAACAGATCTTTAAGTGTCCGTGCTGGAAATGCAAACTCGCATCAAGGTAAGGGCTGGGAAGCAATTACTGAAGCAGCTATTACCGCGCTGAATTCTCGTACCGATAGCTCAGGCAATCCACTGCCACTCGTCGCAATTTTATGGGGAAGCAATGCGCGTAGCCTCAAACCGCTCCTCACTCACGCGACAATTATCGAATCTGCTCATCCAAGCCCATTGTCGGCATATCGTGGATTCTTTGGCTCACGTCCATTCTCGCGCGCAAATGAGGCGTTGCTTGCCCAAGGTAGCACACCTATTAATTGGCAGCTTCCTTGATATTCATTAATAATACGGCACGTTTTTTGCACGTTTAACGCCTGACAATTTCCTGAGAACTTTGCAGACATCCTGTGCAGATTACTTTGCAGTAAGCGCAAAAATTCGTACTTTATACGCTTATCCCCTAAGGTGGAACTATGGCTCTTTTTTCAGAACAATCAGAAAACACATCAGCAGGTGCTTTTACTGGCATGACTGGCATGACTGGCATGACTGGTATGACTGGCATGACTGGCATGACTGGCATGACTGGTATGACTAATCCTCCAGCACCTCAGACATCTCAAGCACCCGAAAATCCTCAGCGTGCTATGCAGCTTGCTCAGCGCATGCGTGAACGATTCTCACAAGGCTTGGTCGGACAGGATGATTTGCGCGAATCTTTGATTTTGACGCTTATCGCAGGCGGTCATATCCTTATCGAGTCCGTTCCTGGTCTGGCAAAAACGACTGCAGCTCGTTTGCTTGCTTCCTGTGTATCAGGATCTTTCAAGCGCATCCAGTGCACTCCTGATTTGATGCCTGCTGATTTGGTAGGTACTCAGGTCTTCGATTTCGCAACTCAGAAGATGATTACTCAAATCGGACCTGTGCACGCAAACATTGTTCTTTTGGATGAAATTAATCGTTCCAGCGCAAAAACTCAATCCGCTATGCTCGAGGCAATGGCTGAAGGCGCAACGACCATTGGCGGCGAACGCATCGCTTTGCCACAGCCTTTTATGGTTATCGCAACTCAAAACCCTGTCGAAGAAGAGGGAACGTACAATCTTCCTGAAGCTCAGATGGATCGTTTCATGATGAAGACTGTGATGACGTACCCAACTGCTGCTCAAGAAGTAGATATGCTTTCTATGCTCAGCAATCAGGCAAGCGATACCATGACTTTTGCAGCTCATGAGTCCCAGTCTATTTCTTTGAGCGATGTGACCTATCTTCGTAGTGCTGCTCGCCGCGTTCATGTCAGCGATGATATTAAAAAGTACGTCGTTGATTTAATTGCTACATCGCGTGGAATGGGCACACACCCTATTAAGGGCTTGTCAGCATTGGTTCGATTGGGCGCTTCTCCTCGTGCATCCATTAGTCTCATCCGTGTCGCTCAAGCACAGGCTTTGATTAAGGGCCGCGATTATGTGATTCCTGAGGATGTTAAGTCGCATGCTCATGATGTCTTGCGTCACCGCATTCTTATGACTTTTGAAGCATTGGCTGATGGCATTACATCTGATCAGGTTATCGATACCATCGTTTCCACTGTTCCGGTTCCATAACATTTCGCATGGTGAGGTGTCGTGGCGATTGCACAGTATTCGTACAGTATTCGTACAGTATTCGTACAGTGCGAGCGCCACTACTCACGTACTCACGTGAAAAACTCAATGAATTCGTACTTTCATACTCGACTCGTCGTGGCTGAAAACTTTCGGGCTTCGCAGAGCCTGTGTACACAGAGCACACATACACGAATGTTCGACTGAACGTATGAATTCCTAACTCATGAAGACATAATTGCAAGGATGAATTGAGTGTCATCACAGAAATCTTCTCATCAATCTTCTGATCCTATCCGCCGCAAAATCGAGGCGCTAGGTCCACGATTGAGCCTGCCTATCGTGCATAAAGCGATGGGAATCGTCGAGGGCGAACATCACAGCCGTCGTCGCGGTTCAGGCTACGATTTTTTGGATTTACGCCCGTATGTCATCGGTGACGAATCGCGTTCTATTGACTGGAAAGCAAGCGCTCGAGCAGGACAACCTATTGTGGCGTCCAAAGAGCATAACGCGACAAGTAACGTGTGGATGCTCATTGATTCTGGACGAGAATTGACAGGAAGCACACCATCTGGTGAACGCCAAATTGACGTATCCATGAATGCATTACGCATGTTTGCCATGCTGTCATTGAAGCGCGCAGACAATGTTAATTTTGTTGTCGGCAATTCTCATTCTATTACCCGTATGCCATTTTCCGGCGGATATATGGAATGCGATGCTTTACTGGAGCAGATTGCTCGTCATCCGATGCCTTATAGCAGCGATTGGGAGTCCATGCTTGATTATGCTCGGCATATTCGCGATAAGTATTCCCTGATTATCATGGTGACTTCGGATGCTTCATGGGATGAAGAATCATTAGAAACCGTGGGCATTCTTGCACAAACTCACCCTATCGTCGCGATTAACGTCACATCCGTTAATCCGTCAGATTTAGGTACATTCCACACCGTGTATGACGGCACATCTGGGAAGCGAATTCCAGCATTTATGCGAAACCCGGTCGTTCGCGACGAAATTAACGTATCTCGTCACATGACTGTGGATGAGCTCAATCATCAGCTCACAGTAAAAGGTGCTACCCTTTTCAACGCCGATTCTAGCGAATCCATGTTTAATGAATTTGTGCACCGCATCTCGTTGGCACATTCTTCTGCATCATTCGGACTGCATGCTACGCATGGAGCTGCTGGTTCTGCGGGATTGGATGGAGCCGCTCAGGCCGAAAGCTCATCGAACGGAAAGGTGGCGCGTTAGTTATGAATTTTGATCTTTCCTCGACACCTATCTCGTATACACCTGTCACACATACCATTGCGGCAACTTTTGATCAAACTCCTTCTACAGCTTTTGCGAGCACGCCGCTTATTATCGGTCTGATTATTGCTCTTGTGCTGTGTATAGCGTTCATTATCGCGGCAATTATTTTCTTCATGCCGGCGCGCGATAAAGCTCAGCGCACTCGTGTATCCGTGCATAATGATGATTCGACTTACAAAAAGCAGGTTCGCGAGATTGAAGATTCCTACACACGTGGCGACATCACTCAGCAGGACGCTTTCCGTGAGCTTGCGTCTATCGCACGTCATTTCGCATCAGACCGTCTCGGTGTAGACGTTACTGCGCACACATTATCGGATATCGCTCAGTCATCGAAGCTCCAATCTTCTCGCCGTACAGATGCTCATGGCATTGATCTTTTGCGCTCAACTATTGAAGCATTGTATCCGCCAGAGTTTGCTTATGCCGCTACTCAATCGCAGAATTCGCATGTCACTGTACTTGAAGCATGCCGCTGGGTAACTGCCCTCATCGAAAGATGGGATGATTAATGACTACTTTCTTTACTACTTTTCTTCCGACACGATTTGTGTGGCCAATTTTTGGGGCAATTGTTCTTGTCCTCTTCATCGTAGCCATTGGGGTCACGCGGCTTATCCTTACTCGTATTCAACAGCGTGAGGAAGCATCTCGTGAGGATGTGGATTCTACTATCGACGATAGCGATGATGAGACAGTTCATGCATCCTCTTTGCGCGCAATCTTAAACTCCTCGAACACTGAATCTCTCGATACCATCAGCTCTGATAACGTACTTGATAGCAGCACTACCGACGATAGCTCTCTCCAGTCTGAAGATGATCACTCCAGCGCTACTGTCTTTAACGTAGCCACTGATTATCAAGGAGAAACAGCATCCCGTTTTATGACTGTGTATAAGCGCATGGGACTTATCGCAGTTATCGGATTAGCGGTGAGCTTGTTTGCTGGAGCTATTCTGGTCTCCCGTCCTTCGACCATTAACCCACAAAATGAAAACAGCGCTTCTCGCGATATTATTTTGTGCCTTGATGTTTCCGGCTCTGCACTGGCATATGACCGTCAAATTATCGCTGCATACTCCCAAATTGCGCGCGATCTTCATGGAGAGCGTATCGGATTGAGTATCTTCAATTCGACATCCAAAACTGTGTTCCCTCTCACGGATGATTATTCTGTTATTTCTAATCAATTGAATCATGCGTATGAATTGCTCAGTCGAGTCCAAACGCAAGAGTCTATTGACGCTATGACAGACGAACAATACCAAGAGGTCAACGACTGGTTGAGCGGAACTCAAAATGTCGAAAACTCCACGTCCTTAATTGGAGATGGTCTTGTATCCTGCACGATGATGCTTCCTCAGCTGAACAGCGCATCCGCGCGCAATGCTCGCAGTGCATCAATTATTTTGGCAACGGATAATGTTCCTTCAGGAAAACAAACTTTCACGCTTGATGAAGCATTGTCTATCGCTCACGATGCGCGCATTAATGTCGACGCATTATATGTCGGCTCAAATCAAACGAGCGATTCTCAAGCTGCACAAGAAATGCGTACAGCCATTGAAAATAATGGCGGAACGTATGTCGACCTCAATGCTAACGATACCGTGGACGACATCGTGCGAGACATCACGTCCACGAAATCAGGACCTCAGCTTCACGATGATTCAAGCACGCTCATCGATGCACCTGGTCTGATTCTTGCTCTTGCAGTTCTTGCCTTTATTGTCTTTATCTTCGCAGCAGGAAGGATTCGTCGCTAATGTCTATGACTCTCATTCCTGTATTCGGGTGGATTCTCTCCCCTGTTGTCATTGCACTTGTCATTGGCGCGGTGGTATGGCATACAGTGCGTTTTGCTCGCACCCGTGCACATACTGATATCACCGTATGGATGATGACGCGTCGATGGATTCTTGCCGTTGTGCTGTCCGTTATGCTCCTCGGTCCTAGTACATACGCTCAATCCGCCGTACGTGCTGTTAACGCGACTGATGTCTTCATTGCAGTCGATGTGACTGGCTCAATGGCTGTACGCGATGCACAATACGGCTCGTCAAACACGATAACGCGTATTCGCGCAGCCCGTGATGCCGTGTACGATATCACAGCTCATTACCCTGATGCGAATTTCTCGGCCATTATTTTCGGAGCAAGCGCGGCTGTGACTTTGCCGTTAACGCCTGATTCTCATGCGGTAGAAACATGGGCGGATACATTAACGACCGAGCCGACGAACGTCTCGTCCGGCTCGAGTTTGGATGCTCCGCTCAATACTTTGACGACCGCATTGAGCGAGGCTCAAAAAGCACATCCTGACGATACGCGTATCCTGTATATCATTACCGATGGCGAACAAACAACAGGTGAAGCCGTGAAGAGTTTCTCGGGACTTCGCGCATATATTTCCAACGCTGTCGTCGTCGGCGTGGGCTCGACTGACGGTGGACGTATTCCGTATACCACTACGGGAGTTTCTGTATCAGATAGTTCGAACAGCTCAGGTAGCTCGAATAGTTCGGGCACAACGCGCTGGGTTCAAGATCCAGACACGAATACAGACGGTATTTCTCGCACTAACGAGAGTAATTTGGAAACGATTGCTGATCAATTATCGGGTACGTATATTCATCCTGATGCTCAGACTACCTTGCGTACGTCGTTAACATCGGATGCGTCGGAACGTTATCGTTTAACCACATCTACTCGTCTATCCTCCCGTCCGGTATCCCTACTGTGGCCATTTGGAGCTTTCTTTGCGATAATTGCGTTCTGGGAGCTCGCTGCTTGGATGGTCACGTCACGAAAGTTGTTTGTATTATGAGTTCTTCTGTATATTCTTCACGCATGAGCTCAACTTCTCGAAACTCATCCACTACTCCTGCTCGTGGCTCACTGCTTCTTCGTATCGTGTTGATTGGAGTTGCTGTGATCACGGGACTTGTGGGCATCGTACTCGGTGCAAATCTGCTTATCGCTGATATGTATAATTCAGCCACAACACAGCTGAATACTGCAATTGCAGAGTACTCACAGGATAGCCCTGATTTGGAATTGCTCGCAGCAAATCAAGCTCAAACGGATTCTCAATTTGCGGATGCGGCTTCTTTGAGCTGGATACAGTTGCCAGGACTTCGCGAATCTGTTGCTCATAATAAATCTGTATCTGAGGCGCTAACCAAGAAGATTCAGGATGATTTGAATAATGAGAATAACCAGTCCTCGTCGTCCAGTTCATCCCAATCGTCAGACTCATCACAGTCAAGTGACTCCAATTCTTCGCAATCATCGCAAGATAGCAGCTCACTGAATCAAGATGTTCAAGAACGAATGCGTACTCTGACAGATAATAATTCCACCAATCAGCAGTCGTATAATCCTCAGCAGCCTCAGACGACTACGAGGAAGCCATGGTAATGAGGATAGCTATCGACTAGCTACTCGGCTGTATCGATTGTAAGAGTACAACGGCGGTTCATGGAAACATGGACCGCTTTTGTATTATGAATTTCCTGTGATGCGCTTGTTTGTTTCCCCCTCGAATATTCGCCGGCAATCGCGTACTCATGTATTCACATACTCGTGTACTCATTTTGCATTTTTGTCCGCAAAACGACACGGTTATTCACATTCGTTCACAATGTTGTGAGAAGTTGGCATCGCATCATATCTACGCCGAGAATGGACGTATGACTCCATTATTATCCCAACGATTAACTGCCACACCGCTGCATACTGAACCCTCGAATGATGCACTCCCCTTCTCGCTGCCAGTGGACCCACTTGGACAAGCACTTCGGGAGCAGACATATTCCGAGCGCTCAGAGGACAACAATGCATGCGATAATTACGCTGCTTTTCAGAGCGTTCATGGGCAAGAAGTTATTCACTCTATGAACCAGCCTCCACCTGTATTCCACCCTAGCGTATGCACATGCCCGTCCATATATATGAACGTCTGCCACGTCATGTCGAGCGCTCATTCTTTGACAACTGCGACATTGACGGACATTATGCTCAGTCTTGAGCGTTGCCTGTCTCTTCAATGGGAAGGTCAAGCAGGTAATAGTTTCAAAGATGAATGTCATAGTTTAACTGCTCATAATCTGCGTATCAGCGAGGCCACTCACGCAGCTGCTGTTTATTAACGGTACTAGCGTGTATCGCTGATTATCACTACTGCTGACTATTGCTACTGCTCGCGCGAGCTTTTCTGCCCCTGTGATGATGTAAGGAGAACTGATGAATAGAGCGATGGGTGAACAAACGAGTGCTGAAACATTCACAAGCGCTTACGTCTATGGAGGATCGACCTATATAGCTCATCCTGAAGAGTTAGCTACACTCGCAACTCAATTGGCTTGTCATGCCGATCAGCTGCTTGACTGCGCTCATACATACGCGCAGTGCCAAGCATATGTTGATACTCAAAGTGCCGTCATCTCCACATGCGTTGCTCCAAGCCATGCGGAAGCCGCCTCGTCATTTCCTTCACGTTTATATTCATTCGCGCACTGTTGCGAGCGCCAGCAAGAGTTTCTCGTCAGCTATGCGAATGCTCTTCGTGTGTGTTCGGATAAAATCATACGAAGTTTAGGACTGTATTCTCATGCCGAAGCGCAGACCGCGCATATCCTTGGTTTTCTCATGCATTGTGCAGTTGGTTTTGCTCCCGTTCCTCTCACTGCTGCTTTAGGAGTATGGAGCGCGGCTCAAGAATTCACGTCTTCGCGAGGCTCAGTCCAAGGTCTTCTCACGAATAATTACGATACTCAACAAAATTATCTTCATTCAGTCGCTGACCTCGTCTCTCAAGGACGCGGAATCCCTGGAGCTGCAGAGCAGTTATCCCCTGCTGCACGTTTCGTTCGTCACGTTTATCAGGCTGAAAAATTATCAGTAACGAGCATCACCGTGTCGCATCCATTACCATCAGCGCGTACCATGCAGGATAGTCTTTCGCATCTCGATCAACTATCCACGGGTCAAACCGGAAATTCATACGGAACCGTGTCTATTCAACGCTATACACATGCGGATAATACACACTCGTGGATCGTCACGATTCCGGGAACTGATGGGAAGAAAGACTCGCCTTTTGGATGGACACAAAATGTCAGTCTGATGTCTGAACAAGCAACTACTCGCGCTAGTGCCGAGAGCCAGCAGGTAGTCCTTGAAGCGATGCGTCAAGCTGGCATACAACCAGACGACCACGTTGCTCTCGTTGGTCACTCGCAGGGTGGCATCATTGCTGCATCCATTGCCAGCGATCGCACAGTGCCATATACGATTTCCCATGTCGTTACAGCAGGATCGCCTATCGCTCATCATCCAATTCCGTCCTCAACGTGGGTAACGAGTATCGAAACCGACCATGAACTCGTATCAAATCTGGATGGTTCGCATAATCCAGCTCATCGGCATTGGGTGACAATCCAAGGGAAAATTGAAGATACCCCATCCACCCATACATCAACTCGTGTCCCGTACACATCCGAAAAACACGAACTATCTCACGGAATGAATTATCATGTCGCCACCTATTCGAATGCTCTTAAACTCAACAACGACGGTCTTCACGAACACAATGACCATTTCGCGAAGCTCACGGATGGAACATTGGATAAAAATTTGTATTTCGAATGTCGAATACATGAGTGAATAAGTGCCTTATGCGTTTACGCCATGTCGTAGTCTAGAAGTATGAACTTAACAGATATCACCCCACATATTGCATTAAGTCCACTCGACGGTCGTTATCAGGCTGCTACTTCCCCACTCGTAGAATACTTGAGCGAGCCTGCGCTCAATCGTGCACGTATTCACGTAGAAGTGGAATGGATGATTGAGCTTGCTAACGGACTTGGCAGCAAATCTCATATCCCTGGCGTGAAGCCATTCACCACTGACGAAATCGAATATTTGCGTTCTATTGAAGCAGATTTTGACAATAAGAGCATCGCAGAACTCGCTGAAATCGAAGCAGTAACTCACCACGATGTGAAGGCTATCGAATATTACATCGATCGCCGCTTGGATAGCGCGCATGAAGTTTTGGGCGATACCCAGCTTGGCGATTTGAAGCCTCTCGTTCACTTCGCATGCACGAGTGAAGATATCAACAATCTTTCCTACGCATTGTGCATTAAGAGTGCTGTAGAAAACGTATGGCTTCCTGCAGCTCAAAAGCTGGTGAATCAGTTGGCTACTTTTGCGGAAAATTATCGCGAATTACCAATGCTCAGCTTGACTCATGGTCAGCCTGCTACCCCAACCACTCTGGGTAAGGAATTCGCTGTTTGGGTATATCGTTTGAGCCGCCAAGTACGTGCAATTGAGTCACAGGAATACCTTGGCAAGATTAATGGTGCAACTGGTACTTTCGGTGCACACACTGCAGCTTTGCCAGACGTCGACTGGACCGATGTGTCTCATCGCTTTGTCTCCCAGCGTTTGGGATTGACTTGGAATCCTTTGACGACACAGATTGAGAATCATGATTGGCAAGCAGAGCTCTACTCGTCGATGAGCCACTTCAACCGCATCGCTCACAATCTCGCACAGGATGTGTGGATGTACATTTCGCGTGGCGTTTTTGCACAGGTTCCTGTAAAGGGCGCAACCGGTTCGTCCACAATGCCTCACAAGGTCAACCCTATTCGTTTCGAAAATGCTGAGGCGAATTTGGAGCTCTCCTGCGCATTGCTTGATTCTTTGAGCACAACTCTCGTAGAATCTCGCTGGCAGCGCGACTTGACCGACTCGACCACTCAGCGCAATGTCGGATCGGCATTCGGCTATGGTTTGCTTGCACTGTACAATTTGTCTGGCGGATTGGATTCCATTCATCCTAATGAAACCGTTATCGCTCGCGAGCTCGATACGAATTGGGAAGTTTTGGGTGAGCCAATTCAGACAGCTATGCGTGCTCAGGCTTTGAGGGGAATCGACGGCATGGATAATCCTTACGAGCGCGTTAAGGAACTCATGCGTGGTCATTCCATTTCTGCCGATGATGTAAAGCAGTTCATCGCAACGATTAATTTCGATGATGACACAGCACAGCGTTTGTCTGAGCTGACCCCAGCCACATACACTGGCTTGGCGGAAAGTCTCGTGAATTTCATCGAGCAGTAGAAGCAACAAACGCAGTGAAAAGCAACAGCAGTAAAGCAATAGCACTCAAGCGAGGCGGAGGCGTTCGATAGAAGCGTTTCGTAGACCTAGAGAAATATAGAAAAATACGAAGCGCCAATTATCATACTCGGTCGTTCGAATGCTTATACTCACTGTGTTAACTGATGCTCACTGATGTTCACGAAGGAGAGGCGGTACACATCGTCTCTCCTTTTCTCTATCTTTTCTCATTTAACTCTGGGCAATTCTCCTCTCTTCTCCCCTCTTCTTCCCAATCTTTCATACACAGCGGTAACATAGTTAAGTAATCTTCGCACGACTATCAATGAACGAGATGTGGTGAGAGAACTCGTCAACCATTGCGAGCGAAGAATCCAGATCCCAGCAAAAGGTATGGTATGACGACAACTGATGCGACTGAAGTACGCGCAACTGATGAACACAGGGCGGAAGTTCATGTTACAGATGTGCAACCTCGACGTGCTCATGACATTTTTGACCTCACTAATGCTGTCATAGCGTTAGTGAGCGGCGTTCTCTTATCATTGCTGTCCATTTATCTGCGCGGAATTACTTCTGGTGTCGAACAGGATGCTCATACGGTCGGATCCGTCCTTGATGATTGGCTTTTCGCGCTTCCGTTGTCCTTTATCCAGCAGGCGATGATGGTGATTATCATCGTCAGCGTTGTTATCCAGCTTTTGTCCAACCGCGAATGGTTCCAAACTGCCGTATCTATTATCGGATTTTTGCTCGGAATCGGTGGAGCTGTCCTCGTCTCTCGCATTATTTTGACCGTCCAATACATGCCACTGGTCGATGCACTGCGTTCAGCGAGTAATGTGCAAACCTTGCTTCCTGAACTTTTTGCAGGTTTGACTTCTTTCCTCACCTGTGCAGGCCCGCGTCGTATCCGTTCTACTCTCAAGTGGAGCTGGAATTCTCTGATTACCGTAGCGGCAATTCTCGTCATGCTGTCTGCCAATTCTTTGGTCGGCATGGTCGTATCGCTACTTCTGGGTCGCGCAATTGGGTTAATTATTCGTTATGCTGTCGGCTCCCCAAATATCGGACTGTGGGGAAATGGCATTGTTGATGCTGCGCGTTCGGTTGGGCTGAATCCACAAAGCATTATTTATGCTGGCGATACTGCCGACCGTTTAAGCCACTACAGTGTTGATGACGATGTGACGTTCAATTCTCGCCGTTATCTTCTGACCAACGAGGATGGATCGCGATTCACGGTTTCTATCGCCGATGCGCAACGTCATAGTGTCAGTTATTTGCGCCAATTATGGCAATGGATCCAATTATCCGGTTTGTCACTGCGCCACGACCGTTCAGCAAGTGATATCACTCATCATCACATGCTCATGCTGCTCGCTGTACGCAATGCCGGACTTGATGCCGTTGTGCCGTATGCCGTCGCGGATAATAACGAATCGTCCGTTCTGTTTTTCCGAGAAAATACGCAATTATCGTCAACTTCTGCAGAAGCAATTAGCGAAGATGACGTAGCGAATGCACTGCGATATCTTGATGCAGCGCATACGTGCGGAATTACGCATCGCCATATTTCTTTGAATTCTCTTGCACGCAATTGTACAGGCGAGCTCATCGTCGCTGGTTGGGAAAACGGCGATGTGGCAAGTGCTGCTGCGAATATCGCTGCTGACCGAGTTCAAATTCTTACACTCCTGTCATGCCTGATTGGAGTAGATGAGACGGTTCGCGCGGCTCGCACTGTGTGGGATGATGAAACTTTGTATTCCATTGCACCGTTTATTCAAAACGTGCTCATTCCTTCTTCCGTTCGCGACATGGATCAATGGAACCGTGCTTTGATGAAGAAATTGCGCGTTGCTCTCGTCGCGCTCAATCCAGAAGATGAAACGGAGAACGTAGAGCTCGTCACACTGTCGCGTTTCAATATTCGTTCGTTCATTACGGCTTTCTTAATCGTTGTCGCACTTTCTGTCATCCTCACGCAGCTCAACATGCGCGCGGTCATCGAAAGTGTACGCAACGCAAATCCTATGTTTGCCGTTTTGAGTCTCGTTGCCGGATGCGCATCATGGCTTGGTTCTGCTTTGACGCTCGGAACGTATACGAATCGTGACAAGCGCAATTATCTTGGAATTTTTATCTCCCAAATCGCGCAAAGCTTTGCAGCTGTGAGTATGCCAGCAGGTGTGGGGCCAGCGTTCGTCAATTTGCGATTCTTGCGCAAAACGGGTCATAAGAACACTGAAGCAACCGCTGCTATGAGCGCTGTGGTCGCCGTGCAATTCGCGACAACATTCCTCGTCATGGTAACGCTCGGCCTTTTCACTGGAAATAACGGATTGACGCGTTTACTTCCTACAGGAACGCTGGCAATCGTCCTTGGCGTGATTGCGCTGATTATCGCGCTGAGTATGATTATCCCGCCTGTACGCAAACTCATCATGACTAAGCTTTTGCCAGCCGTGCGAAATTTTGCACGCCAGCTCATCCTGCTTTTGTCCCAGCCAGGAAAGCTTCTTCTCGGTGCCGCGGGATCGATCTTCCAAAATCTCATGCTCGGCTTGAGCTTCTGGTCTACTCTTCAAGCGTTCAACGTTCCAGCAAGCTACATAGAGACAACGTTTATCTTCCTCGTGGCTAACACTATCGGTTCGGCGGCGCCAACGCCTGGTGGTCTTGGTGGTGTCGAGACTTCGCTGACTGTGGCATTTACAGGTTTAGGCATTCCATCCGCTGTGGCTCTTTCTGCAGCTCTCCTCTTCCGCGTCATGACGTACTGGTTGCGCATTCCAATGGGTGCAATGGCTATGAGCTGGATGGGAAAGAAAAACCTGATTTAAGTTTTTAAGGTTTATTTTTTGGTTTGGCTGTGGTGGCATGGGCTCTCATAATACTTTTTTGCGAGTTCGTGCCATCATCAATTTTCGTCAGATAATTGTACTTTCAAAAATTCACTCATACCCTTTTTAAAACGCCACACTCGGTTATTCGTTAAACCACAACTCAAAAATTCGATGGCATGTATCTGCAAAAACTTTGTAGCGCGTGAAAGATCCGCGAAGTTCCTCAAAAAATTCAGCGGAAGATTTCGCAAAACCCTCTAAAAAATCTACGGAGAACTCGGTAAAAACCACAAAAATTAGGCAAAACGAGCACTTTTTCATGAAAAATTAAGAATTTTCCGACTTTTTTGGCTTAATTACGCGGTTTTGGGTAGGAAATCGGGTATTATCGAGAGTGTAAAAACGGTCTCATCAATGGAGACCCCTTACAAGAAGGATGTTCATATCATGGCATATAACAAGTCTGACCTCGTTGCAAAGATTGCACAGAAGACCAACCTCACCAAGGTACAGGCAGAAGCTGCTGTTAATGCATTCCAGGAAGTTCTCGCAGAATCCCTTCAGACAGGCGAAGGTTTGCGCCTCACTGGTGTTCTTTCTGTAGCTCGCGTAGAGCGCGCAGCACGTACTGGCCGCAACCCACGTACTGGTGAAACCATCGAGATCCCAGCAAGCAAGGGTGTTAAGCTCACCGCTGGTTCTTTGTTGAAGAAGGCTGCACAGGAGAACTAATTTAGTTCTTTCTTAATTAGGCTTTTGATGGGGCGTCTCTGAGGAGATGCCCCGTTTTTTATGGTTGGGTGGAGGGGTGTAGCTGAGTGGTTGAGCTTTTGCTACGCTTTTGTCGCGCTTATCCACTTCTTTGCAATTAGATGCCATGTTTATGGACGATGTGGTTCTTTTTCTCATTGATGATGGCATGTTTCTGCAAAAGAGTAATTTTCCCCGCGATTTTCTATCGCTTCTCCAGGATTCTTCCTCGATTGCGCTTTTTCAAACGAACGATTTTGGAGCTTCAAGGTCAGTATCGTTGCTTATCCGCGCCCCTAACTCATTTTTTGCAAGTAGATGCCATATCGAAGTCTCGTTTTACGGATCCGCGTTTATACATGGCATGTATCTGCAAAAAATAATTTTGTCTCTCCCCAAGAGCCCCTCCCCCTCATTCTTCCCCACCTTCACAAAACACAAAATAAAAAGTGGGGAAACATCACAATTATGATGTTTCCCCACTAATTCACTCGTACGTTTAGCGAAGAGCTAGGAGCTACCTCGAGCGCCAGCCGGATCTAGAAAACCGAAGCTAGACCCAAAAGCTAGACCTCGAACTCGCCTAGCCTAAGCCTTCTTCTCGCGACGTACACGCAGCGCAAATGCAGCAGCACCCAAAGCAACCAAAGCCGTAGCACCACCAGCAATTACAGCGATATCAGCACCTGTTCGACCGAGTTCGCGCTTTTCTGCTGTCGCAACCTTCTTATCAGACTTGGACGGATTCTTAGGAGTGGAGGTGGTTGGAGTAGTTGGAGTTGGAGGCGTTACCACAGGCTCAGCCTCATCCTGCACAGTTACCAGAACCGAACGCGACGTCAAGTCGAACTGGCCGCCCTTAATCTTGACTGGATCAGCAAGCTTGTATCCAGTTGGCGCCTTGGTTTCTGTGAGTGTGTAATCGTCACGCAGCAAGCTGCCGAGCGTAGCTTCACCGCTGGCATCTGTTGTCAAAGTTCCGACAACCTCACCAGTGCGATTGCAAGTTACAGTGAACTCAGCACCTTGAAGTGCTGCACCGTTCTTATCGGTCTTCTTCACATTAATAGCGTAGTTGTATCCGTTTGCCTGACCACTTGCAGTTTCCCACAAAACGCGGCTGTGGAAGTTCTGATCGCCACTTGGCGTTGTCGAGGTCATAACCACGTCATTATCGACTGCCTCACCCTGGAGCAATTCACGGTCAAGGTTTACAGCGTACACGATCTCAACGCTGTCAGTTCCCAAATTGCCCAAATTGACGGTGAAGCTGTTGTTAGCAGCATTGAACTGCAAGGAAGAACGAACATCGTCAGTAATATCGCGCTCATTGGTCATATAGAACGAACCAGAGGTTGGATCGCGCTGCATGACACCACGAGTAAAGGTGATGCCATCCTTCATATCAGTTCCTGTGCGGAAATAATGCACGCCTTCAGTCGAAATGGTATCGGTGATAGTCACATTCGAGAGGTTATCGCGACGAGCGTTCACACGGATGGTGTAGATAATCTGGTTGGTGCGTGGCTGCAAATGTGCCCACTTAGCGAGAATCTCATTTGGATTGTCGCCACCCCAACGCTGGTAATCAATCTGTCCGTCTACTGGTACGACGTTCTTATCGCCTACAGTAAGCGTAATGCCACGATGTCCATAATTTGTATCGGATTCATACTGTGCGCGAATTGCCGCGACAATTTCTCCGTGAACATCCGAATGCTTTTCAGGGTAATCGGTATACGTCAAAGTAATTGTGCGAGTAGCGCTGTTAGCTTCAGCATGAGCAACGACTGCACCGGACGAATCCTTAACATCGAAGCCGAGCGACCATGCAAAGGTGAAGCCAGCAGGAAGCTGGATAACTGATGTGTCACCAGACTTGATGGTGTTATTTGGAAGATCAAAGTTCATTGTCAAGTTCACTGTAGATCCCTGAACACCGTACAATGGCGTCGTTTCTACAGATGCGCTTGTAATAATATTGTCAGAGATAACAGCTGCCTCAGCCTTTCGAGGACCTGTTACCAGTGTCATAGCAAAAACTGCGATGACAGTTACGAGCATGGCAATTGTCTTGCCAATGGACGATAGCTTCATCATTCTACCTTCTCTATGTGTTTATCACGCGTCTATTCAGTCTTTCGTATCTGTGCGCTGCCATTGCCCACCACAACGAATGTGCAATCACTTGCTTACGCACAGCATCCTTCCACTTCTGGGTATGCTTAAGCAAAGCACAACCGTCATTGGAAAGAAGAATTTGAAACTAATAAATGTTTCAAACACAAACCATACAATGGTATCATTAAGTTTTTATATTTCTTCACAAAAATCTAAAATATCCGGGTACTGTTAGCAAGCTCACTCTAAATCAGCGGAAGCATCGGACTTCCGTTATTTCGCTCGGAGAAAATTTGCATAAGTGACCGATATTCATCATTACCTGTGGAATCAAAAGGATCAAGGGTATGCGCGGTTACATGCCGATGATCGTGTGGCGTTACCACTGTCACAGAAGTCCAATCTGCTGACCATGAAATCGAGCTTTTACGCGCAACGCTGACGAATTGGCCGCGCAAGTATGCACGCGTATCGTGAGGAGGAGTATGTCGAGCTTTACGAATTTCTTCAGAAGAAAATAACGGCGTAACTTTCCCGCGCGTTTGCACAGCTCGGAACACATCGTCATGCGCAATGTCATGATATGCAAAATCAAATTGCAACATCTTCGCATTCGCATTATTGGTATTCTTGCCGCCGCCACGTTGTGCAATTTTGCAAATAAGCTGATACTTCGCAGCCCAATCCACCCACGTTGACAATGCATCAAAATCATGTGCTTCTACTTGTTGAAGTGTTTCATCCCACGTCTCAAGGCAGTTTGTCACATCCTGACGCATATCTTCAGCAAAGTCGAGCGCGTGCTTCGTCATAAAGTTCGCCGCAGCATGATGGTATCCGCGCTGGATATCCAGAGCAGTCATCATACGACCGTCAGCAAGTTCAAGCTGTGTTTCGCACAGAACATCTCGTGAAATGAGTCGAGCGGCTTCGCCCGCATTGGCGAGTTCAAACGCAGCTAATCCGTAATCTTCGCCACGTGACTGCGCTTCAATCATGCTCAACACGATATGCGCCGTCATCATTTTCATCCATGTCGCACGTTCGCTTCGATTGGAATCCCCCACGATAACGTGCAAACGCCTGTACAGCCGCGAATCAGCATGCGGTTCATCGCGCGTATTAATCATAGGGCGCGACCGAGTAGTCGCCGAGGAAATCGTATCGTCAAGAAAATCTGCACGTTGGGACATCTGGAACTGCCCATCACGGACAACGCCCGCACCTGCAAAAATTTGACGCGTAACCAAAAAAGGAATGAAACTCTTATCTAGCTGAGACAAATCTACAGTGCGTCGCACGAGATAATTTTCGTGACAGCCAAACGAATGCCCCTGCGAATCCGTATTATTTTTGTACATATGCACGCGAATATGCGAATTTCCTAGGTGTTCACGCAAGGTTCGCTCAGCTTGGTGAGCAAGTGCTGCCATCAGGTTTTCACCGGCAGCGTCTAAAAGCACAGCATCTGTGACCGTGCGAGCTTCAGCAGTTGCGTATTCTGGATGCGACCCGACGTCCAAATAAATGCGTGATCCGTTTTCTGTGTAAGTATTGGTCGAGCGAGATTGGCTCACGATGGGTTCAAACATCACAGAAGCAACATGCGATGCATCGAGAGTGCTATCTGTGTGAGTTTCCGCACTATGAGTTTCCGCACTGACCGTTTCAGCGCTAATACTTTCCGCGCTGCCTGCTTCAGCGCGATGTGCTTCGGAATTTCCAGCCTTCTGACTTCCCGTCACGCTAATGCCGTACTCAGTTTCGATACCGAAAATCCGCTCGAAGAGTGGACGAATCGCCTGTTCCTGCTGCGCACTCTCATTCGCCAATGAATTGGACACTGCCGTCGAGCTATTGCTACTATCACGCAATTGAGGCATCGCACTCTCCCCTATTTGTTTCGAGTTGCCATCGAGCCGTTATTGGCTTGGGTTTCGCGAACAGAATGTACCTGATGTATCAGAATTTGCATCTGCTCACTTGCTGACCCGTCAATTATCGACTCATCTACTCTTTACTGTCCGCCCTTTTGCACGAAGCTATTGACGTACTCTTCTGCGTTTTCTTCGAGAGTTGACTCGATATCGTCCAGTAAGGAATCCAAATCTGCTACAGCATCGGTCAGCTCGGTATTATCTTCCGTATGCTGCATGTCTTTATCCGAGAATTCCTCTGTATGCTGCTGCTGAGCGCTGAAGAATTCTTGACCTTGGAATCCCGCTGAATCGTTCGAAGAAAAATTATCCTGAGGCATGTGTTTTTCCGTTCTGTATGCGCGCATCGCTTCATGCTGTGCTACGTCATTTTCCGAATTCTATCGTGCACATGACACTAGCCAACCACAATCTATCACTACGAAGGTCGCGCGCTTATCTCGTTAATCTGCTTGAGGGAGCAAATATTCACGCAATTCGTTGATAACCAAACCGTTGGATGCGATGACATCGTTCGTATGGTACCAACTAATTGGCGATCCATCCCATTGCCGCAAATGACCTTGTGCTTCCCAGACGACTACTGCCGCAGCAGACACAGCAGGCACATCCCACGAATGCAATGATGGTTCGAAATACGCGTCATACGTACCATCGGCAACCTTGCACAAATCGAGCGATGCTGGACCCATACGCTTGATATCCGATGGCAGACCTGCGAGCGCGGACACCGTCTTCAAAGCACGCATAGATTCGCTTGGGAAGTATGACATACCAAAACACAGCACCGAATCCTTAAGCGTCGCTGTCGTCGTTGGCATAATTGCCTCGCGCTTGTCTCCAATACTCGACTGACGAATGCGAATGGCACCATGACCATGAGCTGCTACATACGTCACATGCAACGCTGGCGCGTGCACAACTCCCAGAATTGGCGTCGCTTCGCCGTCGTCACCGATTTCAAAAACAGACACGGTAACTGTCCATTCAGGCATATTTCGCATGTAATTGATGGAACCATCGATATGCCCAATGCACCAGTAGAAATCACCCGGCTGACGATTTGATCCGACTTCTTCCCAGAAACCGTTCAATGGGTTGACTTCGCTGATCTTTTCGCGCAGATAGCGCACGACTGTCTCGTCAATATCAGACGAATACTTTTTCTTCTGGGATTCCTCAGAATCGTTATCGGCCACTTTCAAAACGTGAGGTGTCAATTGATCTTGTGCCGCATGACGCCCTGCATCTTGAGCTATCTTAGCTACCTGCATCGCAAGCTGCTGCAAGTCCATATATCCCTCCTGAAAGTACATATCCGTGAGCGCATCACGTATACCATACCGATTAAAAATTTTGCATTTCTGCCCGCTTGGCATCTACACCAAGCGTTCTATGATGTCTTCTATTTTATGCTCAGCCGTGAACGTGTCACCCATTTCTGCACGCGCGTGTCCTTGTGGATCATGAAGAGCGATAATTACCGGTGTACTCGCCTGATTATCAGAAGACGTATCAGAGGACTTGTCAGAAGATGCACCTCGAACGACAAGTCCATCCCATGACGCAAAGAGTACATTCTCAGGATAATTCTTCAGCATCCAACCGCGCGTATATGCACGCGTATCGTCTGGCGGGAACTCACATGCTTTCTCGATATCTTCAGCAGAAATAATTTTCTGAGCGTGAGGTTCGATTTTATGCCATAACGACGTCGAGTCGAGTTGAGCCCATGAGATATCAAGAGCTTGCATAAGAGGGCTGTCCCAATTCACATTTTTTCTGCGGCGCATGGATTCGATGATCTGCCACTTCGTCAGCCATTCCACACGACGTGCCGGCTCGCGTAACGCTAATCGTTCATCATCATCTGCATGAATGAGACGCGCAATATCTTTCAACACTTCTGCCCACAGATGCATAACTTCTTTCGTATCTTCATCAGGCCACAGAGGTTCTCCGCGCGAATCTGTGGAATACACCTGCGCAGCCACGCTACACACCCACGAACGAAGACGAAGCTGCACTTGGAAGGCAGATAATTCGTGGTTGTGTGCAGTTGACGTTGTCTGCGTAAGTGACAAGTCGTGCGAGAAGCTATGCATAGCTTCAACCGGATCGGAGATAGTCACTTCCTGCAAAAAATCAGCATAGGGAATATGAAGCACAACGGACTGTTCCAATGCCCATAGCAGAACGCTCGTCGTCCCTATTTTCAAGAGTTCAGGCACATCCATGCGATTGGCGTCCCCCGCAATGACGTGGAATCTGCGGTACGTATCCGTAGAATGCGACTCGTCGCGAGTATTGACAATTGGTCTATCAAAAGTCGTTTGCAAGCCGAGAGGAGTTTTGAAATAGTCAGCTCGCTGGGAAATTTGGAATCCTGGCTGTTGTGATGCTTCCCCAAGTCCTACACGCCCTGAGCCGGTGTAGATGATTCGTGATACCGCATGAGCAGTAAAAAGTGTCGCAAGATCTTCAAAAGGGACAGATCGCGCAACTTGATAATTTTCGTGACTTCCCCAGCTTGCGCCCTTGCCATCCACATTATTGCGGAAAAGCTTCAGCGAAACCTGTGATTTATGAGCAGCACGAGCCATAATTGCATCCCCAGCGCGGTCATACACGAGCGCTTCTCGTGGAGTCATAACCTCAGGAGCGGAATATTCAGGATGCGCATGATCGACATATATGCGCGCACCATTGATGTATGCCACGTTAGTTGTGCGAAATTGCTCACGGTCAGTCAGCAAATCCGAGCGAACATGCGCACGCGGCATATGAAAACCACGCGCATCATGGACAGGATCTTCATATCCGTAATCCCATCGAACGTGTGCTGTAGACGGCTGAAGGTCAGCGACAGAACGAATGAGATCAAACGACAACTGGGTATGATCATCGTAGACGCCACGCTGACCGCTGATTCCGTACTCGGTTTCTACACCCATGACACGTTTAACTGTCATTCGTTTTCCTTCCCCTTGTAAGCGTGAGTAAGTAAGATGCACGTGCCCTGACTTTGCGCACTAGATTCAACGCACGTACTCTTGCTCAGCACGCTGCACATGGCACACTGTGCACTGCTGATTATCCCGCAATCAAGCAATCAAGCAATTCAGCACCCCAGCGATTCACCGTTACTGAGCTGCAACTCAGTGGCTCACGGTGACTGCACTGCGAAGCAGCAATTGTGCACTTAAGCCCATTCTTCCATCATGGCGCTGCGCACGCGGCGACCTCCCAAATCAAGGAGCAATCCCCACCCTTGCATCGTCGTATGCATGCACGTGTTATACATATCAGCAAATTCATCATCCACAGCTGACTGCATAATGCGAGCATCCAGTAGCACGTGGTCGACGTCATTGGTTTCCAGAGACTGCTTAATTGCAATCATCTTTGCGCGGTCGATAATATTTTTAAGATGCGCGCCAGAAATCAAGTCGCTCATCGAAACCGTCACGATACTGTCGTCACAATGCAGATGTGCGACAATTTTTGCAGGATCGTACACGCTGTCGATAACTGCATCAACGAGTAATTCTACATCGCCATCGCATGCCATACGCTCATCGATATAATGCGCCACGATATCGCGCGCCGCACGTTTACTTGGAGCGCCAATTGGAATTTTAATATCCAATCGACCAGGACGCAGCACAGCAGGATCGATCATGTCCAAACGATTCGATGCACCGATAACGATAACGTTCTTCAGATCTTCCATGCCATCAAGCTCAGAAAGGAACTGTGGGACGACTGTAGTTTCCACGTCGGAGGAAACACCCGTTCCGCGCGTTCGAAGCAACGATTCCATCTCATCGATGAAAATAACAACTGGCTTTCCCTCGGCTTCTAGCTCGCGAGCGCGGGCGAAGACCATACGAATCATGCGTTCAGCTTCGCCGACAAATTTGCTCAAAACTTCCGGTCCCTTTACCGACAAGAATGCACCTTGAGAATCTTCCGCTAAAGAATGTGCGACAGCTTTTGCTAGAAGGGTCTTACCATTTCCTGGAGGACCATACAGCAAAATTCCCTTGGCACCTTGCAAACCATAGAACGAGTACAGCTCGCGATGCGTAAATGGAAGCTGTACAGCATCACGGATTTGGCTAATTTGCTTGTCTAATCCACCGATATCGCTAAAGCTTGTATTTGGATATTCCTCAAGAAGAAGCTCCTCGGCCTTGCTGGATTCGAGTATATGAACCGCAAATTCCCCACTGTCATCGAGCATGACAGTATCGTCACGTTCGACATCAGTATTCATCGTATTATATGCACGACGAACCACACTAGTATTTCCACTCGAATCGCGAACGAGCAACCGCATGCCATCCATTACCTGGTTCACCGTCACAACTCGTCCTAAACTAGAAAAATCGTCCGCACGCACGATACGCATATTGTCATCAATGAGCACGCCCTGCCCCGCACGCAGCTGCATCGGATTAACTTGCGGAGCCACCGTCATAATTGCATGACGATGATTATGAATTACTTCCGCGGTGACGATTCGCTGGCCCTGAACCGTCTGATCAGAATCAATGCGCACAAAAGTTGCTCGAGTCAAAGGAGGATTGCTCAGAGCTTTCATCGTTTCACGAGCTTCTTGCAACTGATCCGTTGCCTTGCGCAAGGCGCGTGCTAAAGAATGATTGCGTTGACGCAATTGATCTAACTGGAGCGCTAACTCGTCAGCCTGAGCTTCAGCTCGCACGTGTGCTTCGTTGCTGACATGCCGAACCGACCGCTGCTCATGCTCGGCGCCGTTCCCGGTGTGTTCAAAAGGCTGCGACGAATCTTCGTCCGTCTGCTGCGTTTCTAAGTCTTTTTCTACTCCGTAGTCTCGTCCTTGCGGCATTTTTCCTCCTCGACTTACTACTAGGCTACCGTACTGTGGGATTACACGCTATGAAATCCCATATATCGCGCTACTATCAAAATATGGATAAGCGCTTAATTGTCATGGACATCGATTCAACCCTCATTGATGAAGAAGCCATCGATGAATTAGGAGAAGAATGCGGCTTTGGTGAAGAGATTTCGGCTATAACCGCTCGCGCCATGAATGGGGAAATTGATTTCGCCCAAGCATTGCGAGACCGCGTCAGTCTTCTTCGCGGCTTGAATACTGATATTTTTGAATCTGTCTATCGCCGTCTCCATGTAACGAATGGCGCTCAAACTCTTATCGATACTGCTCATGCTCGCGGCTGGAAAGTCGGCGTTGTGTCGGGCGGATTCCACGAAGTTGCCGATATGCTCGTTCGTGAATTGCATATTGATTACTGCTATGCGCACACTCTGGGAACGTCTTACGATGAGCGCACATCTCAGTACATTCTCGATGGCACTGTTGTATCGGATGTTGTTACTAAAGAAACGAAACTCGAGCAATTACGCGCGTGGGCAGCTCTCGAAAACGTCGATATGGCTCATACCGTTGCAATCGGCGATGGTGCTAATGATATTCCGATGATTCAAGCAGCGGGAGTAGGAATTGCTTTTTGTGCAAAACCGGTCACTCGCGCTGCTGCACCATACCACATCGATACTCGCGATTTATCGTTGGCTTTACCAATTATCGACGCGCATTAATGACTGTTATTCTCAGATTTATAGCCGTTTATACTCGATTTACTTTTTCTTCAGCAACGCGATAAACATCTGATCCGTGTCGTGAATATGTTCAAAAAGCTGCATATCGCGTGGTTCCTTGAGCACATCATCATGAGAGCTTTCCTCAGGAACTGGAATGTTCGGATTCAATTCATGCATAATTGTCGGCACATCCAAGCGGTAGATATCATCACGCAGATCGACAACTGCATCAACGATTTCTCGAGTTTCCGCAAGCACTGGTGAACACGTCACGTATGCGACAACCCCTCCAGATTTGAGCGCGTCGACAGCACTCAGCAGCAAACTTTTTTGCAATTGTGCCAATTCGACGACACTTTCAGGAGTCTTTCTCCACCGCGCTTCTGGACGGCGACGCAACGCTCCTAATCCTGAGCACGGCGCATCCACGAGAATACGATCGAAATGCTCTGGATACGCAGAGCCAAACTCACGCCCGTCTATTCCAGTAATCTCGCCAATTGTTGACGATGGAATGGCTCTCACATTATCTTTGACCAGCTCACGCCTGTGGTCATGAGGCTCATTGGCGTTCAGCTTCGCTCCGTGCTGGGTAGCGAGCGCAGCCAGCAATGCCGTTTTCCCTCCAGGACCCGCGCACATGTCCAACCACTGCTCATGCCCGAATTGCTCATTCTGCGCATGACCGTCCTGCGTATGACCGTTCTGCGCGGCATCAGTACTCGCAGGAGCAAGCGCCAGTATAAGAGCAGCAAGCTGGCTTCCTTCGTCTTCCACTCCTACAGTACCGTCGATAATTCCCTGTAATTTTTGCGGATTAACGCTACGAACACGCAATGCATATGGCGACAATTCTCCACGAACAGCTGTCCCGCGCTGATTCTCTTCTACATCGTCATACACATCATCTATCTGCGCTAAACCTGGTCGCACGCACAGGGTGACAGCAGGCGCTTCATTATCTGCAGCGAGCATCTCATGCACATAATCACGCTTACTATCACGTTCATTTTCGCGTTTATCCTCATGCGCTAAATTCTCTGATCCCTGATACCCCGATGCATTCCACGCATCACGCAATTCGCGCACAATCCATTCAGGATGTGAATACCGTACGGCAGCACGCGCGATATACACGTCGTCGTCGTTCATATCACCACTCTTGCGGATACGCGACGTCACATTCACTTCCCACTGGCGTCGATCATAGGCGACAATTTTTCGCATCAGCGCATTCACAAAACCGCTTGTTTGCTTGCCTACACGCTTTCGTGCAAGATTGACCGTTTCGTTCACGCATGCATATTCTGCGATATTCATGAAAAGCCATTGATATGCACCTAAACGCACGACGTTGATAAGTTTTGCATTAATCGTCCGCAATGGCTTCTTATGTGCAGCTTCGATAACGGTATCCAGAAAAAGTCGCCACCGTAAAGTTCCGTACACGATATCGGTGACGAAGTTCTTGTCTTGATCGCTTAAGTCTACTTGTCCTAAAACTCGTGGCAGAAGCAAATTCGCGTAGCTATCCTTCTCTTCCAAGGATGAGAGGACAGAGTATGCTACCGAACGAGCGTTTGCTGGCTGAGCAGGCATAGCACCCTTTTTTGCAAGTTTGGCAATTGTTTTTGCTTTACTCACAGTATGCTCCTTCGACTAAACGCGCGCCACGAGCCCAATCTACCGCACGCATTTGCTTCTTTCCTTGAGCTTTAACTTGCAGCAATTCCAATGGATACGTCGCTGTTCCTACCCATACGTGTTTCTTCGTTACGAGCAATTGACCTGGTGTGAGCTTTCCTTGAAGAGAGTCTTCTTCGCTAGCATCAATGACTGCTTCTGCAATAGTCAGTTTCACTGGTTCATCATCCCCGTTATGCAAGGTCGTCCATGCGCCTGGTTCAGGAGTACATGCGCGAATTTGACGATCAGCAGCAAACGCAGGCACATCAAAACGCACGCGAGCATCATCAGGATGAATTTTTGCAGCATGCTCATATGCGCCATCTTGCTGAGGCTGAGGGATAATTTTCCCACTAATCAGTCCCTGTAATGCGGAGCACAACAGTAATGCCCCATCTTGCGACAGGCGATCTAAAAGCTCACCCGAAGTCTCATGCTCGCCAATAGTTACCGTCGATTGAGCCAAAATTGGGCCATCATCCAAACCCGGACCAATTCTAAAAACAGACGCCCCCGTTATTTCATCTCCCGACCAAATAGCTCGCTGTACAGGAGCTGCTCCGCGCCACAATGGGAGCAAAGAGAAATGCAAGTTATACCAGCCTCTAGGTATGGCATCGAGAGCTTCTTGCTTCAGCAAATTTCCGTATGCAACTACCGCTGCCATCTGGGGATGAAGCTGCTCAATTTTCTCGAAAAATTCAGGGGTCGTAGGCTTATCCTCAATCACAGGCAATCCGAGTTCTAGCGCAGCTTGCTTCACTGGGCTAGGAGTCAACTTGCGACCACGCCCTTGAGGAGCATCCGGACGTGTCAAGACGCCCACAACCTCGATATCGCCTCCTGCGTTAACCAATGCGCGCAAAGGCGTGACAGCAACGTCAGGCGTGCCTGCAAAAAGTATACGAGTCATGATGTCTCCTTACTGCGTTCGTTTTTCGGCATGGTCTTCTCAATGCACATATGAGAACGCGTACTCATTCAATTTTCCCTATATTTCTCTATCTGTTCTCAACAGTCTCATCAGTACTCAACGTCACCGTGCGCATCAGACTCGCGCAGGCTCTATTCGTAATCTTCAATCTTCCCCGCATGGGCCGCCCTGTCTAGTCTGTCTGCAGAGTCCATATCCGCGCTATCGCATCTGACGAAATTACATAACATTCTTCGGATTCACGTGGAAATGAAGCTCCGCAGGGTTACGTTGAGCGGTATGTCGAGCTTGTGCTTGATGAAGCGCGACAACTAAACGATGCAATTCCTCTCGTGGCACACGAATAACGCATTGCACTCGCTGATACAACGCATCGATATAGTATTGCCGTAAATTTTGCGGAATAGCTTTCGGCACAGGACCGAGCAATGATGGAAGCGCGCCCATACGTGTTTCAATGACAGGAAGTCCGCCTAATTGTTCCCTGACGGCTTCCACCATACGCTCAACGCTTGCTTTTTCTCCCCAAATGACCGCCGCACTTACGGATGGAGGAAGACCCGTTTCCTCAGCATCTCGGATTTCTCGATTCGCAAGAATTCTACTATCCCACGACAGGAGTGAGCTGACAATGACTGAGTCCGCTTCACCCAAGATAAGCACCTGACCGCCTTGTACACGTGGAACGCATAAGGCAGCAGCATCGCTCCACACACGCAGAGTATCAATTCGCTGGTCAAGCGAGGATCCGTATAGGCTTGTCCATGCATCGATAATAGCGACACTACGGTAGCCTTGTAATTCACCTGTCTCCCGATTGCGAACTCGCGGCTCTGCTCTAGGCGTTGCAATGATTAATGCTGGCCGATCCGAAATCTCTTCCACCACGCCACGAGCAACTTCAGGCGTCGACATGATAATCGGCACACCTTGTATCAGCGTAGATAGTTCCTGCGCAGTACCTTCCGTTCCGATGTGAAGAAGCCGCATCGACGTATTACCACAGTTGAGGCACGACCAGTCCAATGCTACTGCCCCACACCACTGACACATCGGATGACCGTTACTCGTTTCGTTGCCAGGCTTCAAAGGACCTAAGCATCGCCTGCATTGAGCAACTTTTCTGCACGATGAGCAGCACAACACCGCAGATTGTGAACGTGCAGGAATAGACAGCAAAACTGGGCCTTTTTCTGCAGCCTTGCGCAGCACACTCACAGCAGTGGATGGCACTCGAGCGCCAATTGCCGGATCAGCAAGACTTTCCAGCTCTTCTCTGTTTAGATGCCTTATCCACGCCGACCGTTCAGCAATTACCGCGTTCAGACCATGAACCTCGATAATTGATTGCGGATGCTTATCTGCAAGCCACTGAGTCTGGCTGCTTCGAACATTTCCCGCGGTTATGACGACACCGTTGCTACGCTGCGCTCGAATACGCACGACATCATGAACGTTCGGATATGGCGTAAAACCATCCCAATTTTGGTATACGCTCTCATCCAGAGTGATGTATACAGCATTTTTCCCAACGGGTGCATACATTGCCGCACGTGTACCAATAACGCATCCCACCAAACCTTCTGCAATGGCAAGATAGGAACGATAACGATCTGCTGATGGCAAGGATGCATTGAGAACGACAAAATTGCCTTTCCACGTTCCCAATGAATTATCATCGGAAAATTGCGACAGGCCAATTGACTGTAGCTGTGTTACCAGATGCTCGACGTGACGCATATCCGGCAAAACGACAACGACTTGTCGCCCTCGCATTCGCGCGGCTGCAACCATCCATGTCAGATCTCGTTCCCAGCTTCCTACTCCTGGCAATGTATCCCACACGATATGCGAGTACATCGTTGTCACGTTCAAAGCACGCATCACGTCAGCAATGGACTGCGTGCCAAACATCTGTGCAAGCTCACGCTCACCATTTCGCGCATAGTCGACAACGCTTTTCGCTAACTCATCCGTTACCGAGGAACGACTCGAAAGAGACAGTTCTTTCTCCACTTTTGCCACACGCGGAGGCACTGCCAAGCGCACGATATTTGCCCGACTTCCGCCAAAGAAGTCAGCAATTGCCTCAATTTCTGCACGCATATGTGCATTAATAAGTATCTGTGAGGACAGCACGCGTTCAATCGTCTTCAGCGAGGTACGAGGTGCAGTGCTGTCTGCAACGCGCTCCCAAATAACCCCTGTGCATCGGCGATTGCCAAAACGTGCACGAATCAGTGCCCCCGGTTGAGCAGTTTTCGATAATTTTTGAGGAACAATGTAATCGAATAATTGTCCCAGATGCGGGGTTTGAACCTCTAAAACAACGCGTGCAATTGGAAGATTATCGGCGGGAGCATTCTCCATCCGCGCTTTATCCTCAGCACGCTTTCGGGTAGCCGAAGAGCGCTTTTTAACAGCCAACCCGTCTAACGCGGGCTGCTGAGCAGAAAGCGTCTCATCAGCCATGATTCTCATCCCCTCATTTCCCTGTGGTATCTTTCCCTGTGCTATTTTCTCGGTGCTGTCATTGTGATGGCGACGCTAGCAGGCGATGTGCGCTCCAGCTCCCGTCAAATCAGATGCCTCACCTAGCACAGATTACAAAAAACGCATTCCTCATTAACGCGACAACCGTTCAACTGCCTGACGAAGTGCATCCACGTAATCGGTATTTTCCCAACTAAACTCTGGACGTCCAAAGTGCCCGTAAGCAGCAGTTCGCGCGTAAATTGGCGCAAGCAATCCCAACTCATCAATAATTGCCGCTGGTCGCAAATCGAAAACTTCCTTCACAGCAGATTCGATAATCTGACGTGACACATTTTCCGTTCCGAAGGTATTCACGTAAATAGACACAGGATCTGCTACACCAATGGCATAGGCCACTTGTACTTCAACGCGGTGCGCAAGACCGGCTGCCACAACGTTTTTCGCAACCCATCGAGCAGCATAGGCAGCAGAACGGTCAACCTTGCTTGGATCCTTTCCAGAGAACGCTCCACCACCGTGATGACCCGAGCCACCATACGTATCAACGATAATTTTTCGTCCGGTCAATCCTGCATCTGCAGCAGGTCCGCCCAAAACGAACGACCCGGTCGGATTGACAAGCAACTTATACGAATCGTGTGCCACCATGTCACCGCAAATTTGCTCAAGCACAGGCTCTACGACATGCTCGCGAACTTGCTCATGAATCCATTCCTGAGTCACGTCAGAATCATGCTGAGTCGATACAACAACCGTATCCACATACACCGGCTTCTCATCAGCATCGTATGCGACAGTAACTTGCGTTTTACCATCTGGTCGCAAATGAGGAACCAAGCCACTATGACGGACATACGCAAGGCGTGCCGCCATCTTATGAGCAAGCATAATTGGCAGCGGCATTAAAGCATCAGTTTCATCAGTCGCATACCCAAACATCAGCCCCTGATCGCCAGCACCCTGCAATTCGTAGCGCTGCTCGTTGGTGTAAACCTTGCCAGCTCCCGTTGCATGCGCACGCGCTTCAGCACTAACTCCCTGATTAATTTCTGAAGACTGAGCAATGATGGATTCCATAATTCCCACCGTTGCCGCATCGACACCGATATGCGAGTCGGTATAACCGATACGTTCAAGAACGTTGCGTGCTACTGCAGAAACATTGACATGCGCAGACGACGATACCTCGCCAAAAATAACGAACTGACCAGCAGTTGCACATGTCTCCACGGCGACATGAGAATGAGGATCAGCAGCCATATACGCATCCAAAATAGCATCAGAAATCTGATCACATACCTTATCTGGATGACCTTCAGTTACCGATTCGGAGGTAAAAAGATGAATATCGCTGTGGTCCATCTGTCCGCTCATTTCTTACGAAGTCCTTTCTTCGATAAGAAAACCCGCATCAGCTTCTCGTGACGCTAACGCGGGATTCTATAAGTTATATAAGAGCTTGCCTGTGCGCGGTTTGCGCTGCTTAATGAGTACATGTTTGACTCGTCGTTACCGACGCGTCGTTGCTTAACAGGCTTGGCTATCTAGTTTAATTATCTAGCTTTAATTATCTAGATTGTCTGCTTGTACTCGCTGTACTCGACTGTTTACTCGTCGTCGCCCAAAGTCTCTTCAAGCAATCCTTCATTAATCTCACGGAATGCAATCGACAATGGCTTTTCCTGATTCTGATACTCAACCAATGGACCTACGTTTTGGAGCAAGCCTTCATTGAGCTGAGTAAAGTACGAGTTAATCTGGCGAGCGCGACGAGCTGCAAACATTGCCAATGCATACTTTGAATCTGCATGCTCGATAAGCTCATCCAATGGTGGATTTACAAGTCCCTGAGGTTCAGGGTTAGTTCCCAGTGCCATTTTTCTCCCATACTTGACGTTTGGTGTAAGTCTTATTCTTCTTGTTCTTTTGAGAAGTCTTTCCTAGTGTACTCGACCCACTGTATAAATCAACCCACTAAGCCGATCGGAAAAATTGGGCGTATACCCGAGAATTTTCAAGCTCTTCAGAAGCGTTATAGAGCGATTGAGAACACATCAGAATTCCATTACATGAAATTCTTCTCAATAAATTTCATGATCATGTTCCCACTTGGTGAACGCCGCGCCCGTCCGACAACCATAACCGATAGTATTACTAGTATGAAGATGAGATCAGAAACAATTATGAATGGCCGTATGTTCGCTGGCGCCCGCGCTTTGTATCGCGCTGCAGGCGTGGACGAGAAAGATTTTGGAAAGCCAATTATCGCTGTTGCTAATTCTTTCTCCGAATTCGTACCTGGCCATGTTCACTTGAATAAAGTCGGCCGTATCGTTTCCGAAGCTATCAAGCATGCGGGCGGAATTCCTCGCGAATTCAATACCATCGCTGTCGATGACGGTATCGCAATGGGTCACACCGGTATGCTCTATTCGCTGCCAAGCCGCGATATCATTGCCGATGCAGTTGAATATTCCGTCAACGCACACTGTGCAGATGCGCTTATCTGTATTTCTAATTGCGACAAGATCAGCCCAGGCATGCTTATGGCTGCTTTGCGTTTGAATATTCCGACAATTTTTGTTTCTGGTGGTCCAATGGAATCGGGTACTACTACCCTTTCCGACGGCACAACGAAAAGCACTGACTTAATTGACGTTATGTATGCATCCGCAGACGATAACGTCTCCGACGAAGATTTGCTCGCTTATGAACGTACCGCATGCCCAACCTGTGGTTCATGCGCGGGTATGTTTACCGCAAACTCCATGAATTGCTTGATGGAAGCGCTCGGACTTGCTCTTCCTGGAAATGGAACCACTCTTGCAGATCACGCAGCCCGAACAGCACTGTTTGAGAAGGCGGGCGCGAAAATTGTCGAGCTGGCAAATCGCTACTACTACGAAGACGACGAGTCCGTACTCCCTCGCTCGATCGTAACGAAGCACGCATTCGAGAATGCGATGACCATGGACGTCGCAATGGGCGGATCGACAAATACCGTTTTGCACATCCTCGCAGCTGCTCAAAGTGCGGATGTCGATTTCACTTTGGAAGATATCGAACGAATTTCCCATACCGTTCCATGCATTTGCAAGGCAAGCCCATCAGGACCATGGGAGATTTCTGATGTTCATCGCGCAGGTGGAATTACGCGAATTTTGGGCGAATTGGACCGTGGTGGCAAACTGCACCGCGACGTTCATTCCGTAGATTACCCAACTCTTGAAGCAAAGCTCAACGATTGGGATATCCGCCGCGATACCGTTATCGACGAGGCACTCAATCTCTTTACCGCTGCTCCAAGTGGCGTACGTACTCATGAGGGAATGAGCCAAAACAGCCGTTTCGATTCTCTTGACCGCGATTATATTAATGGCGCTGTTCACGATATCGAGCACCCTTCTGTAACTGAAGGCGGTTTGGCTGTATTGCGCGGAAATATCGCTCCTGATGGCTGCGTTGTTAAAACCGCTGGCGTCGACCCTTCCATTTGGAAGTTCACCGGAGAAGCGCTTGTCGTCGAATCACAAGAGCAGGCAGTTGAAGTCATTCTCAACGACACGTTGAAGCCAGGTCAAGCCTTGATCATCCGTTACGAAGGACCTAAGGGCGGCCCGGGCATGCAAGAAATGCTCTACCCTACTTCCTTCGTGAAGGGCAAGGGAATTGGTAAGGAAGTGGCTCTACTGACCGACGGTCGCTATTCCGGTGGTTCGTCTGGTTTGTCCATCGGACATATCGCTCCAGAAGCAGCAGCAGGCGGCCCAATTGCTTTGGTCGAAAATGGCGATAAGATCGTCATCGACATTCCAAACCGCACCATCAATGTGGACGTGCCAGACGATGTCCTCGAAGCTCGTCGAGTCGCAATTGAGAATGGCTACGGATACCGTCCGCATCGCAATCGTAAGGTCTCCTTGGCTCTCAAGGCTTATGCTGCGTTCGCCCGCTCTGCTGATAAGGGCGCAACTCGCGACCCTGAGCTGATCAATAAGTTGGCTCATCAGGCGGACTAAGGGGCAGGAACAGGCTAGGACCGGAAGGGGCTAGGCTGAGCTGCTGTGTCTAGTGAGACGCACAGCAAAAATAAATGGCATAGATGTGGGGCGGTAGTTCATTCCTGACTACCACCCCACATCTATGCCATTTATTTGAGTATTTTCTTTTTGTTTTAATGGATTATTGAGGGCTTTCCCAAGGCTTAAATAATTTTTTGCTAATTGATGCCATATAACTACGAGATGAGAAAATAAAACAATCAAACATGGCACCAAACTGCAAAGAACTTTATAAAAGCGCCATTTTCGCGAAGCAAAAGCTCGTCTAAAACACTTCTTTGCAACTTAGTGCCATCTTTTCCCTCATACCCTTCTTGGATTTTCCAAACATGGCATCAACCTGCAAAAACTATCACAAGCGCATAATCCCCAGCAAAACTCCCTCCTTCCTTCCCCGCTCCGCCCCTCCCCAGAACCGCGCAAAAAGTGTATACTGTGAATTAATCCTTTCACTGATGAAAGGCCATCACACAACCGCCACACAGGAGCCACAAGTTCCGCATAAATAGCCCCCCCCCAAAAAAAAGAGGCCGCACCCACACTTCTACCCACAACCGTCCCCCACTCAGACCAAAGGAGCTCTGTACCATGAAGATTCGTAACCAAATTATCCGCATGTGCTGCTTCGCAGGAATTGCCATCGTATCGTCCCTGTTTATGCTTCTGCGTTCTTATCTTCCACTCGACGATCCTGCCGACACTACGACTCCCGCACTCATGCTGAGCGGCATTATTCTGCCATTCATTTTGCTGATTTATGCAATTCGTATTTGTGACGATGCCCCTCAGATAGCTCTCCCCGTCTCCAGCGCCATTTTGTGCGTTCTGACCATCGGGATTCTGATTTTTAGTCGACCAATTACGCAGCTTCTCGGTTTGCCACAGGATAAATACGGCAGCATTTCCACGCGTAATTTATTCACCGTGTCCGCGCTCTTCATGTGCGTTGGGACAGGAGTTATTACGTATCTGATTGCCCGCTTCAGGAAGAAGGAGGATGAAGTTTCCGCACGCCATCGAGCTTAATTCCGGCTTAATTGGGCTTAATTAAGCCTGAACAAAACTTAATCGCCAAAAAATCTACCTTTACATAAAGGAATTACCATGTACGCAACCACAGCTTCTCAAAAAAATGAAACGAATTGTATACGGAATTCTTGAACTTCTTGTTCTTGCGGTTTCCGTAGTTTTGCTGCTGGTCCATGAATTTGGACAGACGGAATTCTTCGTTCCGTATTCCGGGTACGCGCTTATCCTCAGCGGATGCGTTCTACCGTTAATTACGATACTGCTCATCGTCACGCGTTCCATACGACCGTTTGCACTGTTACTTGCTTTCGTGTGCATGATTATCGTGTGCACGAGTGAAGTCGCACTCATTTTCAGCAGCGAAATTGGCGGACACAACGAACTCCAGCCGAGCTTATACGGCCAGTTTTTAGGCTCTGACTATAACACCACACTCGTTATCGCCAACTGCCTTATACTCGCTATCATCGCCAGCCTCAGCATCTGCCTGACACACACGTCGTCGTCACACTCAGACATCGACGCACGCTCCATTATCCTGGGCAGCGCCATGTTTACACTTCTGCTCGCCGCAATATCCGTGACATATGTCAGCATGCTCCACGATGCCTCAGGATGGCTCAATCCTGCCCCAATTCTGTGCGGAATTATCGCACCCGTTTTATCTTTTTGCTCAATCCCTCACACTTCACCGTTCGATAGTACGTACAATTACCCTCGCCGCGAGCGCTCTGACGTGTGTGAGCACAGTATGTACCATACTTTTTGGCGATTCTGTCTATAATCTTTCCAGCAGTTCTCACATCGATACGCCTGACGAACTGCCTGTTTCGTTCTATCTACCGCTTATTATCGCGGCATGCACGGGTATGCCTTGTCGCAGTTTTTGCCCTGTCCTTGAGCACACGGAACAGGCTGACAAGGCCTTCGCATGAGGAACTTTTCCCTTGCCTAGGATTAACTCTTGGCGTTGGTATTCTGCTTGTCACACGAGTTTTCACAAGCTCAGCCTATTCATGGGAAATTTCCATATGCGCACTCTGTCTTCTGGGAATTGCACTCCCAATGAGCCTAGCATTGTTCGTCGCATTCAATACAAAGCGAACACTCCCACGCCAGATGCGACGCTCGCTCATAATTCTACACAATCCAACCTCTTGTGGCCATTATAAGTATCGCATTGAGCGACCCGCTTACCGGCACGACATCCGAAACCATCGTATCGTCACTCCAACACACCGGACAATACCCAAACGCGTTCCTCGCTCTCCTCATGGGAACCCTATGTACAGTCAGCGCAATTGCTCTCTCCACAAAGTTAAACGAGCGTAACGGCGCAACGAATTTTGCCGCGAACTTATCCACGCGGTGATCTGGACACTCATGACGGTATCTATGACGGCACTCAGCACGGCTCGACGCCCCATGACGATTTGCCCCCCCTGTGCGCCGTCCATAAGTGCAAAAACTGTAAAATACAACCGCCTCAGGGCACATAGTAAGAGTCCCCCACACCGCACACATGGAAACGCGGTATGAGGGACTCTTTAAGTTGAGACCTTAAGAGAAATTGAGAGTTTAGAGAGAAAAGGCCTCACGAATTTGTGCTACGGTTCCGTAGGACGCTTGTGCGCCGAAACCGCAAGCCGCATAAGCCGCAACGTATGCAGCCATGCGAGCGCTATCGGTCAAGTTATAACCGCTAGCAAGTCCTGCAAGAATTGTGCCCATATACGAGTCGCCACAACCCGTTGTATCGACTGGCTCGATGCGAACGCCGGAAACGCGCGTATACGTATCGCCGTCAATCACACATGATCCGAGCGCACCAAGAGTAATAATGACGCGAGAGAATCCCATCTGAGCAAGGCGAACGCGGATGCTCTCCCAATCTGCCGTTGCCCAATCTGTATCAGCATCATCCATGCCGATAATTTGCGCAATTTCATGCTCATTTGCCAGCAAAATATCTGTGTTAGCGATGAGCTCAGCAGGCAAATCCGCCATAAATGGAGAATTATTGAGCAAAACTGGCATACCAGCGTCATGTGCAATGCGTGCCGCCTCAATAACCGCTTCCATTGGAGATTCGAGGCACAAGCCAAGAACGCTCGCGCTCGTGAGATTTTCTGCATTATCACGAACATATTGTGCGGTAACTTTGCGGTTCGAACCAGCAGAGTACACAATTGTGTTTTCGCCGTCTGCTTCAGAAACGGTGATAACTGTCGTTCCCGATGGTCCCTCAATGCGCGCGATGTGCTGCGTATCAACTCCAGCTTCTTCAAGCTTTCCAGCCAAGAAATCAGCATTTGAATCCGTACCGAGAGCACCAAAGAAGGATACCTCTGCACCTAATTTTGCAGCAGTGACCGCCTGGTTACCCGACTTTCCGCCAGGCAAAATTTCGAGCGCGCCACCTTCCAAGGTCTCCCCTGGCTGCAAAAAACGTGGCACGCGAACTGTGTAGTCCGCGTTCATAGAACCAACGACAGCAACGTGCCCGTTGAGATGGGTGAGCATATCCAGAACATCTTGTACGCTCTGCGTTGCGTTCTGTGTTGCGTTCTGCATATCGCGTGTATCGTGTGTATCGTTACGTGTGTCCATAATTCCTCGATTATCTAAAACTCAATTACCTAGATACTTAGATTTGTGTGGTGTGCGGGTGGAGCGGCTGGATGATTTCTTAACTCCTGGAGATTTGTGCTTACTGTTTTTACTGATTGCGCAGGTTTTTGAAGGTTTTGCAGGTTTTTGCAAGTTCGTGCCATCAGAAAATTTCGTAAAGCCAAAACTAGCCTATTCATATTCGTCGCATGGCATCTTTCTGCAAAAAAAATCGGTTACGACCGGAATTTCATCATTATCCTACTAGCTCCACTCATTGAAGAAGCGCCAACCACTATCCAATTCGCCTAATTGCATCCTCAACCAAATTCCAGAACTTATCGAAATCAAGCTTGGTTGCGACCTGAGTATGGCATTCTTCTTCAGATGGTTCTGGTCCGCGCAAATCCGCAACCGTCATGCCCAAGGTCAGAGTTCCGTTAAGCTCGACATCCACTGGGCAACGACGAGTCTGTACCACAGTTGGATCGATCAGATAAGCGACCGTGCATGGATCATGCACAGGCGGATCCACAAAATCTTGATTCTGGCTGTACGCCAAGCGGAAGAAGTCCATGAGACCTGACACAAACATCGCCAAATCAGTTCCCACGCCTTCAATCTTTTTTTGCATTTCTGGCGTGCACAATGCTTGGTGGGTCAAGTCGAGACCAACCATGGTCACCTTCCACGGCTCATTGAAAACGATATGAGCTGCTTCTGGATCAACCATGATATTGAATTCAGCCACAGCGCTCCAATTGCCCACGTGATAGCCGCCACCCATGAGCACGACTTCCTTAACGCGCTCTACAATTCGTGGCTCAATACGTGCAGCCAACGCAATATTCGTCAAAGGACCAGTTGGGACAAGGGTAACCGTTCCTGGCTCTTCGCGCATAATTGTGTCGATAATAAATTGAACAGCGCCTTCATCTTCCAATGGGCGTGTAGGCTCTGGCAATTCAACGCCATCAAGGCCAGTTTCGCCGTGAATCGTTGCAGCAGCCTGAGCCTGGCGAACAATTGGTCGACCCGCGCCACGATACACAGGAACGTCAGTCGCATGTGCCTTCTCAAGCACAGCGCGTGCATTGTATGTAACTTTCTCAATGCTTTGATTTCCGCCAACTGTAGTGACGCCAAGCAAATCAATTTCTGGATTTCCTACCGCAAGCAAAATAGCAACTGCATCATCATGACCTGGATCGCAATCCAAAATAATTTTTGTGGCCATCGAAGTCTCCCTTGATTCCGTAAATTTTGGGGCTGTTTGTGCGAATTAACCCCGGTTGGCGTTTGGAAAAGTGCAAAAGCCCTCTTCTTTAAAGCTAACTTCCACAATCTTTCAAAACGCCTACCAATGGTTAAACGTTTAACCATGTACAATTTATCAGATTTTGCGTAAAAAATAAAGTCGCTCGACATCAAGCGTGTCGCTGCGAATAGGAATCTTAGTGATTTCTATCCAGGGGCCTCTGATTTTATCTCTGGTTTTGCACGGCTTTTTATCGGTTACATAGTTTTTTGCAAGTTGATGCCATATATTTCTCGAATCATCCATTTAATTCTCACAACATGGCACCAAATCGCAAAAAACTAGATTTACGATCAAAAAATAAAAAAACCTAACCCAGCACCCACAGCCCCATCCTGCAAAAAAGATGCTGCTGCGGAAACTAGGTCAGGTCTTTTATCTTTTATCTTTTGTCGTTTATCTTTTATCCTCTCGCGCGCCCTTTGCCTCCGACACAGTAATTCCCTCGACGAGCTCAGGAATTAAGCGCACGACATATCCCCTGCCCAGCGAATCAGAATTCCCAGAAGAATCAGAAGAGCCTGCCGAATGGCTAGCCGCATGATTCCCGGACTGACCGTGAGTTCCAACTGCTGGAGCATTTTCCAGCACTCCGATCATCGCGTCAATCATCGCCTCGCAACTCCTGCGCGCCAAATCTCGCACATCCTGCCGAATGGTCGTAAATGCAAAATCTAGCCCGAACGCGCGCATAACATCGTCATATCCAATGACTGAGATATCTTCTGGAACACGAATTCCGCGTTCGCGCGCACGCCTGGTAAATCCAATTGCGATAAGGTCATTTCCGCAAAAAACCGCAGTGACGCCAGCATCAATCAGTTCGTCCGCATTATCTCGCCCAACTGACACGTTGAAAGCACCGTCGCGAATGCAGTCCTCAGGAATTTCAACACCGCGGGAATTGCACTCCTCGATAAAGCTATTAAAACGCTCAAGATTGTTGTGCGTTCCGCCGTCATTCGAGCTGACAGGCCCGATAATTCCCATGCGCTGGTGTCCGCGATCAAGAAAATACTGCGCAGCCAATCGTCCGCCATATTCATGGTCATACGCGAGTGCGCTCCATTTTTTCTTCGCCTTATAAGCTTTCGCAGAATCGACGTTTTTCAGTTCATCCGGAATGCGATCAATGAACACAACCGGAAAATCCGTTTCCAACAATTGCGCATAAAAACGCTGATTATATTCACTACTGCCACGCGCCGGAACAATAAACAAACCGTCAATTCCCAGCTGAATCATGCGTTTCAACGCACTGTCTTGTTCGCGAATATCTTCGCTCGTGTCCACAATAAGCATGGAATATCCTTGTTTTTTGCATTCATCTTCCAAATGCTTGGCCAAAGATACAAAAAACAGGTTTTCAATATCCGGGATAAACAATGCCAGCAGGCTTGACGCGCGAGTTGCCAAACTTCTTGCCGACTGATTTGGCACGTAATTCAGGTCACGCGCAATTGACCGGATATGATCTCTCGTTTCCTCAGTAAACCTATTCGGTTTATTATTGAGCACGAGCGAAACGGCAGTTGACGAAACGCTAGCTGCCTGTGCGACGTCTTTGAGAGTCGCTCGCTTTACTCGTTTTTCATTCACGTTTACTCTCCTAGCCCCACCTTGTAGAGGGCATCACGTTTTTGATTATGGTTAATGTGTTAATTGTGTTCGCTTTCTGCATATGACCTCGATTCGCGGTTCGCGGGGGCTGTCGGATTGCTGAGTTCACAGTTTTTTGCAGCTTTGCAGCTTTGCAGCTTTGCAGTTTTTTGCAGTTTCTGCGGCTTCTGCCATGACGGTTCGCTCCTGCAAAAAAGTTTAGTGAGACGATGAGGAGCAGACCTCTCCAAAAAATTGCGGGAAATACTTGTACTAATCTCTCTCTATTTCAAGCATTTCGGCTTCTTTGGCGGGATTCACTTTTCACGTTCGCATCATTTGCTTTTTTGCAACTTCCGCAGCGTCGCGTCGCATTTCTTCAGTTTTGTGCAGTTAGCTAGCGGCTTTTTGCTCTCTCTTGCAAAAAATCGCTATTACTATTGTACTTTCTTTCTTCTCAAAACACTTATCATGAAAATTACCGTGTCTATCAGGCTAAACTAGAAGTTACTTTAGCACTTTCTTATGATGAAGATGTCAGATGAAGCGCTTCTGAATCACGGATCGAACACCGTGCCTAAGCCATAAGCACAGACATCTAGCAACAGGGCGCTGGCAGATTGAGAAAGAAAACGAAGGAGGTGAGTTCAGCATGAAGGTCAATCTTCAGCAGAGCGACTCGGCAGCTGAACCAATAGCAGTTATCATTGCTAAGTCTCGCACGCGCGAAGTCGAGCAAGCTATCAGCATGTTAGAGTCCATGCCAGATACTGAGAAACTCGAACATCGAGCAGCTACACAAAATAGCCAAGACAGCACGAGTGCTTCATCGGAGAAATCTAGCTCAGACATGATTTTGGCAACTTTTGGGGCGCACAGTTCGCTCATCCCGATTTCGCATATTACGCAATTTTTTGCAAACGATAAGAAGGTTTTTGCACGTTACAATAAGCAAGATTGGCAAGTCACCATGACGCTAAAAGCCTTATCCGAGCAATTATCTGACTTCTCGTTTGTTCGTGTCAGCAACAACGCAATCATTAATATGCGAGCGCTTGTCCGCTTTGACTTAAATTTTGCAGGTAACTACCTTGCAATTTTGCGCGATGAGTCCGTCGTCAAAGTATCTGCTCGACAAGTTCCGACAATTAAGGCGCGTCTCATATCGCACTCTTCTGCAAAAAATTAAAGACCGCGTGAACTTTTTTGCACAAAGAGGCTTTGCATTAAACTGCAAAAAAAATTGAAAGGGCACGCACTGCAAAACTACTGCATCCGTAACGATTCAATACAACCTTGAATCGGACAATTTAGCAAAAAATTTCACAGAATTTCAGAGAATTCACAAGCTTTTAAGGACATATCATGAAAAACTTTCTCACTAGCCTCAAAGTCGGGCTACAAGGTGCAATCCTCGGATTATTCATCGGATTCTGGATGAACATTCTCAACAACATCTCTTACAACACAGAGCATCTCATCCCTTCAACTCCTGAATGGACAGCACAATTTTCAACCATTCACCAAGCGTATGCGGTGAGCGCAATTTTGTGGATGCTCATGGGCGTTCTCTTCACTTTGGCCTCGTATTGGATCTTCGCCAAGAATCCTTGGGATCTCGGGCTAGCCGCCGCAACGGTCATCCACTTCGTCACAACATGGATTGGTTTTATCGCAATCGCAATACTTGCGGGGTGGATTAGCTTCTCCTGGCTGGATGCGCTGATTATCTTTGCACAATTCAGCATTATCTACGTCATCATTTGTGGAATTCAGTTCGTTTATGCTCGCAAAAAAGTAAAGGAGCTGAACGCAAACCTATAAGCGAGATCTTCGGCTCTTCTGCATAGGCTTTAGAGTTTCAAAGTTTGAGAGCACTCAAATTTTAAAGCAATAAAGTTTGAGAGCACTAAAGTACTAGCGCATAATAGCCGTTAAATGTAGGGAATATGGAATATGAGGTGCCGCCTCTGGCTTGTCGCTAAATTATGACGAGCCAGAGGCGGTACTGATTCGCGTTCTTTCGCGCTTCCGCGATGGAAGGATAGCGAATCGATTCATAAGCTGAATGGCTGAAAGACTGGAAAAGGAGGAAACTGGGAAAAAACTTAAGCGCGAAAAATATTTTTTTGCAAGTTAGTGCCGGGTTTTGTGTAATTCCTCTCAATCTATAGCAATACATAGCATCAACTTACAAAAAACTGGATTGGACTTCCATCCCCATCATTTATAACCAGGCAGCATTGACATCGCTTTTCCACGAATGAACTTTTTTGCGTTTTAGTGCCATCTTTGGATCAGATAAAACTCATTTTCTAAATAAACCCGGCATCAACCTGCAAAAAACAGGTAAGCTCTAAATCCCCCTCGCTGTTCTCTCATTTCCCCTATTTTAAATTCCCTTATTTCCTAAAATTTCCTAGGGTTTCCTAAAATCCCCGCATTCCCTCGCACTTTTCTTCTACCCACCACGCACGTCGCTAAGCCTGCATTCATCTGCACGACATCGCCGGTCATCGTCTACCGCAAAACACAGGAATTCACAAGCCTCACACCTCGCCAATCATCACAGCTAGGCATTTACAATCTCATTAAGCTCCACTCCCCAAGCCTCGTTGCAAGCATTCGCTTACGACGCTTCTGCTCGGCGCGGTCGACCATCGGCACATGCACGGATTTCAGTTTGCGAATTAACCTCGCACCAGCATCCTTAGCCGCCTCTGCAAAAGAAAAGCGAATAACTCGGATCCCCAGAATAGTCAAAATATTTTCACGCTCATGCTCACGAATAATTATATCTGTCGTATCCTGAGCTCCGACGTTCGCAAGCATCTGCGGATTTTCATATTTCTCGCGCCCATCCAGCTCGGCAGCCACAAAGCCCGTTTCCCCCGACTTCGTCGTAATTTCCCACATAAAGTCGGGTCGAATTGTCCCCGTTTGTTGTAAAGCATCCTCGTCATTTATGCCAAATTTACACAGAACATTCTCGAGATCTTTTTGCAAAATTGGCATAGTAAAGCCACCGCGAATCATGCGACCACGGCAGAACGATTCTCCGCCATTTTCCGATTTTCCATCAACAAATTTCAGTTTAAAGAGCGTAGCAATATTCTTCCAACATCCTGCTCTTAAGCGAATAAATTCAACCATATCGCGATAACTAATATGGTAAATTTTTGCAAGTTTGTCGCAAATCTTAAGAGCATCCTCAAAAGGAAGGCGCCGCATACAATCAAAAATCGTCTGCTTCGGCGACGTGACCAGAATCCCATTAATGACGCCAACAAACTCGTTGATAGGAATATACATTTTCGCTAATTTTCGCGGCGATAGAACTATTTCCTCAGGCTCGTGAATTATTCCTCTCTCGATAAATTCATCAATCTTTTCTGTAGGACGCGAGAATTTTGCATAATGGAACTTAATCGGTAACCGTTTCCGATTCGCCGTTGACGTGTGCTCATCTGCGGCAAAGTGAACGTTCTCGAGGTATTTCGGACCGCTCGAACTGTCACAGGTAGCGCCCAGAAGCGCCGCGGCCGAGACCGACGAAACTGGCCAGTGCGGATGGAGCCGAGCAATTGCATAGATTTTCGCAATTGCTTTTTCGTTCGGGCTTAGCGAATTCCACAATTGGGAGTCTGCGTACAGGCCACGCACAGGCTGGGTCATGCTATCACGGGCGACTTTACGCTGCAAACGCCGACGCATATTTGCGTCCGTTGGTTTTATGAGAATTGGTTTGAAAGTTTGCGCGACCTGTGTGTGCGAGGCATTCGCGGGGACATTCGCAGTCTGTACGTTCTCAGTCTGTACGTTCGCAGAGGGATTCATAGCGTTCATATGCTAATTTTCGGGCAAACTACCTCGAAACAACGACTTTTAAAATCAATGTGAACGAATGTGAAAACACGCCCGATTTTCTCCGGGGTCATAGTCTGCATTTTGCAAAAAACGACCATGAAAGCACCACGAAGGAGATCTCAGGAGGGGCCAACTTTCGATGGGTAATTTGCGTCCGAACTTCCAGGGCAGAAATACTGGGTAATCTATCAAGCAATCAGACGTCTAACTACTTTTTTGCTATTTGGTACCGCTTTTATCCGAGTTATCGAGCTAAGTTTGTTCCCCGATGGCACCTTTCTGCAAAAAACGGTTTTCAGCTTTCGCCCGACATGAAGCAACCAATTTTCCCAATATATTTCTACGAACAAATCAACTATAATTGAAGTAAGTTCTTTGCAGATAATAGCTTGACACGATGCCTGCGAAATTTTAAAACGGTTTTTTGCAAGTTGATTCCATCAAATTATCCGTTTTCAAGTTCAAACCATCAGATATGGAAGCTACCTGCAAAAACCTAATGAGATTAGTAAGAAGAGGGAGGCATCGTTGCCATGTTTTTACCAATTATGTTGATTTATTGGCTTGGTTTTACAGGAATCATTCTTTTCCCGTGGTTCTTCTTCGCAAAAAAGTGGTCGAAGGTCGTTCGGGGAATCTATATAGCATTATTCATCGCAGCTCAGATACTGTGCATTACTTGGGTTTCGACGTCCAGTATTGTTCCGCTCCCGTAATTTACTCACTTGGATCAAAAGCTTCCGATATAAATCTGCCAAATCTGCCATTTAGTATCAGAGGAGCTTCGGAGTGACTTCACGCAGATTCGGAGTGGATTCTGATTAGATCCGGAATAACTTACGAGTCATTTCAGATCCACTTCAAAGGAGTTTTTAACGACCTAGTCCGAGGTCAGGAAGAATCCGCCTTCCCATTTTTTGCGAAAGTGTGCCATCCATAAACCATATGGATGGCACACTCCCTATAAAAGCAGTATCAACCTGCAAAAAATCCCGCAAGCAGCAAAATCCGCCACTTTGCCACTTACTCTTCTCGCAAGCTTGCCTTTTATTTCCCCTATGCACCCCTACTCGGTGCGCATTGCGGATTCGAAAACGCCCCACAATTCACGAGCTGCGCGCTCAACTTCGTCGTTGACGATAACGACGTCGAATTCACTTTGCAGTTCAAGCTCGTGCCGTGCAGTTTCCAAACGACGCTTTTGTTGCTCTTCCGTCTCAGTTCCGCGTCCCTTGAGTCGCGCTTCCAGCTCTTCAAAACTTGGCGGAGCAAGAAAGACGAATACTGGATCCAAACCTAATTCCTGAGCACGCGCCTTAACAAGGTGCACACCCTGCACGTCAATTTCCAGCATCGATGGAGTCCCCGCTTTTAAATGCTCAATAACCGGCCCCGCTGGAGTTCCATAGTGATGTTTTCCATGAACGACAGCCGTTTCAAGGAATTCTCCGCGCTCTTCCATTGCCAGGAATTCCGGCTCTGTCATGAAGAAATAATTCACTCCATCTTCTTCACCTGGACGAGGATCACGCGTTGTCGCAGAAACGCTAAGCCAGATGTTTGGATGGTCTTCGAATAATTTCTTTTCAACTGTTCCCTTGCCCACTGCTGTTGGCCCTGCAAGCACAACGAGACGATTCGCATTTTCACTCATACCGTTCACTTTACTCGAAGCATGGGAACGGCAAACAACACGGAACTCTCCCCAGATTGCATTTATTATATCTGTATCGGAATGGTATTTTGATTATGAACATTATTCGCCATCTCATTATTTGAAACATTAATAATCAGAAAAAAATACTCATGTAACCTGAATTTTGCAGCTCAAATATTACGCAAGGAGGCGGAAATGAATAAGACACATGCTACACGAGGTGGAATTAATCCTCGCCCACGCCCATTCCCACCTAAAGAAAATTTCATATACCGTAATCCTTAGAGAGATAAGAACATGCCTTCATATGAAGAAATGTTCGACGAGTATGTGAGGTCTAGTGCAGAATATTGCTGTGATTTATTTAAGACAGCAGAGCTTTTTTTCGCAGCAAATTCTGCACTGGAGTCTATTATCGCCGAACATAACACTCCATCAATAAATTTAACTAGCCAAGTCAGGGAAACCTTTTCCATATGCCACTTTGCCGCATTGAAAACGTTTAAATCATTAAAATATTTTAAACACGTACATTTAGATATGCCTGGAGACCAGCTTATCATTGACTTTCAAGATCAAATGAATTCATTGCAAAAAGTAATATCTACCACATCTAAAATCGTACAGTTATTTGACACAGTAAATACAGAAGATAATCTCCAAAATTATATTTGGGAAAATGATAATTTTACCCGCTACTTCACAGAAACCGCTGAAGCGATATCTTCTGCTATTTTGTGGCAGTGCTCATTTGCAAAGAAGGCCAACCTTGACGCAACTCTTTAGAACTTTCCGCAACTATTGGCAACTTGCCATCAGTGATCTCTTCTCCGTATACGCGACATCGGTCGCTGAAACCACCATCCAGTTGTGGTTACTTAGTTCACTCTTAGTCGGATTCGCTGATTCCAGCCGATATCTGACCATCTATCTCACCATTAGCTCGATAAGCACACTCGTGACCGGACTGTTCTCCGGAGCAATTGGCGAGCGAGCGGGAGTTTTACGCACGATAATCTACGCATGCTCGACTCGAATAATCGCTGGTCTGCTGATTATCGCTACGATTTATATTTCTGGTAATTTCTCTATCGTTTCAGCAAATACATCCTTCTGGATTCTCACTACACTTGTCGTTATTACGACTGGCTCTGATACGTTCTATTCTCCAGCGGTGACATCATTCATTAACAAAGTCACCGATCCGGACAAACTCATCGACGTTCTCTCACTGATGAGACTTATCAGTCTTCTCGGTACTCTCATCGGCCCGGCAATTGCTGGTTTTGCTGGTTCGAGTAACGCATATATCCCGATTTTGTTTACCGAGAGCATCTCTTTGGTTATCGCAATTATGCTCGTCGTCCTCGTGTCGAAGAAGCACGCGGAATTCGAATTGACAACCTCGGGCAGCTACGAAACCGCAAGCACCAACGATTCCTCCCCGCCCCCCCAAGACCCCGACGCCTCCCCACTCGTCACTTTTTTGCACGAATGGCTCGACGGGCTCAAGACCTTCGCTCATACCTCTACGTATCGTCTACTCTTCCCGTTCGCACTCTTCGAGGCGCTCGCATCCACAGCAATCGGTTTCGCCGTTATCCTGTTCTTCACAAACGTGCTCGACGATGCCGCAAGTTACGGCTGGTGCCTGAGTGCCATGTCATTGGGCTACGCGATAAGCTACGCCATCGCTCCTCGAATTGCCGAACGCATGAGTTTTGGGTCGATGCTCATGTTGTCATATTCGCTCATCATCGTATCATTATTAGGACTTGCTTTTTCACCCAATGGACTCGCCGCAGTCTTCTTCGGTTTCTGCTTCTCCTTCTCACAAGCAATTATTAGCCCGTCATTCCAAGCTGTCCTTGTACGCGCAGTAGATGAATCACTCGTCAGTCAAGTTATCTCGGTATTTATCTCTGTCGTCACAGCGATTGGTGCTGTAAGCTACTCCTTGTGGAACTTCATCTATACTCTTCCGGCGCCGCAGGGAATTTCGCATGAATCGATAGTGCTTTTAGGCGCAGTTCTGCTGTATGTAATTATGCTCATACTGTGCCTATCCAGCAGGAAAATACGTGATCTCAAGGTCGAATAAAGCAGCAAAAATAAATCTCCCCGACAAATACTGAGTGGGGGGGAGCTGTTCATCCTCGAACAGCTCCCCCCCCACGCCACGTTACGTGGCTACCTACTGCCCCTGCTGATCCAATTCGCGCAATCGCTCAGCGTGCTCTTGAATAGATGCGATATCGTAATCCGCACTCTTCACAGCCTCAATTGCCATCAAAGCTGCAAGGAACTCTGTAGCCGTGGTAAATTGTGGCAAGTCTGCCGCAATTGCCGCTGCTCGGATGGAGTATCCGTCTGCGCGAGAGCTACGAGAGCTTGGCGTATTCAAAATCAGGTCAATCTTACCGTCTTCGATAAGTTCGACGACGTTCTTGCCAATGCTTCCCTTGCCTGCCACGCGCCTCATCTGGTCAGTGCCATCTGCGCCTTGAGTTCGCGTCAACTTATCGACGACTTGTACATCGATTCCGTAGCGACGCAAAACGGATGCTGTACCTTCAGTTGCGAGAAGCTTGAATCCGAGGTCAAGCAAGCGAGCCGCCATCAATGGAAGTTGGCGCTTGTCCGTGTCGTTGACGGAGATAAACGCATTGCCGCCCGAAGGCAAACCTGTCTCATACGCAGCAATCTGGCTCTTTGCGAACGCATGTGGGAAGTCGCGGTCAAAGCCCATAACCTCACCTGTCGAGCGCATTTCAGGCCCCAAAATCACGTCGACAGTTCGGCCAGCCTCAGTGCGGAAACGTTTGAATGGAAGAACTGCTTCCTTCACAGCCACTGGCTGCCCTGGGCGAATATCGCCGCCATCGCCTTCTGGCAAGAGCAGTCCCAGTCGACGTGATTCAGCAATGCTCTCCCCTGCCATGATGCGAGCCGCAGCCTTCGCAAGTGCTGTACCCGTTGCCTTGGAAGCAAATGGAACTGTACGAGATGCGCGAGGATTCGCCTCGATGACGTACAAAGTATTGCTCATGAATGCAAACTGAACGTTGATAAGCCCCTGCACTCCAACGCCTTCAGCAATTGCCAGAGTCGCCTCACGCAAACGCTGGATCTGCGAGTCAGATAAGGTATTTGGAGGAAGAACGCATGCAGCATCACCAGAGTGCACACCTGCCTCTTCAATGTGCTCCATAATTCCGCCGACATACAATTCAGTGCCGTCGTACAATGCATCGACGTCCACCTCAATAGCATCCGACAGGAACTTATCGATAAGCAAAGGCGAAGGCAAGCGTCCAGAAACAACACGATCTGCCTGAGCTTCCTTCAAAGCACGGCCGACGTATTCCTTCAGCTGTGAATCTTCGAAGACGATTTCCATACCACGTCCACCCAAAACGTACGATGGGCGCACGAGTACTGGGTATCCAATGGAATGAGCTGCTTCTACAGCCTCTTCATAGGACAGAGCAGTTCCATAACGTGGCGCATTCAATCCCTTTTCTTCGAGAATTTCGCCAAAGAGTTCGCGGTTTTCTGCTAAATCGATGGATTCAGGAGTTGTACCCAAAATTGGCACACCTGCTGCCTTCAAACGTGCAGCAAGAGACAGTGGTGTTTGACCACCCAGCTGAACGATGATACCCTTTACAGGACCTTGCTTCAATTCTGCCTGGTAAATTTCCAAAACATCTTCAAAGGTCAGCGGTTCAAAGTACAAACGGTCAGAGATATCATAATCGGTCGACACTGTTTCAGGATTGCAATTGACCATAATTGTGTCGTACGTTTTGCCCAATTCCTGTACTGCGTGAACGCAAGTGTAATCGAATTCGATACCTTGTCCGATACGGTTTGGACCAGATCCAAGGATAATAACAGCCTCACGGTCGCGCTTCTTAAGCTCAGTTTCGTCCGCATACGTTGAGTAATAGTATGGCGTTACTGCATCGAATTCCGCTGCGCATGTATCGACTGTCTTATAGACAGGGCGAATTCCATAATTCTTACGCAATTCACGAATGACGTCCTCGCCTTGATCGCCCAGTCCTCGCAAGTGAGAAATCTGGACATCTGACAGACCAGCCTTCTTTGCCTTTCGCAGCAATTCTGGACTCAAAGCTTCAGCAGACTTTACTTCCAAAGCAGTAGCATTGATACGCATCAATTGGTCGATGAACCATGGATCAATCTTGGTCGCATCAAAAATCTGCTCCAGCGTTGCTCCACCCCAAATAGCGCGCATAACTTGCAGATAACGGTGCTCAGTTGGGACGGAAATCTCTTCCAAAAGCTGTGCGACTTCTTCCTGAGCTGGCACTGGACCATCCCAATTGAAACCAGCATGACGCTTATCGATAGAGCGCATTGCCTTGCCCAAGGATTCCTGGAAGTTTCCAGCCAAAGCCATCGCTTCACCGACAGACTTCATGGATGTCGTCAGCGTCGTGTCAGCTCCTGGGAACTTTTCAAATGCGAAACGAGGAATCTTCGTTACCACGTAATCAATTGTTGGCTCGAAGCTTGCAGGAGTTGTCTCAGTAATATCGTTTTGGATTTCGTCGAGAGTATATCCCAGCGCCAGCTTTGCAGCAATTTTCGCAATTGGGTAGCCAGTTGCCTTCGAAGCCAAAGCTGAGGAACGGGATACTCGAGGATTCATCTCGATAACCACGATTCGTCCGTTGCGTGGGTTGATAGCAAACTGGATATTGCATCCACCAGTATCTACTCCAACGCCACGGATAATAGCGATACCGATATCGCGCAGCTTCTGATATTCACGATCGGTCAATGTGAAGACTGGAGCGACGGTAATTGAGTCACCCGTATGCACGCCCACAGGATCAACGTTCTCAATTGGGCAAACGACGACCACGTTATCCTTGCGATCGCGCATGAGCTCGAGCTCGTATTCCTTCCATCCTTCGAGGCCTTCCTCAATCAAAACTTCGTTCGTTGGCGAGTAGTGCAAACCTGCGCCTGCAATGCGGTGCAAATCCTCGATATTTCGAGCGATACCCGAACCGAGACCACCCATGGTGAAGCTTGGACGAACGACGACAGGATAGCCCAATTCATCATTGACGATATGCTCAACTTCTTCCATAGAATGAGCGATGAAAGATCGCGCAGAATCGCCACCTGCCTGCTTGACAACTTCCTTGAAGAGCTCACGGTCTTCACCGCGATCAATTGCTTCCAAAGAAGCGCCGATGAGTTCGACATTATACTTTTCGAGAACTCCTGCTTCACCCAGTGCAATTGCTGCGTTCAATGCTGTCTGACCGCCAAGAGTTGGAAGCAAAGCATCTGGACGTTCTTTTGCGATAATGCGTTCCAAAATTGGGACAGACAATGGCTCGATATATGTCGCATCAGCCATTTCAGGATCAGTCATAATTGTTGCTGGGTTGGAATTGACGAGGATAACGCGCACGCCTTCTTCGCGCAAAACTCGGCAAGCCTGAGTACCCGAGTAGTCAAATTCTGCCGCCTGACCAATGACGATAGGACCGGAACCGATAACCATAACGGATGTGATGTCTGTACGCTTTGGCATAGATTTTCCTTTAATTGTGTTCTTTACGTTCTTACTCGTTCTTAACGTTCTTCATTACGTGTGCTGAATGCGTTCTGCATTCTGAGAAATTTCTAGAATGCGGATCATACGTAACTGTTAGTCGTGGTCGTTATGCGCGACAGTTATGCTCGACTGCCCTGTTCGCGCGATGACTTCATGAGGTCAATGAATCGGTCAAACAGATATGCAGCATCATGAGGACCAGCAGCAGCTTCCGGATGATATTGAACGGAGAACGCTGGAATATCGAGGCATTGCAAGCCCTCGACGACATTATCGTTCAAATCCACGTGGCTTACCTGAACGTGTCCATAGTGTCCATCACCAAATGGGCTTGGAGTAGGATCGCCAATTGGGGCATCCACAGCAAAACCGTGATTGTGTGCAGTAATTTCTACCTTGCCGGTCGTCACATCCTGAACAGGCTGGTTGACACCGCGATGTCCAAACTTAAGCTTGTATGTGCCAAAGCCAAGAGCTCGTCCCAAAAGCTGGTTACCGAAGCAAATTCCGAAGAATGGAATACGCGTATCGAGCACCTTGCGAAGCTGCTCGACTTCGAAATCAGCAGTGGAAGGATCTCCAGGACCATTCGAGAAGAAGACACCATCTGGGTTCAAGGATGCGATATCCTCGTATGTCGCCGTCGATGGTAATACATACACACGGCAACCACGCTCAGCCATGCGGTATGGGCTCATTGCTTTGACGCCCAAATCGACTGATGCGACAGTATACAGAGGTTCTTGTCCTTCAAATTCTCCCTGAGGCTCGACCACATAGGTTTCTTCTGTAGAAACTTCCTCCGAAAGATTTGCACCGCTCATGAATGGAGCATTTTGTACAATATCCAGCAAATCTTCAATACGCTTGAGATGTCCGTTCTCATCAATGAGCGCATCGCCTGAGAAGATACCCGCACGCATAACTCCTGCTGAGCGCAAATGGCGAACAAGCTTACGTGTGTCGATATCAGCAATTCCAACGATGCCATACGCATTCAAATCATCATCGAGAGTGCGCTGTGCACGCCAATTAGAAATTTGGGTAGCCGGATCACGAACTACGTATCCAGCTACCCAAATCTTACGAGATTCAACGTCTTCATCATTCACACCAGTATTACCGATGTGAGGGAATGTCTGTACCACGATCTGGCGATCATAGGATGGATCAGTAAGAGTTTCCTGATATCCTGTCATCGCAGTCGAGAAAACAATTTCACCTGTGGTAACGCCCTGCGCACCATAAGGCTGACCGACATAGATGTTTCCATCTTCAAGCACTAGTAGCGCACTGTGAATGGAATAGTTAATTGGTTTTAGAATTACTGATTCTTGCGGAATCACAGGCGCCTCCTCATGTGGTTTTAATGGTAGGTCAGTCTATTTCTCTTGGGGTATGAAGAACGTATCCGTTGGCTCAGCATCTTCTGCTGGGTCAACAGTTGTATCAGTTTTGGTTTCTTCCGAGTTCTCAGAAACTTCCGCTATCTGGGATTTCTCAGAATTTTCTGAAGAAGTCGAATCTGCAGAAGGTTGAGAATCGAAATCAGACAATTGAATGTCTTCGAAATTTTTTGCATTTTCAGCTGAAGTATCAGCTTCTGAATTTTCGGTATTTTCCGAACCTTCCGAAGCTTCCGCCTGAGCAGCACGATAATTCTGCCACTCAATCTCTTCCTGACGGATTTCTTCGACCTTCTTCTCAATAGTGCTCAAAACACCATAAAGAAGATCAGGAGTTTCATCTCCAGCATATGTTTTCGCCAACGCAATTGCTTCATCAATGGCAACACCTGAAGCAACGTCGTCGTTATAAATAATTTCCCATGCCGCGATACGCGCTAAATTGCGATCAACTGCTGGCATGCGAGAAACTTCCCATGAATCCAATGCTTCACCGAGAGCCTGATCGATGGTGCGACGATGTGACGCCACGCCTCGAACGATCTCGATAGCATAGTCAGGAAGTGGTGTTTGTGCACCTGGGTACACAATGCGCGCGTCCAAGAGGTCAGTAATTTCCTGACCTCGTACATCAGCTTCAAAAAGCGTGTTGAACGCGCGCTTACGCGCAGTGGAACGTGCCATATTAAATAGTGGTCCTTAAGTTCCTACTCGTCTTAGTTTTCGCGACCGAGGTAGTCGCCTGTGCGGGTATCTACCTTCAAGCGTTCACCCTCGTTAATGAAGAGAGGAACCTGAATTTCAGCACCTGTCTCCATAGTTGCTGGCTTCGTGCCTGCGGAAGAACGGTTGCCCTGAAGACCTGGCTCAGTGTGAGCAACGGTCAATACTACAGATGCTGGGAGCTCTACGGACAATGGGTTACCTTCGTGGAAGGATACGATGCAGTCAGTGCCTTCAAGAAGGAACTTCTCGGAATCGCCAATGAGAGATTCTGGGATGAATACCTGATCGTATGTCGTCATATCCATGAAGACGAAGTTGTCACCGTCACGGTAGGAGTACTGCAAAGTACGATTATCTACAGTTTCGAAGTCCATCTTCATACCTGCGTTGAAAGTCTTATCAACGATCTTGCCGGTAAGAACTTCCTTAATCTTGGTACGAACGAAAGCTGGCCCCTTGCCTGGCTTCACGTGCTGGAATTCGATAACTGTCCACAGCTTGCCGTCGAGGTTGATGACGGAGCCGTTCTTAATGTCGTTAGAAGTCTGTGCCACTGAAATCACCTATTCATAAGTCGTTTACTATTAACTAAACGATATCTAAATCTTTCCTATTATGCCATAGGGGCTTTACCGACTGGGAAGGTCGTGTTGTGCAATTCTCGAAAAGTCTTAACTGGATTAGATTCGATGAGTAAAAATCGCGTTTTGGAAATATAGGAAATATACTCGACGGCATGCTTTCTGTGCACAATTGATATAATTAAATTTTCAGAGTATGCATGAAAGATGGCAACTCGCGTATGATCAATTCTCTCAAGTTGGTGACAAACTAAATTTCCTATCGACTTCCTCAAATACTCTGTACCAAGTGGACATCAATAAGGGAATTATCGCCAAGTCAGTACCTCTTGCTGAATCTATAGACGATGATTCCTACTCATATCTCAGTACGCGAGTAACGGCAAGAGAATCGCTGTTCTGCAAATTAAGAAAGGTCTGACCTTCGATGCTCGACTTCGCATATTTGATGCATTTTCTCAAAGAATTGCCGAGTATTCCCTTGTCCTTCGATGTGCGCTCAAAATTGACGCTCGGGTATAACCATACCTTCGTAACTCATATTTCACTGAGCCCTCGTTATGGAGAATCATAATTTTTATAATGAAAGAACTGTCTGTAAATCTTCTTCATAGATACTCCACATGTGCTAAACTGATTACTTGTGTATCTGAGCACACACTGTGCGTATGCGGGAAATATACGCGCAACTCAGATCTCTACTAAACCGACCAACGGCTGGAGCGTTTGGAAATACTGAGCGCGAGAGCTGTCCTAAGGGGAAGAAAATTGAGTACAGGAAAGCACCGAGTTAGCTCAGCTGCTGCACCAGTAACGCCTTTTAATACGCGTAGCGCCTTCGTGAAGGCAACACGCGCCGTAACCGAGCATATGAAGGCTGTAAAGATCGGCACAATTGTCGTTTCTTCTGCGCTTGTCATGGCTCTTGCTCACTCAGCAACACCAACTGTTGCAACGGCATCTAGCAGCACCAACGGCGGTTCTGCAATTAGTGTTTCGCGTAGTACTGAGCGTGTTAATCTTACAGCTGAAACCGCAACAGTCGACTATGTTCAGGGTTCCGAATGGAGCTTGAATTCTGACAGTTCTGCAGTTTCCGTGAAATATGAAATGACTGACGAGCAGAAGAGCGCTCGCGATTCGCTCGTTCAGGCATACAACGATGCACAGTCTGCATATGGTTCCAACGGTTCTGCTTCTTCCAGCACGTTGAAGGCTTTGAGCGATGCGATGAACACCGCATCTACTCACTTGTCTGATACAACGAATTCCGTGGATACCTACAATGCAGATATTGCTTCGTTGAAGGACACAATTTCTAAGGTAAAGTCCAGCGCATCCGAAGCGGCTGCTGCACGTAGCTCGTCTTCGAGTTCATCCAGCAGCTCGTCCAGCACAATTACTGTGTCAGGTTCCGGTTCTGGAACTGACGTCGCAAACTACGGTTTGCAGTTCCTCGGCACAGCATACGTGTGGGGCGGAAGCTCGCCATCTGGTTGGGACTGCTCCGGATTCTTGCAGTACGTTTACGCTCACTTCGGCGTAAGTCTGCCACGCACCTCTGGCGCACAGGCAACTGTCGGAACTGCAGTCGCTTCTCTCGCAGAAGCACAGCCAGGCGATATCATTGCAAATGGAACTCACGCTGCAATTTATCTCGGCAACGGCAAGATTGTTAATGCGCTTGCACCAGGTTTGGGAACTCAAGTAACTACCTTGGCAACCTTCGGTGGCCGCGCTTATTCGATTCGCCGCGTGTTTAACTAAAACGTATAGCTAAGTATCAGCTAGGAAAATCCACAGGGAGCATCACTATCCCTGTGGATTTTTTATTTTCGTTTTTTTAGTTTAATTCTCGTTTTATTGTTCTGCCACGGAGTTTTCTGCCGAATAAAATCCACGAAAGCTTTGGCGAAATCTATTTTTTGCAGGTTGATGCCATCTATCGGACGGAACTGAAACATATCACGTCAAACATGGCATCATTTCGCAAAAAAGTTAAAAACCCGAGAATTACTTATTTATTGCCGATTTTTTGTTTTCCTCGATGGTCTATTTCCCAAACAATTCTCTTCAGCGTGGGCAGTCAATCGTCTCTTCAGCACGATCAGCTAATCGGAGTTTTCGCGCACCTTCCCCGTTTTTGCAAGAAGATGCCATCTTATGGATTCTGCTGAGTTCATTGGTATCGCATATGGTAGCAAATTGCAAAAAAAGCGTATAAGCTAAGGAATTCCGCCGTTTCTCAGTTCTCATCCTTACGCTATTATTACCTATTACTAGTTTTGTCCGAAAGAACTTCCTCTCTTCTACCCCTGGCTTGAGCTTACCCTGTTTGTATTGGATAATCGACCTACGTCATCCCAAATTCGGTTTTATCAAAACCAAAGCGTTACCTTCACGAGGAATCTCAAAAGAAAGCGACGAAACTCAAGCCGAGCCAAAATTTATTTCTTTTTCTCGTATCCACATGTTATTCACCCATTCACTATTGTCAAGATCGAATTCGTCAACTTTCAAAAAAGTTGTATCATCCTGATCTTCTCGTGACACAGCATATAAGTGTCCATCTACGATATCCAATTGTTCGTTGTAGGATTTTGCAGAAGCAGTGTCAAAACTTCCAACGCAGATTCCCTCAAAATTTACCGCAAAAATCCTCTCGTCTGTAATTCCGTAAATGAGGTTTCCCCCAATCCGAATTTTCACGTCCTCGAATGATTGCACAACAAATGGATGCTTAAAAGATTGAACCCGCTCTGATTGAGTATCAAATGTCATGATTTCATACTCACTCGGAAGAGACTCCTCTTCTTCCGTAGCAGGAGGGTAACTCTTGATAGCGGCGAGTACAATAGAATTACCATCGAGTGCTGCACTATGAATAGCTCTGAGATTCTTAAAAATATGATTCTTGACTATTGCCCCAGTTTCTTTGTCTATAACACTAATAACAGCTTCATCATGATCAAATCCGTGATTATCCCCAAAAGCATAAATGAAGCCTTGGTATTCAATTAAAGCTGATGCATAGAGCGGAATAATTGTACGAAACAAAGTTTTCCCCGTATCAACGTCTCGTTTAATCATCAGTGATTCATACCCTGTTTGAGCGGAAAATTCCCATTCATGGATGAGTAAGTTACAGAGCCATCAAACAAAACAACTGTCGAGCCGCTATAATCCTCACAATCGAGAAGATTAAAATATTGAGATTTACCGTTAATAAAGAGAAAATTATCGTTACTGCGCGCACCAGCGATATAAAAATTTCTTTCACTATCCGCAGCCAAAAATTCACCATCTTGTAATGATAATCGTGATTCGCCGAGTTTTTCCCGTGCTTGTCAAATGATAAAACTCGACCGTGGCTTGCTCTGAGAAGATCGGATTCGACTATGGCATATTCCGTTCCTCGTGGAAGAGAAACATTCTTACCATAGCCACATCCGCTTAATCCCGCGAAAAGCACGGTAATGATGAAGATGAGGATTGACCAATTTGCAAAAGATTTCATAATCACACCATTGTGCTTGTATGTTGTCATCGTTTATGAATGGCTGTATAAGTTGTTTATTTTTTAGAGTTAATTGAGACGAATTTTGCAAAACCGTCCGCGCGCAGGTTGTATTTTCTAGATAGAATCTTTATATTTTTCTCCTTTGATGTGCGGCTTTGCACTTATGGAAATTCCACCACGAATCTGAGTAATAAATAGTAATAAATAGTAATAAATAGAGTGCCCAATTATGCAAAAAACTGGGCACTCTATCATTATCAAATCAACGAATTAACGTATCAGGAGTCTTACTCGGCAGTCTTCTCCTCTGCCTTCCCCAGCAACTTCTCCACGACTCCCAGCGTAACCCGCGCAGCAATTCGCGCAGAGGTATTGAGATCATCCTCTCGCCCATCGAGTTCCTCGTACGATTCGCCACAGTCGTTGCTCATAGCACGCACGATAAGATGTTTAACAGCATTTTTGTGGCACACATGCGACACCGCTGCACCTTCCATCTCTTCTGCATCCGCGTGATCCTCGTTAATAATGCGAGTAAGAACGTCTGGCTCCGTGCTAAAAAGATTACTCGTTGCTACCGTGCCAACGGTATAACGATGTTTTGCAAAATTGTCAGTATGATCGTCCAAATCTGCAGAAAATTCGCGGATTCCATGGTCCGTATACATCTGCCGAGCTGCATCACTCGCTTCTGCATTATTTGCAACTTTGACCATTCCTTGGGAACGCACGAAGTCTTCTGCACGAGCGAGGAGCTCCGGAGTAGAGTCAAACGTTTCCATAAAAGGAGCGTCTTCGGCGATAATGCTCGTGTCGGTTTCTTCATAGACCAATGTCTGAGCGAGCGCGATGTCTCCGAATCCCAAGCGCGCGTTGAGATTTCCAGCAATCCCATTGAGGAAGAACGCGTCAGGATGGCTCGCTGTATAGCGCGCAACGGTGATGAGAGACTGTGCAGCAGCTGCAATATTTGTCGTACCCATTCCGCCAAATGCGCTAAAAATGTGCGTATCGTTTTGCACATAATGGACTATTTCGAGCCCACCCTCGTGAATGATTTCTCCTGGAAAAGCTTCTTGAATTGGCACAATTTCGCGTCGCAGAGCAGATAATATTGCAATTGTTGTCATGATGGTCATCATAGCAGGTCAAAGGATAACGTACATTATCAGATTTCGCGGTTTGAAATTATTTGCGTGATACTTGCTCTGCCTTCCTTAAGAATCCCTCTATCCTCTCCTATCCTCTTCTCTTCGCGATTTACTGTCTCCTCATCTTCCTCATCCCTTTCCACATATCCGCTGCTATACCTACCCGGTATATCCACTGACCTGCTCACTGACATACCCTCCTGGATATCCTCATCTAAGATTCATACGCATTGTGTAGAATTGCAAAAGACGTAAGGATTGTAATGACAGCTCTTCAATTTTCTTCTGTAGTTCGCGCTATTTCTCAGGCGACAAATCGTAGCTTGGCAGGTTCGCGCTTTTTTGTGCATCAAGATTTTTGCGAGAAGATGCCAGAAAATTTTGTCAATCTCGCCCAAGAATGGGGCATGCGCCTCTTTTTTGCAGCTGACAACCGCCCATCATGCGACATCGAACTTCATGCGGATTATGCTGTAGTCGATTCTGCAAAAATTTTCTATGAAACATCCGAAACATCTAAGATATCTGAAACATCTAAGCATGACTCTCACTCTAACCATGTGAGCGCTTCTGAGCAGATTGACCTCGCTTTTGCAGGAATGTCCGTTGTTCGCCGTATCGCAGATGAGATGCTGGAATCTGGCATTCTTCGTGGCGAGCGCATCGCTGTGAGTCTTATTATCGAACCTAAAACTGCTGTCCTTCTTCTTGAACTGCAACGTGCTGGCGCTCAGGTAGGAGTCTATGCAACCGCCGCGGAAGTTCATCAGTCAGTTGCCGATGAACTTAAAAAGCGCGGAATTGCTGTCTTTGCTGATTCTCGCTGGTCACCTGAGCAAGAGCATACAGCCGCATTGCAGCTTCTCGACGAATTACGCCCGACAATTATCATTGACGACGGCGCAAGTTTTGCACGTTTGGCCAGTTTGGAACGCCCGGATTTATTGCCACTTATTAAGGGCGTTGCTGAGGAGACAACGTCTGGAGTTCGCGCATTTACTGCGATGGAGGAAGCGGGTGCGCTCTCCTACCCCGTTATCGCGTCCAACGATTCACAGCTCAAAACTGGTTTCGATAACGTTCACGGCACAGGCGAATCCTGCGTTACGACTTTTTTGCACATTATGGGCGATAATTATCCACACAATTCGGGAACTATGGCAGTCATTGGCTTCGGCCCTGTCGGCCGCGGGTTCGCACGTCGTATGCGTTCGTTGGGCGCCCATGTGGTTATCGTCGAGCAGAGCGCAACTGCCGCGCTCAAGGCACAGTTCGAGGGATTTGAAGTCATGCCGATGGCTCAGACTGCTCAAAAGTGCGATTGCTTGATTAGTGCCACAGGTGTCGTCCACACTATCGATATGGATACGCTCAGCTCGATTGCAGATGGAACAGTGCTCGGTGTCATCGGCGGAATTGCTCATGAAATTGCTCTCGACGATCTCACACGTCTGACTGGGCAAACTATCGCCCCTGCGATTCCTCTCACTCAGCTTGACCTAGGAAACGGCCGTTTTGCTCGTCTTATCGCCAGCGGAGACGGTATGAATTACACCGTCAGCGGTGGAAATCCTATTGAAATCATGGATTTGAGTTTTTCTGTTCAATTGAACGCCGCTCGTATGCTCGCTACTCAAAGCGAGGAACTTGGAAACCACATCATTCATATGGATTCGGATATCGACGAAACCATTGCCCGTTCTGCTTTGGCAGCTCGTGGAGCTCAGATCGACGACAAACGCATCATGGTGAGCGACTGGACTCGCACTCGTTTCAACTCGTATGAGCCTTCCCATGATTCTGCGTCGTCAGCATCGACGGACGAATCTGCACAAAACTATTCCACCGCACATTCAGACGCCCTTTCGACTCACCATAGTCACGAACGTAAAAAGGAAGAAGAGGAGAAATAAATATGCGCGATCTCAACCCGGTTATCGTCTATTCTGCTAAAATAGTTCTTCCTGTTACAGCGCCAGTCATTCCTGACGGTGCGGTTGCGGTATATCTCAATCGAGTCGTTCATGTCGGTACTCGTTCTTGGGTGCTCAATACTTTGCATGAAGGACCGCTCCAAGCAAAGCGAATTGTCGAACGCCACTGGGATGGAGTGCTCCTCCCCGGTCTTGTCAACGCGCACACGCATTTGCAGTACACGGGAATAGCATCCGTCGGCGAGGGCAATTATGCAAATTTCCAAGAATGGAGTGATGCATTCGACGTCATTTATGATGACGATACCATCAAAAAGCCTTGGAAAGACTGGGCTTATGATGGAGCTCGTCAGCTTGTGCAGTTTGGTACAACTGCTGCTGCGGATATTACGACGGACTTAGAAGCAGCGGGAGCTCTGTATTCCCAACGCATGCACGGAATTACTTATCTTGAAGTGATGGGCTGGGAAAACGAAAATTGGTATGCCAATGGTCCGGAATGGTTGCGAGATCTCGTGGCTCAAGCATCCCAAGAGGACGAAGCTGCAAAAATTGGCATTAGCCCTCATGCACCGTATTCATTGGAGTCTGCACCACTATTGGATTTGCCCGATATCGCGCGAAGCATGGGAATGCGTTTGCATATCCATTTGGGTGAAACTCCAAGCGAATCGGGCAGTCTCGAAAATGCTGATACCCAGAGCACAACTGACGTCGATACTCTCTACTCCCCGTTGTCACGTTCCTGGCGTTCTCATCATTGGGACAGCTATCCACAGCTCAAATCAACCGGCGCGAATGTGTCGTCAATTCAATTCGTTGATCAGTTAGGCGGACTCGGCCCTGATATTCATATCGCCCACGGTGTCTACGCGAACTCAGAAGATCGACGAATTTTGCGTCAGCGTGGCGTAGGAGTCGCGCTCTGTCCGCGAAGCAACCGAATTACATGCACTCAAAAGGATGCGCCTGTAGCCGATTATCTGCTCGAGGGCAATCTCGTCTCCGTCGGAACGGACTCACTGTCATCTAGCCCAAGTTTGGATGTATTAGACGATATCGCAATGCTCTACGATTTGGCTCAAGAGCAAGGATACGAGCGCGACGATTTAAGCCATCGTCTCATTCGCATGATGACTCTTGGCGGTGCGGAAGTCATGGGCCTCAATATCGGTTCTGAGCGAATCGGGCAAATTAACGCAGGCGCATTGGCTGATTTTGCATTTTTGGATATTCCTGTGGATTTGAGTTCGGACGAAGCGTATGAAGATACTCTCACCCGCATCGTCCGAAATGGAGCAGGAACCAATAGAGCAACCGTTATCTCTGGTCGCGTTGCATATAACGACGGGGCTTTTGATGATGATTTCTTAGAGATGTAAGTGGCACTGTAGAGTACACATCAATTGCGAATTTCGTGAATTTATAGAGAACCAATTAAAGGTCAGAAAGAAAACGAGAAAGCGAGAACCAATGCGTGACCTAAATCCTCAGACAGCCGTCCACGCGGACATTATCCCACCACTTAGCCAATACGCTCAGGCGACAATTGATCATCTCGATCTTGCAGCCCATCCAGAAGGCGGATGGTATAAGCGCACGTGGCAAAGCCCACTCGAGTATGGGAACTCGGAGCGTCCGCTTGCTTCGTTGATTTATTTCTTGCTGCCACAGGGCGATTTTAGCGACTGGCATCTCGTGGATGCGGACGAATTATGGCTGTGGCACGGGCCAAATCCAGTCGAGATTGAGGTGTGCGATGACGATCCGCGCACGCTGACTCGCGAAGAACTTGCTGAGAAAACTGTGCGCACGAAGTTGTATATCTCAGATACCGCTGAGGACGTGGCGGGAGATAGTTCGGGAGATTCTGCTCACGACAACCGTAAGAGCAGCGACAACGTTGCCGGTAATTGTGCTCAATGCCTTGTAAAAGCAGGGCAATGGCAGCGCACTTTGCCTGTTACGGGAGATGCGCTTGTCTCCTGCGTTGTGTCTCCTGGCTTTACCTTTGAAGGTTTCACGGTAATTGACGAGTAGCTGGCAAAGTAGGCGTGGCTTTCCCCTGTGGGCTTTTCCTGTGGGCTTTTCCTGTTGACTTTTCTCGAGAGCTGATCGAAAAGCCTAGTGAGAGCTGAGTGAAAAGCCTATTGAAAGCCGAACGACAAACCTAGCGAGAGCCGGATAAAAAACCGAACGAAAGGCGCAATCCACTTTTTTGCGAGTTACTACCGCATATGAGGAATTCGAATTAATATTCCCCTCAGAGGTGGCACGTATCTGCAAAAGAGTGGATTGGTGCGATACATACACACAAAAATACGAGTGAGCCCGCCTTAGTTGGCGGTCTCATCCATATAAAATTTATAAAGTTTAGGGGCTATCTAACACGTGTAAGACGAGAAGCCACCAACTCAATCCACTTTTTTGCGAGATGCGACCACTTTTATCCGTCTCAGGTCGTGGCATGGTCACAAGGTGGCATGTACTTGCAAAAAATCATTTTCACCGATTTCTCGCGCTTACGTCCATGTGAACCATGCGCACCACGCGCACACCAAGCGCGCGTCAAGCGCTCAGCAAAGACCCAACACGACCTTAGTAAGATCCCCAGTAAGAATCTAGCCCTACCCTAGCGACGCTCATCTCCGTCCTCACCGTCGGCGCTGTCTTCTCCCCACACCTCTTTCGCAAGGTTAAAAACAGGCCAACCCGCATAAAACGCCGCATGCGTAATTATCGCGGAAATTTCTTCACGCGTAATTCCATTCTGCTTAGCGAATTCCAAATGGTGGCGAAGCGAGCTATCGATAAGTCCGCGTCCCATGAAAACTGAAATCACAATTGTGCTACGAGTTTTCATGTCCAAGGTTTCGTCCGCCCACACCTGGCCAAACAAAACGTCGTCATTCACTTCTGCAAATTTTGGTGCAAATTCACCAAGAATTGTGCGACCAGCTGTCTGCTTAATATCACGCATTATTTTCCCCTTTGTGTTGCAATTTTCGTACGTTTTCCGCGCAAATTATGAGTCGGACTTATGAATCAGGCTTTCGAAACAGAAATTACCGCTTACTCACCAAGCGACTGATACATATCCTGATCAACTGGCTCAAACCATTGAGTTTCCCCAGCCGTAAGAGCGAGATGCGAGAACCAACTATTTTTTGCAGCTCCGTGCCAATGCTTCACGCCCTTATGAATGACATACACATCGCCAGGCGTCAATCGCACAGGTTCTTTGCCTTCTTCCTGCGCCCAACCCTCGCCAGCAGTGCACATCAGCACCTGATATCCAGTCGTGTGCGCATGCCAATGATTGATGCATCCCGGTTCAAAACTTACCTGCCCCATGTGAAACTCGATATTATCTTGAGGATTGAGAAGGCCTTCGATAAAGCTCTTGCCCGTAAAATACGGGGCATATGCCTCGTTAAAACCGCCGAAACCGAATGGATTATTCTTTACTTCTTGTTCATTTTTAATTTCACACATGCACAATATTGTATGCCTTATAAAATTTTTCTATAACCTAAAATATCCATCTATCTCATTTTGGTGCTAAAACAGAGTGTTTTTGTGCAGACTTGTACTAGGGCATTAGTTACGATTTAAAGGCAGATTTATTTTGCAGTTTTCGCAATTATTGTGCGACTTCACGTATTTTGCGATTTCTACTATTTTGAGAATTTAGAGAAAATTGGGAGAGTTCTGCATGATTAACAAGAAGAATCTTGCTCGTACCATCCTTGCTGGCGCAACCGCAGCTTTGCTCGCTTTCACAGCTGCATGCGGTTCGACAAACACTAGCAGCAATTCCGAAACCGTCACTGAAGGTAAGCTCACCATCGCAACAGGCGAACCAGCTTACAGCCCATGGGTTTTGAACAACAAGCCACAGTCTGGCGAAGGCTACGAAGCAGCAGTTGCATACGCTGTTGCTAAGGAAATGGGCTACGATGCAAAAGACGTAAAGTGGACTCGCTCAACTTTCGATTCTGCAATTGCTCCAGGTGCAAAAGATTGGGATATGAACATCCAGCAGTTCTCGATTACCGAGCAGCGTAAGCAGGCTGTGGACTTCTCCCCTAGCTACTACAACACCACACAGGCGATGATTGTCAAGTCTGACAACAAGTTCGCAAATGCGACTTCTTTGTCCGAATTGAAGGATGCAGTTATCGGCGCAATGTCTGGTACAACTTCTTACCAGCAGGCTCGCGACAAGATCAAGCAGGACATCAAGCTTTACAACAATAACGATGATGCTGTAGCTGCTTTGTCTTCCGGTCAGATTGACATCCTCGTCGTTGACACTCCAACTTCTGTGAACATGGTAGATTCCGGTCAGGCTGGATCTAACGCAAAGGTTTTGGGACAGATTGCAAATTCCGAGGATAAGGAAGGAACCGGTATCGTTCTTCCTAAGGGTTCTAAGCTCACCGAGAAGGTAACCAAGGCTGTGAACACTCTCAAGAAGAATGGAACCTTGAAGGAATTACAGGAAAAGTGGCTTTCCTCGTATACCTCGCTGCCAGTTTTGAAGTAGGCTGACGTAAGGAAATAAGCTTAGCAATAGGCCTTATGCGGGCGGTATAGTTCGGAGATAATCCATCTATACCGCTCTTTTTATGTCTTTTATGCCCCCGCTTTTTCGATTTTTTCCTCTTTTTCCGATCTTTTGCAAGTTGATGCCATATCCATCAACTGGATTCCACGAAGGCCTACAAGAGTGGCATGTTTCTGCAAAGAATTGGAAAACAGAAAATTTTCGCGGAATTTTACGTACGAAATTTAATTTTTCCTCGACTAGGTTCTTCTCCGTTTCTCTTTTCTTTTTTTCCCCCTCCGCGACTTCATCTTTCCCCCTTCTCTTCGACTCCATTTTCCTCCTCTAGACTCTCCCTTCGTTTCCCGCTTCCCCTCACCTCACTCTCACCTCACTCTCACCTCACCCTAACCTCACTCTAACCTCACAGAACACACGACTCGAGATGGCTTATTTTTCAGCCAAAACAACTCTTTTGCAAAAACATGCCATCTTTATCCCCAAACGTGCGCTTACTCAACTCAACATGGCATCAACCTGCAAAAGTTTGCACAATAACAAAAACCACCTTCCCCATATCCACTACGTGAGATTTCCCCACGCCCACCGCTCTGTGGTTTCAGCGCATTCACTATACTGGGAATGTTCAAATCCGCAAGCCCAAACGTCCAGCCTCCCGCGAGACTAGACATGTTTAGAGAGACTTTAAGAGATTTACATGGCTACATTTGATCCATCCACAGTAAGCGCTGTCGAGCGCGACCGTGAAAAATACCGTAAAACCGAAGGACTCAAGTCTGTTCTCACCAGTATTGTGAGCGCGGTTGTCCTTGTGGCTGTCATCGCGACTGCTCTGCACAATTCCCCAGGTTGGGCACGAGTACAGTTTACATTCTTTAATTGGCAATATTTTGTGCAATCCATTCCGACCGTTGCACAAGGCCTGTTGCTCAATATCCAAGTGCTCTTTTTTGCAGTTATAGGCGTTGCCATTTTCGGTACATTGCTCGCTCTTCTTCGCACAAGTCGTAGTGCTGTAATGCTCCCTCTTCGTTGGATCGCAGCATTTTATACCACTATTATGCGCGGTATTCCTATGCTCGTGGTTTTGTATTTGATTGGTTTCGGCGTTCCTGGATTGGTCACAACTCGCATCTCGCCTGTTTTGCTTGGTACGGTTGCTGTTATTTTGAGCTATTCGGCTTACATTGCTGAAGTTTTGCGTGCAGGTTTTAACGACGTCCATCCTTCTCAGCGCGCGGCTGCTCGCTCGCTGGGTTTGACAAATTTGCAAACTATTCGCATTGTCGTCATCCCTCAGGCTTTGCGTAAAGTTGCTCCAGCATTGATGAATGATTTCATTTCCATGCAAAAGGACGTTGGCTTGATTTCTACTCTCGGCGCTGTGGACGCGATTCGTTCCGCGCAAATTATGCAAGCTGACACATACAACTTCACCCCATACGTCACTGCATCCGTCGCATTTATTTGCATGAGCGTACCATTCATTCTTCTCAACGACTGGTATTCCGCTCGTTTGCGTAATCGTGAGCTTAATGGAGGTATCGTTTAATGACTGTTAAAGATACACGCGCTGTACTGCGTCTCGACGGCGTAACGAAGGCGTACGGCACAAATCTTATTCTTGATCACCTCAGCTTTGACGTTCATGAGCACGAAGTTGTCGCACTTTTGGGACCATCCGGTTCTGGTAAGTCTACTTTGATGCGTTGCGTTAATTTGCTTGAGCGCGTTAACGATGGCCAAATTTGGCTGGGAGATACAGATATCACCGATCCTCGCGTCAATGAAAACGCGATTCGTTCTCGTATCGGTGTCGTTTTCCAGCAGTTTAATTTGTTCCCTCACATGTCCGTGATGGATAACATCATTTTGGCGTCCACGCACGTGCTGAAGCGTGATAAGAAGGAAAGCATTGATAAGGCAATGTCTCTTCTCGAGCGCATTGGCATGGCCGATAAGGCACGCTCTTACCCTGATCGTTTGTCAGGTGGCCAGCAGCAGCGAGTAGCAATTGTTCGCGCTTTGATGACCGATCCTGAGCTTTTGTTGCTCGACGAGATTACTTCTGCTCTCGACCCAATGCTCGTAGGTGAAGTATTAGAGATGGTCCTCGAGCTCAAGGAACAAGGCACCACTATCTTGATGGCGACCCATGAGATGACATTTGCCCATCAGGCAGCGGATCGTATCGTTCTTTTGCGCAACGGACATATCATCGAGAACGGAACTCCACAAGAAGTTATGGATGAATCCACGAATCCAGAAACTCAGGAGTTCTTCAATTACTTCAGGAATTTGTAAGACATTCTCGTATATGGAGGAGCCACGGATACTCAATTAAACACGTGACTCTTCCATATGTGCTATTCTAAATTAATTATTCGGTTGCATTGTTCTGCCACATGATAATCATGCGTTGCAAGTAATATTCCGCGATTCTCACTCTTAAGCTGTGCGAAGATATCAATGATAGAATCCCTTGACCGAATGTCAAGAGCTGCAGTAGGCTCATCAGCTAACAATAACTGACGATTGTTAATCGTGGCTCGTGCGATAGCTACACGTTGCCTCTGCCCTCCCGATATTTCCGATACTTTTCGGTCAGACAACTCCCCTATTCCATATTTTTCTAGCTCTGTTTTTGCCCTTAAACGACGCACATTACGCGGAACTTTCGGGGTGGTATATTCTAGTGGAATGGCGACATTTCCCCAAACTTTAAGATAATCTATAATTGCATATCCTTGATGCACGAACCCCAGAAACTCATTTCGAATTCGCGCACGACTTTTTTCGTTCGCATCCACCTGTATTCCATCTATGCTTACAGAGCCACTGTTTGGAATCATCATAAGCCCCGCAATCATCAGAATAGTTGATTTACCCGATCCAGATGGCCCCATCACGGCAACGCTCTCGCCTCTGTCCACAGCAAGTGAGAAGTTTCTAAGAACATCAACTTTTTCCGAAGCAGTGTCATAAGTCTGAGAAATTGCATTCAGCTCGAGAAGTCTCTTCATTTCACGTGCTCCATCCTATTAACCATTCGTATCGCGTAGATGAGCCATACTACAAAAATTCCAGCAATAATAAACAGCATGACTTGTGCACCTTTGTCTATCGGGGCGCCCAACTGCAAAAGGAATAGGCATACCATCGTCGGTATGAGTATCGACGTCATCGCTACATATGTCACGATACGTATTCGTATTTTCAGCTGTGAGGCACCGCACATTCTACGTATAATGAATGAACGTAACTCATCGCGAATTATCTCACGCATGATAGCCGTATAAATAAACATAGCAAGTCCACTGAGAGCTATCATTGCAAGGATATATAACGATGTACGTTTCATTATTCCGTTAAAACGAGCAGACTGTGCTGATGCTAAATTTTCCGGTATGAGATATAACTGAGAAGAGGTAGCCGATTGAGTATAGTTAAATAACATATTCTCAGAAGGATTGAGAAAGACTGCTTTCGTGACCAGCTCCTCCTTTTCTATCGTATGAAGCTTTCCCAAATCAGTTACTCGAAGAAGAATTATCTGCACATGGTCAAGATTTATACCCGAAACATTTGGGTCGAACCACGTCGCGTTTTCTGGAAGTTTCTTATACCTATTAATCGTTAATCCTCTAAAATGCACGCTTCCACTGCCACGGTCTAATTTAGATCCAAATAAAACACATGGTGCTTCATATCCTCCGCCTAATGATGGGAATAATCTAAAAGGTTACTGACCCACTATGGCGATTGTGGTAACCCCATCAAACTCATCTGGATTATTTATACCAAGATTATTCACAATGGCTGAGTATGCATTACCATCCGATATGGATAAAGATAATCTATCCAGTGTTTCATCACTCACTTGGGATACCGAATTTTCGGGATACACAGGCGTAAAAACGACAGCTGACTGTGCACGCAAATTATTTCCCCCCCCACGTATTACTTCTGCTTGAGTCAGAACATCCCCAAAGATAAAAGTCATTGTTATCGCGATAAGACTGAAAAGAACCCCAATCCCCATGATTTTTGCCGCAAGTGTCGCAGTGCAAGCGATACCCCTCCAAGAAAATCATGCCACATATGTGTTAGCTTTCTGTTCTGAATAAACTATTCGATGAGTCTCACAAACATGTTCGAGAGTGAGCGTCAGAATACTCAAAAAGAATGCTACGAGAAGCATTCTAAGCACAATAAAACTCATTTGCCTATCACCGCTGAGTATATTTACAAGTGGGATTGAGAGTATTACGCCTAACACACATCCTCCGCTCAGGCACCACATAACTTCGCTCATCAGTCCGACTGTTATCTGAGAACGACTCGCTCCGGAAAATATACGGATATTTATTTCTCCACGTCTGCGAGAGTATGCGATATCCCAATAAATTGCGACGAAAATATTCCCCACAAAGAACATCCCCGTTGAGATTATCATCAGCGAATTTGTAACTAGGTCATACCACAAAGGAGTCGCACTCACGCTCTGTATTTCATACCCGTTCTCCTCTAAGACATCTTGCACCTCATCCAAGAGTTTATGTGATGAATGAGAGAACACATACCGTCCACCCGGCAAAGAACTTTCCATCATAGGAATATACGCATATTGTTCAAAATCAATTCCTGAAGGCGCACTTATAGTTCCCACGACTTGAGCATTGTGAGGCAACAGGGAACATGTCTTTAGCTTGGCATATTGCTGTGCGCAGTATGATCCTTCGAACAAAAATACATCCGTAATCTGTTTACGGGGCATCCTAGCTTCAGAAGGCACCATCCAATTAATCAATCCTGCCGGGTCAAGTACGAGCAATCCAGGTAATCCATCACCTAAGCCATCTATGATCACTGAAGCTTTGTTCTCAACTAATACTCTAAATAGCTTCTCCGTTGAATTGTCCCCATCATTACTGATACGACTGACAGAGAGAGAAGAGACGTTATCGAAAGCCCCATATGAACGTGATTCTCTATTCTCTAAGGTCCATACAAACGCCCACACGAAGAAAGAGGCTAGGATTCCAATACATACCGCGATAACGAATGCCGAAATCCTAGCGTTGTATCGATTACTTTTCACCAGTACTCGAATCCATAGAGATATTTGGTGGCATAGTCATCTCCCCATAAAGGAGAATCCCAAACAGTGTCTTCACGGGAGTAAAATTGCTGTCCTTAGGCGATTTGGATTGTTTCGTATACATACGCCCCGTATCTAAAGAAGGACCAGCCTTACGCATGAAACGATGATATCCACGTTTTGCATGTTTACCATTCTCCCAGAATGAGTCTTGAATCTGTATATACCCATGCCACTGAGCTCCAGCAAGGGTTTCCCAGCTTCGGGCAAAATTGCCATTTTCTGCCATCGCCGGAACGGCTATCGCACAAATAGCTAAAATAGGAATCAATAAAACTCTACGTATCTTTTTCTTATCTTTTTCTTCATCGCAGTCTCCTTCGACTCTTTCTATGGCAAAAACTCAACTCTGAGTTTTTGCGTACATTATTTTAGCAAATATTAATATATAAGTAAAATGCTCTTACTATTTTTCAATAGTAAGAGCACAATAAAATACTTGCGTGAAATACTCGCGCACTACGTTAGTACAAAAAGCTCACATGAAAGCACTAGCGTGCGCGACTACTCTTCCGTTCCCGGACGAGGAATCAAGAAGGACGTAGCCATTGCCAAAACCACGAGTACCAAACCTGTTACCAATGCTGCCTGATAGCCAGCAGTTGTTCCCGAGGACTCGATAAACATGTTTTGAGCAGCATACAGAGCGACGTAGCTCAAGCCTGCACCAAGATTAAACGCACCTGCGTTAAGGCCTGGAAGGTAGCCAGGATTATCCGATGGAGACAAAACGATACCGAGGCCGTTGAGCATGATGTTCGCTGTACCCGCATAACTCAAACCAAGCAGCACCGAAACGCACACAAGTCCCCAAATAGTTGGGTGTCCTGCGATGAAGAACGAAGCCGCAACGCCTACGAGAGTAACAGCAAGACCTGCACGCAGTACATTCAGGTATCCGAACTTTGAAGCCAAGATTCCAGCCACTGGACCAAATGCCAAGCCAACCAATGCGTATGGTGTCAAAGTTGCAAAAGATACGACTCCTGCACCCATTCCAGTACCAAACTTTGGATCTTGAGCAATTGCTGGGATAATTCCATTCATGACAGCGAATACGCCAGTCATGGTAAGCAAAGTGGTAATAAGCAGACCCCATGTACGACGCTGCTTCATATAGTGAGTCGACACCATTGGATTCTTCTTGCGCTTTTCTGTCTGCCAGAATGCGACAAATCCGATAATTGCGACGACAATCAATACACTTGCATAAATCCAGTTAGCAGAAGCAAGTTTTTGCATTTCGTTTGTAGCCGTAATGAGCGCTCCCATTGCGACAACGAGGAAGAATACGCCGAGCCAATCCATTGCAGAAGTTTCCGATGCTGTGCTTTCTTCTGCAAAAGCGTATACGAGAACTATAGCAATTGCCGCGATAATTGCCATAGCCCAGAAGACAGCACGGAATCCCCATGTACCTGCAAGCCATCCACCAAGAATAGCGTCAACACCTGCAATACCACCGTTTACGGATGTCAAAATTGCCATCAAACGGGTGTATCGCTTTTCCTCAGTCACACGATGGTGCAGCATGATAAGGCACATTGGAACTACAGGACCTGCAGCACCCTGCAAAATTCGACCAATCATCAGAACAGTAACGTTTGGTGCGAGCGCAGAGATAATGCAGCCAACAGTTGTGGCAATCAAAATTCCGAGAAGAACCTTCTTACGCCCTACCAAATCTGCGAGGCGAGGAAGGAACAAAGAAAACAGCGCTGCAGCAGTAAAGAACACCGTCTGAGTCAAAGCAATCTGTGCAGCAGAAGTGTGAAGCTCGTGTTCCATAGTTGTCAACGCAGGCGACAGCATAGAAGCATTAAGCTGGAATGCAAAAATTGCGACAAGTAACGCAGCCATCAACGAAACGATGGACTTACCACCCTCGTCAAGAGTCTTCGTCTCTTTCAATTCACTCACGTGAACTCTCCTTCAAGTCAGCGATGAGGGATGAATCCACGCATGATGACGATGGGAACCTTACGTCCTCATCGGTGCTGGGGAATTATTCCACATCGAAATTCAAGACGTTTACTAGGATATATCGAAACTTGGTTAAACGCAAAACCATGAGAATACGAAAGGTTATGTTCCGGTAATTTTCTCCGGATAATATTCCAGATTAAAATTTTAATTGTCTGTATTCACCACGCTTAAAGCAACTCAGCGCTACTTAGCGCACATGTGGCTAGCCAATCCATGTTTGTATTTCTCCCAATTTTGAGATCTAGTTTTTGTATACATACGTCGATGTATGTATACAAAAACTAAGGAATGTCACCATGAAAAGGCATACCATAATTGATATATTGAAACAGAGCAATCATGCGGGCATGACTTTATTCATAACCTCATGGATTTGTGCTGCGATTGGTATCATTTGCATTCAAACACATGGAAAGTGGGGAGTTCTCCTTGCTTTCTTCGCTCAAATCTCACATCTAGATATTGTATATTGGAAGGTATTCCTTCTTACGTTTGTCTTTGTAGGGCTTATTTCTGGCATTTTTGCATGGATAGCTCAGCATCAGCGTAAAATGTGGGTGCCGACACTCATCAATTTCTGGTATGTTCTATTGCTTACACTATCCATTGTTGCCCCATCAGCAACATATATAGAATAGAGATATCACTCACTGTCCTTATTTCCAATAGTTTCCAATAGTACTGTGAATTAATAATTATGGGGTGGTTACAAAGGCTCTCTTTGTAACCACCCCACTGTATAACTTTTGCATTACTCGTTCATCGTATTGATATAGTCAACGTCCTGTTTCATCTGTTCAATCAATTGTTCCACAGAATCAAACTTCGCCATAGGGCGAAGGTAATGCATAAATTCCACACGCACTTTCTTGCCATATAAATCGATGCCCTCAGCATCAAGGCAGTAAGCTTCTACAGTACGCTTGTCCGCATCGAAAGTATCATTCGTGCCGACGGAAATTGCCGCTGAATATTCGTGACCGCTATCGTCCACGGTCAGTCGCCCCGCATACACTCCATCGACTGGGATAAGACCGCGGATTTCTCCACAGTTTGCCGTGGGGAAACCAAGCTTGCGGCCACGTTGCTCACCATGCTCAACGACTGCTTGGATACTATGCGAACGTCCGAGAATGCGTGCAGCTTCCTCCACACAACCCCGAGCAAGCAAAAAACGAATCATCGACGAGCTGTATTCGCGCGTTGGCACACTACGATTCTTCTTACTCCATGCACGAAGTTCTGCCTTCGTCATCGTCTTCAAAGGATTGTCAGGCTCGCCCTGTGTTTCAGGAACGACATACTGCACGTCTTTTGGCACGTAAATTCCGCCTGGTCCAAAATCATCCACAACGATAAGCTCAAATACACCAGTAGCAGCAGAGAGCTTTTCAATTGCCGCAATATTTCCTTCACGCCCCTTGCCCATGGTTGCGTCCTCGCCGAGAACCAAAGTACGCATTCCGAGCTTTCCGACGAGCTGACCAAGGAAGAAAATGTAGGTACGAGCAGCGAACGCAAGAGTGTAACGAACGACAATTGTATAATCGATTCCCATGCTCTCTAATGTGGCAAGCCTATCATCCAAGTTCATGAGTTCATAAGGATTCGCAGCATTATCGTCCGGCATTTCAGCGCCATCATGCTCTCGGGCATATGCGTGAACGGCTGCTGGGTGAGGATCAAACGTAATAACTACACTTGGTACGCCATGCTCGCGTGCAAGTTCGATCGTTTTCGTCAAGACAGCCTGATGACCGCGATGGACTCCGTCAAAATTACCGATGCTGACTACCGCACGCTTATCTTCACTCAGCGTTGGCCATTCGACAATTCCCTGCTCGTTGGGTGTAAGGCGAATAATTTCCATTATTTCCTCTAATTCCAGACTTTATGTATGACTCTACGTGTCTATACTGCTCGAGTTTTCCGTGGTTTGCTTGGATTGCATACTTAAATGCTTTATGAGCTGCTTATACTGTGTCAGTCGACACGGAGACATCCCCACGCTCTACGATATCTGCTAATTCAGCCGCTGTCACGAAAACTGTCGACGGTTTGACGCGATGTTTTCGCCACGGTTCTAGTAATGCCATCAGAATTCCTCGATAGACTGCAGCAGAATTCTCAGCAATGTCGCATTCTATTGGTCGTCCAAAACTCACATCGATAGCCTGCTTGTCAGTCAATTCTACGGTCGGTACAGTCATACACGCAGCCTCGTATGGAGTCATAATATGCTGAGCCAACGCATCATCCGATTCGCGAATTTCCGACGGTGCATACGCCTTCATACGGCTCACTTCTTCACCATCTCGATTGGTAAAAGTACGCTCTTGTGCAAAAAACTCGATAACGCGCTGTGACTGAACGTCGAACTGACCGACACGAGTACGCCTCAACATCGTTAAGTATCCGCCAACTCCGAGCAATTCTCCCAAATCACGCCCCAAAGCGCGGATATACGTTCCAGCAGAACACGTCACGCACGCATCCACATCAATGCATCCATCATCCGAGAGACGAATATCCGTCACATCGAAGCGATGAATAGTAATTTTCTGTGGTGTGAGAGTGACATCTTCCCCTTTGCGCGCCAAATCATAGGCCCTCTTTCCATCAATCTTTTTTGCAGAATAGGTCGATGGAATTTGCTCAATTTGTCCCAACAAATGCTGAGAAATTTCCGATTCGATACGGTTTCTCAGGGCTGTGCGATTACTGCCTGGCGCATCTGTGGAATTACTTGTATCTGTAAGACTACTTTCGGAAGTTTCCTCGTCTAACTGAACCAGCTGTCGCAAACGCTGACGCACGATGTTGTCGTCTTCTGGCGAGCGCTCGATAAGGGCACCATCCGCATCATCCGTCTGCGTACGATTTCCCAGACGAATTGTCGTTTCGTACGTTTTCTCCGTACCAACGATGGAATTAAGTAAACGAGTAGCGGAACCGAACCCAACGACCAGCATGCCTGTAGCCATCGGATCAAGAGTACCCGCATGACCAACTTTCGAGTTATGCAAGAGAGAACGACAAGCAGCAACAATATCGTGGCTTGTCACACCCTGTGGTTTATCGATGAGAAGAATTCCGCTTGTAATCATTTATGCATGCTCTCCATCGCGAGGTGCAGTCTCGGCTGCATCATCCGCATCGTCTGAGTCGTCATCAATGATGATATTGATATCGAAATCGTCAAGATTGTCGAAATCATCATCAAAATCGTTCTCAAAGTCATCGTCAAACTCAACGGTTGCGCCGTTATCCTCATCGATGTCTTCATCCTTGTGCTTATACGGATCTGCTTCGCCTGCATACTGTGCATTTTCACGCATCTTTGCAAGCTCTTCGTCACGCTTGCGAGCGACTACAAGCACATCATCAACTTGTGCAGCACTTCCCTGCAAAGAGTCAAAAATGAAGAAAAGCTGTGGTGTAAGACGCAATCCTGCCTTGCGTCCGACCATGGAACGCAAATGGCCTTGAGCTTGACGCAATGCCTGAGTTGCGCGCTTCTTCTGCCCGTCTTCGCGTCCTTCATCGCCGTAAATTGTCCAATAAATTCGCGCTTGCTGCATGTCGTTTGTCACACGAACTTCGGTAATTGTCACATTGCGCAGACGAGGATCATGAATATCCTTCTCGAGAGCTGTGGCAACTACTCGCTGGATAAGTTCAGCGATGCGTACCGCGCGAGGATTTGTTCCTGCCATAAGTATGTCCTTAAAAAAATTCAATAATGCGAGAACCATGACAGTCCTCATTCTTTATGCCTTGTGAGTTCCTGACAATCTGTCGTTACTCTGCATCGTCAACATATATCAACTCATCGTCAGTGCTTCACCGGTGCTTAACCAGCTGACTGTAACCGCCTGTAGTCAATCCTCACCGAGTGCCGCTGACTACACTGACTGTCCATTCGCTGCAGATTCGTCGTAATTGAGAAATCTCATCGATGCACGTCGATGGTATAAGAGGCAGCCGAGCATAGACCCGACTGCCTCTGTATCCGATGTACATTCGCCTATCAAACTGACAGAATCAGTCTTCGTAGGTTTTCATCATGAGTGCGGTTACACGCGTACATACCGACGTATGCACAGTATTCGCACCCATCACGTTTAGCTACGTGCAATCTCCTGCATTTCGAAGGTTTCGATGATATCGCCAATCCGAATGTCATTGAAGTTTCCAAGGTTGATACCTGCTTCATAACCTTCAGTAACTTCAGTGACGTCATCCTTGAATCGACGCAAGGTAGAAATCTCAAGATCGTTGAATGTTACGACACCATCACGCATGATACGTGCCTTTGTACCGCGCTTAACGGTACCATCCTCGACCTTAACACCTGCGATATTACCGAACTTGGACGAACGGAAGATTTCGCGAATCTCAGAGTGCGATGTAACGACTTCTTCGTATTCAGGCTTGAGCATGCCCTTGAGGGAGGACTCAATTTCTTCAATTGCCTTGTAAATGACGGAGTAGTAACGTACATCGACACCTTCACGCTCTGCCAAGTCAGCAACCTGGCGAGATGGGCGTACATTGAAGCCGATGATAACTGCCTTATCGACAGTTGCAAGGTTGACATCGTTCTGAGTAATTGCACCGACACCACGGTGAATGACCTGGATGCCGACTTCATCGCTCACTTCGATCTTCATCAAGGACTCTTCGAGTGCTTCTACAGAACCAGAAGAATCACCCTTGATAATAACGTTGAGCATGTCAACTTCAGACTTAGCGAACTGTTCCTTAAGGTTCTCAAGGGAGACAACCTTGTGACGGCGAGCAAGCTGTGCTGCACGTTCGGATGCCTCACGCTTTTCAGCAATCTGACGAGCTGCACGATCATCTGGAGCTACCAAGAAGAGATCGCCTGCAGTTGGAACGGAAGTCAAACCGAGCACTGCTACTGGACGAGATGGAGTTGCTTCTTGCAAGTTATTTCCATTTTCGTCAAGCAATGCACGAACGCGGCCGTACGACTTACCAGCAACGATGGAATCGCCCACGCGCAATGTACCCTGCTGGACGAGAACTGTTGCGACGGAACCGCGTCCCTTATCAAGGCGAGCTTCAACAGTTGCACCACGAGCGTCAGCATCTGGATTTGCACGCAAGTCAAGAGTTGCATCTGCAGTCAAAAGCACAGCTTCGAGAAGCTTGTCGATATTAGTACCCTGCTTTGCAGAGATATCGACGAACATCGTATCTCCACCGTACTCTTCAGGAACCAAGCCAAACTCGGTGAGCTGACCGCGAACCTTATCAGGATTTGCACCGTCGACATCGATCTTGTTGACCGCGACAACGACTGGAACATTTGCAGCCTGAGCGTGGTTAATTGCTTCCACAGTCTGAGGCATAACACCATCATCTGCAGCAACCACGAGAATTGCGACGTCAGTAAGCTCAGCACCTCGAGCACGCATAGCGGTAAACGCTTCGTGACCTGGGGTATCCAAGAAGGTGATACGACGATCAATGTCATTCAATGTGACATGAATCTGGTATGCACCAATGCGCTGAGTAATACCGCCAGCTTCAGACTTGATAACGTTTGTCTGGCGAATAGTATCAAGCAAACGAGTCTTACCGTGATCAACGTGACCCATAACGGTAACTACTGGTGGACGAGGAACGAGCTTATCTTCGTCTTCCTGAGCATCGAGATCAATGTCGAACTGCTGCAAGAGTGCGCGATCTTCTTCTTCAGCGGAAACAATCTTAATGTTCCAGCCAATTTCTTCACCGAGAACTGCGAAAGTATCTGCATCCAAGGACTGAGTTGCTGTAGCCATCTCGCCCAAGTGGAAGAGAACAGTTACCAAGCTTGCTGCACTGACGTTAATCTTGTCGCCGAGATCTGAAAGGGTTGCACCCTGTGGAAGCTGTACAGTCTGTCCGTTACCGGATGGAATACGTACACCACCGATGACTGGTGCTTTTAACTCTTCGAATTCTTGACGCTTGTTGCGCAATGCTGCCTTACGAGACTTCGAAGACTTTGCTCCCTGACGTCCGAATGCGCCTGCTGCGCCACCGCGACCACCACGCCCACCACGAGATGGACCATTAGATGGCATGCCATTACCAGCTGGAGCGCCACCACCGAAGCGATTACCTCCGCGAGAGCCATTGCCACCTGCTGGAGCGCCGTTATTTGCGCCGGAACGATTTCCCCAACGTGATTCTGCACCGTTTGCGCCACCACGGTTGCCACCGCGCTGCTCCTGACCTGGACGTGGTGCGCCAGAGCGTGGAGCTCCAGATCGTGGAGCTCCGTTACGACCACCGCGACCACCGCGACGCTCGCCACCGTTGCCACCGTTGCTACCGCCCTGTCCTGGACGACCGCCACGACCACGACGTTCACCGCCGTTGCCACCCTGACCATTCTCAGCCTTCGCACCTGGACGGCTCATAGGATGAGGACGTGGGATATCTCCTGGTGTTGGAGTAGAGCCCATGCGCTGCTTGGACATGAATGGGTTGTTACCTGGACGTGGAGTTCCGTTGGCGCGGCTACGTGGCTTAGGAATTCCTGGAGTTGCAGAAGGTGCATCCTGTCCAGCTTGAGCAGCCTGAGCGCCCTGAGCTGAAGCCTGCGATGCCTGTGATGCAGCAGAGTCAGCCTTCTTGGCTGGCTTAGCCTTAGGCTTACGGCTTGCTGCCTTTTCACCTTCTGAAGCTGCCTTATTTGCAGCTGGGTTTACTGAAGACATAGCTGCGCGAGCTACAGCTGCACGAGGAGATGGTGCAGATGATGCCTTAGCCTGTGAGGACTCAGCAGGAGCCTTCGCATCAGCTTCTGCGGTCTTGCTTGCAGATGTGCTCGCTGTCTTACGTGTAGAAGTTTTCTTTGGTGCAGCTGGAGTCTTTGCTGCTGGCTTATCAGCCTTTTCTGCTGATGCAGATCCTGTGGAAGAACCAAACTCAGCAGTCAGTTTACGCACAACTGGTGCTTCAACTGTAGAAGATGCGGACTTTACGAATTCGCCCATATCCTTGAGCTTCGCAAGAACAGTCTTGCTGTCCACACCGAATTGCTTTGCAAGTTCGTATACGCGTGCTTTTGGCACAATTTCTCCTTTACTAGCGCCGCGTATAGTCTTGCGCAGCGCTTATTTAAGTAGGGTTAACGTATCCTGTCTCATCGTAACGTGACCATGATCGTATTACCTCATCTCAAAAAGCAGTGATTCCTTATCACAAACTCTTCCATCATACTGAAAGAGGTGGATGAAAATCACTGCTTCTTGCGTGTATTTGTCGAGTATATTGATAATTTTTCGAGCATCTGATAATCGGTCGAATTGAGCACTTGTTTCAGTGCCGCTTACGAGTGAGTTTGAGTATGAAATTTCTCGTCAATTCGAACCGTTATCGTCCGCTGTGTTCAGCTCTCGCTGGCGTAATTGTGCGGGCATTCAGTAGCCCCGAGATCAACTGCTCGGCGTTGATGAGTAAGCGTTGATTGCTCAGGAAAGATTGCTCAGCGACAACTATTCAGCGTCGCTAGACTGTGTCTATGCCTCGCCCTGTGCTTCTTCCTGAGAAACCTCGCTCTTAGCGCTTTGAGATTCCACAGATTCGATACCAATCTTCCAACCAGTAAGCTTTGCAGCCAAGCGTGCATTCTGACCTTCTTTACCAATTGCCAAAGAAAGCTGATCTTCCTTAATAAGAGCAATTGCTGTCTGGTTCTTTTCACTGACAACGCGCACTTCTACTGCGTGAGCTGGTGACAAAGCTGCTGCTACGAACTTTGCTGGGTCATTGGACCAATCGACGATATCAATCTTTTCCTCGCCCAAATTTTCCATAACAGCGCGTACACGGTTTCCGCTAGGTCCAATTAACGAACCCTTTGGGTTAATTCCTGGAGTATTTGCGCGTACAGCAATCTTTGTGCGTGCACCTGCTTCACGTGCAATAGACATAATCGATACTGCGCCTGAAGCCAATTCTGGTACTTCACGCTCGAACAGACGACGTACAAGTTCAGGGTGAGAACGGGACACGATAATTTCTGGTCCACGAAGTCCACGTGCAACGTTTACGACATACACGCGAATTCGCTCACCGTGACGATATACCTCTCCTGGTACCTGCTCACGACGTGGCAAAATTGCCTCTACATCGCCTACAGCAACGTGGATGTTCTGTGGGTCACGAGAATTTTGCTGAATAATTCCGTTGATAATTTGACCCTTTTGGCCGGAGAAAGCGCCGAAAATCTTGTCGTCAGCAGCCTTGCGGAAAAGTCCGGAAATAACTTGGGAAGCGGTTGCAGCTGCGACACGTCCAAAGTCACGAGGAGTGTCATCATAAGGCTCACCCAATTCAGGACGAGGATATGGATTATCTTCGGTTGGCTCTACAGGGATTTCATCCTGAGCCCAAATAGTAAAAGTACCTGCACGCTCATCAAGTTCAACGCGCGCATGGCGAGAAGCGTTCGGCGTCTTGGAATATGCAAGCTTAAGAGCCTGGGACAACGCCTCATCCAAGGTTTCCGCATCTATGCCCTGCTCTGCTGCTATCTGGTGCAATTGCGACAAATCAAGTTCCATAGTGGAGACCTCCTATATGAAGTTATAAATACGCATACCTGTGCATGCGTTGCTGGTCTAAGTGAAGTATTATTCTAACGATAAATAGCGACTTTGTAAATTTACCTGAGAGAGTAACGGAAGAGTACCACGCATGTTTCAACGCCCTGTGTCTTATGTGTCCTCACTGAAGGCTCGCAAAGACATGTCATCGCACAGTTCTGAAACCTCTGCACATCACGCTCGCTTCTTCTCGCACCATTTCTCATGCCGCTTCTCTACTCGGTTCATCGTTTCACGAATTGCTGTAGCAAGTTTATCGTTTGGATTATCCTGCGTTGGCCTTCTCACGCCTACAGCGTTGCATATACCGACAGCATTGGCCGCGCAGCCTGCCTTAGCTGCACAGTCCTCATCAGAAGAACTGACCTGCGATGAAACGTATTCAGCGACGCGTTATCTCACACCAGTGCAAGAACTTTCACCGGATGTCCGTTCTCCTCTTCATCAAGCTACAGCCGCTCTCTCTAGTCAAGCATGGTTTAACGTAGCACTTCTGTGCCCTCAACGTTTTGCCGAGGGAATTATTCTCAGCTCTCTCAACGCTGCTGAGATATCGGGAAATTCTTTTGCTGAGTTTTCGACTTCTGCCGGGCTTTCTTCCGATGCTGATGCCTCCGCATATGCACTGTCTACTGCCCTCTCTTCAGAATCGTCTGAATCGGAATCTTCGCCAGAGAGCACAAGTACCACTATCCTTCACTCCTCCACCTTGCAGTCGCTTGCAATATCTGAAGATAAAGCACGTTTCGCGTATGAAATTATGGCAACGCGTAATTTCTCTGAACCGTCTCTTCTCCATCAATCGGTTAATTTCTCCATTCTCGCCGATGGATCAAGCAGTGCGAGTGAAACATTTGCTTATGCAGCACAGATTGCACCGTCAGGAGGATACAACGATACTCGTCAGCGCGTCTATGATGCGGATTCTGTCATCAATTATTCGGGTATAGATTCTGCTCTAGGAATTCGTACATCTTTGACAAGCGCTATCGAGGCAGATACTGCTCTTACACAGATTCAGGTCATTGATAAGGACGCGGACACCTACACATCGACATCGTCTCATGATTCTTCAGTATCCACTCGTTTTAAGGCAATTGCTCAGCGTATTCGATCTCATATGGTTCGCGCTCTTGCATGGGGAATGCCACATGTCAGTGGGCTTTATCTTTCGAAATAACTTAGCCTATTCGCCGTAGATACCTTATATTTTCGTGTTGTGCAGTCACAGTGTTTTCTCTTTTCTCTTGCTTCGCCATCGCATCGTGGATTTCACTCTACTGAGTTGATACTGAGTTGTTCTGAATGAGTTTTCCCATGTCCTCAGTCTCGCCTCAATATCAACTAGATACTTACCCCAGCCACCGCTAGTTCAAAACAGCCACATCCCGATACTGTCCGCTCATATCCGAAGCCGTGCATCTGCATAGCAAAAGACCCCGAGGATAATCCCCGGGGTCTTTTTCAGTCTTACCTATCGATAAGTAAATCTAAAAGTTTAGACTACTCAACGATCTTGGTGATACGACCAGAACCAACGGTGCGGCCACCTTCACGAACTGCGAAGGTCAAGCCCTCTTCCATAGCGATTGGCTGGATGAGCTCAACGTTGAAGGTTGCGTGATCGCCAGGCTGTACCATTTCAACGCCATCCTGCAAGGTGATAACGCCGGTAACGTCGGTAGTACGGAGGTAGAACTGTGGACGGTAGTTGGAGAAGAATGGCGAGTGACGGCCACCTTCATCCTTAGTCAATACGTATACCTCAGCTTCGAACTTAGTGTGAGGAGTGATGGAGCCTGGTGCAGCTACAACCTGACCGCGCTCTACATCTTCACGACCAACACCACGGAGGAGAAGACCGGTGTTGTCACCAGCTTCTGCTTCGTCCATCTGCTTGTGGAAGGTCTCGATGGAAGTTACAGTGGTGGAAGTGGTTGGGCGAAGACCAACGATTTCTACTGGGGAGTTGATAGCAAGACGACCGCGCTCTACACGACCGGTTACTACGGTACCACGACCAGAAATGGTGAATACGTCTTCGATTGGCATCAAGAATGGCTTGTCGAGATCGTGAACTGGAGTTGGGATGTATTCGTCAACTGCGTTCATGAGGTCGCGAACAGTCTGTGCCCACTTCTCGTGCTCTGGAGCATCATCATGAAGTGCACCGTAAGCAGAAGTACGGATTACTGGGCAGTCACGATCGAAGCCGTTCTCTTCGAGCAAGTCGCGAACTTCTTCTTCAACGAGCTCGATGAGTTCTTCATCTTCAACCATATCGCACTTGTTCAAAGCTACGAGAAGCTTTGGCACACCAACCTGCTTAGCAAGCAATACGTGCTCGCGGGTCTGAGCCATAGGACCGTCAGTAGCTGCTACTACGAGGATAGCGCCGTCCATCTGAGCAGCACCGGTAATCATGTTCTTAACATAATCAGCGTGGCCAGGTGCATCTACGTGTGCATAGTGGCGAGCGTCGGTTTCATACTCGATGTGAGCGATGTTAATGGTAATACCGCGTTCCTTCTCTTCAGGAGCGGAATCGATCTGATCGAAGTCATATGCTGGGTTCAGATCTGGATACATCTCATGCAGAGTCTTGGAGATTGCTGCAGTGAGGGTGGTCTTACCGTGATCAACGTGACCAATGGTACCAATGTTAACGTGAGGCTTAGTACGTTCGAACTTTGCCTTTGCCATATTGTGTCCTCCTGGACGTCTCTAGAGTTTCGTCTTATGTCTTGTAGACACAAGACACTCGTTAGATTTTACTACTTTTTGGGATTGACTGCCACCGCGTGTTAAAACCTCGCCTGTGGTGGTTTCAACGATGCGATGACAATCAACCTTCGAAGAAGGAGAAGCAAGGGTTTGCTTCTCCCCTTACAAGCTTTAAGCTCAGTTTAGCATTACTCGCCGCGCTGTGCCTTAATGATTTCGTCTGCAACGCTACGTGGAACTTCTGCATACGAATCCATGGTCATGGAGTAAACTGCACGACCCTGGGTGCGGGAGCGAAGGTCGCCAATGTAGCCGAACATTTCAGCCAATGGAACCTTAGCCTTGATAACCTTAACGCCAGTTGCATCTTCCATAGACTGGATTGCACCACGACGAGAGTTGATATCACCCATAACGTCGCCCATGTACTCTTCTGGAGTACGTACTTCTACAGCCATGATTGGCTCGAGAATTACTGGGTTAGCCTTTGGAGCAGCTTCCTTGAATGCCATGGAACCTGCGATCTTGAAGGCCATTTCGGAGGAATCAACGTCGTGAACCTGACCGTCGGTAACGGTTGCCTTAACACCTACTACAGGGAAGCCTGCGAGTACACCAGACTGCATTGCTTCCTGAACACCAGCATCGATAGATGGGATGAATTCCTTAGTAATGTGGCCACCAGTTACTTGGTTATCGAACTCGTATACCTCGCCAGAAGTGGTGTCGAGTGGCTCGAAGTTCATCAAAACCTTTGCGAACTGACCAGAACCACCGGTCTGCTTCTTGTGAGTGTATTCCTGGTTCATTACAGGCTTCTTGATAGTTTCGCGGTAGGAAACCTGTGGGTTACCTACGTTGCACTCAACGTGGAATTCGCGGCGCATACGATCTACCAAGATGTCGAGCTGAAGCTCACCCATACCTGAGATAAGGGTCTGACCAGACTCTTCATCAGTTGTTACCTGGAAGGTTGGATCTTCATCAGACAGGCGCTGCAATGCAATACCCATCTTTTCCTGATCAGCCTTGGTCTTTGGCTCTACAGCAACCTGAATAACAGGCTCTGGGAAGCTCATGGACTCGAGAACAACTGGGTTCTTTTCGTCGCAGAGGGTATCACCAGTGGTGATGTTCTTCAAACCAACGAATGCGTAAATGTTACCTGCAGATGCGTGCTCAACTGGGTTTTCCTTATCAGCGTGCATCTGGAAGAGCTTACCTACGCGCTCCTTCTTGCCCTTATTTGCATTGAGGATGGTATCACCCTGAGATACAGAACCGGAGTATACGCGAACGTATACGAGCTTTCCGTAGAATGGGTGAGCTGCAATCTTGAATGCGAGAGCAGAGAATGGTTCGTCTGCAGATGGGTGACGATCGATTTCGATGGATTCGTCAGCTGGATCTGCACCCTTAATTGCTGGGATATCGCTTGGGGATGGGAGGAAGTCAACCACTGCATCGAGCATTGGCTGAACACCCTTATCCTTGAATGCGGAACCGCAATATACTGGGTATGCTTCAGAGCTAATGGTGAGCTGGCGAACAGCCTTGCGAATCTCTCCTTCAGTAATCTCTTCACCTTCGAAGAACTTGTTCATAAGTTCTTCGTCAGTTTCAGCTACTGTTTCGAGAAGCTGCTGGCGGTATTCTTCAGCACGTTCCTGCAAGTCTGCTGGAATTTCAGTAGTCTTGTAGGTAGAGCCCTTATCAGCATCATCATCCCATACGTATGCAACCATGCGTACGAGGTCGACAACACCCATAAAGTCGTTTTCAGAACCGATTGGAATCTGCATAACGATTGGCTTTGCGCCGAGCTTTTCCTTAATGGTGTCTACGGAGTAGTAGAAGTTTGCACCAAGCTTATCCATCTTGTTGATGAAGCAGATACGTGGAACGTTGTACTTATCAGCCTGACGCCATACGGTTTCAGACTGTGGCTCCACACCTTCCTTACCATCGAATACTGCTACAGCACCGTCGAGGACGCGCAAAGAGCGCTCTACTTCTGCAGTAAAGTCCACGTGGCCTGGGGTATCGATGATGTTGATCTGGAAGCGTTCCTTGGTGTCGTGAGACTGACGATGCCAGAAGCAGGTGGTAGCAGCGGAAGTAATGGTAATACCACGTTCCTTCTCCTGCTCCATCCAGTCCATGGTGGAAGCACCATCATGAGTTTCACCGATTTTATAATTTACACCGGTGTAGAAGAGGATACGCTCAGTTGTGGTCGTCTTACCAGCATCAATGTGAGCCATGATACCGATGTTACGAACGAACTTGAGGTCCTTAAGCACATCTTGTGCCATATTCTATTTCCTTAACTTTCCTCGTGTGAAAAAATCGTATACGACGAAATTACCAACGATAATGAGCGAAGGCCTTGTTTGCCTCTGCCATCTTGTGGGTATCTTCGCGACGCTTTACGGAAGCACCGAGGCCATTAGCTGCATCGAGAATCTCGTTTGCAAGGCGCTCTGCCATTGTCTTTTCGCGACGCTGACGAGAGAAGTCAGTGAGCCAGCGCAAAGTCAATGTGTTTGCGCGAGCAGGCTTTACTTCTACTGGAACCTGGTACGTTGCACCACCAACGCGGCGGGAACGAACTTCGAGGCTTGGACGAATGTTGTCCAAAGCGCGCTTAAGAACTGCTACTGGTTCCTGTTCGGTCTTTTCCTTAACAATGTCAAGTGCAGAGTAAACGATGTCTTCTGCGATTGACTTCTTACCGTCGAGGAGAATCTTATTGATGAGCTGAGCTACAACTGTCGAACCGTAAATTGGATCTGGCAGGAGCTGATGCTTTTTTGCTGGTCCCTTACGTGACATAATTACTTAGCCTTCTTTGCGCCGTAGAGGGAACGACCCTGCTTACGGTCCTTGACACCCTGAGTATCGAGAGCACCGCGAACGATGTGGTAACGAACACCAGGAAGATCCTTTACACGACCACCGCGAACGAGCACGATAGAGTGCTCCTGCAAGTTGTGGCCTTCGCCTGGAATGTAGGCGGTTACTTCAACACCAGAAGAAAGGCGAACACGTGCAACCTTACGGAGTGCAGAGTTTGGCTTCTTAGGAGTTGTTGTATAAACACGAGTGCACACACCGCGACGCAGTGGGCTACCCTTCAGTGCCAAAGTCTTTGACTTCTTTGGCTTTGGCTTGCGTCCCTTACGGACCAGCTGTTCAATTGTAGGCAACTGTTTCTCCGATTCTTGTTTACATTTAGTGCGACCGCTCCACTGCGCTCACATTTAAGACATCAGAGAATTCCTACGGAATCGTCTTATAAGACTTAAATATAGCCACAGTTCACCGGCCCGATGACCCTTCATCTCACGTCATGCATTACTGCTGACCTTCATCGAATCTGGGATATCCCGTTGCCATACACCTTTACATAGGCATACCAACGGCACACACGAATTATTAGTATACATGAAGGTGCGACCAAAATAAAGTGCTTGGCGACACAGCACCATCGCTTGCGCCAAGCAACCTTATCACACATGTTCCATAAGCGTAGGCATACAGGGTGATTAGGGTATGTCCACGCTCTTTATGCGATACTCGAGACTGTACCAGCTTCGACTTTTTCTCGTTATCCCTCGAGAGAATGATTGTTGCTTACTCCTCTCACCTGCGTAAAGCACGGGTAGCAGTTATACAAGCTCGACCCTATACTAACGACTAGCTCTCTAAGAGCCAAGAATTTCCGTGTACTCACAACAAAACATGAAAAGAATGGTGTGCTATGACGCATGTTGTGCTCAATGCCCTCGCTTTTGTGGTCATTATCATCGTTGCCAAATTCTTCTCATCGCGAGGATTTATCCCTGCACATACCGGAAATATTCTGAAAACAATCGTGATGAACCTGACGCTTCCCTCGGCAATTATCGTCAATTTTAATAAAAATTCATTCGCCACAGGACCTCTTATGCTCATGCTTGCTGGCATTGGGCTTCTCGCCAATGTCATCATGGTCGCTGTGGGTATGTTCCTTACTCGCCGCCGTAACGCATCTGATCAAGCTTTGTATATGATGTGCCTACCTTCGATGAATATTGGTGCTTTTTGCATCCCTTTCGTTCAGTCTTTTATGCCTGCGTTAGGAACTGTCACCGCGTGCATGTTTGATGTCGGAAATAGCATCGCCTGCACGGGTGGTACTTATGCGTTTACATCTCAGTATATTGATTCGCGACATTCTCATAATTCTCAGGACCGACAGGTTGCGCATCGAATCACATTATTTATCCGTAAATTAGTAACGAGCACTCCCCTAATGACGTACATCGTGATGTTTACGATTACAGTCATCGGATGGAAACTTCCTGACGATGTACTCACCTTGATATCGCCCATGTGTGCTGCTAATCCTTTTCTTGCCATGTTTATGATTGGCTCGATGATTCGTATCGAATTCAAGAAAGAATATCTGGCCGATATCGTGACAATTGTCGGATTACGCCATCTTCTCTCTATCGCACTTGCTGCGATATGTTTCTTCCTTCTGCCATGGGAAATCGTCATCCGTCAGGCTCTTGTCATCGTCGCGTTCGCACCATTAAGCGTTATCGCTCCCGCATACACAGGAATGTGTGGAGGTGATCAAGGTAAAGCAAGCACTATCAACAGCGTTACTCTTATTGTGAGCATTGTCGAAATTACTGCTCTGCTTGTTGGGATGGGATTGCGTTAAGTGCGGTAATTGTGTTTAATGTAAGCGAAACGGTTCTTCCTGCTCATAATTTTGCAGAAAGAACCGTTTTAGTATGCGCAAACTCTTATCTGTGCGCTTATCTGTGCTCTTATCGGCTCACAGGAAGTGCCATTCCGCGATCAGTTGTCGCAATTGGCGATGGCAGTTCGGAATGGTACGAATTGCTCAAGAACTTATCCACTGCAGACGCGCAGGAACGTCCTTCCGCAATTGCCCACACAACCAAGCTCTGTCCACGTCCCGCATCACCGCACACAAACATGCGTTCTTGCGAGGTCTCAAAGTTATGATTACGCTGAATATTTCCGCGGTTATCCAACTCAACTGGCAATTGGTCAAGAAGAGTTGCCGTATCTGCATGCAAGAAGCCTACAGAAATCAGCACGAGATCTGCTGGGATAACGCGCTCTGTTCCTTCTTGACGAGTGAACGGACCGTTTTCTCCTGGAGCGACATCCACGATACGAAGACCAGTGACGTGACCATTCTCATCGGCGATAAGACCGTCAGCAGCTGCATTCTCAGGGATAGAAACACTTCCTTCAAACTCTACGGAATCCGTGCTGTAGAGGTACTTTCCACCTTCTTCCATAGAGGATGTCTTCTGATATGTGCGCGCATAGGTTGGCCATGGCTGGTTTGCTGGACGCTGTGCAGGCTCTTGTGGCATAATCTGCAAAACCGTAACGTCCTTTGCGCCCTGACGCAAAGCAGTTCCCAAGCAATCCGAACCAGTATCACCACCACCGATGACGACGACGTGCTTATCCTTCGCTGTGATATCGTGCACGGGCTCGACACCATAGATACGGCGAGTAGCATCTGGCAAATATTCCATAGCGAAATGGATACCATCGAGCTCACGACCGGAAATGCTCATATCACGAGGAACAGTAGAGCCGATAGCTACAACCACTGCATCATAGCGGTTGCGAAGCTCGTCCCACGAAATATCGCGACCAATTTCTACACCAGTCTTAAAGCGTGTACCTTCTGCTTCCATCTGTTCCACGCGACGGTCGATAAGCTTCTTTTCGAGCTTGAAATTAGGAATACCGTAACGCATCAATCCACCGATAGCATCGTCACGTTCATACACGACGACAGTATGACCAGCGCGTGTCAATTGCTGAGCACATGCAAGCCCTGCTGGACCTGAACCCACGACCGCTACTGTCATATCTGTCAATCGAGTTGGAGGCAAAGGCTTGACCAAGTCCAATTCCCACGCCTGATCGATAATCGTCTGCTCGTCGTTCTTGATCATCGTTGGCGGCTGATGGATACCCAAAACGCATGCCTGTTCACACAATGCTGGGCAGATGCGACCTGTTACTTCTGGGAAATTATTCGTTGCAGAAAGACGGTTATATGCATCTTCCCACTTTTCCTGACGGACTAAATCGTTAAATTCAGGAATGAGATTTCCTAGTGGGCAGCCGGTCATGCAAAATGGCGTTCCACAATCCATGCATCGAGCGGCTTGCTGCGTCGTCCATGGTTGCAAGCCCGACTCACTATGTACATCAAACCAGTCTTTAATGCGTTCTTCAGGCGAGCGCGAAGCAAGCTCTTCACGATGACGAACCTTCAAAAATCCACGTGGATCTGCCATTATCGTACTCCTTCTACTACACGCTCATACACGTTTTCCCACACACCTGGCTCGTTAAAGTCAACATGCTCGCGCTCTGCTTCTTGCATTGCTGCAGACATGGCGACGAATTGACGAGGAACGACGTGTGTAAAGCGAGACAAGACATTCTGCGGGCGAGATGCTAGCTCGTCGACAAGCTCGAGAGCGAATGCCGAATTGGTCTCTTCTGCAAACTTCTTGAGTAATGCTTGGACGAAGTGTGCTTCTTCAGTGCCTTCTTCCACTGTTTCGAAGAGCAATGAACCGCTCTGTGCTGCTGAAGGATTAACACTTCCCATGTCCAAATCGAGGACATACACGTGACCGCCAGAGAATCCTGCACCGAAATTGCGTCCCATTGGGCCAAGAATCATGACATGACCACCTGTCATGTACTCGCATGCGTGATCGCCAGTTCCTTCGACGACCATTGTTGCGCCACCATTTCGCACGCCGAAGCGTTCACCTGTTCGACCAGCGATAAACAGCTCACCCGAGGTTGCACCAAAACCGCTAACGTTTCCTGCGATAACGTTGGTATGCGTGTCAAATGTCACGCCGTCTTCTGCTCGAACGATGACTCGACCGCCCGATAAACCCTTACCTGCGTAATCGTTGACTTCACCATAGATGCGCATGGTTTCACCGCGTGGGATAAATGCTCCCACAGACTGACCTGCGCTACCATGCAACGTCATATCGATAGTGTCGTCAGGAAGTCCTTCTTCACCGTATCGTTTTGTAATCTCGTAGCCGAGCATAGTGCCCAATGTACGGTTGACATTACGAATTGACAGCTCGATGCGTACTGGCTCTTTATCGTCCAGAGCGTCGCGAGACAGCGAAATCAGCTGATTATCAAGAGCCTTTTCAAGCTCATGATTTTGATCTATTGTTTTGTGCAAAATCGTTCCCGGAGTTGGTCCTACTTGCGCGAGAACATTGCTCAAATCAATTCCGCTCGCCTTCCACTGCTCGATAGCATCATCGCGGTCAAGGCATTCGACATGTCCGACAGCTTCTTCCAGACTGTGGAATCCAAGCTCAGCGAGAATTTCGCGAACTTCCTGAGCAATGTATGTGAAGAAGTTCACGACGTGTTCAGACTTTCCAGTAAAGCGCTTACGCAATTCTGGGTCCTGGGTCGCGATACCTTGTGGGCACGTGTTCAGATGGCATACGCGCATCATGACACAGCCTTCGACAATCAATGCAGCAGTTGCAAAGCCAAATTCTTCTGCACCAAGCAAAGCAGCTACAACGACATCTCGTCCAGTCTTGAGCTCACCATCACACTGCACAGTGATACGGGAACGCAAATTGTTGAGAATCAATGTCTGCTGCGTTTCCGCAAGACCAATTTCCCACGGAGTACCCGCATGCTTAATAGCATTCAACGGAGCTGCACCTGTACCACCGTCATAGCCTGAAATCAGAACGACATCCGCGTGGCACTTCGCCACACCAGCAGCCACCGTTCCCACACCAAACTCCGATACGAGCTTGACATGAACTCGAGCCTGAGGATTTGCATTTTTCGCATCATTAATCAGCTGCTTCAAATCTTCAATCGAGTAAATATCGTGATGAGGTGGAGGTGAGATCAGCTCGACGCCAGGAGTTGCATGGCGAACCTGTGCAATCCATGGTGGAACTTTTGCTCCTGGAAGATGACCACCTTCACCCGGCTTTGCACCCTGAGCGAGCTTAATCTGCAAATCAGTCGCATTCACCAAGTAATTCGAGGTGACGCCGAAACGTGCTGACGCAATCTGCTTAATGCGGCTCACGCGTTCTGGATCTGCCAGACGATCTGGGCTTTCACCACCCTCACCTGAGTTTGAACGAGCTCCCAGAGAGTTCATTGCCTTTGCCAAGGTTTCATGAGCTTCTTGAGAAATAGATCCATAGCTCATCGCGCCTGTCGAGAAGCGCTTGACAATTTCTGAGACTGGTTCGACGTCATCGATACTGATAGGAGCGCGATTGCTCTTCAGCTTCATCAATCCGCGCAAAGTCATAATGCGGTTTGAATTATCGTTGACATGCTCGGTATAGCGCTTAAACATCTCATAATCGCCACGTTGAGTCGACTGCTGAAGCAGGAAAATTGCTTCTGGATCATTGAGATGCTCTTCACCTGTGCGACGCCAGTGATAGTCCCCACCCGTTTGAAGATTGACATGATGGCGAACAGATGGACGACTTGGATATGCCATACGATGACGAATTGCCACTTCTTCTGCAAGTTCATCCAAGCCAACGCCACCTACTTGGGACACAGTTCCTGGGAAGTATGCGTCGATAACTTCCTTGCTCAATCCCACAGCTTCAAAAAGCTGAGCTCCACGATAGCTCATAATCGTTGAAACGCCCATCTTGGACATAATCTTGAGCACGCCGATAGAAAGAGCCTTACGCAGGTTTTCTACTGCACTGTCTTCGCTAGCCTTGACATAACCTTCACGGCTGAGCTCTTCGACAGATTCAAATGCCATGTACGGATTCACGCATGCCGCGCCGAAAGCGATTAGGAGTGCGACATGATGGATTTCGCGTACATCTCCTGCCTCGACTGCCATCGAAATACGAGTGCGAGTCTTCTTTTCCAGCAAATGATGCTGTACAGCAGAGGTCAACAGCAGTGATGGAATTGGCGCCCATACATGATCCGTATCGCGGTCGGAGAGAATGATGAAATTCTTTCCTTCGTCAATTGCCGCATCCACTTCTGCAAAAATCTCATCAAGACGAGCGCGCAAAGCATCGCCACCACCGGCGACGTGATACAAACCTTTGACGACATATGGCTTGTAATAGCCTTCAAGTACTTCTGCCCTATCCAGACGCTTCAGCTGTGCCATTTCATCCGACGTCACTACAGGTAAATCGATAATGATCTTTTTTGCAGAAAGTTCCGCATCGTCAAGCAGATTGGTTTCTGGGCCAATTGCCGACGTTAGCGATGTGACGATACGCTCGCGCTCCCAATCCAAAGGAGGGTTGGTCACTTGTGCAAATTTCTGTGTGAAGTAATCGAATAGCATGCGGCTTCGTGAGGAAAGTGCCGCTACTGGAGTGTCACTACCCATTGCTCCCAATGGCTCTTTTCCAGTATTTGCCATAGGAGTCAACAGAATTTTCAAATCTTCTTCTGTATATCCAAATGCGCGCTGACGACGCTGAACCGATTGTCCTGAGTAACGAACGTGAGCTCGTGGAGGAAGATCTGTCAAAGAGACAGAATTATTTTCCATCCATTGACGATATGGATGCTCCGATGCAAGCTGCTTCTTAATCTCTTCATCAGAAACAATGCGTCCTGCATCGATATCGACGAGGAACATCTTTCCTGGTTCGAGACGACCCTTGTACACGATATCTTCTTGCGGAATTTCAGGCAAAACACCCGATTCAGACGCAAGAACGATATAGCCATCCTTATCGAGCTGCCAGCGACCTGGCCTAAAACCATTGCGATCAAGTACAGCGCCCACATATGCACCATCGGAAAAGACGATGTGAGCAGGACCATCCCATGGCTCGATGAGAGTGTTATTGTACTCATAAAAAGCGCGAACATCAGGGTCGAGATCTGGATTATTTTCCCACGCTGGAGGAAGCATCATCAGCACTGCGTGTGGCAAGGAACGTCCTGCTAAGTTGAGCAATTCCAACGCCTCATCGAATGTACCTGAATCAGAATTTCCCGGAACGTCAGTTGGTGTCAGCTCAGCCATCTCGCCGAGAAGTTCCGAACGCAGATTTCCTGAACGTGCAGCAAGCCAGTTGCGATTTCCTTGAATAGTATTAATTTCGCCATTGTGGGCAATCATGCGGAATGGCTGTGCAAGTGGCCAGCTTGGGAATGTATTTGTAGAGAAGCGCGAATGGACAATTGCCACGCGAGCTTTCATACTCATATTGTCGAGGTCGACGAAGAACTCTGGCAATTGAGTTGTGGTCAGCATGCCCTTATAGGTAAACATGCGAGTGGACAACGATGCAAAATAAACGCCGACTTCATGCTCAACGCGCTTGCGAATGCGATATGCTACACGGTCGAGCTCAATTCCGCTCGTACCGTTGCTTTCATCTGCAAAAATTACCTGATAGAACGCAGGCATCGTAGCGAGTGCCTGCAAGCCAAGATGAGACGGATTTGTAGGAACTACACGCCATTCGAGAGTATCCAGCCCCTCTTCAGCTGCAATATCGGCAATTGCTTGCTGCTGCTTTCCTGAGAGAGCAACATCGCAATCTAAGAATGCGATACCAGCAGCGTAGGATCCGAGAGCAGGGAGTTGCGTTTCACTCACTTCGCGCAGGAACTCATCTGGCATGCTCATCATAATTCCAGCGCCATCACCAGTATTTTCTTCTGCGCCGACTGCTCCACGGTGATCAAGATTTTCGAGAACTTCTAAAGCATTTTCGACAATGCGACGCTCCGCCACTTTGTTCAACGACGTGACCATACCTACGCCACATGCATCATGCTCAAAGCGAGGATCATACAGACCATTCGCCTTCTGAGGGGTGAAATCAAGCGGAGCAAACTGGTTGTTTCGTGCCGAATTCATGCCTTCTCCTTAACCAATAGACGTGCTCTCTCCATCAGCTGTGTAGTTATTTTCGCGCGCGCAAAAAGACGAGGAGTCGTCATTGCGTGAATTGATGCGTTACTACAGAACACAAACTGAAAAATATCTATCTTCTATTTAAGTACATGAATGTTACGAAATAATTTAAAAAACGGGAAATTTATCAAATTATGGGACGACACGCCAGAAAATTGTCTCACAGAATATAAAAACTCCCCGAGCCCGAAGAAATACTCTTCGAAGCTCAGGGAGCGTACAGTAAAACTACTTATATGTGTGCGCTTAGTTCTTCATGCGGAAACGACGAAGAACGAAACCAGCACCAAGCATCATCACGACAGCAGCTGCTACAGCTACGGAAGCGATATCGCTACCAGTTTCAGCAAGCTTAGGCTGATCCTTTGGCTTCTCCACATTTGGAGCTGGAGCCTTGTAATCAACCATGGTTACCTTCATAGGAGAAGTTACTGGAGTGAAGTGTGGAGATAGCAAATTCTGAACAGTGTCGCCTTCAGACTCGAAGATATCCAAAGTTACATTCTCAGGAAGAGTTGCAGTGCTGCGAATCAAAGCGATAACTGCATCCTGGTTTGCAATACCAGTTCCGTTGATAGCATCAGTGGAATCGGTGTAGTACCAGATTGCCTGCTGTGTAACATCATGGAACTCGTCATCAGTCAAATTGAACTGCTGCTGGATGCCATTTGCTGCACCCTTTGCATTTGGATAGCCGTTGTACAAAACGCGAAGAACGTTCTGATAGAGTTCCTGAGCAGATCCGCGTGGCTGAGTTGCAAGACGATTGAATGTATATGCATCACCCTCGAACTTGGTGTAGCGAACACCAGTTGTAGGGTAAGGACGGATTGCATTGAAGCAGTAGATATTGCTTACAGTTTCAGTACCATCTGTAGAAGTAAGGTTGCTGTGACCAATATTATTGTTCACAAGGTTGAAAGTGAAGTTATCAGAAGAACGATGAGCATCAATCTGAACTGTGAAAGTCTGATCTGCTGCCTTCTGGTAACCTGCTGGAGCGGAGATTTCTGTCAATGTATAGTCGCCTGCTGGCAAGTACACAACCTTATCAGTACCGTCAGTAGTCCATTCCTGATCGACAACGACATTTCCATTTGCATCCTTATGAGACACCTGAAGCTGAGCACCCTTCAATGCGGTACCATTTTCGTCGGTCTTGGAAATCTGAACTGGCGCAGTTGGAGTTGCAGCCGATGCAGTTTGTGTAGTCCATGGAGTTGCGAACAATGCAACAGCTACAAGTACTATGGAAGCTACCATTGCGAGCACAGAACGTGCCTTAGTCCCTAAGTTTCTCATTTTATCCCTTCGTAGAATCTCAAAGAAGCACAGAACGTCCTCCCGGAGCTCTCCCCTACGCAGGCATACGTCAGCCGCAGTAATTCCATCATTGAATCTCCCGCAATTAATTTACCGTGCTGAGTGTAATACAAAAGGGGAAAGCGTGAACATCCCTACTTCTTATATCTTTTAGCGAGATACAATAATGAAGATACGCTAAACATCAGACATTTTGTTTGATGTTACAACTCTGGGGTTTTACCAGAGTTTAACCAAAAAATCTTTGTAAAATTAGCTGAAAATACATTGCACGTCATTGTGCATATATAGCCAGAAACATATCCACGGTCATATCAAGTAAAAGTAATGGGATGCCGACACACCCCGTTTTCCCGATTTTATTTCAACTGCACAGGGGGAAGAACATCCCTCGAGAAAAATATAACATATGGCTTTTTATACACAAATTCACAACGAGACAATGCCATATTAATGCCATATTAAAAGATAAAAGTTATATACATACTTCAGCAGACACATTTCCAAACTACAATCTCATAAACTTTGTTACACTCGCAAGAAATATCGTAACCTAGAAATACTGGCGATAAGGCCTCGGCCGACCAGCTTTCAAGACTGGAACATAAGTACGGAGATTCCTATCGTCAGTTTGTGAATTACCTTAACTTAAATACAAAAAGAAAGAGCTCCGAAAAATCGGAGCTAGGTGGGGTGGCTGACGAGACTTGAACTCGCGACCTCCTGAACCACAATCAGGTGCTACTACCGACTGAGCTACAGCCACCACGTTCACACTGTATCAGTGCAACATACGAGAGTGTACACTATCTTTTCGCGCGACACGGCGATGAGATGCATAATTTTTATAATCTTTATCTGTCGCTGCCACTTAACGTCCATCTAACGCTTCACGCTCCATCTCGATAAATTGATGGACAGAAGCACTCAAACTATAGTAATTATGCGTATGCTGAGCATACTCACGTCCCCATTTTTCTCTCTCAGATGGATGTTCAATCCACCAATCAATTCGGCGCGCAAGTTCATGAGCGTCCCCTACCGCAAACAACGACTCGTCACATAATGCAAAATCTCCTGCAGCGCTTAATGGAGCTGATGCGATAACTGGTACAACTCCTACTGCAAGCGCTTCAAGAACCGAGATTCCTTCGATATCAGCACGCGATGTATGGACAAACAAATCAGCCTGTGCAAGAAATTCTGGCATGCTCATATGCGTAATAAATTCGATGGACCACTGACCGCGCGGCAAGGTCTGCTCTGCTATATGTCGAAGTTTGTTCTCCAGCGGGCCTGCTCCTGCAATTGTGAGATTAATATCGCTGACGTACTTACTCAGAGCAACTGCTCGAATAAGAGTTTCCTGATCTTTTTCTGCGCTTAATCGACCTGATGCAACGATTGTGAAGCGGCGCGGAGTATGTTCCCTATCGTGAGAATCATTACTACCCCCGCTATACCGAGCAGTAAAAAGTTGATCATCATATCCGTTAGAGAAAACATGTAATTTTTGCGTATATCCATGCTCTACCAATTGACGTTTTTCCATCTGGGTTGGCACATGAACATGATCAATGAAACGATACAAACCATTCCACATCCATCGATAAATTATCGGCACAATGTGCGGAATAAGACCTAAGAAAGGAGCATTCGACACAATATTTTCCGGCTGAACATGAAAACCAGCCGTTACAGGGACGCCATGCTTCTTACAGTAACGCACAGCTGCTCGCCCAAAGGGAAAAGGCATATAAATATGGACGATATCCACATCGTGGAATGCGCGTGCAAAAAACTCATCATCCGCGTGAGCAAAAGCCATTTGATGCGGACGAGCAAACTCCGTCACCACAGGAATATATTGCTCGCGAGCGCGATACCTCTCATCGGGTGCTCCCATTCCCACGAGTCGCACACCGATACCCTCCTTTTCTAATTCACGCGCGAATTGCATAGCAGAGTTTGACGTGCCATTACCGGCATTGCCTAATGTATCTACGACAAGCGCAACTGTGAACGTGCCCATACTTATATATTATGCAGATTAGCCCTTTTACGCTATGCCATGATTTCCCCTAAATACCATCCACGATGCTATCTGCGATGCTGTCTCTGATTCCGCCTCTGCTGTCATTCATCATAGAAGTGCCCCGCAAGTACCGTTCACATGCCACAATGAGAATATGACGTCACAGCATTCAGCACAGGAATTTTCTCGTCCATTAGGTTCTCCTTATACCGCATCCTTGGAGCACACGACTCGCATTATGCTTCTTGGTTCGGGCGAATTGGGAAAAGAAATTGCTATAGAAGCAATGCGTTTGGGCGCGTACGTTATCGCTGTTGATTCATACGACCATGCGCCTGCTCAGCATATCGCACACGAAACTCGCGTTATCGATATGAGTGACGAAGACGAGCTTACTGACCTCATTGCTGAACTTCATCCGGATATCATCGTCCCTGAAGTAGAGGCAATTGCTACTTCTGCTCTCATTTCTGCAAAAGACAATGGTGCTCAGGTTGTTCCTAGTGTATCCATTGCTCAGATTTGTATGAACCGCGAGGAATTGCGTGTGCTTGCTGCGGAGAAATGCCACGTTCCTACCACTCCATATCGCTTTGCACAAAGTGAAGAGGAGCTTTTGATTGGGGCGCGCGAAGTAGGATTCCCATGCATTATCAAGCCTATTTTGTCCTCTTCAGGTCATGGCCAGTCTGTCGCACGCTCAGAGAACGACATTCCTCAATCGTGGGCTACTGCTCAGCACGATCGTCGTACCGCCAATGATGGCAAGACTTCCCGCGTTATCGTCGAAGCTTTCGCACCGCTGGATTATGAATTAACAATTTTGACTGTATCATCCAGCGCCGGTGTTGTCACTTGCGCTCCGATTGGACACGTCCAAAAGGATGGCGATTATCGCGAATCTTGGCAGCCTGCTCATGTTCCTGACGAAATTTTGCATAAGTGCCACACTATCGCTCGCACAGTTGTCGAAACTTTGGTGGAGGATGCCCATAATTCCGATGAAAAAGGCTGGGGAGTTTTCGGTGTGGAATTATTCGTCCTTACTGATGGACGCGTGCTCTTTAATGAGGTCTCCCCTCGTCCGCACGATACGGGTATGGTCACGATGATTTCGCAAGATTTCAGTGAGTTTGCATTACACGCTCGAGCAATTTTGGGAATTCCTGTCACGGAGCAGTCTCTCACCCTTTGTAGCAATAAGCGTGCATATGCAAGCCGTGCTGTCGTTGTCGAAGGCGATGGAGAGGTTATTTTTACAGGATTGGAAAATGTGCTACGAACTCCTGGAAGCGACATTCGTCTCTTCGGTAAGCCAGAAGTTCATGGACATCGTCGCATGGCAGTTCTTCTTGCAGCATCTCCCGTTGATCACAATGATGAGCATGCACAGACCGCATCATTCACTCCTCACGAGCGCATTATCGAGGCTCGTCATGCTACTGCAGAGATGCTCGAAAAATTACATATCACCATTCGTCCCACAGTTCGATAAAACGACCTCACAAAATGTCATTTTGTAGTCCTCACTTGCTACGGTAAAAGTATCACAGCGCACGCTATTGCATTCGCACAGAAAGGCCAGCTATGGAAAAGCGCGAGAAACTCTATGAAGGCAAAGCAAAGAAATTATACGCGACTGATAATCCTGATGTGCTCTGGGTTGAGTATATGAATCAGGCCACCGCTGGTAATGGTGCGAAGAAAGAACAAATTGAGGGCAAAGGTCGCCTGAATAACCGCATTACATCTGTGATTTTCAACGAATTGCAGTATCGCGGTATCTCAAGCCACTTCATTAAGCAGATTAGCGAAACTGAACAGCTGAACCGTCATTTGACGATGTTCCCATTGGAAATTATCTCCCGCAATATCGCTGCTGGATCTTTCGCAAAGCGTTACGGCATTGAAGAAGGAACTGTCTTAAGCCGTCCAGTCGTCGAATTCTGCTTGAAGGATGACGCATTGGGCGATCCTTTCATCAATTCCGATGATGCTATTGCTTTGAATATCGCTACTCGTGACCAGTTGGATATCATTCGAGTCAAGGCTCGTGAAGTCAATCACGCACTGACTGCAATGTTTGCAGATATCGACGTCACACTCGTTGATTTCAAGATTGAGATGGGCGTAACTGCAGACGGTACCATTCTCCTCGCAGATGAAGTTACCCCAGATACTTGCCGCTTGTGGGATAAGTCCAAGACCAGCGCAAATCACATCGAGCGTTTGGATAAGGATATCTTCCGCAAAGATTTGGGAAGCATTATCCCAGCGTATGAAGAAATTCTCGCTCGCTTGGAAAAGCTCAACGCTACTCATAATTTAACTGATTAGTACCTTATGCCGGTTGCTTTGCGCCGGCATATTTCATCTCAGAATACTTCAGGTTCACTTTACTTTAGGTTCACCTGATCCCCATCAAAGAAAAGCTGATATCGCTGTATAGCAGCCGAACTTATAACTGAATACGTACTCCACATCGACCCCAGACCCGTGAAGGACTACCATGGTTTACCGCGTTCTCGTAGAGAAAAAACCAAGTTTTGATATTCATGAGCAGCAATTGCTGAGCGAGCTCAAGCATATTGTCGGCGTACATAATCTTGAAAAATTGCGTATCTTCAATCGTTATGATGTCGAAGGGCTGAGCGACGACTTGTTCCAGCAGTCCATCTCCACTGTTTTCAGCGAACCACAGTCGGATACCGTGTACGATGAATTGCCAAGCGACGTACGCGATGATGCTTACGAAGTTTTCGCTGTAGAGTATTTGCCTGGTCAGTTTGATCAGCGAGCAGCATCCGCAAGTGAATGTATCCAGCTCATCACTCAAGGTGCACGCCCAGATGTTCACTCTTCTACTGTGTACGCTTTGTACGGTTCCCAACTGACAGATGCTGATGTAGAAGCAGTTCGTTCGTACGTCATCAATCCTGTCGAAGCACGTGAGGCTTCCTTAGATAAGCCAGAAACTTTGAGCGTACGTATTCCACAGCCAGAGCCTGTAGAAGTTATTGATGGATTCCGTGAATTTACCGCAGAACAGTTGCGCGAATTCATCGCTGAACGCGGTTTGGCAATGGATCTTGCCGACATTGAATTCTGCCAGAATTACTTTATCCATGACGAAAAGCGCGATCCAACGATTACGGAAATTCGTGTTATCGATACGTACTGGTCAGATCACTGCCGTCACACGACGTTTAATACTGAATTGGACAACGTCACTATCGACGATGCCACTGTCCAAGCAGCATTCGACAAGTATCTCCAGATGCGCCACGAATTAGGACGTGATGCAAAGCCTGTTTCTCTCATGGATATGGGTACGTTGGGCGGACGCTATCTTAAGTCCAAGGGAATTTTGAAGAATCTTGACGAGTCTGAAGAAATTAACGCATGCACAGTCAAGGTCACTGTGGACGTTGATGGCGAAGATCAAGATTGGCTCTTCCTCTTCAAGAACGAAACTCATAATCACCCTACAGAAATCGAGCCTTTCGGCGGCGCAGCAACCTGCGTCGGTGGAGCAATTCGCGATCCTCTGTCGGGACGTTCCTACGTATATCAGGCAATGCGCGTCACTGGTGCTGGTGACCCTCGCGTGCCTGTATCGCAAACTCTTCAGGGCAAGCTTCCACAGCGCAAGATTGTCACTACTGCTGCAGCAGGCTACTCCTCATACGGAAACCAAATCGGTCTTGCAACCGGCCAAGTCCACGAGCTCTACCATCCTGGCTACGTGGCAAAGCGCATGGAAATTGGCGCGGTGGTTGGCGCAGCCCCTCAGGCGAATGTTCGCCGTGAAGTACCTGCCCCGGGTGATGTCATCGTCCTTCTTGGCGGTCGTACCGGCCGCGACGGTATAGGCGGCGCAACAGGCTCTTCCAAGTCGCACAATGTCGAGTCCATCGAAAAGGACGGCGCAGAAGTTCAAAAGGGCAACGCTCCTGTTGAGCGCAAGCTCCAGCGTCTCTTCCGCCGAAACGATGCATGTACTCTGATTAAGCGATGCAATGACTTTGGTGCTGGTGGTGTTTCCGTCGCTATCGGCGAGCTTGCCGATAGCGTCTATGTGGACCTCGACGCTGTACCAAAGAAGTACGAAGGCTTGGACGGTACTGAGCTTGCTATTTCTGAAAGCCAAGAGCGCATGGCTGTCGTACTTGAAGCGGGCGATGTCGATGAATTCCTCGGCTATGCCGTTGAGGAAAACCTCGAAGCAGTGCCTGTAGCACGCGTCACTGATGAAGCTCGAGTCGTTATGGAATGGAACGGCGACACTATCGTGAATGTCAGCCGTGACTTCCTCTCCTCCAACGGCGCTGCAAAGCATCAAGATGTGCATGTTGTCTCTGCTCAGCCAATTGAATCTCCATGGGGATTGACTACTGAGACAGCAAGCGATACTCTCGCTGATCGCTTGACCCGCGTGGTCAGCGATATCAACGTCGCATCCAATAAGGGCTTGTCCGAACGCTTCGACTCCACTATCGGTGCTTCGACAGTCTTGATGCCATTCGGCGGTAAGGAACAGCTCACCCCATCCAGCGCAATGGTTGCCAAGTTCCCAGTCGATGGTGAGACTACCACTGCATCTGCTATGGCGTGGGGATTCAATCCATTCATTATGGAGAAGAACCAATACACTGGCGCTTACTTGTCTGTCGTCGAGTCTGTCGCTAAGCTCATCGCAGCGGGCTTCACTCGCGATAAAGCATATGCTAGCTTCCAAGAGTATTTCGAAAAGCTGCGCAATGAGCCAGAACGCTGGGGTAAGCCTACTGCAGCTGTACTGGGTGCTTTGATGGCTCAGATTGATTTGGGCGTTGCAGCCATCGGCGGTAAAGATTCGATGAGTGGAAGCTTTGAAGATCTGGACGTTCCTCCTACATTGGTGAGCTTCGCAGTATCGACTGGTCACGTCGATGACGTCGTTTCTCCAGAGTTCAAGACCGCAGGAAGCCGCGTCGTACGCATCCTTCCACAGTATGAGGATGATGGCGTCACCCCTCGTGCAGAAAGCTTCATCGCAGTGCTCAATGCCGTAGAAGAATTGACTCGTCGTCATGAGGCACGCGCTATTTCTACTCCTGGATACAGTGCGACAATTGGCGCTCTCTTCCTAATGACAGTCGGCAATCGTATCGGCGTGACCGTCAACGAGTCCGTTGACCTTCAGTCTCTATTCGAGTATTCCTATGGAAGCTTCATTATCGAACTCGCGGAGAATGCTCAGATTCCAGACAACGCAGCATATACTGTGGAAGTTCTCGGAGATACAACTGACGCGCATGAACTCTCATACGGCACTGAGACTGTGGACTTGGCAGCTCTTCAAGAGTCGTGGGAATCAGGCATGGAATCCGTCTTCCCATACCGCTCTCAGAAGAACGCTAGCTCCACTGCTGACGATTCCGCAGAGTCTGCAGATGATTCAGCAGACTCGTCACAGCTCCCAGTCGAAACCATTTCGTACACGGGCGCTCCTGTACTGACACACTCTCAGGTCACTCTTGCTCATCCTCGTGTCATTATCCCTGTCTTCCCAGGAAATAACTGCGAGTATGACACCATGCGTGCATTTGAACGTGCAGGTGCTCGTCCAGAAACATTGATTATCAATAATCTCACTCCTGAAGCAGTCGCTCAGAGCACTCATCGCTTGGCTGAGTCTATTCGCAATTCTCAGATTGTGATGATTCCTGGCGGCTTCTCGGGCGGCGACGAACCGGACGGTTCTGCAAAATTCATTGCAGCGTTCTTCCGTTCTCCAGAAGTAACGGATGCTGTTCGCGATTTGCTCAATAACCGTGACGGCTTGATGCTCGGTATTTGCAACGGTTTCCAAGCATTGATTAAGCTCGGACTTGTACCATATGGCGACATCGTGCCAATGACTGAAGACTGCCCTACCCTGACGTTCAACACAATTGGTCGTCACCAGAGCCGTCTCGTTCGCACTCGCGTAGCGAGCACAAAGAGCCCATGGTGGTCGAAGACGGAAGTTGGCGATATTCATACCATCGCTATCAGCCATGGCGAAGGTCGATTCGTGGCTAACGATGACGTGCTTGCGACACTGAAGGCTCAGGGACAAATTGCTACACAGTATGTCGATGAATTCGGTCAGCCAAGTCTTGATTTGTCTGTCAATCCAAACGGATCGCTCTTAGCTATCGAAGGCATTACCAGCCCTGATGGTCGAGTCCTTGGAAAGATGGGCCATACTGAGCGCAATGGTTACGGCGTCTACAAGAACGTTCCTGGAAATACTTTCCAGCCACTTATCGAGGGCGGCGTCAGCTACTTCACCGAGTAAAACGAGAAAACCAAGAAAAACGAGTAAAACACGGTATAGAAAACAGGTAAGCATGAGCTTGTCGAGTTCAGCATCGAATCCGCATGATTCGACGAGATCCAACGAAATTCGACAAAGAACAAAGAACTTCTGGAAAAAACTTCGACAAGCTCGTCAAGCCCACACAGTTTATAAGTTGTGTTTATAAAAACAGCTTATAAACACAGCTACAAGCGTTTAAACACAGTTTATTAGAGTTCACGACCATGGAGGAGACAATACATGTCTGCTGAACTTGAAGGAGTACACGAAGAGTGCGGCATTTTTGGCGTATGGGATCATCCTGATGCAGCACGCCTGACCTACTTTGGCTTGCATGCCCTTCAGCATCGTGGTCAAGAAGGTGCGGGTATCGTCAGCAATGAAAACGGAAAATTGCACGGATATCGCGGTCTTGGCTTGCTCTCTCAAGTCTTTAACGATGACGTGCAGATGAACCGACTCAAGGGTCATGCAGCCATCGGTCATGTCCGTTATGCGACAAGCGGTTCAGGAACCGTGGATAATATCCAGCCATTCCTTTTCCGTTTCTATGATGGAGACGTTGCTCTCGCTCATAATGGAAATTTGACCAACGGCCGTCAATTGCGCCGTGCATTAGAAGAAACAGGCGGAATTTATCATTCGAATTCCGACACTGAAGTCTTGATGCATTTAATTCGTCGCAGCACCAAGCCAACGTTTATCGAGCAGCTCAAGGATGCGTTGAATACCGTCCACGGCGGTTTCGCATACATGCTCTTGAAAGACGATTGCATGATTGGTGCGCTTGATCCAAACGGTTTCCGACCACTGTCTCTTGGTCAGATGACCAATGGCGCATACGTTCTCGCATCAGAAACGTGTGCATTGGATATCGTTAGCGCTACGTTTATCCGTGATATTCAGCCGGGCGAAATTATCATTATCAACGATGACGGTTATACCATCGAAACGTATACCGACAATGCTCAAAAAGCTATTTGCGCGATGGAGTTCATCTATTTCGCTCGCCCAGATTCCAATATTTATGGCATTAATGTCCATTCTGCGCGTAAGCGTGCGGGCGCTCGTCTTGCTCTGGAAGCTCCTGTGGATGCAGATATGGTTATCGGAGTTCCAAATTCTTCCCTCTCCGCCGCTGCAGGCTATGCCGAAGCAAGTGGTCTGCCAAACGAAATGGGTTTGGTCAAGAATCAGTACGTCGCTCGAACCTTCATCCAGCCTACTCAAGAATTGCGTGAGCAAGGCGTTCGCATGAAGCTGTCTGCAGTACGAGGAGTTGTCGAAGGAAAACGCGTCATCGTTATCGATGATTCTATCGTTCGCGGTACAACCAGCCGTCGCATTGTCCAACTGCTGCGCGAAGCAGGAGCTGCTGAGGTTCATATGCGTATCGCTTCCCCACCATTGCGCTACCCATGCTATTACGGTATCGATATTTCTCGCACGAGCGAGCTCATTGCTGCTCATAAGTCTGTCGAAGAAATTTGCGAATTTATCGGCGCGGATTCTCTGGCATACTTGTCTCTCGACGGACTTGTCGAAACTGTTGGCTTGCATGAGGACGCTCCATACGGTGGCTTGTGCGTCGCATACTTTAACGGGGACTATCCGACGAGCTTAGGCGATTACGAGGAAGAATTCCTCTCCTCGATCACCGATGAGGACAAAGAGCGCTTAACACGTTTTGCTCAAGACTCCAGTCAGTACTACAACAATGAATACACTCCACATCTCGTTCAAGCGTATCTCGCGCAGAATAGGTCTCAGAATGAGCCTCTGGATAAACCACTGGGTGATTCATTCGCTGAGTAAGTGAGTAAGAACTCGTGCGAGGCATAGCAGCACTGAGGCAGCCGATTACACAGTCCTGTTTGCTCGCTCTTCCCTCGCTCTCTTCACTTTCACCCACCATCACAAAATTTCAGAACACCATAACGACTACACTAGAAAATACATGAATCGTCATCACGGTTCGACATCCATGAAGAAGGAGAACTAACATGCCATCTGCATATGAGAATGCTGGCGTTAGCGTAGAAGCAGGTTACGAAGTAGTTCGTCGCATTCAGCAGCATGTAGCACGCACTGCTCGCCCAGGTGCTGGCGGAATTGGCGGATTCGGAGGTCTCTTCGATTTGTCTATCCTCGGTTACGACGAGCCTGTCCTCGTATCAGGAACTGATGGTGTCGGTACGAAGCTTCTCGTTGCTAAGGCAGCTGATAAGCATGATTCCATTGGTATCGATTGCGTAGCAATGTGTGTCAACGATATCTTGGCTCAGGGCGCTGAACCTCTCTTCTTCTTGGACTACATCGCATGCGGCAAGAACGACCCAGTTTTGCTTGAGCAGGTCGTCAAGGGTGTAACTGATGGATGCGTTCAGGCAGGTGCTGCTCTGGTCGGTGGCGAAACTGCTGAAATGCCAGATATGTACGACCCTGATGAGTACGACTTGGCTGGCTTTACCGTGGGTGTCGTCGAGAAGAGCACAATTATCGACGGTTCAGCAATTCGCGAAGGCGATGTCATGATTGGTTTGCCCTCGTCTGGTGTTCACTCCAACGGCTTCTCCCTCGTGCGTAAGGCTTTGTTTAAGGATGCAGGATTTACAGTCGACACTGAGCTTGACGAGCTGGGTGGAGCAAAGCTTGGCGACGTCCTTTTGGAGCCAACGCGCATTTATGCTCAGGCTTTGAAGCCATTGTTTGCTAAGGGTAAGAACGCCCATCAGCTTCTTAATGGTATCGCTCATATCACTGGCGGTGCTTTCGTAGAGAAGGTTCCTCGCATTATCCCTGAAGGTCTTGCTGCTTCCTTCGATATCACGTCATGGGATGTACCACCTATCTTCCAGGTTTTGGAAAAGTATGGTCATGTCGGTCACAAGGAAATGTACAACATCTTCAATATGGGTATCGGCATGGTTCTCATGGTATCGCCTGACAATGTTGCAGAAGTTGAACGCATTCTTGACGAGAATGGCGAGAAGCATTACACCGTCGGTCGTATCGTTCGTGACAACGGCGAGCACGTCGAATTGCACGATTAATCCACGTCTCAAGACTGTATAAGGATTAAAGGGAGAAAGAAAAATGACACGAGTACTGGTCATTGGTTCAGGTGGACGCGAGCACGCTATCGCTCACGCTTTGAAGCGTGGAGGAAGCGTATCTGAGGTATTTTGCGCACCTGGAAACCTAGGTATGGAATCTGACGGTATCATCACTGTGAATTTGAGCCAGTCGAACCATAGCGCTCTTATCGAATTTGCACAGGATAAAGGAATTGACTGGGTTTTCGTCGGTCCAGAAAATCCTCTTATCGAAGGCATGGTTGACGACTTCCAAGCAGCAGGAATTCCTGCATTCGGCCCATCTCGTCGTGCGGCTCAAATTGAAGGTTCTAAGGCTTTCGCTAAGGAATTGATGGAACGCGTCGGTGTGCCAACTGCTGCGTACGCTGCATTCGACGAGTACGATGATGCAGTATCGTATGTCAAGAAAAAGGGCGCTCCTATCGTCATTAAGGCTGACGGTTTGGCAGCAGGTAAAGGCGTTACCGTTGCTATGGATGAAGATACAGCTATCTCTGCGCTCAAAGATATCTTCTTGGATAATCGTTTTGGCGCTGCTGGCTCTCGTGTCGTCATCGAAGAATTCTTGGAAGGTCAGGAATTCTCCTTAATGAGTTTTGTCCGCGGCGAAGAATTCTGGGCTATGCCAATTTCCCAAGATCATAAGCGCGCATACGATAACGACGAAGGACCAAATACTGGCGGAATGGGTGCATACTCTCCTGTCCCACAGATTCCTCAGTCCGTTGTCGATGAGGCTATCGAAACAATTGTCAAGCCTGTAACCGCAGGAATGGTTGCAGAGGGTAATCCATTCACCGGCATTCTCTATGCTGGTCTGATTGCTACTGCAGATGGTCCTAAGGTCATCGAGTTCAATGCTCGCTTTGGCGATCCTGAAACGGAAGTTATCCTTCCTAAGCTCACGAGTGATTTGGGAGCTGGCATCCAAGCTATCCTCGATGGAGATGAACCAGTCTTTGAGTGGGATAACGACCGCACAACTCTCGGTGTCATCGTCGCTAGCGAAGGCTATCCAGATTACACCCGGACTGGAGCTGCTATCCATCATTTCGATTGCAGCGCTACAGAAGAGACCAACGGCACTCACGTGTACTATGCAGGCGTGGCTGAAGCTGATGATACGGATGATGTCGAATCTTCGGCTGATACTTCCGACACGTCTCTCGTAGCATCCTCGGGTCGTGTGCTGCTTATCCAGACAACTGCTGATTCTGTCAGCGATGCGCAGAAGATCATTTACGACATCCTCGATAACACTGATACCACGGGTATGTTCTATCGTCACGATATCGGAAATAAAGCGTTGTAAAACCGTTATACTGTGTACTCAGATAGCATAGTGGCTGCTTGGTTGAAGGACGAGGCAGCCACTTTTTATGTCGCTTCGAAGAATAATCTATGCGCTCTTCTACGCTTAATTCTTGCAATGATGCAGTATTTATCACAAGGAGATACATGTCTTCGTCTCCATCAAAGAAAGCGCGTGTGCGATTCATCGGAAAAGTAATAAGTATAGGAATTCTTGTACTTGGTGGGATTGATGTTCTGTCGAAATATATTGATCACTTGCTCCACCCATGGTGGAGCGCGGCGCATTATATCGTTCTTTTCTTCTTCATCCCCTACTTAATTCTTGCTGGAATCATCTGGGGTATCACTGCAATTATCGCCCGATTAGTGCACGACTAAGCGTAGGCATAAGTACGGCAAGTACATTAATGCTCGGATGCGATGTCCTGTCATTTCCGAGCATTATGTAGAGGAATTCAATTTTTACGAGGAAAATTACTCGTCCCAGATTCCTGTTTCTTCGAACTCTCTGAGCAAAGCATCCGTATCTTGCCCAAGGACGGTAATGTGCCCCATTTTACGGTTATGCTTTGCCTGAGCCTTACCGTAATCATGCAGATGCCAGCGTGGAGTTTTCGGCGCACGCTCGAATACAGCTGCTTGATGCTGTCCAAGGACGTTAATCATCACTGCTGGGCTCAGTAACTCTGGATCAGACAAATTCCATCCCGCGATACCGCGAATATGAGCATCGAATTGGTCATAATCGCACGCTTCAATTGTATAATGTCCAGAATTGTGCGGGCGTGGAGCAAGTTCGTTGACTATCACTGTTCCATCAGAAAGAACGAAAAGCTCGATAGCGAGGATTCCTGCAAGATGGAATCCCTGTGCCAACTGAAGAGCCATCTGACGCGCGCTCTGCTCGACAAGCGCATCGACGTGACTCTTATGCGAGCCAAATGCAGGAGCTACTGTCGTATGCAGGATATTGTTTACATGATGATTCTTGACGACAGGGAAAGTGACATACTGTGAGCCATTTCCCGCGACGAGAATGGATGCCTCATAGATAAAGCCAATCATTTTCTCGACGACACTTTGTGGGAACTGCTTCCCCTGTCCCCATTCATCCTTAACAGCAGCAAGATCTGCATCGTCTCGGATGACTTTCTGTCCGTGACCGTCATACCCACCTTCTGCAGTTTTCAAAACGACAGGAAGACCAATTTCCTGAACAGCTGCCACGACATCATCATAGGAACGAGCTTCTTTCCATTGAGCTGTAGTTCCGCCATGAGAATTGATAAAAGTCTTTTCCGCGACGCGATTTTGGGTAACGCGCAGCAAATCTGTGCCTTGTGGAATGTCTACGATATCGCGCACAGAATCGAGCGCATCTGCATCCACATTTTCGAACTCATATGTAAGGACGTCAGCACGCTCAGCAATCTGACGAATTGCCTTCATATCGTCATAGTCAGCGACGATATGTTCATCGCATGCACCTGCTGCTGGGCATCCGGGGGTTGGATCGAGAACGACACTGTGGAATCCCATATATCGAGCAGACAATGCCATCATCTGTCCGAGCTGGCCACCACCGATAATGCCGATGGTCGCACCCGGTTGAAGCTGCTGTACTGTGGATTCTGCTGATTCTTCGCTATTAGTTGAGTTTGTCATTCGACTCCTCCACCATGTCCTTGAGCTCGGCACGATACGCATCCAAAGCATGAGCAAGTTCAGGATCGGATGTCGACAAGATACTCACCGCGAGAAGTCCTGCATTGGTTGCTCCCGAATTTCCGATAGCGGTCGTCGCTACAGGGATGCCACCTGGCATTTGCACGATAGAGAGCAAAGAATCAACGCCGTTGAGCGCACGAGACTTTACAGGAACGCCGATAACAGGAAGAGTGGTCTGTGCAGCAGTCATACCTGGCAAATGAGCAGCACCGCCGGCTCCTGCGATAATGACCTTAATACCCTTCTCACGTGCAGAATGAGCAAACTCGCCCATGAGTTCAGGAGTGCGATGTGCAGAAATAACTTGCTTCATATAAGGAACGTGGAAGCGATCGAGAATCTCACATGCGTGACTCATAGTTTCCCAATCACTACTCGATCCCATAATTACAGCAACAACAGGCGTTTGAGCAGACTTTGCTTTCTCAGACATGACTCGTCCTTAGCTTGAGGGGTTGTAATACTTGTGATTTTACCGTCACGTCCGGAACTGAGCCGAAATATGGACTTTCCGACGAGGAAGGCATCTGGGTGTTCGTACGAGTCACCAATCGCACCACCTTCAATTTCATCATCCTCAATCTCATCGTCGATATGCGCTACAATGTATTTCGCGCCCGCGTAGCTCAGCGGATAGAGCAGGTGACTTCTAATCTCCGTGTCGCAGGTTCGACTCCTGTCGTGGGCACTATACTGATGAGCTTTCTCATTGTTGAGAAAACGCCCCACACAGAGACACATTCAGAATTGACGCTTTCCATACACATCCCGATACACGAATGGGGACAATTCTTTCGAACCATCCCCACATAACGTGCGTTGTATATCGTGTTAATGCATCAATTGTGCAAAATTACGCAATGTTGCATGAATCTTCAGACGACGCTTATCCAAGATATGCCCTCCCCATTCATTGCCACCGATAAAGTAGCCGATAGCACACACGAGTTGGAATCCTAACGCGATGGTAAACATGCGTACGACATCCGCTCCAGCACCATACGCAATGACTCCTGCAATTGCACCTGGAACTATCAGCGCCACATATAATCCCATAAACGCAAACGGAACGACGACCTGAGCAGCAGATCCGCCTTGTGGACGTTTGAATGGTTCGTTCGCGCTTTGCACTGGACACATAATTAACGAGGAAAGCACAGGGGCTAAGCCCGCACCAGTGAGAAGGAAAATAACTCCGGTAGCTTCCAAACCAGCGAAGAGCTCCCAGCTTGTCACTGATCCTGGGATTGCAACGATGATAACGCTAATGAGTACTTGCATAATTATTCCCACGCCTACCTGAACAGTTGAGCGAGCATACCAGTCAATGCGTCCTGGGACTCCAGACAAACTATGCATAATTAATGGTGTGCCATCGTATGCCAAATTATTTATCCCCACCATCGCCATCAGGAATCCTGACAAGGGGATAGACAGAACCATAAGCGACATGCGTTGATTTGCCATTCCTTGGAATCCGTAGATTACTACGAAGAGAAGAGGAATAACCAGCTGAATACCATATCGAAAATCTCGAGTCCAGCTCGTCAAGATTCGCGCGATAATTCCTGTATATCGGTCATGAACGAATCCCAAGCCAAAGATGCCTAATCCATGCATCTTTGTCGTTGTCTGATCAGCGAGCTGTGGGCCAGCAACGATATCACGCTTCAATGCCCAATCGAATCCCCATACGAACAGTGCAAGGAAAACTGCATATACTACTATAGAAATTGCTATATTTCCCACATTTGCTATATCCATGCGCACGATACGCACAGGTACCGAAAGCATTCCCGCAAATGGGATATAAGGAGCAATTGCCGACATCAAAGCAGCCTGCTCATCACTCAACACCATGCTTATATAAGTTGAGTAGCGATATCCGTCCGAATCATCGGACTCGACATACTCGTAACGGCTGTTCAGCGCTGCAATGATGGATGGAAGCTGTGATAGCACGATAATTGCTATAACGAAAATCGCCATCGCAGCAGAACGAGCCTTCTTGCTACGGATGATAACCATCGCAAGCATTGCCACTGCTTGAGCCAGAGCTGATGCAAGCAAGACGCTCAAAGCTGCGCATATAATCGCAAAAATCCACGTGAGGATGACCATACCGGTTCCCTGCGCGAAGTGAGATGAGAATACACCCAAGACACCCGTTAATGCGATAAAACCGGTTAATCCTGTCAATGTGCACGCTTGCGAGACGATCAAAGAATTACGCAAAGATTTTCGCTTCAACCCCATAAGATATAGCTGGCGAGCGTTCAAGCTGCCATTGCCGAATGCGACAATCTGCGCAAATCCAGCAAAGAGAACGATACCCGTCCATACCATCCCTGAGTAAGCGACGAACATATGCAGTGAAGCAGTATCATTCGCCATCTCTGATGTCATTCCAAAGCTTGCACCCCACGCCCACACAATGACGAGAACTGCCAAGATGCACTCTGCGACAAACACGCATGCTTGCAGGACGGATTTTTTCATGGTGGATATCTGAAGTGTCCACCTGAGCTTAGCGACGTTTCGAATATCGCTGATATTCATTACTGTTCACCGCCTTGAAGCCATTCAAGACGAGCAGCATCATGACGTCCACCGACAAGCTCAAGGAAGCGCTCTTCCAAATCACGCCCTTCTGCCACTTCTTCCAACGTGCCAGCTGCGCGAACCACACCATTAGCGATGACTGCTACATGCGAACACATCTTTTCGACAAGGCTCATCACATGCGAAGAAATAACGACCGTTCCACCCGATTCGACGTATTCGCGCAAGATGTCCTTCAAATTCGCAGAAGATACAGGGTCTACTGCCTCAAATGGCTCATCAAGGAAGAGAATGCGTGGGGAATGAATCATGGCACTCGCCAAGCAAATCTTCTTCTTCATACCTGTCGAATAATCCGTGACAAGCTTGTAAGCAGCATCATCCAAATCGAATGCATGAATCAAATCATTGGCACGACGAAGCACCTCTGCTTTATCCATGCCGCGAAGCAATCCTGCATACACCAGCAACTGCTGTCCAGTTAAGCGGTCAAAAATTTCGTCAGCCTGAGGCATGACGCCCATTTCAGCACGCGTTGTATCCAGATTCGACCACACATCAGTTCCGAAAAGAGCCACAGATCCAGCGGTTGGGAGCAGCATACCAGTGCTCATTTGTAACGTCGTCGTTTTACCAGCACCGTTAGGACCCACCAACCCGTAGAACGATCCTGCGGGAATCTCCAAATTAATGCCACTGACTGCATTCTTGGAACCGTAGGTCTTAGTCAAACCATCCAAAGACAAAGCGGATACCATGTTTTTTCCTTTCACCCTCCTCTGCTGAAAAAGTATACCTCGCACACATGCAATCATCCTACAGGATTCCCAAAAATAAACGGTTCTATCTCACGAGATGAGAAAAACGAAAATATGGCTTAATTTTCATGCACAGAGTATACAAAAAAATACATCTTTTATAGTAAATTAACAAAATTGAATTATCGGGTGATTGCAATCTTCGCTTATCCCCGTTGGTTTCCATGGAGCTTCATGACAGCTCGCACTATCTCGGCGAATCCCGCACGTATCTCAGCACACAGCTTCCCGAGCACGTATCTCAAACACATCCCACGCACGATATCTCGCGGATACTGTCTTGCTAGCATTTCCATAATGAATTCGTCATGAATTCCCTGATGAATTTCCTAATGAATTCCATAATGTTGTCATCGTAAATTTCCGAAACGTTTTGTAGGGCTTGCAAGGCAACTCCCCCACATCATCGAACACTTACTCGAACATATCGAACACATTGTTTTTACTGTGCTCGCAGCTCTTTCACTTCCCACCCTTGCTATACCTGCTCTTCTCGCAAAGCTCTCCTTTTCTCATATTTATGCCCGTTTCCTGAAAAGAAAAACGCTTACATCCCCCAAGAATTCCATTTGTACAGTAGAATATCTAAGGATAAAGGAGATTTCATGGGCCAATGGCTAATTGAATGGGCGAAGAAGGAAATTGTTCTTATCGTCGCTACTGTTCTTGCAATCGTCTCGTGTTTTATCATACGACCCGATGCACAGTACGCTGAGTATGTTCATTGGAACACACTCGCACAACTTGTTTCTCTTATGCTCGTCGTAGCAGCATTCCAGCGTATCGGCGTCTTCCGCATTATCGCTTCAAAACTTTTGCAAAAAGCATCCACATCACGCATGGTGATTCTGGTCCTCGTCTCATTGACCTTCTTCTCCGGAATGCTTGTCACTAATGATGTCGCACTCGTCACTTTTGTTCCTTTTGCCTTGTCTGTGCTGATTATGGCTGGAAAAGATGAGTGGGCTCCGCTCGTTGTGACTCTTATGACTCTCGGCGCAAATCTTGGCGCTATGCTTACCCCTATTGGCAATGCTCATAACCTTTATCTCAAAGCACTCTTAAAAATGCCAACAATGGAAATGATTGGCATTATGGCTCCTTATACCATTGCCTCTGGCGTCATGCTTGTCATTGCTATTTGGATCGCTTTCGACGGCAAATCTATGAAGGAAGTTACTACGGACGTTGATTTGGAAAAATCCGTTCTCGCTCCTTCTCCAGATAAGGCTCAGCCTGACGAAATTCGCATTATGGATTACGGCGCAGGCTACGGCGGATGGCGAACATGGGTATATCTTGCAGTATTTGTCGTCTGCTTGCTCGGCGTCGGCGATGTCATTCCACTGTGGCTGATGATGATTATCGTCGTTGTGACGATGCTGTTTACCGATCATCGCGTCTTTAGGAATATCGACTGGGGTCTTCCATTGACCTTCGCTATGTTCTTTATTTTCATTGGAAACATGAAACGCGTGCCGGAGTTTTACTCGCTCGCGGCTCATTTTGTGCAGTTCGATCCGCTTGATATTTCCGTATTGACGTCCCAATTCATTTCGAATATGCCAGCCACTTTGCTTCTGTCCGGATTCTCAGATTCGTGGACTGAGCTGATTATCGGTACGAATTTGGGCGGTTTGGGTACATTGATTGCTTCTATGGCTTCCCTTGTATCGTACCGTAGCATTGTGTCGCGCTTCCCTGAGAAGAAGGGCAAGTATTTGGCGATTTATACCGGTATGAACATTCTCTTCCTTATCGTTCTTTTGCCGATGGCTCACCTCATCGTGGGACTATCATCATAAGGCTGTCGTCATAAGAACCATACACACACATACAGTAAAGCCGGGCATCTCAGACGAGGTACCCGGCTTTAATCTATATCCGAGAAAATCTACTGCAGATTCATCCCATCTGCTCGCAGTTTTTCCAGCTCTGTAATGCGTTTCAAAAGATCCAGCTTTTCATCATGATTCGCACTTCGGTTCATTCTCAACCTCAGCTGGGCGATTCCACGCATGATATCCACGTCGATAAGACGTCCTGCGACCTGAGTCGCATACTGACGTTGTGCTGGATTTGGTTGAGGTGCTCCTGCGCCCGCTGCTGCCTGCGATGCACGCGACGAGCTTACAGAGCTCTCCTCTTCAGGAATTGGAAGCTGCATGACCGCCAAATCATCGATAACAGGCTTTAATGTCGGGCCTGCTGCTTTTGCAAGATTGTGCATCCACAAACCAGCTGTCACATCATGACCAGGCATCCCTCCGGCCACGATAATGGCACGGAATAAATCTCTAAAAACTGGAATCGCAAACGTCGATTCTGTCATACGATTAAAAATCTGCGCATCCAAAGCCCATGGCAGCTGGACGAGTATCGCCATCATTTGCTGTTCGGTCGCAAATACAGCATCATCAACGCGATAATACGTCTGATTTTGCACATTGTACCGCTCGAGAGCCTTACGATCTTGAGGCGTAGTATAGTCAGGCGCATTCTGCGGCCCTGAGCTTCCAGCACTGTGAGGCTGAGCATATGCATCCTCATCACGCACACGCAAGGAACGACGTGCAGCAGATACTTCTTCGCGCATTGTTTCGATATCAATGCCGATTTCACGGGCAGCATTGCGCGAATACTCACCCAGCAGTGAGCGATCTCGAATTTGCGCGATAATTGGCGCGACAGCTTTCATTGCCCCGACGCGTCCTGCCGTGTATTGCGTGTCAAAACGCGTAATTGCTGTATGAATTACCCAGTCGACGAGTGGTTGCTTCGAATCGACAAGTTGAATAATGGCATCATTTCCATACTTGATACGCAGATCGCACGGATCTAAATTATCCTTCGCGATAGCTACGAAAGTCTGAGATAAGAAGGCATTGTCCAATTGGAAAGCACGCAGTGCAGCCTTCTGGCCAGCAGCATCACCATCAAAAGTAAAGACTACGCCTGAACCTTGAGTAGGGCCGACGAGCTTCAGCCCGCCCATAGACGAGTCAGAAATCAGACGGCGAATAAGCTTGGCATGCTCCATACCGAAAGCCGTACCACATGTCGCCACAGCATTCGTCACGCCTGCCAGATGGCATGCCATCACATCGGTATAACCTTCGACGACCACTACTTGGCGCTTATCTGCAATCGTATTCTTCGCCAAATCGATGCCATACAAGACTCGATTCTTGTGATACAAAGCTGTATCTGCAGTGTTGATGTACTTTCCCGGATTGGTATCGTCGTCGTATAATTTACGCGCACCAAAACCGATGACTTGACCCGTCGTATCGCGGATAGGCCATGTCGCACGTCCGCGGAAATAATCGTATACGCCCCCGCGCTGATTGGGGCGTGCAAGACCAGCATCAATCATTTCTTGGTTAGTAAAGCCCTTCGATGCCAAATGACGAGAGAGTTCATCCCACCCTCGAGGAGCATATCCGCATCCGAAATGTTCGCAGTCTGCTTGGGTAAAGTTTCGACCACCTAAAAGCTGACGTGCAGGAAGAGCTTCCTTCGTCATCAATTGGCTCATAAAGAATTTTTGAGCAGCTGCATTGGCTTCCAAAAGCCGTGAACGAGTCGTTCCTCGATGCTGCTGTTCAGCCATATGCGAGGACTGATCATAGTGCAACTCGATATGGTATCGATCTGCTAGATACTGGACAGCTTCAGGAAATTCGATGCCCTCAGAACGCTGAACGAACTCAAAAACGTCTCCGCCTAGACCGCAACCAAAGCATTTCCAATGGTTGTTAACTGTATTGACATTAAAGCTTGGCGTTTTCTCATCATGGAAGGGACACAGACCTTTGTACGAATTTGTGCCGGCTGTTTGTAGCGTCACCGTTGCAGACACAATATCGTAGAGATCCGCTGCCTCGCGAACTTTCTCGATATCTTCTTTAATAATGTGTCCTGGCATTGCTCCCCCACCGAACTGTACTGTCTATTGCCCTCGTATGACTGGATCTTCGCGATTCGCCCCTCGTGCGATACGTGATAATTGTCGCTGAAAAATCAATCACATTGCTATCTAGGATACAGCACATTCCAGCCGAGCGCGTTCGCTCTGAGTACATTGTTGCGCTATCTTCAAGTCAGGCATGCGACTGGCTATTTTCCTCTTTATTTTCCTGATTTTCCCTGATTACTCGCACACGATAGAGTGCAAACTAATAGCCGAATTATCCGTCAAACTTGCAACTTGATCAACTGCTACACGCAAGCGTTCATCATCATTACTTGCTTGTAGCCAGTCACCTAAGAATTGCGGCTCGAGCAAGCTACTCGGTGCGGATCCACCACTCATAAGGACATCAATGAGATCTTCGATAATCTTATTTTGCGTGAGTCTAAAAGATTCATGCTCGCGAGGTTCCATGACAGCGTATACCGCCAAACCTTTCAGGAACGTGATTTCGTAGGAAATATCTTCTGGGATGATGACGTTCGCACTATAGCGCGTCAAACGTCCCTCTCCATACTGGTCACGCGTGACCCGTTCGACCGATCCTGCAAAACGGCCAATGATATTGGACGTCATATTTTTCAACATGGCAAGGTCGCGACGCGTCCCCGTATAGGTTTGCGGGAAATGAGTCATTGTCTTCAAACGTTCATACGCTGCAATGAGTTTATCGCCGTCCCATTTTTCGCCATACCACCGGTGCACGCATTCGATGACGGCATCGATAACGTCTGCCGCTTGCAAATCCTGCGGTTGCAATGACTGACCTACTATCGCATCCTCAAAATCATGGACGGAGTAGGCGATATCGTCCGCAAGATCCATAATCTGCGTTTCCATTGGCTTAGCAAATTGTGGTGCGTTATTACCCGACTTAAGCCATTCAAACACGTCCTTATCATCCTCGTATACGCAGAATTTATTTCCTTTAGATCCGTCAGGATGATGAAGTCCCTGCTCATGAGTCCACGGATATTTCGTCGCCGCATCAAGAGCAGCTCGTGTCAAATTCACGCCTGCAGAACGACCATCAGGAAGGAAAATTTTTGGTTCAAGACGTGTGAGGAGTCGGAAAGTTTGAGCATTTCCCTCGAATCCGCCGATGTTTCGAGAAAGATTCATCAGAACCGTTTCTCCGTTATGTCCGAAAGGCGGATGTCCTAAATCATGCGCTAAGCATGCACAGTCCACAACGTCTGGATTGCAGCCGAAAATTTCTGCAATCTGACGGCCAATCTGCGCTACTTCCAAGGTATGAGTAAGTCGGGTACGCGCGAAATCATCTGTTCCCGCGAGCAAGACTTGAGTTTTTGCACCAAGTCGGCGCAAGGCGGAAGAATGAACTACACGTGCGCGGTCACGTTCAAAGGCTGTACGATTGCGCGACTTTGAATCTTCAGAAGCCCAGCGCTCCTGATCATATGCGGTATATCCTTCTGCCATCATTGTCATGAGATAATTCTTCCTGGATGAAGTGAATCAATTAACGCGATATCGTCATCGCTGAGGACATCGTGCGCTCCGAAATATAAACGCGGAATGCGGTTTCGCAAGCAGGTAAAAATTTCATAACTGATTGTGTCAGCGCTTCGAGCCCAATCATCAGCAGTTGGTTCTCCGAAAACCTCACCTTGACCTGGACCGAAAAGTTTAACAGTATCGCCCTCATGAATGCCCAACTCCTGAGCATTACCCTGCAAATCAAGAACTGACTGATCCATACACACGCGACCCGAAATATGCACAACCTTCGTCGAGCCATCTGCCAATCGCACAGCTACAGGACCACCCATATGGGATACGCGCTTGGAGCCCAAAGGATTGAATCCTGATGCACTGCGATGAATTCCGTCAGCATACCCGACTGGCATATCCGCTGTGCTTGTATCCTGCTCGGTGATATATGTACGACCGTAGGAAATGCCGTGTCCTGCTGGCAAATCCTTAATCGTGCCCAATTGCGCTTGAAGAGTCATGGCTGGTGTCAGCGAATAATCGCTTGGAGTGCCCATACCTGTATCTGGCTCATAACCATACAAAGCAATACCCGGACGGACGAGTTCAAAGTAAATTTCAGGACGAGTCAATGTCGCTGCGGTATTTGCCAAATGACGAACCTGCGGGTGAATTCCCGCGGCACGCATACGCTCAACCATCGTATTGAAGTTATCGATTTGCATCTGCGTAACTTCAATTGACTCTTCATCCTGAGGAGCATCGGCGACAGCCAAATGACTCATCACGCCGATGACTTCTATCTCGCGCGCATCGATAGAACGGTTCAATGCTTCCAAAACGTCGTCACAATCGTCTTGTGTAAAGCCGTTTCGACCGAAACCTGTTTCGAGTTGAATGTGAACGCGAGCTGTTTCGCCGATGTGTCGTGCAGCCTCAGCTACACGTTCGATATCATGCATTGATCCTAATGCGATATCTATATGCTCGTGAATAAGCTCCTCAAATGGTGAGGTGTGAGCTGAAAACATCCATGCGAGGATATGAGCACGTTCTGGACCAATTCCTGCGCAGCGCAATGCTAAGGCTTCACGAGCCTGTGCTGTTCCCAGCCACGTCGCTCCTCCAGCAAGAGCAGCAAGAGCAGCAGGAACGAGTCCATGACCGTACGCGTCTGCTTTTACAACGCCCATGACCTCAGGAGCAGCAACACCCGCTTCTTGAGCTTGCTCAGCTGTCAGCTCCACGATGTGCTGGATATTGCCCGACAATGCACCTAAATCGACCAATGCTTGCGCTGGGTATTCGCGCAATGCGTTTTCGTAACGGCGACGGGCATCGTCATCCTTGAACTCTGGTAGATCTACTGCAGAAAGTGTCATGACTATCTTTTCTCGTGAGATATCTAATTTTTCGGGTTATCACGTGTGCATATGAATCGCGTGTTAAGGCGCGTGTATGAATCGCTGAGCGACCACATTGCGTTGCATCGAACGTCATACTCTACATGTGCATCTGCGTGATAATCCCATGCTGAGGATATCGCTTACCGTATGTGCAATGCTGAGCTGCTATCGATGTCTGGAGTTGAGCGGTTATCCACGCGAATGGCCGAGCGAATAACCAAACGAATGACCAACTACAGCGCTTACTCGATACCAGCCAGCAATTATCGTCTCGTAATCGTAAAAATTACTCGACAATCTTACGTTCAAATGCATCAGAGCTAATGCCCTGGCTCAAAATGAGCTTGCACCATTCCTTAGCTGTGAACAACGAATGATCCTTGTAGTTTCCACATGTCTCGATAGTGGTTGCTGGAACGTCTTCCCACTCAGCTTCAAATGCGATGAACTCCAAAGATTCCTTCACAGCGCGAGCGATATCTTCTGTGGAATGCTCACCCCATGCAAGAAGATGGAAGCCTGTACGGCAACCAAATGGAGAGCAGTCGATATATCCAGGAATACGCTTGCGCAAAGTCACAGCAATGGTGTGCTCGATAGTGTGCAAACCACCCGTTGGGATAGCGTTCTCATTTGGCTGTACTAAGCGAACATCGTAGTTTGAAATGACATCCCCATGCTCACCGCGCTGAGTGTCAATCAAACGTACGTATGGAGCCTTAACAGCTGTGTGATCAAGGCTGAAGCTCTCTGGCATAACGTCCTGTGTTGGTTCAGTCATGTTTCATCCTCACTTTTTGGATAACTGTGCGATAACTGCCGCGCGTTGTGCGACAATTGGCGTACCGTTATCAGTCGTTCCTCACGGCCGTTTCAGCGACCGCCCGTCAATCGGCTATTTTGCGCCAATTTCCGTCTTGTATTACCACACTTCATTATAGGCGAGCGACCGAACGTATGACTGAAATTATGCTCAGTATGAGAACGTTTTTCTGCTATCTACACAAAAAGCTGGCGAATCCTCATATAAAGGAACTTCGCCAGCTTACCTACGTAGGGCAGTTAAGATTATTCTTCTACCGTATAACCTTGCTGCTTTGCATAGTCAACCAAGTCTTGCTGCCAATTCTTAACGCCGACAGACAGCTTCTGATCACCGGTGTAGGACTTTCCTACGAAGTCGCCAAACTTTCCGCGAGCATATACTTCGAATGGAAGGAACTTGTAACCAGAACGAACGTTCTTAGCTGCCTTTGCCAGCTCTTCATTAAAGCGCTGACCGCCAAAGTATTCATGCTGGTTGCCGTCAGCATCTGCGATAGTAGTCTGGTTCAAGAAGCTTTCCGATGCCAAAGTATTGTTATCAGCTGGGAATGCACCACCATTGACACGTGTAGCAATTCCATCCTTGTTGTGGCATACATAATCGACGAACTTGTATGCTGCATCAACCTTGTTCTTATCATCTGACTTAATGACGGTCATAGAAGAACCACCAGATTCCGAGCCAGCAGGCTTTCCATCAGAGGTTGGCATCTGGGTCACACGCCACTTTCCATCACCATTTGGCGCACCGGAAAGCAAGTTGTAAGGCATCCATGCTCCAATGAGCAAAGACGCAATAGAACCATTGTCAAGACCCTTATTCCAATCATCAGTCCAACCAGCAGTCTTTGTATCAATGAGGTCTTCATCAATCAACTTCTGCCACCAGTCTTCGAATCCCTTAACCTTAGGATCAGAAGTCAGCTTAATAGTAACTGTCTTACCATCCTTGGAAGTATTGAATGGCTTTGCGCCGTTCTGCCATGTCATAGAATTGAAGAATCCAGCATCACCAGAATCAGAGGTGATATACGAACCTGTTGCACGAATCTTCTTTGCTGCATCGTAGAACTCATCCCATGTCGTTACTTGGGTTGGATCTACACCTGCCTTATCAAAGACTTCCTTGTTATAGAACCACGCCATTGGTCCCGAATCCATTGGAAGCCCATAAACACCATCATTAAGGCTCACTGAAGACCATGTTCCAGGAGTATAGAAATCGGAATAGCTCTTCGCGCCATTGTCAGCAATATTCTGCACATATCCGCGGGTAACATACTCTGGCAGTGCATAATATTCAATCTGTGCCACGTCAGGAGCACCAGAACCTGCCTGCATTGCATTACTCAAAGCGGTGTACTCATCACGAGTTGTACCTGCATTGACAAGCTTGACAGTTATGTTTGGATTTTCCTTTTCAAAGCCTTTAACAGTGCGAGATACGGTCGAGTCCCATGCCCATACAGTGATGGTGGTCTTTCCGTCAGCACTGGAATTGTTTGCGCTACCAGAATTACTACCGCAAGCAGCAACAGATCCCAACATAGCCACTGTTCCAATAAGAGCTATTATCTTCTTTCCAATCTTCATATTGAGCCCTTTCTCAATGTTGAACACCGAATGATTACTAGTAATTACAAGAAGCAATCTAGTATCGTCATTCACATCCTAGTGAAGTTCAACTTCATTCGATTGACATTACCTAGAATAACACTCTCATAATGTTTGCGCAAACATTATGAGAGTGTTTTATAAAATTTTTAAGAATTTATTATCTCAGATCTGATATTTTTACTCCTTCACAGCTCCTGCTGCAAGACCTGACTGCCAATACCTCTGCAGGCACAGGAATGCAATAATGAGAGGAATAATAGTAATCAGCGAGCCTGCGATAACAAGGTTCTGGATAGGAATTCCACCAGCCGTAGCCGCTTGATTCTTCCACTGATTAAGACCAATAGTCAAAGGATACCAATCCGAATCCTTAATCATAATCATTGGCAAGAAGTAGTTATTCCATGTCGCCACGATTGTGAAGAGAGCAGTTGTCACGATTCCAGGAGAAAGAAGAGGAAGAGAAATCGTCCAGAAAGTTCTCCACTCACCTGCTCCATCCACTCGCGCCGCTTCCAAAAGCTCAGTAGGTACAGACTGCTCTGAGAAAATCCACATCAGATATAGTCCAAATGGCGAAATCAAAGAAGGAATCAGCATAGCCCATGGAGTATTTGTCAGACCCAACTTTGCAAAGAGTAAGAACTGAGGAACCGCCAAAGCAATACCTGGAACAGAAATTGAACCGATGATTACAGCGAAGACCGCCTTACGTCCTGGGAACCTAAACTTTGCAAGAGCATAACCACCCATAATGGCAAGCAATGTAGCACCACCAGCACCAACTACTACGTACAGCAAGGTATTGATGAGCCATCGAGTAAAAATGCCACCATCGTAGGTAAATACTTTTTCGATATTGTCCCACAATGCAAAGCTGTGACCAAAACCCAAACCGAACGTCGAGCTAAAATCAGCCTGTGTTTTTGTCGCATTAATAACCAAATATGCAAATGGGAACAAGCAGTAAATCGTAAAGATTGCCGTCACTACGGTCAGAGTGATACTTCTACGTGGATTGTTAACGTTTGCGAATCCAGTCTTTGCGCTGCGCTTCCGCTCTGCTTTTTCATCACGTGCGATACGCTTTTGACGTTGCTTTTCAGCAGTCTTCGCAGCTTTTTCCATATCACGTACACTTAATGTTTGTGTCTCTGTTGTATGTGCCACTGTCATCACCGTCCTACTTCATTTGATCTTTCATACTGCGAAGCTGAACCGCATAGGCGATTGCCATAGTAATAATTGCCATCACGATTGCCATAGCAGCAGCATAATTACTCTGATTTCCAGTAAAGCTCAGATTATAGGCGTACATATTTGGCGTGAAATTCGTCGTGATAGCGTTACCAGGAACCATATTTTGCAAAATTGACGGCTCATTGAACAACTGGAACGAACCAATGATGGAGAAGATAACAGTAATCGCAAGTGAACCACGGAGTTCAGGGAGCTTGATAGAACGTACAATATCCCATTCGCTCGCCCCGTCAATCGATGCAGCTTCATACAGGCTGTGAGGAATCGTCGACAAAGATGAATAGAAAATGAGCATGTTATAGCCCGTGAATTCCCATGTCACGATATTTCCGATAGAAGCCAGTAACACATTCGGAGCAAATGCATCAAAATGCGTCCCCAACATCTGATTAAAGCTTCCCACTAATCCATACTTCGCTCCGTATGCAAAGCCCCAAATCAACGTGGAGACAACTGCAGGAACAGCATAAGGCAAGAAGGTTGAAATCCTAAAGAACTTTGTCCCATGAAGCTTCATTGAATCAATTGCCAGAGCCAAAGCTGCTGCCAAGAAGAGCATAATCGGCACCTGAACAACGGTAAATAATGCAACGCGCATCACGGCGGACCAGAACTGCTGATCCATAAATAACCGTTTGTAATTATCAAACGCAACAAAAACGTTTCCACCAATTAAGCGCTGCTGATAGAAACTAATATAAACTGCATAAAAAATCGGAATAATGAAGACAAATGCAAAAACAACTGCAAATGGCCACATAAACTTCCATCCACGCCAGTCAGCTTTGGCACGACTAGCGCGAGATTGTACAGGTGTAACTGCTGTGTTTGCTTTCTGTTCACTCATCTCAAGCTCCTCTTCGTTAAGGATGTCCTAAACATGTCGTAAATACACACCGAAAACAACAACGCTCCCATTTTATTCGACTATCTTCAAAATAATCGTTTAAATTGCGTGCATTTTTCGAATGTTTGCGTTATCATAATAACATTACATACGGGGTGGTGCAAACGGAGTTTTATGACTCATATAATGGTCATAACACAAAGTTGTGATACATAATCATAATTTTGCGAGTGTTAACCACAAGGATGTGAGGAAGTAGAGAAATGCCACACAAGTCACCTGTCTCATTACAGGACGTCGCCAAAGAAGCGGGCGTATCACCACAAACCGTGTCGCGAGTTGCCCACGGTAGCGAAGCAGTAAAGCCAGCAACACAAGCCCGTGTTAAGGCTGCAATGAACAAATTGGGATATCGCCCTAATTATGCTGCACGCGCCTTAAAATACCAGCGCTTTAACAATATCGGCGTAGTTCTTTTTAATGCTTCCACTTTCGGAAACTCACGTATTCTTGACGGAATTTCTGCAGAAGCAAACAAGTTTGGTTTTGCTACAACACTCTTCACCCTGCTCGACAAGCGCGAGCAAACATTGCAAGCAGCAATTGAGCATATGAAGCAGCTCCCTGTCGATGGCGTGATTGCTATTCTTGAACGGCGGATACCTGATTTCGAGGATTTTGAGCCTCCTACAGAGCTCCCTGTCGTTCTCATCATGGATCAGCCATCCTCGCACTGCCCTACAGTTGATGGTGACCAATACGGATGCTCAACGCAGATAGTAGATTATTTGATGAGCAAGGGACACAAGACTGTGTATCACGTTGCCGGTCCTGCTGATTCACGCCCTGCTCAAAGCCGTCAGAACGGCTGGGAGGATGCACTCCGTGAGCATGGCGTAAACACTCTTCCACCGCTCTACCGAGGCGATTGGTTAGCAGATTCTGGCTATCAGGCAGGTCTAGCACTTGCACACGAAAAGGATTGTACGGCTGTATATGCTGCAAACGATCAGATGGCTTATGGAGTTATGCTTGGTCTACGCGAAGCAGGAAAACGAGTTCCTGAAGATGTCAGCGTCGTAGGAATCGATGACTCTCTCGTAGGCATCGTACCGCGCTTGGAATTGACAACTCTTCGCATGCGTTTTGATCTTATCGGAAACGAAGCTTTCCGCATCGTTAAATCCATGATTGACGGAGAGAAAGTTGAGATTGGAAAAAAGCAATTGATTCCTTCCCAACTCATCGAACGTTCATCTGTATGCGACTCTTCGGATAAATCTACTCAGTAGAACGGAATAATTACTAAAAATTAGTAATTATCAGTCACCACATTTTTATAGTACTGTGAAATTACAACTCGACGAGGAGGAATTATGACTCACGTAACCCCACAGATTCTCTCAAGCGATACACCATCAGCGAAGTGGATTTCAAACCCATCCATCTGTGCTGTGAACCGTTTGGAAGCGCATAGTTCTCACCATGTTCATGACCATAGCGGACAGGACTTGAGGCATCGGTTGGACGGGTCAAGCGGAGAGTGGAAAGCAAGCATTGTCCTTCATGATGAGAATCTTCTCGACAGGATTTCACAGGCAGTTTCGGGAGCATATGCTCGCGAAGTTCTTGACCGTATGAACGAGCCAATTCACAATGTTCGAGTTCCAGGTCATCTGCAGATGGATGGTCTTCTCAAGCCCCAGTACGTCAATCAGCAGTATGCATGGGACGGACATGAAGACATTGATGCACCTGAACTTCCTCAGATCAATCACGTGGGACTCTACACTCGCGATTTCGTTCTCGCTCCCCGCGAGCGCGATGCTGTGCGTCACTCTCATGAACGTATAACTCTGACTTTTGATGGCGCTGCCACTGCTATTTATGTATGGCTTGACGGAGTTTTCGTTGGTTATGCTGAGGATTCGTTCACACCAAGCGAGTTTGATATCACGCACATCGTGCGAAATGTCGAGGATGAGAACGCTAGCACCCACACTCAGAGCATTCAGACCACTCATACTCTTGTCGTTGCGTGCTACGAATTCAGTACGGCTCATTGGCTGGAAGATCAGGATTATTGGCGTTTACATGGTCTGTTTAGGAGCGTTCACATGGACGTTCTTCCTGATGCTCATGTCCGTCATATTCATGCCATTGCGGATTTTGATGCACTCACCCAAGAGGGACGTTTGTCAGGCAGCTTTGACATTAAGCATGTCACATCATCTGACATCACGACTCGCGTTGATCTCTATGACATGAATCAGACTCTTGTGGCGTCTCATGCCTCTACACCAGCCGATGAGAGCGCAACCACCGATTCAGATTTTTCCACGTCCTCTGTACCACTCAGCACTACTCTTGCTTCAGCTCATCCATGGAGTGCGGAAGATCCTTATCTTTATACGCTTCGCATTACCGTACTTGATTCCGCTCACGACATTGTCGAAATTGCCGAGCAGAAAATTGGTTTCCGTCATTTTGACATTGACCCTGTCGACCATATCATGAAGCTCAACGGTCAGCGCATTATCTTCAAGGGCGTTAATCGTCACGAATTTGCTGCGGAATGTGGACGCGCTCTAACCGAGAAACACATGCTGTGGGATATTCAATTCCTCAAGCAGCACAATATCAACGCCGTCCGTACGAGTCATTATCCAAACCAGTCTCGATGGTACGAGTTGTGCGATGAATACGGTATTTATCTCATCGACGAAACAAACCTCGAAACTCACGGAACGTGGAATGACACTTCCGGTGCTGTCACCCCTGACCGTGCAGTTCCAGGATCAAAGATGGAATGGCTCAATCCTGTCATCGACCGCGCACAATCTATGTTTATGCGCGATGCGAATCATCCGAGTGTCCTCATCTGGTCTCTCGGCAATGAATCGTATGGTGGTGATGTATTTGCGCGCGCTCACGAATATTTCCACGATGTTGATACCCGTCCTGTGCATTATGAAGGCACAACATGGATGCGTGAGTATGATTTCGTCACCGACATCGAAACACGCATGTATGCTCACGCGGATGACATTGAGAAGTATCTGCTCGGTGACTCTGAGCTTGGCAAGCCTCTCAAGCCATATATTTCGTGCGAATATATGCATGCGATGGGAAATTCGCTGGGTGGTATGAAGTGCTACACGGATTTGGAGAAGTACCCACTCTATCAGGGCGGATTCATCTGGGATTACAGTGATCAGGCTCTTGAGCAGCAGCTTCCTGACGGGTCGACTCGTTTGACCTATGGTGGCGATTGGTATGACCGCCCATCAGATTATGAGTTCAGCGGAAACGGAATCGTTTTTGCAGATCGAACCGTTACAGCGAAAGCCGCTGAAGCGAAAGCTCTGTACGCAAATGTAAAAATTGAGCCAACTCTTACCGGCGCTCACATACGCAATGACAATCTCTTTACCTCGACAGCTGGTTACGATTTCGTTGCACGCGTTCTCCTAGACGGAGTGGAAATGTGGCGGAAGAATTACACGTTCGATATTTCAGCGCTGAGCAGTCACGATGTCAGCATTGCATGGCCAGATTATTTGCGCTATGCCGGTCATGAAATTGTTTTTGAATTGTCGCAAACATTGCGCGAGTCGACGTCATGGGCTCTTGCTGGTTTCGAATTGAGCTTCGGTCAGCTTGCTCTTCCATGCGACCAGTCGTGTGACCAGTCTTGCGGCCAGTCTGGTGCTCAGCCATCGAAATCTTGGGATTCGGAAGACTCTTCAGAAAACGCTACAACCACTATCGTTGAGGATTATTGGAATGTAGGACTTCACACGAATTCTGCTGAAGTTCTTCTGTCCCATCAGCATGGCGGCCCTGTCAGTTTCAAGCGTAATGATCAAGATGATGACATGATTATCCGCACTCCACATCTGACGACATGGCGTGCACTCACAGATAACGATCGAGGCTACCGTGCAGGATTTACGCGAGCTCAATGGTTGGCAGCTGGTCGATTCGCACAAGTTACTGACCATGATCTCACTGTCGATCGCGATGCTCGTACTATCAGCGGAACGTACACCTATGCTCTTGCGACGCCAAGCCGCACTCCTGTGACCGTTCGCTGGGATGTGGATAGCAAGGCTCGCATTCATCTTGTCGCTTCCTATCCGGGCAGCACGAATGAGCCAAGCAATCCTCTTGCTTTCGGACTTGAATGGATGCTCCCAGCTGCTTACACGCATACACGATTCTACGGATTCGGCCCGCAAGAAACGTACAGTGACCGTAGGAATGGCGCAAAACTCGGCATCTGGAATACGACTATTTTCGATGACGTCGAACCATATCTCGTGCCACAGGAAACAGGAAACCATGAAGGAACTCGCTTCGTTGAATTAACCGATTCCTTCGGTCACGGCATACGCGTGAGCGCTCATAATGGACTGTCTGAACACGCTTTTGCGTTCAGCGCGTTACCAGTGAGCTCTGCCATGCTCGACGAGGCAACCCATCATGAAGAGCTTCCACCGCACACGCATACATTCTTGCGACTGCTGGCTGCTCAGCAGGGTGTCGGAGGCGACGATTCATGGGGATCGCCAGTTCATCCAGAATTTGAAATAAAGTCCGACCAGCCGCTAGAATTAAACGTAGATATCGAACTTATCTAATGTTAGTATCGGAGGATATTTCTCTGCTGTTCTCCCCCTCTCCCCTCTTCTCCGGAAAGCAGCAGAGAGTTTCTTCTCGTTTTTCTCATCTTTTCTTCGGGCACTGCGTACATTGTGCCCATCGGCCCCATGTTTTTCGAGCTCAATGTGCCTTCCGTCTATCGAGCTTTGTCTTTCGTGATATATCACACATTACGCTGTAAGACCGCGTGAGATATGCGAAAATAGATATACGACTACATATGACTACATCGTATTTCGCCACACAATCGGAAGGATGATTATGGCAATTTACACTCTTCCAGAGCTGCCTTACGACTACGCAGCACTTGAACCACATATTTCCGGCAAGATTATGGAGCTTCACCACGATAAGCATCATGCTAATTATGTAGCAGGTGCAAATGCAGCTCTTGAACGTCTTGAGGAAGCACGCGAAAAGAATGATTTCGCTGCAATCAACTTGTGGGAAAAGAATCTCGCTTTCAACCTTGGTGGACACATCAATCACACCTTCTTCTGGAATAATTTGACTCCAGAAGGCAAGGGTCGTCCAGACGGTGAATTCGGTGAAGAAATTACCAAGCAGTTTGGCTCTTTTGAAAAGTTCCAGGCACAATTTACCGCTGCTGCTCTCGGCTTGCAGGGCTCTGGTTGGGCAGTACTTGCTTGGGACGCATTGGGCGATCGCTTGGTTACATTCCAGCTGTACGATCAGCAGGCAAATGTACCAGTAAACATCGTTCCACTCGTCATGCTCGACATGTGGGAGCATGCATTCTACTTGGATTATGTCAATGTCAAGGCAGACTACGTCAAGGCATGGTGGAACATCGTTAATTGGGATCATGCAGCACAGACATGGGCTAAGGCAAAGGCAAACGGTTTGGCTTTGTAATTAACTCATCTGTAGTTAATTCGTTTATACACTTCAGGGAAATCGCTATCGCGGTTTCCCTTTTTTGCTGCCTGCGATGTGACAAAAAATGATATACAAAAGCGATTCCTCAGATCAAGAGAAAGAGAATCTCTGAGGAGCCGCTTCATGTGTGAAATGAGATAATGAGAAAGAATATCTGTGCTGAGCTACTTGCGTGCACTCAGCACATTTTCTTATCTCATATAGTCAAGAGGAACTCTTAGCGACGATTGCGCAATGCGAAAGCAATGCCAGCGCTACCAAGAATTGCAGCCAAAACTACGATGGTGACGATTGCTACATCAGTACCAGTCTGAGCAAGCTTTTCGCCAGCCTTCTTTTCCATTGGCTTTGCTACTGCAGCCATCTTTGCTGGAGCCTTAACGAGAAGCTCTGCCTGAGCAAGAGGCTGAGTAGAGCCACGCTCAGTAAGAACGACGTGATGTACGCCTGCTTCTGCATTAGCTGGAACAGTGAAAGTTGCAGTGAAGGTGTTATTTCCACCTGCGTGGAAATAAGCCAAACGAACTGGAGTAGAGCGGAACCATACGGTGTATTCCTTAGTAGAATCAAGACCAGAAGCCGTGAATTCTACCTTGTCACCAGGCATTGCTTCCTTGACAGAAAGCTTAACCATTTCCTTAGCATCTGCTGGAATTGGCTCATCCTTAGGTGCATCCTTTGGAGTATCCTTAGCTTCATCCTTCTTGACTTCTGGCTTCATTTCTGGAGTAGCCTGAGTCTTGACGATGTCCTTCATGTAACCGACGGATACCATAGTGTCATCAGTACCAGCAAACTTGTAGCCTGGCTTCAATACTGCATAAACCTGACCTGTTGCTGGAACATACTGCCAGTCATAACCTTCACCACCTGCAGGAAGAGTTCCGTTTTCGGTAGCAGTTGGAGCTGCTGGAACTGGAATTTCCTTAACAGTTGCTTCTGGCTTTGTTTCTGGCTATGCAGGCTCCATTGGCAAATCCTTTGCCGCAGGATAATCACTGCACTTGTCAGCACCATCAGGGAACTGATACCCAGCCTTTGGAACTGCGAAGATACGACCAGCTACACGAGCCCATGTGTATCCTTCGCCACCCTGTGGGAGAGAACCCGTAGAGGTTAATGTAGGCGCTGCTGGGCATTCCAGCTTCTTCACCGTTGGTGTAGAAGCTGGCGCCGCTGCCTCTTCTGCTTGTGCAACAGCAGGGGTAAGCAGGACCAAGCCCGAAAGCATTGCTCCTGCAGCCAGCGCTGTAACACCTGACTTTATAATTTTCTTCATTTATTTCTCCATCTTTTTAACGTCTCATCAAAGAAAAGATGGCACATGTATCCATGAGTGTTTCATACACGAGGAGAGAACGACACATATCCCTATTGATATGACAATCGACATTACCTGCATACCGCACACACACCACTACGTATGCCAACATGACAAGAGCGAAACGGCTACGTTCCGCGACCTTGCTTCCTCCTTTGAAAAGCAAGTATCACAACAGTTGTAATACATAAATCATGTTTTACCTGTGGTAACGACAAATTCCTCGCAAATCGGTGGGTTTTCACAATATATCGACAGTTTTTAGGGAAAAATATGAGGATAACCTACTGAAAATGAGATTCAGCATGATTATCCTCAGTTTTTAAGCTTCGTGGCGATATACCCTGCAGATGGGGAAAAGCTTGCTTCCTACCATCTCGCCGCGCTGATGAGCCGCTTCGTGTACTCGTGCTGCGGATTCTTCAAAACCTCAGCCGTCGCCCCACGCTCGACGATCCTTCCCTGATACATCACGACGATCGTATCAGATAATTGCTGCGCAACTCCCAAATCATGCAAGACGATAAGCATGGCAAAGCGTTGCTCATCTTGCATAGTTTTCAAAGTTTCGATGATATGCTGCTTTCCCAATACGTCCACTGCGCTCACTGGCTCGTCTGCCACAAGCAGTTGTGGATGTGAAATGAGTGCTCGAGCGATAGCGACACGTTGAGCTTGACCGCCAGAAATATCACTAACATAACGATCCATAAGATCATCCGGGGCAAGTTTTACGCTTCTCAATGCGTCTTCGATATCGTCATCACGCACTCGAGTTTTCTGTGATACACCTTCGGCAATGATATCGCGAATCGTCCAGCGCGGATCCAACGATGCTGCCGGGTTTTGAAAAACGAGACCTGTAGTGTCAGGATGAGCTATGCTGACCTCTCCTTGAGTAGGCTCAGTAAAACCTAAAGCGATATTCAGCAAGGTTGTTTTTCCAGATCCGGACTGACCGACGATAGCGACACGTTCGCCTTCCTCAACGGATAGCGAGATGTCCTCAACGGCAGGTTTCAATGCTTGTGGAAAAGTTTTTGATACTCCGCGAAGTGTTACAAGACTCATATTCACTCCCCTCGTGCCATATCAGTATCATCACGAACTGCTAATTCCCGCGCTGCGTGAACAAGCTGGCGGGTGTACTCATGCTGTGGATGATGCACGATAGTGTCGATATCTGATTCTTCGACGATGCGACCATCGTGGATGACATAACATCGTTGAGCCACACGTGAGATGACGTTAAAATCATGGCTTGTGACAAGAACAGCCGCAGATTGTTCCTCCGTCCTGCGCATGAGGACATCAATAACGCGCTGCTGAACGAGAGAGTCCAGTGCGGTCGTTGGCTCATCCGCGATAAGTAATTGCGGATACGAAATCAATGCTTCAGCAATTGCTACACGCTGGGCTTGTCCACCCGAAAGTTGCGATGGGTAATGCTGCAAAAGACGTGTCTCCAGTCCCACATTTTCCAAAGCAGCGCGCACTCTGTCTTGACGCTCGGATGGAGACAAAGAATAGTGAAGTTTCAGCGGGAGCTCGATATTCTTTTCTACAGTCGTTACCGGGTTCAAAGCAGCCAGTGGATTTTGAAATACCGCAGACATTACAGTGCCGCGAAGTTCTGCACGCTGATCTTCAGGAATATCCTGAACGTTAATCCCATTGATAAGAATTTCTCCCTCGACATGCATGTACTGAGGAAGAATTCCTAGTATTGCCTGTGCGATAAGAGACTTTCCCGAACCTGATCCACCGATAAGCCCGACTCGTTCCGCTTTATCAATGTGCAGATTAATCCCATGAACGATCTGCGTGGAGTCTGTAGAAATAACAAGATTTTTAACGTCTAACATTATTTCTCCTCCTGCTTCTTTTCGACAGAACGCCCTGTGCTCTGACCACGACGGCTTGCTGACCGCAATGTGTCATTCGTCAACGGATCAATACTTTCACGAATGGCATCTCCCAGTAAATTAAGCATGATGACAGCTACAGTGATAATAACTCCAGGCCAGATAGCAATTGCCGGGTGAATAGCGACAAAGCTTGCAGCCGTCGACAGCGAATGCCCCCATGACGCGATATGCGATGGGACGCCAATTCCTAAGTATGTCAATCCTGATTCAGCAAGAATTGCCGTCGCAGCTGACAGAGAAACGTTGATAACAACTGATGGCATAATCTGAGGCACGATATGTGTAAGGAAAATTCTCGTTTCCGAGGCTCCCTTATAGCGCGCAAAAGTCACGTATGATGAACGTGCAGCATGAGTAGCCAAGGGGCGAATAACGCGCATTAAATTCAAGCTGTACGCAAAGGAGCACGCAATAATAACTCCCAGAATAGTTGCCCCCATAGGTGCTGCACACAGCAACGCGATGACGACGATTGGGATGGAAATTAACGCATCAATAACGATAACCGCAAGATTTCGTACACCTGAATTGCGATAAACAGTCAAAGCAACTCCCGCAATTCCACAGACAAATGTGATAACCGTAACTGCAGCAACGATAAGAAGTTCCGTCGCCGATCCTGCCATTAACCATGTGAAAATATCTGCTCCCGCACCATCAGTTCCCAAAAGATGAGCAGCCGAAGGCGCATTCCAGACATTGTACCCGTCGGTATATGTCAATGGATACGGCGTCCATACGAGAGAAACAGCTGCAACTGCAATCCACACAGCACAAAAAATAGTGGACACCAGACCATCCCACCTGCGCAGAATACTCGTCACAATTATGCGTGCTTTCATGCGTGCACCTCCGATGTTGGAGCCGATGCGTGGCCCGATGCCTCTGCCGACGTTGCGACCTGCGATGTGTCCGACGATGTGACCGACGATGTGACCGACGTCAACGCATCCGTCGATTCCGCCGACGTTTCAGCAGCTGGGTTGATAATTGGCGTAGCAAATCCTTCACGCGAGCGCGGATCGAGAAGTCGCTGGATTCCATCGATGGCAAATCCTATAAGAAGGAAGAACGCCGCCAAAAGCAGGAGCTCTGTTTGCACTGCTGGCAAATCACGATCCGAAATATCCGACAGCAAGACAGTAGCCAGTCCTGGGATATTAAACAGTGTTTCAACGGTCAAAACACCTGTAATCATCGAGGCAAAAGTCACGCCTGCGACAGCCGTAATCTGCGGTAATGCCAATCGCAAACCAGTCGTACGCACTGCCTGCGCGTAGGTCATCCCCGCGGTCATACTCCACGAAATATGCTGAGCATTTTCTCCGTTGAGTACTTCAGAACGCGTATAGCGCATGAGTTGTGCCGCAGTGATAATTCCCACAGAAATCGCCGGAAGTATCAACGATGCGCACGCCGTCATGAAACTCGAAGCGCTGGCAAGTGGATGCGTCGGGAAGCCTTGAGTTGGCAAAATGCCAATGAACCCGTTTCCACGACCGAAAAGCATAATGAGCAGCAAGCCTGCCCACAATGCTGGTACTGCACCCAAAATTTGCGACACAATGCGCAGCCCTGTACGCACCCATGCATGCTTCGAAGTAATAGACCATACAGCGCTTGGAATTCCCAGTGCAAGAGCGATAATCATACTCATCACCAGAAGTGGGAATGTGATTGCCGCGCGCAGTCCAAGTCGGATACTCATCGCTTGACCTGTAACGATAGACGTACCCAAATGACCGTGCATAATATTCCACAGCCATGTGCCGTACTGGATAAGAAGTGGCTCATCAAGTCCTATTTGCGTGCGAATCTGCTGATAACGTTCTGCTGTCGAGTTCGTTCCCGCGACAATTGCCGCGACATCTCCAGGAAGTACTCGCAGAGCAAAGAAAATAACCACGGATACTAGCCACAGCATCGCGATAAACAACACAACGCGTTGAATGAGCGTATACACAAATGATGTACGTGATGTGCGCCTCACTGAATTGTCACCTCCCACAATGGCATCCACGTCTGGTTCAGATTCACAGGGAATCCTTCCACGCGGTTATCCCAAGCCGTAATGACTCGATAATTAAAGAGCCAATCAGCAGCCGCATCCTCACTGACGATGCGTGCAGCTTGTGCCAAAAGCGAGTCTCGCTCCTCATCAGTGCTTGCCTGCATTGCTTGCTTGTACAGTTTTTGAACGGTTGCGTTGTTATATCCGTAGTAATAATCCGGATTTGCCCACTGATAGAAATCGTGACTTTCGTTGTGATCGACGAGAGAAATATCGTAATTATGATCGCGATACACGGTCGACAACCATGTAGCAAATTCCACTCGATTGACGATGAGATGAATGCCAATTTTCTCCAGCTGGCTTCGAAGCTGCTGTCCGATTTCCGTTGGATACGTATTCGCGTAGGTCAAAGTTAAGTTCAGTGGGTTATTCGTGCCGTATCCCGCTTCCTCCATAAGAGTGCGAGCTTTCGCAATATCGGTCGGATACAACGATGTCAGATCTTCATATCCCGGGTCGAGACTTGGGATAGGGCCACCCAAAGGAGTGTCCGTCCCTCCGCGTGATGCGATCAGTGCTTCGTTATCAATGGCATATCGAATTGCTTGACGAATGCGCTTATCAGTTAACGGCCCTTGTGCATTATTAAATGCGAGGACGTATTTATCCGTATCGTCTCCCGCTTTCATCGTAAAGCGAGTATCGCCCGCAATTCCTTCAGCCAATGTCGAACTAATTGGCGCGAGGACTTGCACTGTTCCTGATGTCAGTGCATTGTATCCTGCTTGAGGATCTGCGTAATAATTGACGACAATTGTCTTCGTATGAGCTTTGTGATCTCCCCAGTAATTATCGCGCGCGGTCAAAGTAGCAGAAACGCTCGGATTATAAGAACTGATAACGTATGGTCCTGAGCCAATTGCAGACGTTTTGGCATCGTATCGCGCATCTTTATCGAGGACAATTCCCGCGCGACCAGACAAATTCCACAGCAATTGCGAGTATGGTTGAGTCAATTTCAGCACAACGGTATGCGCATCTGTAGCGCGCACAGACTCGTAATTTTCCAGCAAATTCGAACCCTGCAAACCTTCGGACATCATGGTACTTATCGACCATGCCACATCGTTGGCGTCCAAAGTATCGCCATTGCTAAAAGTAATTCTATCATTAATGTGGAAGGTATACGTCAAACGGTCATCGCTCACATCCCATGAGCGTGCAATGCCCGCAGACACGGTGTTATCCGAGTTCCTTGTCAGCAACGCTTCATAAACGTTTCCAATCAGCAACTGATCAAGAGCTGTACCCGACGTATTTCGAATATCCAAATTTGTCGGAGCAAGCTGAAGGCCGATAGCAACTGTACTGTTTACGCTTGAATCATTTCCACCGATAACGTTATATCCGATGGCTATCGATGCTAGAACGACAAAAACCGCCGTTATCGAAGCAATACTTCCCCACCATATAGAGCGCTTATGTGCCGCGTTCTCAATGCGATGCGCATTGAGCTCAGCATCCAAACTGCTCACATCAACCGCAGGCGCATGCTCATTCATAGATGCATCCACAGATGCATCCACAGACACGTTCACAGGCGTCGAAGCATCCTGTCGATCATGCTGCACCTGCTGATCTTCGTGTAATTCTTCCTTTTTCACTGTTCTCTTCCTCAAGTCCCCGCGTCATAGACGTCGTTGCTCGTAGAGTTTTCATGTGCCTATTCAGTATACTGAAATCGAGCTACTTTCTCGTCCCCCGTGCATTCGGCACAATCGACGAGATGGAAGCCACACATCGTACGTAAATGGAGGATGCATGCTCGTCGCAGTGGATATCGGTAATACAAATATCGTGATTGGTTTTATGGATGGCGATGCAATTACGCATATATATCGATTGACGACATCCAATGTGCGTACAAGCGATGAGTATGGCATGAGTTTGTTGCAATTTCTGTCGCTCAGTGGATATTCGCGCTCAGACGTCGAGGATGTGATTGTATGCTCAGTCGTTCCAAGCGTTATGCATTCATTCCGCGGATCCATTGAAAAATTCCTTGGCACATCCCCTATGATTATCGGACCGGGGATTAAAACTGGTTTAGCAGTGCGTTTGGATGATCCAAAATCTTTAGGCGCGGACTGCTTAGCCGACTGCGTCGCCGCATATAATTTGTATTCTTCCCCATGCCTCGTTATTGATATGGGCACGGCAACGACTTTCAATTATGTCGACGAGAAGGGCGCTATTACCTTAGGAATTATCCAAACGGGTCTTCAAACAGCAGCGCGCGCTCTGGCGGGAAATACTGCTCAGCTTCCGGAAGTTGAAATTGCTGCTCCATCGACAATTATGTCGAAAAATACGAATTCCGCAATTCAGACAGGACTCTACTATGGCTTCCTCGGCGGCATTGAGAAGCTCATTACCCAATGCAGAAAGGAAATTGGCACTGATTTTTCTGTCATCGCTACTGGAGGATTTGGTCGAGTCATCGAGCACGATACAGATTTAATTGACGTGTATGATCCCGATCTCATTTTCAAGGGTATGAAAATTATTTACGAGAAAAATCACCGTCACTAGACTACTGCTCAGCCGTGTGTGAAGCAGCCAGCTCACCGCCATGCACGTCTAATTGATAACGCGATTCAAAATGACGATTCTCTCCCGTATATGGATCGACAAAATCCAAACTCCGTGCAATAAGCTGGAGTGGGGCAGAAAAATCATCGTAATCGCGTTTTTTCATATCGGGATAGAAATCATCGCCTTTAATCGGCAGACCAATAGAATTCATGTGCACGCGCAACTGATGCGTTTTTCCGGTCAACGGATGCAAGGTATATGCTCGGTATCCTGCACGAACCACATCTGCTGGCTGATGCTCGGATAATTCGATACGCGTATGCGCATTGACTTCGCCCGGCTCTTCCAGTGCCTGCAAAATATGATGGACTTTAACAATTCGCGAGCGCCTTTCCAGCGGGAAAAGAGCTCCCCTGCCAAGAGGCGACAATGAGCGCAGTGTGCCATAACGTGGCATATGAAGAGGAGCCATCGGCGCAAGGCATTCATATACCTTTGTTGCTTTGCGGTTTTGGAAGAGCAATTGATATTTTCCTCGCGCATCCTTATCGCGCACGAAAACGACGATTCCTGCTGTGAGTCTATCAAGGCGATGAGCTGGAATAATATCCTCATTATCGAATTCTTCGCGCAGTCGCACGAGCGCAGTGGACTTATACCACATGCCCCGTGGCATAGTAGGCAAGAAATGCGGCTTATCGACGACGATGATACGCGCATCCTCATAAATGACGGGCAAATCAAATGGGATTTCAGGCTCATACGTGACGAGAGCATGCGGACGCTGAGGATGATGATTGCGGTGGCGACGGCGTGACATTAGCGGTGATCCTCAGATGACGTTGAGTGGATACTGACGTGGGTATTGCTGAAAGCTGGAGATGAGTCGCTGTGCTCTGGACGGTGTAGCAAATCATGCGCGGAGCTTGCTTCTCGAAGCCTCACCATCGCGTGAGGAATGGATGCAATCATATCGAGATGGTTTATCTGATGAGAGGTTAACGCAGGACTATTATCAGCCGATCCGTGAGTAGCTGATTCTTCAGCTGATTCGTGCAGCCATTCTTCCATCACGTGGGTGTCTTCTGAGCTTACTCCAGCTGCATACGAATGGACGCACACAGCGGCAGCAGCTGCCTGTGCCAATGATGTGCGACCGTCACGAAGAGCGGAAGCATTGAGCGCACACATGGCTCCCATAATTCCTGCGAGAATGTCACCTGTTCCAGCAGTTGCTAACCAATGAGTTGCCTGTGGGCATTCGAGCGTGATATACGATGAGTTTTCCGAATCATACTGTGCGATAAGAGTGCGAGAGCCTTTCAGAACCACCGTACATCCAAGAGTTTGTGCCAACCATTGAGCGACGTGAAGGCGATTGGCGGCTTTCACGTTGTCATTGCCCGCATTATCATGCACACCCTCTTCAATGTCTGCACGCGAGATAGGATGTCCCAGCACTTCGCACATTCTCTGTGCTTCCCCTGCATGAGGAGTAATAATGCATCGACGACGAATACTGTCAGAAAGTGGCGCAGTTGCAAAAAATTCCAATGCCCCTGCGTCCACGACGATGAAGCCATCATTCTTATCAGCATGATCTAATGCGCGACGCAGTTCTATGCTACGCATCTCATCGTTATCATGTCTACTCTCATCATCAGTATCGGCGTATATCCCCGCAAAGCCTGAGCCGAGTACCCACGCGTCGACATGATTCTGCGCGGTCGCGGAAAACACTACCTCCGGATGCTGCGCAATCAGTGCGCGCACAGCGAGCGACGGTCCGTTATATCGGACATATCCAGCACCGCATGAGGCAGCAGCAGATGCAGAAAGAACACCTGCACCAGGATATTCCTCTGTACCCGTTATCAATCCCACAACTCCGCGCGTGTACTTAGAGTCATGAGCCTGAGGCAGAGGGAATAACCCAGTAAGGTGTTCTCGTGTTAGTTTCATCGTTGCCAGCTAACTTTCCTCGACACTATTGACGATATTCTCGACAATAATTCTGTCAGTTTTTCTGTCAGTATGAGCACTCGATAACAGATGCTCATCTACTGTCTATTCTACCGTCACTGACTTAGCAAGGTTACGTGGCTTATCGATATCCAATCCCTTGAGCTTTGCCATATCCATGGACAGAAGTTGCAGTGGGATGACATCGACCAATGGACTCAGAAGCGTTGGGCATTGTGGACGCCAGAAAACAGCATCCGCGTATTCGCGAACGTCATCATCGCCTTCTTCTGCTACAGCAATGGTATACGCACCGCGAGCGCGAACTTCTTCAATTGCCGAGAGAACCTTCGCATGCAAAACATTTCGTCCGCGTGCAGGAGGAACGATAACGACGACTGGTTCACCAGAATCGACGAGAGCAATTGGGCCGTGCTTCAATTCACCAGCTGCAAAACCTTCCGTAAAGGTATACGCGATTTCCTTAAGCTTTAAAGCACCTTCCATAGCTACTGGGTAGCCCACATGACGACCGAGGAAGAGGAAGGAGTGTGCATCCACCATTTCCTTCGCGACATGCTCAACAGTCTGTGCCTGCGTATCGAGCACATGCTGAATCTTTGCTGGCATTGCACGCAAATCGTCGACGATAGCGCGAATCTCATCGCGATACATTGTTCCCTTCACTTGTGCCAAATACAAGCCAAGAAGGTATGCTGCCACGATTTGTGCAACGAAAGCCTTTGTCGATGCCACAGCGACTTCAGGGCCTGCATGAGTGTAGAGCACTGCATCAGATTCACGAGGAATGCTGGAGCCTTGAGTATTGCAAATTGCCAAAACTCGAGAACCCTGCTCACGAGCGTGACGAAGAGCCATAAGCGTATCCATAGTCTCGCCCGACTGGGAAATAGCGACGACAAGAGTACGCGATGTCAAAATTGGATCGCGATAACGGAATTCATGCGCAAGTTCTACTTCTACTGGGATACGCACCCAGTGTTCAATAGCATATTTTGCAACCATTCCAGCGTATGCTGCAGTTCCGCATGCGATGACGATAATTTTATCGATAGAACGGAAGACCTCTTCATCGATACGTACTTCATCCAAATTCAAATCGCCGTTGAGGTTAAAACGGCCAAGCAAAGTATCGGTGACAGCTTGAGGCTGTTCGTGAATTTCCTTATTCATAAAGGAATCCCATCCGCCCTTTTCTACAGCAGATGCATCCCAGTCCACGGTAAATGGACGCAATTCGACAGGATTGCCGTCAAAATCGGTGACAGTTACTGTATCAGGAGTAATTTCTACCGCCTCATCCTGACCGAGTTCCAAAGCTTCTGTCGTATATGCTACGAAAGCAGCAACGTCAGATCCAAGGAAGTTCTCGCCATCGCCAAGTCCTACAACCAGTGGTGAATCGTGACGAGCACCGACAACGACGTATGGCTGACGGCAGTCTGTAGCCAGCAAAGTGAAGGTTCCTTCCAGCTGACGAGCTACACGACGAAGAGCTTCGAAGATATTAGGAGTACCTGTTTCAGCGATAACTTCGTTCGCTACTTTTCCCAAAAGCTTTGCGGCAACTTCTGTATCGGTGGATGATTCGAATTCGTATCCTTCATCCAGCAATTCCTGCTTAAGCTGAGGAGCGTTTTCGATAATGCCGTTATGAATCAAGGCAACTTTTTCATCCGCGCTGATATGAGGATGCGCATTGGCATCACTTGGAGCGCCATTTGTCGCCCAACGCGTATGACCGATGCCAGCTGTTGCTTCAGGCATAGGATGAGCTTCAATATCAGCTACGAGATTATCGAGACGGCCTTCCTTCTTACGGAAAGCGACAGTATCCATTCCCGGAGCGCTTAATGCGACACCTGCCGAATCATATCCGCGGTATTCGAGACGACCAAGACCTTGAAGGCATACTTCGAGTGGCTTACCACACGCTGTGCCTTTACCTACATATCCTACAATTCCACACATAATGCTCTATTCTATAGGACTTCATGGGCTTTTGCTGAGAGCACAGGAGAACGTGTGCAAGCCATTTACAAAACGGCTCGCGCACATGTCCCGCACGCAAGCCGTTCGCTATCCAAGGTTCACTGTTCGCTGTTCACCATTCGCGATGTGTCTTGTATCGCGTTTCAGTATCCTATGTCGTCAACCTTTGTCTTGTATCGCGTTTCGTTCCCCGTTTTACAAAACTGCGTCGAGGAATTCTTTGAAACGATCTGTGCGAGGATGATCAATGATATCCGATGTGCCCTCTTCTACCACGACTCCACCATCCATAAACACGACTTTATCTGCAACTTCACGAGCGAAGCCAATTTCGTGGGTTACGACGACCATGGTCATTCCGTCATCTGCCAGTTTTCGCATAACTCCCAAAACTTCGCCCACAAGTTCAGGATCAAGAGCAGACGTTGGCTCATCGAAAAGCATGATGTCTGGATGCATAGCAATAGCTCGCGCGATAGCTACGCGCTGCTGCTGTCCACCCGATAATTGCGATGGATAATGATGCATACGCTCGGTCATACCGACCATATCAAGGAATTTCTCCGCTTCTGCCTGTGCTTGAACTTTCGATACACCTGCGACGTGGACAGGAGCTTCCATCACGTTTTCAAGAACGGTCATATGTGGGAACAAATTAAACTTCTGGAAAACCATGCCAATGCGCTCACGCTGACGAGCAATTTCCTTATCAGACAGAGTTTGCAGCATTGTCTTACCACGACGTTCAACTTCTTTATATCCAATCATTTCGCCGTCGACATCAATTTCTCCACCAGTAATGGTTTCCAATTGATTAATCATGCGTAGCAACGTCGATTTTCCCGAGCCCGATGGTCCGAGGATAACCGTCACCGTATGAGGCATCATCTCAAGATTCACGCCTTTAAGGACGTGAAGATTGCCATACTCTTTATGCACGTCTTTAATGACGATTTGCGGCTGGACAGGCTGGACGGACTCAACAGATGTTGGCTGAAGTAATTCAGCAGAGTCTACATATTCGTGAGAAACGTTAGGCATTGAGACCTCCCCAGAAAGCTTCGTTCTCTTTCTTCACATCGTTAGCGAGATGACCTTCCATCTTGCCGTAGCCTTGAGGCTGCTTTGCTGAAGCAATTGGCTGCTCATTAAAGCCCTTACCAAAGTACTTTTCCAGATACGACTGTCCGACCATCAACACCGACGTGATAACCAAGTACCATATAGCTGCCACAATCAGCAAAGGAATTGGCTCATAAATTCGATTAGCGATGTTATTTGACATGTACTGCAATTCCATCGTAAATGGCACAGCCAGAACGAGCGATGTCGTTTTGAGCAAGCCAATAGCTTCATTTCCCGTTGGTGGGACGATAATGCGCATCGACTGTGGCAAAATGATACGTCGCATAATCAAACTATGGCTCATTCCCAATGCTTGAGCCGCTTCAGTTTGACCACGATCGACAGCTTCCAAACCCGCGCGAACGATTTCCGCAAGATAGGCAGCTTCATTGAGAGCAAGGCCGAGAATTGCTGCACGCCCAGCAGTAATGATGTCTTGAGTATCCCAGCTCCACACGCCGAGAGAAATCTTTGGGATAAGTACAGAAATTAAACCCCAGAAAGTCAACTGCGTATACACTGGCGTTCCACGGAAGAACCAAATAAAGAACCAGCTCACCCAGCGCAAGACGACATTAGTGCTTTGGCGCATAATTGCCAATGCTACGGCGAGAACGATAGCGATAGCCATGGAAACAACCGTAAGAATCAGCGTCCACATCACGCCAGTCAAGATATGCTCATTAAAGAGATACTTCCATACGGTCGGCCATGCAAAATTCTTATTGGTAACAATCCATTCGATAAGCCATACCGCGCATACAAGAACGATAATTCCCGCTACGAACGGTCCCGGTTTGCGTACGGGCAAAGCCTTAATGCGGTTAGGAATATTGTTTGCCATGTCGTTGTGTCTTTCTTCTTCTCTCATACTGTTCTCGCGAGACGTTTCTCAGAGGTTTCCTCGTCAACGCTACTGCGTATATCGCTTATATCGTGCTTGTCGCGTATATCGCGGATCTATTTCTGCATGGGTCTTGCGATGAGCACTAACGCATTAACCAAGCTCTGCGACTTCTCAGCTACTCCACTTTCGGATTAATGACTGCCTTGGAAATTGCCCCATCTTCTACTCCCCATGCTTTGAGGATGCGCATATATACGCCCGAGTCGATAAGTTTTTGCAAAGCTTTCTGAATTGCTTGAGCAGTTGCTGTATCGTCTTTATTCACGACGATTCCTTGCGGAGCGACATCATACGGCTTGCCCAAAAGTTCGAGAGTATCCTTTGTCTGCTTCACCGCATACGCCGATACAGGAGTATCGGAATACATCACGTCCGCGCGACCAGTAATCACTGCTGTCGTCGCCTCGGTTTGTGCTTCATACACCTGCAAGGCAATTGCATCCTTACCTTTATTCGTGCATGCAGTCGAGGCTTCTTCCAAAGCGGTTTCTTCAGCCGTGCCTACTTGCACTGAAGCGCGAACTCCACACAAATTATCAGGGTCAACTTTCTTCGGATTGCCCTTGCGCACGACGTAGCTCATACCGGATTCATAATGTTCGACAAAAGTTACTGTCTTTTCGCGCTCTGCCGTAATGGTAAAGCCCGAAACTCCCACATCAAATTTGCTTCCCACAGCAGGGATAATCGTACTGAAACTTGAATTAACAATGCGCGTTTCCAGCCCTAAGACTTTCGCGATTGCCTTAATAATGTCGATTTCGTATCCAATGACGGTAACGTTATCTTCACCCGTAAATTCTGCCGGAGCCCACGTCGCATTACTTCCTACAGTGAGAACTCCATCCTGCGCTACATCGCGCGAGACGAGGGCTGCCAATTCCTTATCCGTAGACACGTCACTGAGATCAACATTTGCCTGAGCATCGTCAAGCCCATCGCTTGTACCACATGCCGATAGCATGGCACATGATACACACAATGACATGCTGGCGATGAGAGCGGCAGCTGTGCGCATGAGTGAATGTGTTCGATACAATACTGCCGTTTTTCTCATCTCCTTATGAGGATATGCTTCTTCCCTATCCTCGTATAGTGCTGTACATCATAGTGATTACTAGCCTAAATTATGCAAACGCATAGCGCGCTGTGCTTCTCGTTTATCCTGAGCTTCACGCAATGCCTGACGTTTGTCATACTCATGCTTACCTTTAGCAAGCGCAATTTCAACTTTTGCGCGACCATTCTTAAAATACAAGCTCAATGGAACAATGGTATACCCCTTTGCCTGAGTTCCTCGCACAAATTTCTCTATTTGGACAGCGTGAAGTAACAATTTACGCTTGCGCTTGGGCATGTGGTTTGTCCATGTTCCGTTCAAATATTCAGGAATATTTGCGCCTTCGAGCCACATTTCACCACGCTTATCAATGGATACGAAGGACTCTGTCAGGCTTGCACGACCTTCTCGAAGGCTTTTTACTTCTGTACCTGTCAGAACAATTCCCGCTTCGAGAGTATCTTCAATAGTGTAGTCGTGACGAGCACGGCGATTATTTGCGACGACGCCGTTATTCATATCTTTGACTTTTTTAGCAGCCATAATCCGCATCCGTCCTTTCTTGCATCATACGTTTTCACGATTCGCTTCGTGTCGTGTCTTTTGTGTCGTGTCTTGTGTTGTGTCTTGTCGTACCACGCGCTGAGTGCGATCTCTATCCATGTTCCAACACTCGGTGCTGAGCTTAGTGTTTTGCCCCACGTTATAGATCAACGTTGTAGTCCAGCCTCTTTCATTTCGACACTTACTCACACTTACTCACACGCCAGATTTGTTCCACACTTTTTAATGTTTCCAGTGTACATAAAACGCGCCACCTCAGGTGACGCGTTTTATAAGTTCTCTATCCACACGCTTACTTTCATCAATTATCAGCGCGCGTTTTCCTCGCTTTAATAGTGAACGTACTGGTATGCTCCCACATTACCAATTGTTCGCCAGCCAGCGCGACCGTTGTAGCCGGAACCAGACTCGGAAATCAAAATAGTTCCATTCGAGTTCACGCGCTCAACGACAGCGACGTGGCCATACGTGCGATCTGCTCCAGCCTGGCCTGGTTGGAAGACAACTACTGCTCCTACGTGTGGGGTGTTATTAACGACATATCCCAAACGACGTGCAGTATTTGCCCACTGCATACCGTTACCCATGTAAGAACCCACTGGAAGGCCTAATGCAGTACGGCGATTATATGCATACCATGTGCACTGGCTCCATGGATATGCTCCACCCAAAACTGCCGTACGACCTGTGCTGTGGCCATAGCAGGATGTAGCAGTAGAACCGCAATTTCCTGGCACAGAGTAGTCACCCGAATACTGAGCCGAGTAGCTTGGAGCTGGAGATGATGCAGCCGACGATCCTGACGAACCCGTGTACTGGGAGGTTGTACGATTCTTACGAGCTGCTGCTGCCTGAGCTGCTGCCTGAGCTGCAAGCTGGCGGTTGTACTCTTCCACTTGAGCCTGAGCCTGAACGACTGCTGCTGCTTCCTGTGCTTCTGCACTTTGAAGGCTCGACTGCTGTGCGCTCAATTGCTTCGACTTCTCGTCAGCCTGTGCACGCAAATTGTTCAACGAAGAAACCTTTGCCTGAGCATCATCAGAAGCTTGCTGTGCTGCAGCAGATTCACTATCAGCCTGCGACTTCAAAGCAGAAATGCGCTGCTCAATTGCAGTCAAACGATCTGCACGATTCTTACCCGTGCTCAATTCTGTAGCAGAATCCGATGCAGTCTTTGCCTCTACACGGCTTACTGCCGCGTCCGACTGCATGGACTGAATGAAATCAGAGGTGGACTTTGAGCCAGTAACAACGCTCATAGTCTTTGAAATATTTGATCCATGGAAGCTACTACGAGCAAGAGAAGCGACCTTATCCTTCGCATCGTTATTGCTTGCCTGAGTATTTGCCATCTGCTGCTCAAGAGTTGTCTTGTCACTTTGAGCTGCGGTCAAGCGATCTGCTGCTTCCTGAGCACGCTGAGCAGCTGCGGAAGCCTCATCCTGTGCTTGAGATGCTGCGTCTTCTGCTGCTGGAATCTGATTATTGACCAAGTCATCAAGATCAGTAATCAATCGCGCTAATTGACTGTTTACTCCTGCCAGCTGAGCCTTCAGACGAGCCTGTGCTTGCTGATGCTGAGCCAAAGTCTGGTAAGGCGTCACTGCATATGCTTCATCCAAAGGCGAAACGTACCATGTAACGATACTTCCCGAAATGAGGGAAAGCGCCACTGTACTCGCCGCAAGTGTCGCCTTCAGCGACTTGCTCATACGCGCGGTTGTTACCTTCATAAGAATTCCTTTTTCTTCTCGGACTTTCACCGTTCTATCAACTTTATTATATGAATTCAAGCGGGTCAATGATTATGCGTGCAGATACTTTCTCAGAGAAACCGACGAAGCGATAACGGAAAGTATGGTAGCCCCCAGCAAAATCCATGGAGCAATCCACAGTACGCTTGTCATATCAATGAAGGACATCCACGTGACGGATTTCGCCAACCAATCTGTGACGAATACCTTCACGATTCCCATAAGCGCACCAATTGCAAGAAGCGAACCGAGCACGGATGCAAATACACCTTCCAGAACGAATGGCAGACGAATAGTCCAATTCGATGCACCCACATAGCGCATAATTTCTGTTTCTTTACGCCTACTTGCAGCACTCATACGAATAGTTGTACCTGTCAAAAGAACAGCCACGATAATCATGACAGCAGCAAGAGCTCCTGCGACGACCGTTCCACGGTTCAATACTGCAAAGACTGGCTCAAAGATTTCACGCTGATCTTCGACCTGCTCAACGCCCTTAGTTCCGCTCAAAACTTCCGATACGAGCTGATAACGATTCGCATCCTTGAGCTTCAAACGAAGTGATGCCTGCATATCAGCAGCTGTCAAAGTACGGCCTTCGTAAATGCCACCAGGATACTGCTTGACGAAAGTATTGTTAAAGAAGTCTTCCTTGCTGACATAGGTGATATGAGAGACAACAGATCCGAGCTGATCTTGGATCTTCGACTCAATATCGGACACTTCACCATCAGTTGGAGAAACACCCGATGCGCAATTTGCCGACGTACTTGTACCATCTGGGCACAGCCATACGACTACTTCTACCTGATCGTACCAATCACTTTTTGCCTGCTGTACCTGAGTCTGCATCAAAGCTGCAGAGCCGATAAAGAGGAACGAAATAAACGTGACGAGAGTTACCGAAATAACCATCGCGCCGTTACGCTTAAAATTCGACCATGCCTGAGAGAGGATGAAACGCAAACGCATATTATTCACCATCCTTTACAGAAGACTGTTCAGAAGAATTATCTGTCGCATTTTCAACGGAATCCTGATCCGCTGTCTCAGTTGTCGTATCGCGAATGAGGAACGCTGGCGGAGTTGGTGGCGCTGGCGGCGTAGGAGGAGCTGGAATTTCAGACATCTGAGCTTCTACCGATTCCATCAATTTTTCTTCGTTATCAAGCACTTCAGAAATTTCTGAGCGCGATTGCGTCGAAGAAGCGCTGTCATCGGTACCGTCAAAAGTATTGTCTGGTTCTGCATTATCCGATTCTTGATCTGTGCTGACAGCCTGAAGACCTGCTCCCCATGTCAAAGTTTCCTCTGCTGGAGCAAATGCTTCTCCGTAACGACCTGTACGACCCTTATGCACATTGCGAGCCAAACGAGCAACGCCTTCTTCTGGCTCATCGTCGGCAGGTGCCGAACCAATGGAAGTGTCAGCAGAAGTATCAGCGTTAGCAGCGGTAGAAGTGGTAGAAGCGGTAGAAGCAGTTGGTGGCATGAACTTAGCCATATCCACAGACTCTTCGGTTACAGTTTCGCTATCCTCGAGCTCATCGAGACCCAAATCAGAAGCTGGGATAACCGTATTAACCTCACGTGCAGCACGAACAGCCTGCTCAAGTCGTGACTTATTCGTCGCTTCTTCATCTGGGAAATACAATGCTGAATCGTACATACCGTTTTCTTCATCGCGCACAATATGTCCGTTATGCAGCTCGACTACACGCTTACGCATCGAGTTTACGATTTCCTCGTTATGCGTTGCCATGACGATCGTCGTACCCGTACGATTAATTGCTTCCAAAACTTCCATAATTCCGACAGAAGTCGTTGGATCCAAATTACCTGTAGGCTCATCAGCAAGAATAATTGCCGGATGATTTGCATACGCGCGCGCAATTGCTACACGCTGTGCTTCACCACCCGACAGCTCATGAGGCATACGCTTTTCTTTGCCTGTCAGACCAACTGCTTCAAGCACTTGAGGCACGATGGACTTAATTGTCGATCGCTTTGTACCGATAACTTCCAATGCGAAAGCAACGTTTTCCCATACAGTCATATTTTCCAGAAGCTTGTAATCCTGGAAGACAAAACCAATTCCGCGGCGATAGTGAGGAATATGGCGATGTGAGATGCGACGTAAATCATTTCCAGCGACGCTGATTTTTCCTGTGCTGATTTCTTCTTCACGAAGAAGCAAGCTCAGCAAAGTCGACTTTCCGGCGCCACTAGCACCTACCAAGAAGACGAAATCTCCACGATTAATATGAAGATTTACCTCTTCCAGAGCAGGCCTCGACGAATGGTCATACACCTTGCTGACATTTTCAAGATCGATAAGAGCCATAATGTCTCCCCTAGTACTCCTCGTGTTCCGCAACGGTCATTGCTGTAAGTCTGAAGTAACTCTCGCAGTGACCATCGTCATGTCTCATCATTGTCTGTATTGTCATTGCACGCATAGCAGTTTGCTGTTTCTCTTATGCCCTCGTCCGCTTGCCGCTACTCGTCAGCAGCTTCCGCAGCTTCGCGACGTTGCTGATGTCTCCATCGGATACCCGCATCGATAAATGCATCAAGATCTCCATCAAAGACACCTTGAGTATCAGAAGTTTCGTAGCCTGTACGCAAGTCCTTCACCATTTGATACGGATGAAGAACGTACGAACGCATTTGATCACCCCAGCTTGCCTTAATATCACCAGCAAGCTCTTTACGAGTTTTTGCCTCTTCCTCATGCTTCAGCACAAGAAGGCGAGACTGCAAAATACTCATCGCAGCCGCACGATTTTGAATCTGGCTACGCTCATCCTGCATCGTGATAACAATTCCTGTAGGAATATGTGTCAGGCGAACAGCCGAATACGTGGTATTCACACCTTGACCGCCAGGGCCAGAGGACATATATGTGTCGATACGAATATCTGAATCAGGCACTTCGATATGGTCCGTTGCCTCTACGAGTGGAATGACTTCTACTGCTGCAAAACTCGTTTGGCGCCGACCCTGATTATCAAAAGGCGAAATGCGCACAAGACGATGCGTACCGCCTTCTACCGAAAGTTTTCCGTATGCGTAATCGCCATCAACCTGGAATGTGGCCGACTTAATTCCTGCTTCTTCCGCGTACGATGTATCAAGAACTTTCACGGTGAAACCAGCACGCTCGGCATAACGCAAATACATACGCATCAGCATTTGTGCCCAGTCTGCTGCATCCACACCGCCAGCGCCGGAACGAATCGTCACGACAGCAGCGCGATCATCGTATTCGCCATCCATAAGTGTTTGGATTTCCATATCGGACAATGCTTGGCGAGTCTGCGTTAACTCAGCTTTAGCCTCATCCATGGAGTCATCATCGCCCTCTTCGAAGCCTAATTCGTAGAGAGTTTCAATATCATCAAGTTTTTGAGCAACTTCTTCCAGTTTGCGCAATTGAGTTTGGCGAGCAGATAACTGCGATGTCACTTTTTGGGCATTATCCGTGTCATCCCACAAGCTCGGGTCGCTCGCTTCTTTTTCGAGCTGTGCAATTCGGGTACGCAAAGCATCGAGATCTACCGCCTGTACAATAGTCTCGTACTTCGCTCTCGCTTCGCCAAGGTCCTGTGAGAAGTCATAATCTGCCACGTTTATCCACACTACACTGTCTTGGCGCACTGCGCTCTTTTTCGCCCTAGACTTAACAACCTATGCACAATTGGCTGAATTACTGCACATTTTCATCATATTTGTCTGGAGATGAGGAGGGGGTAGCAATGTTAAGATCAGCCATTCTCATCATCAGTATATAAATTTATATATTCTTATATAATTATCACTATATTATATAATTTTATATAATTCTATATATTCTTATATAATTAAAATAAACTTATATATTCTTATATAATTCTATATAAGTTTATACAACAAGACTGCACTGGATACATCTACGAGGAGGAAAACGATGACACAGAATCCTTTTACATTGAGTTTTGGCAAGATTCCTCTCACTTATATCAACAGGTCCGAAAGCACACAAACAATTCTGAAGCATTTCACTTCACCCCACATTAACGAACAAGTTTACATGATTTCGGGTGTCAGAGGTTCTGGCAAGACAGTTCTTCTCACAGAAGTCGGAAAAATACTGAAAGAAAACCCTCAATGGATAACCATCGAGCTCAATAGCACACGCGATTTATTAACCGGCCTTACAAGTAAGTTGTACGAAATTCCTTTTTTGCGACCATTACTCTTGCAAGCAAAAATTGATTTATCAATTTTTGGCATTGGGGTTGAAATTTCGCAAGATGCTCGTATTAACGATATCGAAACTGGACTTACTCGAATTTTCGAAATCCTCAAAAAGCATAATAAACGATTACTCATCTCAATTGATGAAGTAACAAATAGCCCTTACATGCGTGAATTTGCTGCTGCTTTCCAGATTTTCATTCGTCAGGAATATCCGATTTTTCTGTTAATGACAGGTCTATTTGAAAACATTTCTGAATTGCAAAATAACAAGAGTCTCACTTCCCTCTATCGCGCTCAGAAGATTTTCCTTTCTCCGCTCAATCTTTCTGCGATTAAAATGCGATACATGGAGCTCTTACACTTACCGGAAGAAACAGCTCTGGCATACGCACGCTTAACAAAAGGATACCCATACGCTTTCCAGCTCATGGGGTACTTGAAGTGGGAGAATCCATCAATATCTCACGACGAGCTTCTAGCTCATTTCGATGAAAATATCCAAGAGTACGTCTACCAAAAAATTTGGGCGGATATGTCTCAAAAGGATCAAACTATTCTTCTCACCATAGCTGAAATTGAGCAGGAACGAGGAAGCGAAAAACCAATTGCGATAAAAGACATTCGCGAAAGGGCAGATATTACGCCTGGGTTAATGAATATATACCGCAACCGATTGAAAGATAAAGAAATCATTGACACATCTACTCGCGGCTATATATCCATAACACTGCCAAGGTTTACAACGTATATACGAGACTATTATCTCGATTTGTAAGCGTTCACGGTAGAATTGACTTCAGAATTGCTCTTGTGATTGTTGACTGCGTCCGCCTCTCACCTCGTACTGACTGACGGACTCTCACATCAGTAGCACCAGCGAAAATCATATAAATCACAATGCATCGCAAACTCACATCATTGAGAACGAACGCGCATAAGGAGTACATAATGACACAACGCACTGCCTGGGGATGGGGATTAGCATCCCTCGACGAAGCTGGCAATACTCTCGACGTATGGTATCCACAGCTGAGCATGGGTACTGAGGATGACGTGCCTGCTCCACAATCTCGTGGCACTCATAATTTCGGTTCTGTCGCTACAGACACTGCGGATGCCCGTGGAGTCCGTCGCATTCCAGTTTTCACCGTATCTCATATCGATGAGCCTATCGAGGATGCTGCTGATGCATACTTGCGTTTGCATCTCATGTCGATGCGTTTAGCTGCTCCAAATACTGTAAATTTGGACGGTATTTTTGGCGCACTAAATAACGTCGTGTGGACGAATTACGGACCATTTGCTGTCGAAAATTTTGCATTGCGCAAGCTTGATGTGCTCGCTGACGCGCAGAAGTCCGGTCACGCAGCTGCTGATATTAATGTGCTGTCTATCGACAAGTTCCCTCGCATGGTGGACTACGTCGTACCAACTGGAGTGCGCATCGGTAATGCTGACCGCATTCGTTTGGGTGCGCATTTGGCAGAAGGAACCACTGTCATGCACGAAGGTTTCGTGAACTTCAACGCAGGAACCCTCGGCGTCTCGATGGTTGAGGGTCGCATCTCTCAAGGTGTCGTTGTGGGCGATGGCTCTGACATCGGCGGTGGCGCTTCCATTATGGGTACGTTGAGCGGTGGTGGAAAGCATCGCGTATCTATTGGAAAGCATTCGCTGCTCGGAGCTAATGCGGGCATTGGTATTTCTTTGGGCGATAATTGCGTTGTGGAAGCTGGACTCTATGTCACTGCTGGTACGAAGATTTCCTTGTACGACAAGGAACGCGCAGCTGCAGGTGTCGCTTTATACGTCGTCAAGGGTGCTGATTTAAGCGGAAAAGACAATGTTTTGTTTATCCGCAATTCCGTAACGGGTGCAATTGAAGCGCGCTCTCGTGCAGCTGGAAAGCTCGGCATTGAGTTGAATTCAGACTTGCATAAGAACTAAAATTCTTATATATAACCTATAGAGAAAAGGTGCGGACTCGTTGTGAGTTCCGCACCTTTCTTTATCACATATCGTAACTACTCGTCATCTCGAGCTGTCAAAATAATTGGATCACCATCGGTAATAGCAATTGTGTGCTCGGTATGTGCACCGCGAGATCCATCAGCTGAGCGCAAAGTCCAGCCATCATTATCATCCTGGATAATTTCATCTGTAGTCGCCAAGAACCATGGCTCGATAGCGATAACCAAACCTGGACGCAAACGGTATCCGTGATGCGCGCGACCGTTATTTGGAACGTGCGGATCACCGTGCATGATATGGCCTACGCCGTGGCCACCAAATTCAAGATTGACATCATAGCCATAGCTTGCAGCCACGTCGCCGATAGCAGCGGAAATATCACCCAAGCGGTTTCCTGCTCGAGCCTGATCAATACCTGCTGCGAGAGCTTCTTCAGTGCTCTTAATCAAGCGCAAATCTTCTTCACGCGCATCGCCAACGACGAAGCTGATAGCGGAGTCTCCTACCCAGCCGTCCACGTTAATCGCCAAGTCGAGAGACACCAAGTCACCATTCTTCAAGTTGTAATCGAATGGCACACCATGCAAAACTGCATCATTCACCGATGTGCAAATGTAATGAGCGAATGGGCCTGTTCCGAAATCAGGAGCGTAATCAACATAGCATGATTCAGCGCCTGGTCGGCTTTCAATCGCATTCTTAACAAAGTTATCAATTTCGAGAAGATTTGTGCCAACCTTGGTCATCTTCTTCAAATCGGAAAGAATCTGCCCAACGAACTTTCCTGCTGGACGCATCTGCTGAATTTCTTGTGGAGTCTTAAGTTCAATCATGCTTTAAGGATACGCTCACGTATAGGCAGGTCCCCTTCACTTTCGAATGGACATCACAGTCAATACTGAAACCATGGAATGAAGGGGACTCTTGAAGAAGTAGAAAGCTAAAAAACTAACTGAGGTCGTAAATATACTACAGAAGGCTCTTTACGCCGATGAGAAAGAGCACCACACCGCCGGTAATCTCTGCAGGCTTCTCCCACTTTTCACCAGCCTTATCACCCATATGCAGACCAAGAAGCACAGCTAGCGCGGTGACGAGAGTGACAACGACGACGGTCAATCCAAATGGCAAGTTGCCCGACAAACTAAGGCTTGATCCAACTGCTACAGCATCAATACTGCATGCGAATGCAAGTGGAAGCAAGGTTCGCCATGTCAGTGGAGGAATGGACATCAAATTGTTTTCTTCCGATTCTCCCTTGAGAGAGGAGCGAATCATCAAACCGCCGACGAGGGCGAGCAATGTGAACGAAATCCATGGACCTACACCATTAACAATGCCAGCAAGCGAATCACCTAAGAGGAAACCGAGCGAGAGCATAACAGCGTGAACTCCCGCGAACCAGAAGATTGCCTTCACACGTTCTGAGTTCTTCATACGGCCATGCATGCGTGTGCCAATGGACATAGATACAGACAGAGCATCAACTGCTAAAGTCGCTCCCAAAGCAATTGTCGCTACTAATACTGCACCCCAGCTTGTCACAAAGTTCACGTTCATACTCGCTTTCATCCATCGTCATGTCGTTTCGTATCAACTTCTTGTCAACTGATGAATTCAGCGTATCGAACGTTTTTATGATTTTGACGCAATATGCAGGTATAGAAACAGTTTCGAGGGGTCGAACTTTACGCATGGCGAAAAAAGCCAATGCGGTCACTTGCATCCCTCTCGGGGCTCCAACGCAATCTTTGCATTCACTGGCCTGCTACCGTATGTGAGTTTCCTTACACGCGACGGATAATTGTCACAGAGTATGGACACTCTTTTGAAGCTCTGGGCTCGATACGATACTCTTGTGTGTATGACATTTATGACTCTTACATTTATCCAGACGCACTCCTTAATGCGCTCTGTTGAAACGCTTAATTCTGGAATTGACACTGATTCTCTGTCTACTCAGATTTCTGCTCGATCCGATTTCTTCCGTCACGTCAACGGTCCTTGGATTGATTCTTACGTGCTTCCAGATGACAAGGCACGCTATGGATCTTTCGACAAGTTGAATGATGATGCTGAAGAGCAGATTCACGACATCTTGGAGATTGCTCCTCAGTCAGCTCCAAAGTCTGCAGCTTTGTACCACTCCTATATGAATACGGAAGCAATTGAGAAGGCAGGCATCAACCCAATTCGCGAAGATCTCAATCGTATCGATGAGGTTTCTTCCAAGCTTGAGCTTACTCAGGTTTTGGGCGCACTTGATGCAACAGGCGGCCCATCACTTTTCTCCCTCTCCGTATTTGCAAATCCTGGAGATCCTACTCACAATACGATTCACGCATATCAGAGCGGATTGGGACTTCCAGACGAAGCTTACTACCGCGAGGAAAACCATAAGCCAATCGTAGAGAAGTACACCGAGATGGTTGCTAAGCTCCTCGAACTTGCTGGCTACTCCAAGGATGAGAAGCAGGCAGCACGCTTTGCTCGCAAGTTTGTCGATGTCGAGCGTCGAATCGCTTCATACCACTGGGATGTAGTCGACTCACGAGACAGCGATAAGACTTACAACCCACGCACTTTCAGTGAATTTGCTGCAGTTTTGAGCAACTATAACTTCATTGAGTGGGTCAACTCGTGGCAGGAAGCTTATAACAACACTGACTCCGCACAGACCCAGCCAGTTGCTTTGCGCGAGGCATTAGACAATATCATCGTCTACCAGCCAAGCTTTATGGAAGGCATTGATACCTTCTGGAGCGAAGCAGATCTCGATGATTTGAAGCTGTGGGCACGCGTGCACGTTCTTATCCAGTGGGGATCTTATCTTCCTTCTAAGTTTGAAGAAGCGAAGTTCGACTTCTATGGACGCACATTGCGCGGCACAAGCGTACAGCGTGAACGCTGGCGTCGTGCTGTATCCCTTGTCGACGAAATGTCTGGCGAAGAAGTAGGCCAAGAGTACGTTCGTCGTCACTTCCCTGCTTCATCCAAGGCTCGCATGACTGAGCTTGTAGATAACCTCATCAAAGCATATGAAGTATCTATCAAGTCCAGCACATGGTTGGGCTCTGATACCCAGGCAAAGGCATTGGAAAAGCTTTCAAAGTTCACTCCAATGATTGGCTACCCAGACAAGTGGCGTGACTACACAGCTCTCGACGTTCGCGAAGACTACAGCCTTATCCGCAATCTTCGCAATGCAAGCGTGTACGAACATGCATATCAATTGTCGAAGGCTGGCAAGCTTGTTAATAAGCGTGAATGGCTGATGACTCCTCAAACCGTTAACGCATACTACGAGCCAACTACGAACGTCATCGTATTCCCAGCAGCAATTTTGCAGGAGCCATTCTTCAATGCTCACGCAGATGATGCTGCTAACTACGGTGGAATTGGTGCAGTTATCGGTCACGAAATCGGTCATGGCTTCGACGATCAGGGCAGCAAGTACGATGGCGACGGCAATCTCAAGGATTGGTGGACTGCCGAGGATCGTGAGCGCTTCGAAAAGCTCACCGCATCCCTCATTCACCAGTATGATCAGTTCACCCCTAAGGATGTCGCTGACAAGTACATTGCTGAGGGCAAGGCGGACCAGATGCCACACGTTAAGGGAGCTTTCACCATCGGTGAGAACATCGGCGACCTTGGTGGTGTCAACATTGCTTTGAAGGCATACGCTTTGTCTTTGGGCGGTCAGGACGACTCCGAAGAAGAACTCACGAAGGCCTTCGAGTCTGCACCAGTTATCGATGGATACACTGGCGTACAGCGCTTCTTCCTGTCCTATGCTGCTATCTGGCGTGGAGTCAACCGCGTCGAGCTTTCTGAGCAGTACTTGCAGATTGATCCACACTCTCCAGCAGAGTTCCGCGTTAACGGAATCGTCAGTAACGTCGACCGCTTCTATGATGCATTTGGCGTCGTAGAAGGTGACGACATGTACATGGCTCCTGAAGACCGCGTTCATATCTGGTAAAGCACTCTCGGACGAGATGTGATTGCTCCATAAGAACTGGCAACACAGCCTAACACTCTAGATGAGGCTCCTTGGCATGACACTGCTGAGGAGCCTCTTTAACAACGCTCTTTCGAGACGTCTTCATAGAAGTAACTGCTTCAACCGCACGAATACCCACACGCTCGCGCTACGCAATTGGTTGCAATTCCTCCTGATCGTCACGAATATGAGCCTCGTCAGTACTCTCCGTTATCTCGCTCGAATTCTCACCCGCATCGCCACTTACTGTCAGAGCACTATCGGATCCAACGGCAAACTCATCCTTCACCGCATCACCCTCAGAATTATTGCCATTAACCGTCGCCTGACTTGATGGGGCATTATTCTGATTCCTGTTCACAGGCTCATTCTTGGTAAAACTAGTCGATCCCATACATAAATCGTGTCCAATACTTGCGGCTTCAATACTTGGAATCGTGTGCGTGACACCATCCTTATCCCACGTATCCACAGTCAACGTCCCCGAGACAATAATAGGATCTCCGACTTTCACGGATTTCATGACATTCGTTGCCAATGTACGAAATGCCTTGACCTGAACCCACGTTGTTTCTGAGGATTTCCACTGATTATCCTTCGTACTGAAATAACGTTTCGTCGAACCGACGCGGAAACTACACGCAGGAATGTGCGATGACGTATGCCATTGATGTGGTTCCGTCCCTACATAGCCGCTCAATGTGATATGCGCAGAATTTGTCATAATAATCTCCTTTGATAGGCGCTACACATGTCTTCTAGAAGTAGTTCCACTGTGACAGATTTTTATGGCCAATGACAAGCTGGTGGAGAAATGTTATCAAATGTGAAAACACGCCCGGACGACACGGGAAACCGTAGACACGATGATAAGGAATTCTCATTAAGCCCGAAATTCTGCGCTTTCCAGAGTGGGCAACAGTAACTTCCCCATGTTTTGTAAAACTGGCTATCGCACACGCCATCCGAACGCTTACAGCCACAAAAGATAGACACTTTTGCAAAGGCTTAGGGTACATTCATTCCCACACCATACAAAAGAGGCCACGCATTCCCTATGCGCAGCCTCTTTCCACACGTTGGCGTGGTTTTGAGTTTTGAGTTTTGAGTATTGGCGTTAAGATAAGCCCTATACCCTACAGCTCCTTCACCGCTTGCTCGATGGCCTCAGCAGCCTCAGAAATGGTGACGATCTGGGTTTCTAATCCATCGCGATGACGAATTTCAATTGTTCCATTCTCGACAGTGTCGCGACCGGACACGACGATCAATGGCATACCCAAAAGCTCAGAGTCCTTGAACTTAATTCCTGGAGAAACCTTTGGACGGTCATCGAAGATAACTTCTACTCCAGCATCAGCCAAAGCAGCTACAAGACCTTCAGCGGTTTCGAATGCCTTCTGATCTCGACCAGTTGCGATGACATGAACCTGAGCAGGAGCAACTGCTGCTGGCCACTTCAAACCGTTCTCATCATTGTGATACTCAGCGATGCAGCTCATGACGCGAGAAACACCGATACCATAGGATCCCATCCACACTGGTACAGACTTTCCGTTCTCGTTCAGAACGTTCAATCCCAAGGCGTTCGAATACTTCAAGCCAAGCTGGAATACCTGACCAATTTCGACACCGCGTTCCAAGCTCAATGGGCCAGATCCGTCAGGGCTCATATCGCCCGAGCGAACTTCCACAGCCTCTACGAATCCATCCGCTTCAAAGTCGCGACCGTAGACAGCATGGAAGACATGCTTTCCAGCTTCATCTGCACCTGTAATCCATTCGGAACCGCGTGCGATATGCGCGTCGAGAAGGTACTTGATGCGTGATGTTCCTTCGGCATCGGTGTTCTGTGGCCCCAGCACACCAGGTCCGATGTATCCCTTAACAAGTTCTGGGAATTGTGCGAGATCTTCAGCAGTTGCTTCTTCAATTTCTGCTGGTTCGAAGCTTGCTTCCAAACGCTTCATATCAACCTGACGATCGCCAGGTACACCAATTGCGACAACTTCACGTTCGCCAGTTGGACGCATGACAGCAATCATGAGGTTCTTCAACGTATCGTGTGCTTCATACGCGCGACCGTCCGAGCGTGGATGCAATTCATTTGCCTTGTCGACCAATGTTTCAATAGTTGGAGAATCTGGGGTTTCCAGCGCAACCATAGCTTCAGTCTCGCTGAAGTCAATGTCATCAGGCTTTACCGTGGTCAATGCTTCTACATTCCACGACGTTCCCGATGGCGCAAGAGCGAAGGTATCTTCACCAATTGGAAGTGGCGCGAGGAATTCTTCCGATGCGAAACCACCCATTGGACCAGCATTGGCATGGACCATGACATAATCGACACCCAAACGCTTGAAAATACGTTCATACGCATCGCGCTGCATGTAGTATGACTTCTTCAAATCGTCTTCAGTCATATCGAAGGAATATGCATCCTTCATAATGAATTCGCGTCCTCGAATCATGCCAGCGCGTGGGCGGAATTCATCGCGATACTTTGCGTGAATTTGATACAGCGTTACTGGCAAATCCTTATAGGAGGAATACATATCCTTGACCATCAAGGTAAACATTTCTTCTGCTGTTGGAACGAGAAGATAATCAGCCTCGTGACGATCCTTCACACGGAAAATATTGTCGCCGTATTCTTCCCAGCGATTCGTTGCCGCGTATGGCTCCTTAGGCAAAAGTACAGGGAATTCTACTTCCTGTGCGCCTGTGACAGCCATTTCTTCACGGATAATATTTTCAATTTTTCGCAAAACTTTCAAGCCCAATGGCAACCATGAATACAAGCCTGGGCCTACCTTGCGGATATATCCCGTGCGAATTAACAATTTTGCAGAAGTGACATCAGCATCTGATGGGTCTTCGCGCAATGTGCGCAAAAACAGTTGTGACATACGAATTACTTGTGAGCTCATATCACACAAGATTATTAGCGCTACCCGACTTTGAAACCCTTTGAAGAAACCTCACGAAGAACCCAACTAAAGAAACGCGCAGAGCTGCAGAATGAGACGCTTTACTCAGACTACTCAGAACCTGTCTAAAACAGCGCTCCTTGATCGAACTCATCCGAATTTCCATCAGCGTTTCCGGCTGCACCGTTAGCAGCACCACGGCGAGGCCTCTGCGTATTGCGGACTGCGAATGCATCCTCGCGCTCAAGAATTGCCGCGGCATTATCGGACTGGGAACGAAGTTGAGAGTCCAGCAAGACAGCATCCGCACTCACGAGGAAAGCGCGATCGTTGAGACCTTGCAAGTACAAACCATCCAGTCCCTGCACACGAGACATCGCTACATATCCCATGCCAGGCGCAAACGTTCTTCTCAAATCCATGACCGCACGATGAAGTGTCATACCTTGCGATTTATGAATGGTAATTCCCCACGCACATCGAAGAGGCACTTGCGAGACAACTGCGAGAACGGTTTCCACATCCGTAATTTCCCAATCAGCGGGTTTCATCGTCACGATATGACCGTTGTCGAATTCGACGATCGGCCATCCACCCTTCGAAGCAGACGTGAAGGACTTCACGATACCTAACGAACCATTGACGTATTGTTTATCAGGATCGTTGCGCAAAGCCATCACACTCGCACCCTCGCGAAGTACGAGATTTTCAGGAGCAAGCATATTCTTTTTCAAACGCTCGACGAGCTGCGCGGAGCCAGCCGATGTGGCGACAAAAGTATGAGCAGGCCCCGTCAAACGATTGAGCTGCACATCGTTGAGCATATCTGCTTGCTTATTTGACGGGAAAAGATGCGTAATAATGTCGTCCTCGTCATAAGGCACACCAATGCGAGAAGCAACGGTCATGTAATCGTCCTGCGTGACGCTGCCCTCACGAATGGATGTGAGAACGCTCAATAATTGTCCATCATCTTGACGATGCTGCTCGGTCAGATAGCACACAATGGGGTTCAGAGCATCCCACGCAAAAGATTCCGTAATGAAACCTTCCATGTTCTTCCCATGCGATGCATACTTGTCTTGCATCTGCATAGCTTCTACCGATACCCCCAGAACATCGGAATTTCTCGAGGATACAGATACCGGCGGGAGCTGGAAAAAATCACCAGAAATGATGACTTGCAAACCGCCAAAAGGTTCGTTATTTTTCCGAGCACGTCGGCATACTTCGTCGACAAGATCAAAGAACCACGCATGAATCATGGATGCTTCATCGATGATGAGTACATCGGCGTTCACCAACGATTTTTTGCGACGCGTCATAATGCGTTTCATCACCGATTCACTTAAAGACGTTGAAATACCAATACCACTAAATGAGTGAATCGTTTGACCATTAATATGCGTCGCCGCAATTCCCGTAGATGCGGTAACGGCGACCGATTTTCCCTGCTTTCGAGCAGCTGTGACAAACTCATTTAAGACATACGTTTTACCCGCGCCCGGTGCACCCGTCAGATACACCGACGCACCCGCATTCATAATTTCGAGAGCTTGCGATTGGAACATTCGTATTCGTAAGTCTTTCCGTGAGCTGTCACGCGTCAGGCATGAATGGTGAGTTCAATAATCAGGTTTAATAATCAGGTTTAATAATCAGGTTTAATAATCAGTCTTTTCTGGCGTCGACTCATCGGTCAAAGCATTGCCCTGTTCTTCGTATGTGCGAAGCAGACTTGTCGATTCGATACGTTCAGCGCCCGCTTGGGATTCCTGAACAGTTGGGTTATCCTTTACAAACATCATCTCGCGATAGTAACGCAATTCGTCAATCGATTCGATAATATCTGCGAGCGCGCGATGACCGCCATGCTTTTCTGGCTTGTTTTCATACACTGCTGGATACCAGCGACGGCTTAATTCCTTGAGCGTGCTCACATCGATGATGCGATAGTGCAGATTGCTCATCAGAGTTGGCATGTATTTGTCCAAGAATTTCTTATCCGAATGGATGGAATTTCCCGCAAGATGTGCCTTGCCATTGCCTTCAGTTGGGAGGAATTTTTGGACGTATTCCACGATGCGCTTTTCTGCTTCTTCAAGCGTTAAACCGTTCTCCCATTCATCGACAAGACCGGAGGACGTGTGCATATGACGAACGAAATCATTCATATGGTCAATTGCCGCTTGGCTTGGCTTGATTACCAAATCAATGCCCTCATCCAAAACGTTCATATTAAAATCTGTAGGAACTACAGAGACTTCACACAATTCATCATTATTGATATCTAATCCCGTCATTTCGCAATCAATCCAAATCATGCGGGATTCTTCTGCACTCAATGCGCCTGCTTCTTGTGCCATTTTGACTCCAAACTGTCCCGAAAGGTGCTGACGAATGATGACTTTCGTCTGCTCGTCAGCTCCACTGTCTTACTACCGTTTAGGATACTCCTGTGTCTGCATCTTGACGTTTTGCATTATCTGCATCGTCTTCCGAACTCAAATCTTCAGAGAGTGAACCTCACCGAATCTCTCAACTCCGCCACGCCACACCCCTCCTTTGCAACTGCTTTGCAAACCACTTGCGAGTGTCTTGTGTGCATAGTGTCTTCTATAATGAAAACGTTATCATTGAACACGCAACTTGATGGAGAGTATGCTATGACTAGCAACGCAACTAACGCAGACTTGTGGTGGCAAAACGCCGTTGTCTACCAAATTTATCCACGCTCTTTTGCAGATACGACCGGAAACGGCTTGGGCGACATTAAGGGCATTACCGCTCATATGGATTACCTTGATCAGCTCGGAGTCGATGCTATTTGGCTGTCGCCATTCTATCCATCTGCACTCGCCGATGGTGGTTATGACGTGGATGATTATCGTAATGTTGATCCTCGTTTGGGAAATATGGACGACTTCGACGAGATGGTCGCAGCTGCTCACGCACGCGATATTAAGGTCATCGTAGACATCGTTCCAAACCATAGCTCGAATCGTCACGAGTATTTCAAGGCTGCACTTGCTGCTGGCAAGGGTTCCCCTGAGCGTGACCGTTACATTTTCCGCGATGGTCGCGGCGAAGACGGAGAACTTCCTCCAAATAATTGGGAATCTATCTTCGGTGGTTCCGCATGGGAACGCGTCGAAGATGGTCAATGGTATCTTCATATGTTTGCTCCAGAGCAGCCAGATTGGAACTGGGACAACCCTGACGTTCACGAAGAATTCTTAACAACTTTGCGTTTCTGGTGCGATCACGGAACTGACGGTTTCCGCGTAGACGTAGCTCACGCATTGAAGAAGGATATGAATTCTCCTGAACTCGATGAGGTTTCTCCTCGTGATGGCGCAAACCGTATCGATGGTTCACATCCTCTCTTCGACCGCAATGAAGTTCACGAAATTTATGCTGAATGGCGAAAGCTTTTCAACGAATACAACCCTCCTCGCTTCGCTGTAGCAGAAGCATGGGTACGTCCAGAACGTCAGTATCTCTATGCAAGCCCTGATGATTTGGGACAGATTTTCAATTTTGCATTTGCGACTAAGCAGTGGGCTCGCAATAATTTCCATGAGGCAATCGAAGCTGGTTTGGAAACAACCGAGCGTTCTGGCTCGACAGCGACATGGGTTATGAGCAATCACGATTTGATTCGCCATGCTTCTCGTTTTGCACTTCCACAAATTCCTGCACCTGACCAGCATCAGATTGCATTCGACTGGCTTTTGCGCGATGGTAAGACATATACAGAAAACCGTGAGCTCGGTACTCGCCGTTCACGCGCAGCTCTTCTTTTGGAAATGGCTTTGCCAGGATCAGCATATGTCTATCAGGGCGAAGAGCTTGGTCTGTTTGAAGTCGCGGACATTCCATGGGATCAGCTGGAAGATCCAAGCGCATTCTCCAGCCATGATGCAGGAAAGATTAAGGGTCGCGACGGTTGCCGTGTCCCTCTCCCATGGGTTGGTTCGGATACTGAAGGATCTTTTGGATTCTCTCCTGAAAATTCTTCTGAAAAGCCTCACCTTCCTCAGCCACAGTGGTATAAGGATTTCGCTGCAGATGTAGAAGATGCTGATGCTGATTCTATGCTGAACTTGTATCGTGAAGTATTGCGTTTGCGCCACGAATTGCAGGCAGACGATCACAAGGTCGAGTGGCTCGCTGAAGACAAGGAAAGCGGTCTCTTCGATGGTGCTGATGGTCACATGGGTGGAGTTATCGCTTACAAGCGCTCAAACGGTTGGGCAAATGTCACGAACTTCTCCGCTACTCCAGCAGAGCTTCCAGCAGGTCAGATCCTCATTACTTCTGGTCCGCTCACAGCGGACGGCAAGCTTCCACAGGACACCTCTGCATGGATTCAGTTAGACTAGTAGTAAGTCATTAACATACGTGATGTGTGCGTTCTTGTGACGCGCACATTTTTTACGTACGACGAGATGTACGAGGAGTACTTATGCAAGCAATTATGCACACCACAATGGGTGATATCACTATCGAGCTCTTCCCAGAAGATGCTCCAGTAACCGTAGAAAACTTCGTCGGTCTTGCAACCGGCGAGAAGGAATGGACCGACCCATTGACTGGCGAAAAGTCCCATGATCCTTTCTACAACGGTCTTACTTTCCACCGCGTTATCAAGGATTTTATGATTCAGGGTGGCTGCCCATTGGGCACCGGTACCGGCGGTCCTGGATACAACTTCGATGATGAAATTAACAAGCACACGTTCGCTGAGCCTTACAAGCTCGCAATGGCAAATGCTGGCCGTCGTCCAAATCCTTTCACAGGAAAGCTTTCTGGCACGAATGGTTCTCAGTTCTTCATCACCACAGTGCCAACTCCATGGCTTGATGGAAAGCACACCATCTTTGGTGAAGTAGTGGATGAGGAATCCAAGAAGGTTGTCGATGCAATTGACGCTGTGCCAACTGACGGTCGCGATAATCCTCTTAAGCCAGTGATGATTGAATCTATCGATATCATCAAGTAAGTAGAATTTTTATCGCACATATATGGGCGGTTTCTTCCCCTGGAAGAGCCGCCCATTACGTTATCTTTCCGTTACTTCTCGCGGTATACCGCTCTGCGCGTGACAACGCACCTGATAAAGGATAAGCGCTGTCATAGCACAATTACTGGTCACAGCATACACATCGACACACAGCCCCACGTATCTGCCATAATCCTGACCGTAATACGTCATCGGAAGTCCTAATTTTCCCGCTATGTACTCTCCAAACGCAATTGCTATAGCTGCGACGATAATCACGCATACGTTAAGAATGGCAAGAACCCAACGCAATACACCTCCTGTCATTCGAACGATATATGCGTGAAGAATTAACGGGAAAATAAACCCAACCAGCATGAGCGAGTTGAGAACGAAATCATAGCCAAGACTTCCATCATGTCTCAGGCCGATAATGAGCATACCCACAGCAGTTATATTAAAAATGCATGAATATGTGAGCAGAAGAATCTGCTGATCTTGTGTTTCCTTATCTGAGTACATACGTGTCGTCCTTCCACCTGTGGAAGAGAGGGACGCCCCCCTATGTGCGTATCTTTTTGTTTCGTATGACCCTCGCCGATGAGAACAATCATACGTTTTCTATAATAACTCTTTCAGAGCCATATGGATGCATGATACAGCAGATAAAACTGGCTCAAGCTATGACTTTTTCGATTGAGTGGCGCCGACGGCTCCGCCGAGACCGCCTACAGCGATGAACAAATCGAGGACCGCGATAATAGCGGTAAACCACTCATATGCCGCATCCACATCACCACGCTCAGCAAAATACTTCATCGTCATCAAATCCACAGTAAAAGAAAACACACTGACCGCACACATCACTACACCCACAGCAAACATACCCGGCTTAAACGAACCAAAGAAGAGTGAGAAAAGCCAAAATGGAATCACCACTAATGGTGTAATAATAAGCGACACCGCCCACACAGCCTTCACCCGAGCAACAATCCAATCAACAGCAAAAGCACACACAAAACCAGCAAGCGCAAAAGGCAACACTACATAAGCCATTTCTGTAAAACCATGAGCACTCGCACTCAACATACCAAGGAATGATGCTAAACAGATATCAGTAATAACTCCAACTGCAAATACTCCGCTTCTTCCTCTAGTAGTTTTCGTTAGGGTTGAAAAATAGCCAAAAAAGCAGACAAGAATAAATCCCAGAAGTATGCACAATCCAGCTAATAGACGCATATCTTCATTTTCCTGGCCACCATTACAAAACGCGAAAGCAAAATTCGCGAAATACGCAACTGTACACATCACAAGCAGCACAAGAAGCTTACGCTTAGCACCCCTCAACGTATACACACGTTTGCCAGAGACAACTTTACGCACACCCCTACCTGTGATTGACATAAAATATCCGGCAGGGAAATTACCGACCTTCTCCTGGTCAAGTAGATTTGTCATAGTATCCTCTTTCCGATTATCTCTTTAATCTGTTGCTGCAGAAAAGACATCTGCCAATCCACCCGCGAATCCACTCAGACCAGGGAAAAACAGATGAACCGTATTTAGAGTCATCGCAATTTGCTTAGATGCGCCAGCATTTTTATGCGCATATGCTGAATATATTTCTTTCGCAGATGAAGTTGCATCCTTCACAAAGTCAAGAGTATGTTGTGCATCATCAGCCGTTGAAAAAGCATCCTTAAAAACTAGTCCGAGATTGCCAGCGATTGGATCGCCTTTAACAAAGCTTGGCATCATGCTCTTGATAAAATTATTTCCAATTTCGTGGGCTACAGTTCCCTTAGGAACAATCTGCGTTCCGCTTGAAGACACTATCTTATCCCCAAAGCCCATTGCCTTCGCTAGAAAAACCTGAGCTTTTGAACTGCTACCTACAACCTCTCCAGCAGAAGCAGTAGCTTTAACAGTAGAAGATGTCGCCTTGGCTGCCTCTCCAACAGCTTTTATCCCTGCAGCGCCAGAAAGTCCTCCCGCAATCGCCGCCAGACCATTTAATCCTAACTCTAAGAGACCAATTTCCCCTCTTGAGTACTTGGCTGTAGAATCCACCAGCGATATCGCCGACGTCGCCATTATTATCGCAGCAAAGAGCCATCCCGGTCCAGGTATAAATAGGCTCAGCACACCTACTACAGCACCTATGAATTCTGAAACTTTTACGATGGTCTTCCACGTGTCACTCATAAAGAAATCATGGATTCCCTGTCGCAGAGCTTGCAAGAAGCTCATCTTTTTCACGCCAGCCTGATTTTGTGCAGCAAAGACAGCATTGACGAATCGCGCTTCAGCCTCGTCATAATCAGCCTTCGCACGATTAATTGTCGCTTTCGCAGATTCAAAATCCGCATCATACCCAGCAATGGAGCGCGTGAGCTGATCGATTTGCTGTTCTGCCAGTTCTTGGCTGGATTGATGGTTCGCTTTCTGCGCATCGGAATAGTGTGACGTATCAGCACTTTTACTCCGTTGCAGCTGACTTTGTGTGCTGGATAATTGTGACTGTAACGACTTGCGCTGGTTATACGCTTCGACAGCTTCATTCAATGCCCTGTCCGCTGTCACCTGCTGAGAGTTCATGTCCGAAGCCCACGTTTTAAGTCCGCTTTCTACCGAGTTCACTCCCTCAGACAATTTTGCCACTCGAGATGGGAAATCGCCCAGCATCTCAACAAAGGCAACGCCCGCTTGACTCATGGAAAACGTTGTTGTTCCGACGGATTTACTCTGAATTTGCTGCAGTACCGTCGCCATTTGGAACAAAGGAGTACCGTAGTTATTCTTCAAATCTGCTGCAAGATTTTCGACAACATTGGGATTTCCAGGCACTGGATCAGACCTGTATCCTACAATTTGCCACTCTGACGCATCAGGACGTGCCATGCCTACTCCTCCTCCGTTTCGAAGTGTGCTGCTTGTGGGGAACTCTCAGAATCATCCCCATCCGCATTCTGATCCTCTTCAACTTTGACAGTACCCGCAACCGTCTCAAAAAGACGAGCAAGCGTATTCTTAATTCCCACATTTGGTGAGAACAAAACCAATGACAAGACTGCGTTCCCCACTGGAACGAGTGTGCGCAGTAGCACTACAGGGACATTATCAAAAAGTTCGACGCCAAAAGTTTGCAAAGCCTTACCAGCATGAGTGAGAGTGACTATTTGCTTATCCACTCCTTGCGGACGAGAAGCATCAGTCATTGAGTACACGTCATATAAAGCATCGATGACTTCTTGATCATCATCAGGGATAATCATTGGCAGCGCTTGCACCATCAAGAACATGCTCAACGAACCATCTGTCGTAGGAGTTATGTAGCTTGCCGCATAATGCGTACCACTATCGATGGCTGCACGTAATTGATCCGAAATATCTTTAACGAGCATCAATTTGTGCGCTTCTAATTCAGGCGATACCGCAATAAGATTATCCGCCATTGCATGAGCCGTTTCGCTTACAGTGTCATAAGACAAAGCGAGTTCATTCCAGCCAGCAGGAATATTTACTGAAAACGATAATGACATGTATTTTCCCCACCTCTCACTGTGTACGATAGCTCAGTATCTATTGCGATCTATTGCTCAGATTCGCCTGACTGTGCTGCTGCGCTAGACTCGCCACTGTCGTCTTGTGTGAGCGCAGACGATAATTCATTGTCCACATTGCTCGTCTCTGTACGAATCGTGCCAAGATATGAAGCGAGGTTTGCCGTATTCTCTGTAATCTTGCTGCGGTTTTGATCCAAGCCATCAAAGAAATTTTCCATAGCATTATGGGCTTTCTCCCCCAGCTCCGACGCTGACGTTTCTGTCCTCGCCATGGAAGTTAGTAACTGAGACATTCCTTCAAGCTGAGACTGCAATTCTGAAATTTCATTCTCGCGAATGACAAATTTATCCATAGCATTTCTCCTCTATACTCTCCTGTACTCTGTGCTTTCCATACTACCATCGTTGCGAGAAAACGTTGAGTTTTACCGCTTTTCGAGAATGAAGTCTTCTTCTGCCAGTCGAAGTCGTACAGGGCTCGACGCTTTCACTGTGTGATGTGGCGGAACCTGCACTCCATCGACAAAAGTTCCATTGCGAGAATCCATATCAGTAATTTCAAAACCTCCGTCCACGATTTCCACTGTGACATGAATGCGACTGATATCTGAATTTCCACCGACATGAATCATGCTTCTCGAAGAACGTCCAATTGTCGCTTGGTATGCCGCAATTGGATACACAGTCTGATCTGATAAACGTGTCAGAACGATAAGAGCGCTCGTCCCCGTTCCCCAGCTTCCCATCGTTCCCATGCTTTCACGTGCGGGCGAATGGTCATTCGCGTATCCTGCCGAGTAGATATGAGATTGAGCATCTGACTGCACTGTTGAAGTCACTGTTGAATGCGCTGTTAGCTGCTCGGAAGACTGTGCAGAAGGCTGTGCAGACGACTGCACGGCTGGCTCTGAATCCATTGGAGATTCCACTCGCGAAGCAGGCTGTACCGAAGACTCATTCCGCTGCTCTTCACGTGGCTCGAAAGATTGACCACCCACAGGGCTGAAAGCATCCGTTGGCTCTACATGCGCATACTGCGCTCCCGAAAATTCCGGCAATTGCATCATGGACGATGCAAGCACCGTAGCCCCGTCAGCTGGAACGGCGACGATATCATCAGGTTGCCCGACAGTGCTTTCAGGGGCATATCCACTGTGCTGATTCGATTTTTCCGTCGCTTGTGCCCCTGACTCTGCTTCCCGCGCAGTACCAGACGTCGGAGCTGCAAATTGCGCAAATATTTGCTTCATCGTCGCCATGTTATACGTAAAACCAACTGTAGGAAGCGAACGAAGATATTCACGAATAGTATTGTCATAATCCGTCGCAGAAATTACCCGGTGCGATCCGGAAATAAAACGAAGCATATCGATGCATTGCGAGCGCGGACGCGATGTTTGAACGGGCGCAAACATAAAACGCCAGTTTCCCGTATTTTCGTCGATATAAATATGCGCTGGATCCCATTCGATGAGTTCAGGATTTGCCTTGTAGTACTTGCAACTGTCGATAAGTCCACGAAGTATCATACACAAACTCAAAAAATTGACGGTCATCGTCTGCTTTTTGAGGAACTCGTTAACTGAAATCAGTCCCGTCACATCATAATAAAAGCGTACACTTGTGCCGATCATTTCGTAGCGCATAGGAAGAAGGTACTCGCTGTAAGAGCTGACATTCGTCGCAAAAATTGCTTGTCCCTCATCGGACGTTTCCTTAAAGCCCGGACGCATTGTCACAGTACGTGCACCGCTCGCCCGGTCAGTTCGTACAGAAAAATGCATACAATCCTCTTCCCTATTCTTCCTGCTACATTAGAGATATGAGCTTTTTTGAATTCATTTCTAAGAATGTTTTTATCGTTCTTACCTTGGTTGTATCTATCATATGCGCTATCCGATACTCAATTTTTTCACCAAACACAGTTCTTATGTGGGTATGGATTGTCATCGCGATCATTAATTGCGTGACGCTCATATTGCGATGGACATCACGCACAAAATAGTTCAAGCCGTGTGGCAGCTCGTAGCGCACATGCACATGCACATGCACATACACATCCTGAGATAACAAATAGTGGGATGCAAGCATATGCCTACATCCCACTAGAAAGTTAGTTGAAAACTACTGACGTGCAGCAGATGCCAAGGAGCTATCGAGATCCTGCATGGACTGCTTAGCCTTATCCAAGAAGTTGCTCATGCCGGTAAGACCCTGAATAGTCTGAGAAGCACCCTTGTTGAAGTCTTCGTAAGAGCGCTGGAATTCACCAGAAGCCTTGTCAGTAACGAAGCCAGAAGCTACGAGCTGATCTACCAAAGACTTCAAGTTACGCAAAGTATTCTGCAAATCCTGCTCACCGGAGTTGAGCTTGCTAGAAACGGATTCGAGATCGCCATAAGTGACATTTACATTTGCCATGACTGTTTCCCTTCTTTCTAATTCACCTTCGTGTCATATTGTAGTTTACAGTATCAACAATGATGTAGCGAGGCGTTCCATCATATTATGAGACATTTTGTATAATTTTACCAATTTTTTGAGAGATAATTACACGTACATCTCTAAAAAGCATACCCAAGAGCAATCATGACATCGTCATCATCCGTATCAAGAATGTGGTAGAACGGCGTGTTGACGTCACGATTATTCATATCGAGCGTCTGCAAAAGTCGCCTGTACGCGCGCTGAGTCAGTGTTCCATAATCGTGGTCGACACTCGTCACGATAAGATTATTCACTTCAAAATACGACGAAAACTTCATACCGGGGATAGATACATACTCTTCTTCAACCGGCATAAAAAATTCGATATCCATGGTGAAATTCGGGCCGGAAGGAACATTATTCAAACTATAGAAAAGAGGACCCACTGGATGCACCTCGAACTCTTCAAGTGTCTGTGTGAAGCTTTTTAATTCATCTGCAAATTCTGTTCCGGGAAATTCGCGACGATACCGCACTACATTTCGAGCTTCAAAAACTTCCGCGCCTTCGACGCCCTCTGCTGCTTCATATGTCATTTCTCATCACTTTCCATCGCACTATACACGTCAACAATCAACTCATCATCTTCCCAGTACAATACGTGATACACAGTCAAATCACGAAGTTGAGTATCCGTATATGTGTGCTGAAGCTCTGCGTAGTATGCATCCAATTCTGACGGAGCAAGCGTTGCGTATTCACGCGAATGAACAACGAGATCATATGCATCGAAACGTTCAGCAGCATCTGTCTTGTGGACACCAATTCGATTTCCAAACGTGGTAAAAACATCCAGTGCATTTTCTGTACGCGCGCCAAAAGGCTTCCATGCGAAGTAGACAGGACCGTCAGAATAGACAACGTCAAGCATTTCCGCGATAAAATCCTGACATCTCGCAAACATTTCTTCGCATAATTCATCCATTGACCATGACGTGTCATAATCGCGAGTAAAACCAACCATCTGGATGATGCTGAGAGTTTTAGGTCTGATATCCATATCATTCCTCTTTACTTGTGATAATTGTTAGCTGATGAGTGGAGCGTCTGGATTATTCTGAGCGTCGAAAGTAGAAGGTGATGCATCTTCTTCATCTTCAGCCTCAAGATCGTACTCATCCGACTCACTTGAATTATTGAAAGAATATGGATGCTTCCTCACCCAGATAGCACCATACAAGGCATCCACCACAAGCATCGGGAACGTTACAGCAAAAATAGCCGTAATTGCAATCCAAAAAATATGCTGGATCCCCACACTAAACAAAGACAAAACCGAAGGAACGATAACAATCACTCCAAACATCGCCCCAAACGACGACAAAGCAGACGTATCATGAGACTTCAACTTCTCCAGCCACTGTACATTCTTGTCCTGATGCATATAAAAATACGCATACACACAACCCATAACCACTGCAGCAGCTGACCACACACCAATCAAAAGAAGAATCGGAGAAGAGCGGAGCGAATCAATTGTCGTATTGTCACCCTCGCTCACCGTTGCTAAGCATCCAATCATCATGAAACCAACCGCACACGTAGCCCATACAATCGCTACCAGAATCAAACACAACGACTGAAACTTCCAAATAAAAGGTCGCACAAAAGATAACAACAAACACACACAAGAAAAACCGAAAACAGCTACGCTAATCTGCGAATACACAGGCAGCCAATGAAATTGGCTCACAGTAATCCACACAAAAAGCCCCCATACGAGGATATTAATCCAAGCCAACTGTAGCGTATTTGGCTTCATTGGCGAAGCAACGAGCGGGAAAGTATATCGCTCTTGATTTTTGTTTTCCATAATTTATTCCTCTTTATCTGTCAGATAACTCTCATCATCTAGATCGTCATCGTCAACCTCAAGGTCATACTCACTAGGCTTATCAGAAGAATATGGATGCTTCCTTACCCAGATAGCACCATACAAGGCATCCACCACCATCGCAGGCAAAACAGCAGCAAACGCTGCCGCAAGAAGAATCCAACAAATATTAAGAATGCCTCCATGAAACAGCGAGATGACTGCAGGACCAATAGCAATTACTCCATACACCATTCCAAACTGTGTTAGAGCGGAAGTATCATATGCTTGTAACTTTTCTAGCCATTCCACATGTTTATCCTGATTCATATAAAAATAGGAATATACCCCAACCATAATGAGCGCAACAATGAGCCATGCACTTACAAAGGGGATAGCTGCTGAATAATTTGTCCTCTTACCACTACCAAATGTATATGCCGCACAGCCACAGATTGTGATTAACCCACCCGTAATCGCTACCCAGATAAGAGAAGTCAGCACAAGACTTAATGATTGATACTTGTCGATGAAAGGCTCAATAAAAGATAAAAGGAAGCAGACACACGAAAAAACTAAAATACCTACAGAAATCTGTGAATATATTGGAACCCAATAGAAGAGCACCACACTCACCCATGTGAAAATACCCCAAATAACAATACTTGCGAACGAAATCATAAGGGCGCTCGGCTCTTGAGCATTCTGAGGAATGGGAAAATGGAAACGCTCTTTTTCATCGCCGAATTCTTCGCTCGGGCATTCTCCTACCTCATATTTGTTAGAGATATCTTTATTCATATTCTCCCCCTAAAAATGAAATAGTCCTTTTAGTCCTGACTTAATAAGCCCCGAAACTGAATGAGAACCATCCCATTGATTATTTATAGCCCAATTTATAGCAATCCCCGCACCATATCCAATCAGAGTTCCTGCCGGACCACCAATCATAGTTCCTATCATCGCACCAGTAGCACCAGCCGCAGCTCCTGACGCCAAGTCCACAGAAGTGTCTACAACATAGTTTTTTGTTTTCTCAGCTGCGCTTGATTTATTGTCATCAATAAGATCAGTTTTAGCATTGGAGACAAAAGTCAAAACCGTTCCCGCTGCACCAAGAATTTTTCCAGTCTTTGCCCAGCTGCTTGCTCCTTTGAAACCTCGAAAATCGCTTGTAAAGTCCATACCAGACTTGAACGATTGCTTTCCAGATTTACCGACTTCACTAAAATCGATATGCCCGTTAGCCTTTCTGCCAAAATGAACCGTATCAAAATCCACTTCAGTATTTTTCTTAAAACGCTCTCCATATTTTTCGGAATATCGCGTACGTTCACCAGACTTCTTCTCGTATACCTTCTTACCATCAAGATATACGTTGTGCCTAATTTTTCCTTTTTTACCTAGCTGATCGCGTACAGTAAATTTCTTACCTTTAAGCTCTTTGTAGACTTTCCACCCCTTACGAAGCTTTAGCCCGTCTTTACCAATCTTTCGGAAGAATTTTGTCCCAGCACCTGCACTGACGAATTTTTCAGCTGCTAACTGCCAAAATCCTTGTAGAGCAGCGTTACAAGTGCTATCCGCATCGTTGTAGTCATTAACGATATTAGTCGCATACTTAATATAGTCACTCAGCTCGTTCTGAGCCTGTACTTTAGCAGCATTCGCACGACGGAGAGTCGCTTGGTATGTTTCATTATTTCCTTTATCGGAATTTTGCTTCATCTCATCATGCTTATTATTGATGATACGAGATTGCTGCGTAATCTCGCTCTGTGCACGTTTTGCATTTTCTAGTACCTGAGCAATGCGCGATTGAGCGTCCTCTACAGCATTGCTCCAATTCTTAAGTTCATCTTTAACACGTTCGGCACTGTCATGAAGTTTACGAACGTCATCATAAATTCCGTCACGGGTGACACTAAATTCCAGAGAGAAACTTCCCTGAAGAGTTAGAGCCGTATGCTTCGTATAACGCATAGCATCGCACGCTGTGACGAGTTCCGATGCATACGATCCATAATGCGCAGCAAGCTGTGCTATTTCTTCAGAATCTCCAGGTGTCGGGTCATTTGGCAGTTTAAGAATTGACCAATCCTCTTTCTTGTTATATGCACTCATATACGTTTCTTCTCGTTACTTTCCGAATTCAATTTTCTCTACTCGTCACAGACAAAACACTAATTAAGCGTTACTGCAAGCTCATTATCGAGAAATGTCGTCCCTGCACTAGCATCATCCATAAGAGAGATACATTGATCCAATCGGTCTTTAAGAGAATCTTTTAACTGTGCAGTCTGTGCATTGATATTTTTCATGCATGCAGAGGTCTTTCCTCTACCGAGACATGAGGTATCCCCGTATTCTGTATAAGTATCCACAGAAGAATAAGCTGATGTAAGAGCTTCTTTAAGTTCTTGTAATGACCGATCAGTAACTTTAAAATCTGCCGTTTTAATCACTTCTTCTCGTAAAACAAATGTTTTTATATGGCATAGTCACGAATAACGACTCAGCAACATCATCTATCTGTACTTATGCTTCCGAATCTTCATCCGCGAACTCTTCGTCGTCTTCGAGTTCAAGATTATCAATATCAACCTCGTCGAATGAATATGGATGCTTGCGAACCCAGATAGCACCATACACAGCATCCACCACCATCACAGGCAGAATAACTGTAAATGACGCAACCAGTATAATCCAAAAAATATGCATAATACCGGAAATAAACAATGAAATAACTATAGGGGCCAAGGATACAACGCCAAAAGTAGCCGCAAAGCTTGTCAGTGCAGAGGTATCATACGACTGCAACTTTTCAAGCCATGCTACATGTTTCTCTTGGTTCACATAAAAATATGTATACACACAACCCATGAATAAAGCGAACACGAACCATACACACAGAAAAGGTATAACCTTCGATGAATCCACAACAGTTCTATTACCATTACTATACGAAGCAAAACAACACGTGATAATGCACCACAAAATTACCTGCACCCACAAAAGAGTCACAAGCACAAGAGCAAAAAACTGGAACTTCTCAAGAAACTTCTCCGAAAAAGTAAGGAAGCCACATACACACGAAAAAGCAAAAATGCCAATACTAATTTGTGTGTACACTGGTATCCAATCCAAAGCGAAGACACTTATCCACACGTAAGCTCCCCACAGAAGAGCATTAGGCCACGCTAATACCAGACTCGAAGAATCCTGTTCATGCTCAGGAATAGGAAAATGAAAACGCTCCTCTTGTCCATTGCCACTATTTTCTGGTTCCGTCACGTTTTCCTCCCCTCTTGTTCTCCTCGTTATCGTCTCGCTTCTACGTTCGTCTTTATCGTTGCCCTAACGTGCATCCACGTAATCGATTCCCGCGCTAAAAGTTGAGAAGACGATTAGTGCTCCTTGCGCGACGACTTCGCGAGTATGCGGCGCTAAACGCTTATCTCCCAGAGGAGTACGAATCCACGTTCCATTCGCACTTCCCAGATCTTCGACCCATACTCGACCGAAATTATCCATTCCGCATGCAAAGTGTTCACGTGACACTTGACCTGTTGGATCATTAATAACGAGGGTATGCGCATATTGGGCTGTCTGCGATGGCATACGTCCGACAAGGCACGTTCCCTCGAGAACGTACGACTGCCCGTCCGAGATAGTAATTCGCCCTTTCACGGAAGTTGGAGCAGGAGTATTCATCTGCTGCTTCGCTGCTTCAGCTTCATGCATAGCCTGCTGTCGAATATCGGCCATGTCAGGAGCAGTATCCATATCATCTTTTCCGGCATCACGCGTTGTCGTCAGTGGTGGAAGTTCGACAAGCTGCGCAGACATGAGCGACGCTGAGCGCACAGGGTTGAGCTTATAACCTATTCCCAAAAGCCGTTTAAGCCAGTTCATTGTCTCCCCTATCCTGCACCGCCTGCATCTCTTGCATCACGCCAGCATTCTTCGTGAGTTCATTCTTCGTGAGCCCATTCTCATCGAGCTCACTATCATCTACACGATTCTCGGCGACGTCGCTCTTATGCTGCTGCACATGCTGCTGCACATGCTGCTGTACGTACTGCTGTACATTTCCCAGCTCTGCCACCTGGATTTGAGCAGCAACTGAGCCGACATGGATAAAGCCACGACCCTCTGGCTTGCTATCCATAATATCTGTACGCTTCAAACGCATGTTGATGTAATCCGAGTGTGAAAGCTCTTCTGGCTGAAGGAGCATACCTTCGCGCAAATTCTTGACACGTGCACCCCAGTTAGCAAAGCCGACAGTAAAATCAACCGTATCTCCAGCCACAGCAAAGGCGAAGTGTGGAGCATCAATTGTCATGATATTGTCAGAAAGCCAGTTGTTTGCAGGGATATCCGTCAGCATCTGACCATCATCCATCACAATCATTGTCTTCTCGTTCGAATTCATCGCATCCGTAAAGAGCTCAACAGTCACATCATGAGGATCGGTAATGATTCTATCGATGTTCGCAATGCCTTCAAGATTTCTCAGTCCTCCCTTTCGTGGAGCGACGCATATCACTCGATAACCAGCTTGGGCAGCTGCGACGGCAATTGTGCATACTGCAGTCGTCTTTCCAGCGCCTCGTCCAGCGTAAATTGGAAGTACTGTTGTTTCTTCAGGATTCCACATGATGACGGTGTTATCTTCACCGCCCACACCCAGTGGAATTCCTGCACCTGTCATGCCACGCTCATAGACTTCTTCAAGCGTAATTTCCGTCGGCATTTCTTCAACGCTCATTGGCCACTGATGACGTGGCACAGCAGCATCACGTTCCGCAGACAGAGCACGACCAGCTTGACGAATCAAATTCGACTCATCCTGGCCTTGGACATCCGCATCGATAAGCGCAAATTGTAATTCGCGAGCGCCATCAGAGGAGAACGCGCGGCCATCCGCTATCTCATCAGGAACGTCTGCAGTACGCATACCAATCAGCGAATAGTCGCCCTTATCTACCAGACGCAGCACAATTTTCTGCTCTGCATATCCAGACATTCGTCCGGACATCAATTGCTTATCGCCTGTCACAATGAAATGCACGCCACTCGATACGCCTTCACGCATCAGCAACTGAATACGCGATACGAGAGAGCCGTTATCGTACATATCAAACGTGGACATATATCCATCCCACGAATCAAGCACGACGAAAGTTTGAGCCATCGTGTGTCCTTCATTCGCTGAATCAGAATTGTACTCATCTACACTTGCATAACCACCGAGAGACAGTCGCTGTGCTCGCTCGCTGACTTCTTTTTCAAGCTTTCCGAGCAAGCGCTCAATTTTTTGCGTTTCTGACCTCAATGCGACGACGCCTACATTCGGGAAAGCAATTAACGGTGACAACGCGCCATTTCCAGCATCGATGCAGTAGATATGCAAATCCGCACAACTGTACATCTGAGATGCCGAGTACACGATAGAGCGCAATGCTGTCGACTTACCACTTCTCGTCGTTCCCACGATGAAGAGGTTGCCAAATGATTTCAAGTCAATGCTTTCTGCGCGTTGCTGCTGCAAGTCAGGGTAATCGCCCAATCCAAACGGAATACGTGGCTGAGCATGACCCTGTACATCCGAACGGCCGACATGAGAGCCGTCGCTCGCGACACCGTCAGTAGCACCAGAGTTTGCAGAAGAAGCAGCACCGCCCGCATTATTCGCGCGATCAGCATCCATCACATCTGCCAAATCAATTGCCGTTCCCAAAGCAGGAAGCCAAGGTTTGCGCTGATACGTAAAGCCCGCAGTGTGTGCAGCATCCCCGATGGCAGAGACAAGCATCTTCAAATCGGTGACTGCCACATCGCTCGAATCTTTCTTATTCTTTCGACGTTGTGGAGCAGGCTCACCAAGGCTCTTATCACTGACAGCAACCACAAGTGACTCTTCACGCTGTTCATTCTTCTCACGCTGTGGGTCGACATATCGACCACCCACACGAGCAGACTGGAATGGCACTAACGAGCTCGATCCCAGTCGTACGACAGCACGACCTGGAGTGCTCTTGGAAATAAGTCCTGCATCTTTTGCATCGATGACGTCTTGACTTTCAGATGCATCCGTCATACGCAAAGCGATACGCAAGTTTGTATTTGCACGAATTTCCGGTGACACGACACCACCAGGACGCTGAGTTGCAAGCAGCAGATGAATTCCCAGCGAACGTCCTCGCTGAGCAATATTGACCAAACCAGTGACGAAGTCTGGAAGCTCGCGAGCCAAGGACGCGAACTCATCAATGACGATAAGCAGTCGAGGAAGAGGTGTGAGCTTCGGATTCTTCGTTACGAAATCGATATAATCTTCGATATCTTTAGCACCCACAGCCGCGAGCAGATGCTCACGATATGTCAATTCTGCTCCCAAAGACACCAATGCTCGTGTCACCAAATAGCTATCCAAATCAGTAACCATACCGACAGTATGTGGAAGATCAACGCAGTCCTTAAACGCCGCTCCACCTTTGTAATCGATAAGCACGAAATTCATAGCATCCGGCGTATTTGCCACGGCCAATGATGCTACCAGCGACTGCAGCAGCTCAGACTTACCCGAACCAGTCGTACCACCAATCAAACCATGCGGACCATCATGAGAAATGTCGAGTTCAAAGACACCATCCACGGATTCACCGATGACAAATCGTGTAGAGCGAGGATCGACATTCCACCTCGACAAAATCTGATCCGACGTTGGGGTAAGGTTGAGCAATTTCAGCAAATTCGACGAGGTTGGAATTGCAGACTCTGCTTCATCCGGACTACCGTCTTCCAGAGGAGCGAGAGAAATTGCAACGGATTCTACCCAGTTATACGAGACGATATCAGGCATAATATCGTTGACATCATCCGACATATTTGAGCGGACAAATACGCGATTACTCTCTGCTGTGACGACAGTTTGGCATTCTTCTGGAAGAAGTCGCTCATCCGTATCGATGCAGATAGAGTACATGCCTACTTGTGGGCCCTCTTGAAGGATACGAATAGCGCTTGGAAGAGTTCGGATGACATGAGCGTTATCCATAACGATAACGACACTATGCCCAATCCATTCCTTGTTTGCGTTATTTTTCTTATCTTCGAGACGAGAATCCAGCATGGATACTAATTCAGACAGACGCGTCGCCACCGTTTGTGAGGTTGTAGCGATAGTACGTACAGTGTCTTGAGCAAATTGAGGCTTAGTGTGTGGCAACCACTGTGCAAAGCTCCAGTCGATATGTGTACCCGCATCGCCACGAAGATGTGGGCTCAGTACATACAGGCTCAGATCGCGTGTAGAGTGAAGAGCACTCAATTGGATAAGAGCCAGTTGCGACAGCGAGCGCACTGTCTCAGGAGCCCCAGCGATACCAAAGCAACGTGCTTGAGGAAGCGAGACAGTCACAGGATGATGGTGAAGCTCCCACGCTTTCACCTTGTCATGACTGAGGGCTGATGCACTTTCAATGCTGACAACCGATGGAACTGTACCCGTTCCGACGCGCAGTGCAAGCCACGATTTATCAGTGACGCGACGATTCCACAATCGACTGTCGTGATTAACCACGATATCCATAATGTGGGAAGGATCAGGGTACTCATGAAGTGCATCGTTTTTCTCAGCAAGCACAGCCGCTTCGGCAGACTCATTCACATGAGTTTTGTCTGCCTCATACTTCAGCATCTCTTCCTTGTAACGTCGACTGCCATTTCGGTTTCCCGAAATATACGATGCAATCATCATCACAGGGCTCATAATTCCGAACATTAAATACATAGGATTACGCATAAAGTATGCCATCGCCACACTCATAATCAGCGGAAGGAGTGTAGCAGTAATCGGAATAGGAGACTTTGCAGGCTTGATAGGCTCAGCAGGCATTGTAAATTTCGTCGCCTGTGCATAACGATGAATTTTCGGCGGACGTGCATACAACCAGTGACCACTTTGAGTCTGCGTATCCACAGGGACTTCGTCATCGGATGTATTCGTAATTTCGATAATGCATTCAGGCAGGGCTATCTGATCTCCAAAATCAATTTCCGTTGCCTCGATAATTTCATCATCATCTACAAAAATACCCGAATGAATATCATCTACTTCGAGATTTTTGCGATCAGCAGCTGCTTTTTTCGCTGATTTCTTTACTCCACGCTCAGGATGCTTGGCAAGACGAGCAGCTTCCTTTTCCTTCTTCTTACGCTTCTTTGCGGCAATTTTCGCTGCTTTATTCGAAGCATCAGGAGTACCCGTAATATGCGGATAAATTTTTAAGGAATCTTCAGAGATATCGAGCATGAAATCAGAATTCATAGAGAATTCATCAGCATTGAGCAACGAGCTCAAGGAGAAAAGACCATACGATAAGTCGTACACTTCACCCGCGTGAATACCACTGACAAATCGAAGCTGAACGCTTTGAGGCTGACCTTGCACATGCGGGCGTGGGTTGAGTGCGGACATGGGGTCATTGGTGAAAGTAATCCATGAGCCTTCGTGCAAGCCAATCTCGCGGAGAGTGCTCTGTACATCGACAAGACGCCCATCGACACCGATATATGCAGACTCGCCAGAGTGAGCTGTTCGTGTATGCGCGATAATGGACAACGACGGGAGTAGCTCTGAGAGAGTGCTCTTATCCGAACTATCCACAAAAACGCTATAACGCAATCCATCTGCTGGATTGTGTACGGTAACGAGTCCCTTCATATGTTCTCTCAGCTCTCCATATCTCGATGTATCTCTAGGTTTCGGTCTCGCAAACTCTGTCTCTCTGTCACTATGCCACGATCGGCATCATGCCTGTGCAGTGCCCGTAAAATAGCCACCACGCGTACTGCACAAGCATGAGACTTACATGAGGCTTATGTGCACGTATGCCATCGGTCATGATATGAGCTGTCGACTCACACCATGACCGTACATTTTGGCTTACTACTCAGTATCGCTCTACTTTATCGCTAAACTTTATCGGTCTGCCTTATCGGCCTACTTTACCGGTTAAACGGATTTCGACGATACTGCGTACGACGATGACGAACGACCAGTGCAATCGCAATCAAAATCATCACTGCCAGAAGGATTACACTACCCAGCATGATGAGCAATGTCAGCATCGCATGCTCGCGCATGTACTGCCACCAGGTGGATGCGACGACCATATCATCGTAGCTAGCAGTTGTCTCATTACCTGCTTCATCCACTGCTGTCAGCACGATATCGTGATCTTTTGCATCCGATGGAAGTGTGTATCGAGCAGGAGCTTGTGCAAGCTCATCACCAATCCACTCCCCGACGACCTTGCCATCGACGCGAAGTGTTGCTGTGCGAAGTTTGAGGTTATCTTGAGCCTGGACGGTAATCGTTCGACCATCTGCACTATAGAAGACGGTATGAGCCTGAGCACCAATAACGCTTGCTGTAGGTTTCGTGCTATCGACAGCGAAATTGATGCTCACAGGCTTAGTACGACTTTCGTCCTTCTTCTCCATGGTATTTTCGGAGACGTTGCCTGCCTTATCGACTGACGATACGATGACACGATAGTAACCATCTTCTGTAAAGTTACGCGCTGGAATCGTATATCGTGTACGGCTCCATCCCTTGTCATCACTGCCGACTTGAGAGTACTCTGCAGTATTCAAAACCTTGGAGTCAGAGTCATGAGCTACGACGACCTTGGTCTTATCCGTGTCCAAACCGGAGACGTTAATTTCATCGACGACGATATTCCCTGTCTTCTTGACGAACTTACCGCGCAAATCAGATGTTTCAGGAGATAATGCGTAGGTTGATCCAAAACGATTAACCGAGAATGTGATGGACTTTTCTGTCACATTATTTGCATCATCTGTCATACGTGCGGTCAATGTATAGACGTCATCCGCCTCGACTTCATGCTTGAAATCAGCAAAAGTAACCTGGCGAGATTCAACAGTCAGAGTATCCGCTGAGGATGTGACGCCTGATACGTTGTCATGACGAGTACCCTTCAATGTGAAGGTGGTCTTAGACGCATCAAAGTTCGTATCGTTAAAGAGGATAATTGGTGCTACTTTACCGTTGTATGCGGTCTTATCTTGAATATTTGCAAAATCAATTGTTGGCTTAGTCGTATCAATAACGAACTCACCGACTTCAATCGATTGCGTTGCAGAATTTCCTGCAAGGTCAGTTGCCGTAACGGTCATGGTATAACGGCCATCCGCGCTGAAAGATACAGATGTCGTATACACGTAGTTTTGTCCCTCGGACCAATTTCCTGCTGCTGGTCCTGCAACTGTGCCCGACTGGCTATTCATCGCCCACGTCGTCGTGACGTGAGTATCTGCAGTGCTAAAGTTGCGTTCCGTCTCCGTGATGGTCGCTACTCGTGACGCATTGAAATATTTACCGTTGATAACGTTATTATTATCAAAACTTACGGAAAGCACAGGAGCAACCGTATCGACAACGAACTCATCATGTACCGCTGAAGCCGCGTTACCGGCAGCATCCTTGAAAGCTGCATTCACAGTCCAGTTGCCATCCGAGTCTGCGTCTACAGCAGCAGTCCATACATTCGTGCCACTCTGCTGAGTAAAATCGCTCAGCTTCACTGATGCATGAGCAGCACCATCCAGCTCAGTTGTGACAATAACCTCATCTGGCGAGAAATGCTGAAGCAATTCAAAATTGTTCTCGGTGATAGAAATCGTCGCATGACGATGAGCCTTGTAGTACTTCTCATTGCGTACATCGTTATTATCGTACGTGACGCTCAATTGAGGAGCACTCGTGTCGACGAGAATTCCCTTGTAGCCTTCGATATCATTATCGCCCTGAGCAAGCTGCGCGAGAGACAAGTCGTGACGTTCGTTTCCTGCACGGTCGACAAGCTTAAGATAGATATCATCCAGAGGAACGTCACCATTAGTATCGTTAATATCAAAGCTCACAGTGTGCCCATCAGCAGATTTATCAAGAGTATATCCTTCGTATGGAGAACTATCTGCATGAACAAGTGCGAGCTCATCGGTGTCAATTCCCGACATTCCGCCCTTGTCCTGAATATCGCTGATGGTGACACGCAAAGGCGCGGACGATACCTTCCACTTGTCCTTATTTGTCTGATCGACCTTATCTTGTGGCTTTGCCGCATCCTTATCGATGGTCGATACACTGACCTTTCCTGCTTGAGGAGCTGTGTAATCGATAAGCACAGGCTGAGACTTTCCTACACGCCCCTTGTAATTTACGGAAATCGAATACGTTCCTTCAGCAGGCTTGCCCTTGTGATTAGTATACTCACCAAGGCTCAACGCATCCGTTGTGAAAGTCGGAGCGCCATGTGAGAAATCCCATGGCTTACCGGAAAATGTCAGCGGCTTTGTATCAATCTTCTTACCGTTCAGAGAAATCTCCAGCACGCTCGCCATTTCGGATGCGTTCGTGTACTGGAAGTATGGAAGCCAGCGATCCTTGATAGTAATGCGGAACTTGACATCCTTCTTATGGAATGGCGCCGTATCTTCATCATTATTGTCGTTAGCAATTGTCACAACCGGATCGGCATCAATCGTGTTTGGCGACTTCATCCATACGACTTCTTGCAGATTATCCTTTTTGAATTGATCCGCAGAATCCACAAAATCCATAATTGGAGACGTCTTCAAATCTCCGTTAGCATCGTGATATGTCAAGGTCAGCTTATCGATCTGGTAGACGCCCTCTTCCGGAAGATCGAAAGTGACAGTGCCATCTGAAGCGACTGTATATGTTTTCGACGCAAGCTTATGAGAGTCTTCAAATGGGAAATACACATCAGGATAATTGACCTTCAGCTGAGTCCCCGCCGGAAGAGAAGGCTTGTTTCCGTTTGCATCCGCAGGCTGTGTGCTTTCTGCTGTGACCTTGAACTTAATATGACGAGTGGTAGCAAGCAAATGCTTATCTGTTTCAAACCACGTCGATGTCGAGTGATTTAAATCGATTCCTTCAAAGCTTACGCTCTTAATCGACATCTGCCCTGCCTGGGCAAATGTCTTCAAAACCATCGCCTTATCCTCAGAACCATCGACAGCAGTTAACGCGCCGCGTACAGGATTAAAACCATCTACTGGATTGAGTGTCACTGCATCATTGCTGGAATTGAAATCCTGGGCAAGATCGGAAATATCGAGAAGATTCTTTGCAGGATCGACCGAGGTGCTTGTGGCGATAAAGCCGCGCTTGCTATTCTCGCCCTGTACTGTCACATCAAATACAGGAATGCTTTCGAGATCTGAACGGTGTGCGATAGCATCCTTGGCTGCCTCTACACGCTGTGCCATATCAGGCATATACAGTTCAACCTTCGAAACCTTGCCATGAATTGGCTGCGTTTCCTTCTGATTGAGATCAATCTTCTGCGTGGACTTATCCTCGTAGGTGACGATGAGCTGTGCGCCGTTTGTGCTTGTGATAATGTGCGCTGGAATATTCGCATTCGTATGGGTAACGTCGCGAAGTGCAAAATCATCGTAACGTCCGTCCTTGTAGAGAGCAAGAACGTGCATATCGGCTGTAGCGAATGAACCCTGTGTGAGAGTGAAAGAGAAGTTTCGGCGCTGAGTTTGAGCTTCAGTATACTGGGTCTTATTTCCAGAAGGTGTCGATGCTCCCTGTGCTGCCGAGTAATAGTACAGCTTGTCAATGTTCGCGAGGAGTTTCGACTTCAGAGTAATCGTGGCATTCTGTCCGACGAAATATGCGTTTGCTTGATCATCGTCTCGAGAGAAGAATTGATTCTGATTTGGAGACAAAGAGACATCGGAGAATACTGTGTCAGCAGTCTTTCCCGCAGAGCTCTTGCCATCTGCAGGATTTGTCGTCGTTGTTTGCTCAGCTGCATATGCCGCTGGCTGTACTCCTGCATGCGTACTCTGTGCTGCTATAGCAATGCCACCCGCAAAGGTCACGCATGCTGCAAGAGCTACGACAACTCGTGCAATAGAGTTCTTTTTCATGTGAGTATCCCTCATTCGTTCTCTCATTTTCTCAAAATGCGCACTACTTATCACTCGCGATACCAGTACGTGCAATATCCGTTCATGATTCGCACTATCGTGTCTATCGCGCCTATCGCTTCTGTCGCCCTCTATCGAGCCGGCTTTGCTAATGTCGTTTCACCTTCATCATCGACGAAAGTGATGCGAGAATTATCCGCTGAGCTTCGCGCGAGAGTAGTTTCGCCTTCATCATCGTCCATTGTAGTAACGGTGCTAGAAAGTTGTACATTTTTGCTAGATGCAAGTGTCGTTTCACCCTCATCCATATCAGCACGTGAGAAGGTCAGCGCAGACGAGTCGTAGGAACCGCCCGTAATATCTCGCACAGCAATAGAAGGTGACATATCTGCCCGCTGGCGTGCTCGCCGGGCCGATGTGGTTTCACGAGCATTCGTCTCACCCCACGTTCCCCATCGCGAATGACGCATTTCTTCAATCTCTTCGCTTTGTGCTTTTCCACTAAGAATGCGTCGCACCTCGTGAATGCGAAGAACTCGATAGAGAACAATTGTCGCCACGATAAGAACGACAGCAGCCACGAAAAAGATAATTGCTAATAATCGCCATACATCAGTACTCATGATTTATCTGCCTCATTCTCGTTCGTATATGCGCGATTCACCAAATCAAGTGTCGTGTCTTTGCCATCAAGGATTTCACGCCTTTGCTCATCTTGAGCTGTAGACGATGTATGGGTCTTCTCCACTAAAGCAAAGACCGCTTTCAGCAAGGCGTCCATATCATCTTTCTTCACACCATCCGCGTGGAAACTACGACCATACACAGTGACTGCGTTAATAACCAGCTGAGCCACATCAAATTTAATGACATTATTATTCTTATTCTGAGCAATAGTCACAATTTTTTGAAGCTGAGCAAAGTACGGCTTGTATTTTCCTGTGTCCGTTCCTTGAGCAATGAGCGGAACAATTTGCGAATTAAATGCTGCGATTTGCGCGTAGACTTCTGCCAGATCATAATCTTTAAATTGCGCAACGTCGGCAGCATTTTTCATCCACGGAGCTGCAGCACGAATGCGTACACTTCTGGCTTGAGCACTGGAAAATTGACCGCCCTCATATTCGTCCTTAAAACCGGCAAAATAGTACCAGTATTCATTGCCCACATCGTAACTCAGCTGCGCCCAGTCGACAGGATTGCGCTTAATCTGATCGGCATTATCATTCAACGCAGTATTGAGCTGATGCTCTTCAGCACTGGAGAAAACCTGATCGGACGTATACAACGCAAGCAATTTTTCAAACGGTTCGATAGCTGTACGTCGAATTTGGGAAGCACGGATATATGCTCGAGCTGCAGCAGCCTCGTTTGTCGTTTGATTTCCGCGAGCCATCCAGTAATTGTAATCACTATTTGCCACGTAGACAGAAATGCCGAAACATAACGCACTTGCTACAAGACTTGCTATCGCAGCACCCGCGACCACCATAAATTGACGATACGATTTCTTCAGTTCCTGACGATGCGCATTATCCTGCTCTTTGTAATGACGTAATGCATACGCCATATGAGACTGAGATTCGTAACGATCTTCAGGGTGTGGCGATGTAGCCTTGGCGATAATTTCTTCCAAACCGACAGACAACTGCGGATTCAGCTGTCGCAATGGCTGTATGCCGTTATTGCGCGGATGCGATGCCGTCAGCATGTAGTACATGGTCGCCCCCAGCGCATACACGTCGACGCGCTCATCATACTCAGCGTTGTAATTGAGCTGTTCAGGGGCTGCAAAACCAACCGTTCCCAGACGACGAGTATCGCCCACAGTAGGACGGCTGTGCTCGTCGGTGACTTCGCGAGCAATTCCAAAATCGATGAGCTTAACTACTCCGTCAGGTGTCAGCATAATATTTGACGGCTTGATATCGCGATAAATTACGCGTGGAGTGCGCTGATGAAGGTATTCGAGGATATCGCATAATTGAATACCCCAGTCGACGACATCTTCTTCAGATTGAAAGCCTTGAGTCTTCAAAATATCCGCCAGCGTTTGCCCTTCGATATAGTCCATAACAACGTAAAGATGCGAGGACTCTTCAAAAAGATCTACGATGCGAGGAATCGCAGGATGATCAAACTTCTTAATCAGGTTTGCCTCAGTCGTCAGGCTTTTAATCACGACTTCACGCTGCTCGGGATCTCCCAAAGAACGAATTTCCTTAATAGCCCATTGCTTATTCAAAGTTTGGTCAATTGCCAAATATACGGTCGACATACCGCCCGCACCGATGAGCGAGATAATGCGATACCGTTTTCCGACTATGCTACCTGGTTGTGCCATGTGTGTACTTCTACTATAAATTTATCAACGAGTATTCATTGCTTCCAGCATATTCACTACTCTCGATACCGTGTGATACGTCGTATCGTAGATATCATCATCAGTGAATTGCGTGGAAAAACTACACAAAGAAGCGATACTGAGATAGCATGCACCATCCTCAGCTTGTATAGCTGTCGCTTTGACACCGCCACCTTGGCTCGTGATGAGTAAGCTCAAATCTGTGAGGATATCATAATTGCTCTCGTCGGCATGGTTCACGCTTACTGCTTCGACAAGTATCTGATTATTGAGAATTGGCGCTGTGCTCAGTATGACGGGAATTGATTGATCACCTGCGAAGAAAGCTAGAGTAGAATTTTCTTCATTAAAGGTCATATTCATACCATGAGCGCGAAATACTTCACAGATATGATGAAGCATAGGAATATTGTCATGCTCCGTACGCTCATGATCCCAATTTCGAGACATTGTGTTTGTCTCATCATGGCGAATTTCATGATCAATCCACGAGAAGTAGAGGTCAATAGTAAAAATGGCCTGCTCAATCCGTTCGATAAACGCATCACGACTTTCACCGTCATGAAGGACCGACGTCGTTGCACAGAAAGTAACGGGTTCACCTTCGTCATACCCCACATATGCATATGGACTGGTGAAATTTTGATTCCATGAATTAGCAACGTGATCAGCATGGCGGTAATCCACATTGCTGTCACGCGGATCCCAGCGACCCCACAAGGAAACAGCATGATTACTCATCGTCACCGCAATAATGCCTGAATGTAGCGCGATGGCAAAGCTATTTTCCGACAATTCTGACACGGTAAATTCGCGCGCGGATAAGCTATCGTGCACCCATTGGAGAGCATCTGTTATCGTATCAAATGGAATAAAATTGTCGTGTTGCATTACTTCCTCTTCATGACCATCTCGGTGCTTTGTCTTAATAGCACTGTGTTTTAACGATATCAGTTATTCGTACAAAAAAACGGATTCTGTCCATAAGCCGTAACGATTAATCATCGGAACTCTCTGAGGTTGCTTTTGCTAGGCCGGCGATACACAACACCACATCAAAGACCAGCGAAAAGGCAGCACCCCACTCATAATACCCAGACAAACCCTCACACCGCGAAAACCACTCAACAGCATCCACATCCGCAAAAAACGCCACCACAGTAGCAACAAACACCACACCCGTAACCGAAACAAAACG
>CAUTYZ010000002.1:0-229966 GCA_963543015.1 uncultured Alloscardovia sp.
GAGTGTAGAGAGTGTAGAGAGTGTAGAGAGTGTAGAGAGTGTAGAGAGTGTAGAGAGTGTAGAGCTGTCAGTTCCGCGTTTTTGTATGTGAAAGAGTCGTTTAGCTCGTTCAACGTATATGTAAAAAATGAGCAACTTTTATAACACCAGTAAACCCCAATAAACACAACGATTTCAAGACAAAAAGCAACACATTTTGGCGTATAAGCCGGGAAAAAGAAAAAGTGAGAAAAGAGAAAATGAAAAGCCCCTCAGAGGAGGGGCTTAATTTGTGCGCCGAACAGGATTCGAACCTGCAACCTTCTGATCCGTAGTCAGATGCTCTAATCCGTTGGGCTATCGGCGCAGTGCTTGAAGTTTTAACTTCAAGCGACTTGTTTATAATAAACACTCACCACCCTCTGATGCAAGCTCGGCGTGTCGTATCGTGTTCATGTGTTCGTATGACTGATTACTCCGATTGATAGGTAGTGATAGGTAGTGAATGGGGCAGGTTCGCTTTGTTGTTTGCTTTGCTGTTTTGTTCTTTTGTGCGTTCTTCAGCTCGTGGGCCAGTTCATGTATCAGTGCTGTTACTTCTCTCGGTTGCTTCTTTCGCTGAGCTTTTGGGTGTCCCGCTTGTGGGAATTATTCCATAGAAAGCCCTGATATATCCCAGCATGTTTCATGTACACTAGAAATAGTGTCGTTGTGAGTAATGAGAGCGCGTAGGAGAGATATGACAGTTAAGCCTGATACATCTCAGAAGCTTCATAAAGGTGGGGATTCTTCAGATCGTTCTTTTCCTGAGCAGGGTTCTTCGGGACACGCTTCTTCTGCTCAGAGTTCCTCTGGTCATGCTTCTTCGAAGAATCCACCTCGCGAAAGTAGCGCCTCTCGTAGACGCCGACAGTCAAAGATTCTCACTGCCATAAATCGAGTAGCAGCATCGGATCGCATGTCCGGTCTGATTATGCTGGGATTTGCTCTTGTGGGCTTCGCTTTGGCGAATCTTCCTTTCACATACCATGCGTTTGGAGCATTACGCGAGTATGAGATTTCACTTCCATTGGTGCATGTGAGTCTGAGTGTGGGGGATTGGGCTCAGGATGCATTGCTCACTATCTTCTTCCTTGCGGTCGGTTTGGATTTGAAGCAAGAATTAACGACAGGATCGTTGTCTCATATGCGTACGGCTGCAGTTCCTATGATTGCGGCAATTGGCGGAATGATTGCGCCTGCGTTGATTTTTGTAGGTATGACTTTTGTATGGTCGAGTGTTACAGGTGGTGTGGAGACGGTGGCGAATGGCCAGATTTTTCCTGCACATGTTGTCGCTCATGGGTGGGCTATTCCTACGGCTACGGATATCGCATTCTCTTTGGCAGTTTTGGCGCTGTTTGCGCGTGCGCTACCTGGAACTCTTCGTGCATTTCTCATGACTTTGGCAACTGTTGATGATTTGCTGGGAATTATCGTTATCGCGCTATTCTTCTCGGAGCTTCAGCACGGCTGGTGGGCATTTGGCATTCTTGCTGGAGCAGCGCTGTGGTCGTGGGCAATTCGTCGAGCACGTGTCCCATGGGTTCTTGTAGTGTTTGCAGGGCTTCTGATGTGGTATAGCATGCATGAGTTGGGTATTCATCCGACTCTTTCCGGCGTTTTAGCAGGATTGCTGACGCCTTCGCGGCCTTTACTTGGCGAGCATGATGCACGTGCTGAACGATACCTACATAAGATCGAACCTTTCTCAGCATTGCTCGCTTTGCCAATTTTTGCATTATTTGCCACGAGCATTCACTTTGACGTTTTGAGTCCGAAGCTTTTTGCCTCGCCAATTGTTTTGGGAATTATTCTTGCATTGGTTGTCGGTAAGCCTTTGGGAATTTTGACAGCTTCGTGGATTTCTACGCATATGCTGAAATTGAAACTTGCTGTCGGATTGCGTGTACGCGATTTGCTACCTATTGCGACAGCGTGCGGAATTGGTTTCACAGTGGCTTTCCTCATGGCATCGCTGGCATATGTGCAGCCTGAATTAAGTAATGAAGCACGATTTGGGGTGCTTGTGGGGTCGCTGATCTCAGCGGGTATCGCATCAATTTTGCTCAAAAAGCAGTCGGACAAGTATGAACGCTTAGCAAAGAATACGCATGATGAAAAAGAAAAGGTGGGGAAGTAGATGCCATTTACTCCAGAATTTAATACAGATGTCGAAAATCTGACCGTCGACAATATTCGCGAAGCAGGTGAAATTCAACGACTTGAGCGCATTCGTAATGAGTTTCGTGAAGGATTTAATTTGCTGGGAGATTTAGGTCCAGCTGTATGCGTTTTCGGTTCAGCTCGAACTCCTGAAGCAAGTGCTGAATATGAGCAAGCTCGAAAAATTGGTCAACTCTTAGCTCGTGAAGGCTATGCAGTCATCACTGGTGGTGGTCCAGGCGCGATGGAAGCGGCAAATCGTGGCGCTTTCGAAGAGGGAGGCACATCTGTGGGTGTGGGTATCGAGCTTCCTCATGAGCAGGGAATTAATCCGTATGTAACGATTTCGATGAATTGCCACTACTTCTTTACGCGCAAAACTATGTTTATGCGGTACTCGGATGGACTTATTGTGCTGCCGGGAGGTATGGGTACTCTTGATGAGCTTTTTGAAGTACAAACTCTTGTACAGACTCATAAAAGTCATTCTCGCGCAATCGTGCTTATCGGTACACAGTACTGGTCAGGTTTGCTGAAGTGGATGCGCGATACGGTTGCCGCATCGGGAAAGATTACATTATCTGATCTGGAGCGATTCATTGTCACTGATGATGTCGAAGAAGCTGTTCGTCTCGTCACTCAAGATGCGAGAACTGCTCAGTAAAGAGCCGTAAGAAAAACATGATACAAAAATGGCAGGTAACCATTAAGGCTATCTGCCATAATCATGGTGTGAGCAGTTATTTAGCGAGCAACGGCGATGATAATTCCCGTTCCGATGGACACGAGGGCTGTATCAAATGATTCGTTATCTGATAATTCAGCAATAACCTCGCGCAAAGCTACAGCTTTTGCACTGCGATCGACAGCATTAGCAACTCCTCCTTGAGCATCAGCAGAAGTCATTGCCATCGCGTCAGTGAGAATGAGAACGCCATCGCTGCGAAGCAAGCGCTCAGCTTCGTCCAAAGCAGCGCGGTAATTTGCTGCTTCATCAGACACGATAATCATGTCGTAATCATGAGCATTGAGACGCTTGAGGAACGCTGATGCTTCAGTGTTGACACAACGCATTTTCGTACGTGTCTCAGGCAAATTATTGAAAATCTCGCGAGTGCTTGCAGCCGCTTCTGGAGATGACGTAACGACAGTTAACTGGCCTTCGTTATTCATACCCGATACGAGAGCAGGAATTTCGAGACCTGTTTCGGTACCAATGACCAGAACTGTGCGTGCAGACACAAGACGAGCCTGAACTCGCAGAAAATCAGCCTGCGAAGTAGAAATAATCGTATGTGCATGCGAAGCGAGAGCATTATCGTAAAGACGACGAGATGCTGGAGTTTGATTATCTAGGCTTGTCTCCTCGATGAATTGCCAAGCCTGAGAAATGTGAGAGTACGTTGTGCTGTTCATACGATTATTGTATCTTTAAGGCATGAGCTTAGAATCCATGCGTACTTCAGGACAGAAGGCTGACAATATTTCTAGTGAGACTTTATCCGATGAATCTGCTCACGTGGATAATTCAGTGGATCATTCAGACAAGGCTCCTCTCACTTTTTCTCAGCGTGTATATGACGTCGTCCAGCGTATTCCTCGCGGAAAAGTAGCGACGTATGGGCAGATAGCAGCATTAATTGGTTCTCCTCGAAGTTCACGTTTCGTGGGATTCGCTCTGCACTCTAATCCTTCACCGGGAGTTATTCCATGCCACCGCGTGGTCTTTAAAGACGGATCGTTAGCTCCTGGTTTTGCGTTCGGCGGTCCTGCGGGGCAGAGAGAACTACTGGAAAAGGAAGGCGTGCATTGTGATGATACTCCTGGTGAGCAGGATCATTTCACTGTGAACTTAGAACAGTATCAGTGGCACGCTTAGCATCGGTTCGGTTGTCTGCGTGAAGTGAGGTTTCGGCAGCGCAGCTCGTGTGAGAATCATTGCGACAATTATCCCGACAATCATATGGAGTGTGCGCCTCATGGCATACGTCACTGAGATCAGACGCAGATGCAAGCAGTATCGCCTTCCCGTCATAAATGAGCCGATTGCAACCGGTATTGTATGGGGTATTAATATTTCCGGGTGCAGCAAGAACTACGCGATTCATGGACGCCGCCCACGTGGCCGTGTTTAATGCTCCTGAGCGATGCTGTGCTTGAGAAATAATTACCGTAGATCCTAATGCTGCTATAAGGCGATTGCGCTCAAGAAAACGGTACGGTTCTGGGACTATATGCGGGGAAAGCTCGCTGATAATTGCTCCACCACTTGAAATGATGCGTTCGAATAATCCCGAATTTTGAGCAGGTCCCATATAATCGAGACCACCAGCCATGACGGCGACCGTGCGCCCGGGGTTATCCATAACATCCGTAGCGCTTAACGCACCCCAGTGAGCAGCAGCATCAGCGCCTAAAGCTCCTCCTGAAATGACGAGATGCCCGTGGAGAGCGGCATATTTTCCTGCGCTAAAAGCCACTTGTCGTCCATAATTATTGACAGAGCGAGACCCTACGATACTCACAGGTTGATCGCATGAAGTCAGAGCGCGAATATTTCCCAAACCCCACAAGCATAGCGGCGTTTGGGTATCCGTATGAAGAGGTAAATCATACAGCTGCTGTGGCCAGTATTCACTAGAGGAATCAATAATCCAATATTTATAATTGCGCGTTAACGCTGATGCTAGTGACGACATACTCATAGAAGCATATGGCTGCAATGCATGAACCCACTGGGTAATTTTGTGTGTGAGTTTCTTTTCCAACGTCGTATCGTACAGGGCGGTCATCACACATTCCACGAGATCGTCGTAGTTGGGGATAATCCCTGTCTGTTTGAATGCGAGGCTGAGCTCTTGCAGCCTCTGCATGAGAGCTATGACATCACCATGCTGGTACCGGCATGCAAGGAAAAACATCACGTCATCGGCTCCGTGGGTAGCTACTGTCAGGGTAGCTTTGGCTATTGCTATGTCACGTGGAATTTCCATAGTTATACCTCCGAAAGATAAAGAGACTGGGCAGTACGCAGGTCGTCGATGTCAGGCTGATTCTTTCCCCATAAATCGGCGATAGTCCATGACAATCGCAAGATTTTATGTGCTCCTCGCATGGTTATTACCTCTGAACCGAGTAAATTATTTATCTCGCTAGTAAGCTTTCGAGGAGTCATCTCCATAAGCCACGTGGAAGATGCATGGGCATTCTTCTTCCACGGACAGTTGAGAAAACGATACTGAGCACGCTCGCATGCTAGACGAACTTCTTCGCGCATATGCTCAGAGTCCGCGTAAAAGGATGAATCACGCTGCGGGCTGTACGCTTCGGCAGCTGGAGGAGCGCAGGTATGCCCGTGCCGCGCAGAAGGATGAGATGCGTGCGATGATGGGGAATGCGATGATGCGGAATGTGATGATGAGGAGCTTTTCAGTGCTGTCAGGGCAGAGAGAGGAACCTTCATATCGATACGGTCGAGGATTGGAGCAGAAATCCGTTGACGGTAACGTCGCAGCTCTTGTGGAGTACAGACACATTCTCCTCTTTCGCCCCAAAGCTTCCCGCATGGGCAAGGATTTTGGGCAAGAATGAGCTGGAAATCAGCCGGATATGTGACAAGGCCGCGCGTTCGAGAAATGGTAATGCTGTGTGTCTCGAGGGGGACACGTAAAGCTTGGAGAACGGAACGCGAAAATTCAGGTGCTTCATCCATGAAAAGAATCCCGTGATGAGCTAAGGTCACTGCGCCTGGGCGGATATGACCGCCTATAATTCCTCCTACAAGGGCAGGAAGTGTCGCATTGTGATGAATATCAATGAAGGGAACGCTTTTCGATAGGGGAAGCTCGACAGGCAATCCTTGCGCCGAACGTATGCAGGCTAACTCTATCGATTCATCGTGTGTTAAATCCGGCATAATAGATGGCAAGCAGTGAGCAAGCATAGATTTTCCAGCACCCGGAGAGCCTTGTAAAAGAACATGATGACCGCCAGCGGCAGCAATTTCCATCGCCCATTTTGCATCGGCATGGCCAATTATTTCGGCAAAATCTTGCGGTAAGTCATGATGTGATAGGGAAATAGAATCAAAAGGATTCATGCTTTCCGACGTCGATAATTCAGCCGATAATACGGGTGATAAAGTTTGCGAGTCGCGAGCGTTTTCACTTGAAGGCGTGGATGCTGATGGGAAAGAAACTGAAGCTGATTCTTCCGCGTGATGGACTAATTCGGACGGTCCGCCTAGAAGGCGTAAAAGCTCATAAAGATGATGGACTCCGACAATCTCAATATCGTCAATAATGCTCGCTTCCTCGACATTAGCTGCAGGAATAATGACGCGTTCAAACCCCTGCGCACGCGCATGAAGCATAATGGGCAAGATAGCCGGAATAGGCAATACCGATCCGTCTAAAGCGAGCTCACCCATAACCACCGTGTTATCAATCAATGATGAATTAATACAGTGAAGCGCGCTAAAAATACATGTGGCAATGCTCAAATCAAATCCTGCACCATGCTTATGGAGAGAAGCTGGCGATAAATTGACGGTAATGCGACTATGCGGCCAGGAGAAATGGATTGCTTTACACGCTGCCTTAACGCGCTCGCGTGCTTGAACAAGTACGGAGTCGGGCAGTCCGACAAGAGTAAAGTAGGGCAGTCCAGACGAGATAAAACCTTGCACAGTAACGGTGTCAGTATGCATGCCTGATACAGATACGGCTCGAACATTTCCGATATTCATGACATTATCCTTCGCACATGAGTAAGTTGTGTTACCTGATGGTGATGAGTGAGTATGCCAATGGCATCGAAGCGCACAACGACGGGAGAAGAGAGGTGATGCTGCGCAAGCCACATCACAGCAGTCTTTCTTAAATGCATGCATTTTCGGGGAGTAATGGATTCTAAAGGATCGCCAAATTCGAGAGAGCTTCGAGTCTTGACTTCGAGGAAAACGAGAATGGAATGGGAAGAATTCTGCGCAGGCGATGGCGGCTGTATCGCCACGATATCAACCTCGCCGAATCGGCAATGCCAATTGCGATCAAGAATAGTCCAGCCCATATCGGTGAGATACTGGCAGGCATAGTCCTCGCCACACGTTCCGAGATAGTGATTATGCGCGGAAGTGGCTGTGACAGCAGTAGTAGTGGCTGTGGCTGTCGTTTCTGTGGAAGTCATCTCTGTCTGATGTGTAACAGGAGCGTCTAATCGACTGTCTAATAGACGTTGCTCAGACTCTGACATCATCGTTGTCGTCGTATGTGTATTCGTATTCATAAATCTAGTGCATCACACAAATGCTCGAAATGACGAACTGAAAAAACAATGTGAACGAATGTGAATAACCGTGTCGCAAAACGGTACAAAATGCTCAATTGGCGATAATTCAGGGCACATGAACGATGAGTAATAAGCTCCGCTATAGCGCTTGCCCTCTGATAATATGCATAGAAGTGAAACCATTAGTCAGAGCGTGGGGAATGCTTATGGCACAGCTCATTACTGTGCACAGTCTAGGTCGCAGTTCATAAGCAGCGGATGCGGTGTTGAGTGGCTAGCAGACAGCCACACGACACTTAGCACACGGCAACAACCACAGGGCGACAACCCAAGAAGACAGAATCAGACAGGCAACCGAAGTAAGCAACCAAGGAAGACAACCAAGGAAGACAACCAAGGAAGACAACCAAGGCGGAAACATATGGGACTCTTTAACTTTATGAGCAAGCGATATAGTCATTAGGGTTACGTACAAGCCGGCCTCTTCTATGAGAATTTTTCATGGTCAGAACTCATGAAAGCGCTGGACAATGTTGTCACAGGAAAAGAAGAGTCTCTCATGCTGATGACAGACCCGCCGTTGCCAATGGCATATGGGAAGGTGCGCGTATATGCATGTCAATCGGGATTCGAGCCAGGGATATAGCAAGAATCGCCTGCATTGTGGAGTATCCATCTCAGAGCCGGATGATCTTGATGAATGCATTATTTATAACGTAGCTCATGTAGATAAGAAATGGGCAGTAGCATTTCTTCGCGGTTTGCTCGAGAATAATCAGGTGCCAGATATTAGTGGATGGAACATTCTCGCTGATAGACACACTCATTTCGATGTGGAAAATTTGACAACGATTATTCGCATCCTCACAGAGCATCTTCCACAGCAGAACAGGGATGCAGCTCGGGAAAATCTCAACGCATTCCTTTCTCATCCTCGACGATATTTTAAGAAGAATGCACAGCGGTATGATGAGCGCGGAATTGAACATTTTGACGATGAGGACGAGTCAACTATTGCTGCAGCGACAATTGCTGATGAACTCATTGCGAACGGCGCTATGCGAGAATTCGAGTACGATTGCGATCCTGAAGACTTCATCTATGAGATAAGTCAAGCTGCGGATGCATATGGTCTTGAAGTGCAGTTCTCCTGGATTAACCCGGAGTATACCGTTGCCGAGTGGTGTGATGCTATTGATCAGCGATGGAAAGATAGCGGTTACTGCTTAGGCGCGATGGATATAGAAAGCTCAAGTTTTGTGACTTTCATTGCGACAAAAGAGCAATTACGAGAGCTTGGAGATCTTGGGGATCTTGTATCGATCGTTTTTGGAAACACTGCTGATTTCTAAATTTCTCAATAGATGAGGAAAAGAACAAAGTTCCGCATAAAAGAGGGGAATGACGGCGATTTCTAGGCGAAGTAATTCCTAGTTTCGATTCGTCATTCCACGTAAAAGTTCAGTTGCTTTCGAAAGCAGCCGTGTAATTAACGCTGTGTAATTAGCGTTAATTAACCCGATTAAGCAGCGTGATCTACAAGATTGGTCAGTTCGCCCAAAACAAGCTCAAAGCTGACGCCGCGTTCCTCAAAATGAGGCTGATTGCGTGTCGACTCCATAGCACTGCGGACAAATTCACCCGCGATGCGAGCTGCTTCGTCCAATGGCTTGCCGGCAAGCACAGCACCACTTAAAGCAGACGCGAAAGCATCGCCAGTTCCGTGAATCATATATGGCAGCTTGTCGTGGACGAGTTCAATTTTTCCAGCCGAACCAGTGCGCGCGGAAGCAACATAATTTCGCAACGTGCCGTCGCCACGATCAATTCCCTTGAGCACGACATTCTTCGCTCCCAAAGCAATCAACTTATCAAGGATGTCATTGATCTGAGAATCGTCGATATTCTGACCAGGATATTCGGAATCCGTCAAAATCGATGCTTCTGTCAAATTTGGCATCAGTACGTCAGCGCCGACAGCAAGACGGCGAGTAGCATCGCACAATTCTTGAGTATAGGTAGGGTACATGTGGCCACCGTCGCCCATCACAGGGTCAACGAGATGCAAAGCTTGAGGGTATTCGGTATACAAACGCTCCACCAAATCAACCTGCTCTGGAGAACCCAAGAATCCAGAATACACAGCATCTAATTCGACGTTTTCAGCCTTCCATGCGTCGAGATAGCCCGACAAAATATCAGTCGTATCGTGGAAAGTGTACGTCTTGTACATTGTGTGAGCTGAGAAAAGGGCAGTAGGCACAGGGCAGACGTCGCATCCTGCAGCAGACAAGATAGGGATAGCTGCGGTCAGCGAGCATTTTCCGTAACCGCACATATCGTGTACGGCAGCTACGCGTGGAATGTACAGTGGATTGCGGTCATAGAGTACGTAGGTGTCTGTCATGGTGGCCTTTCATGGTGGTTCGGTGGTCCAAAGGTTCGTTCGCCCGATGGTTCGTTTGTCCTTCGTTTACCCGATGGTTCGTTGGTTGTGTAGCGTCTCAGATAGGTGCAGTACCGAAATCAAGCATCAATTGGATTGATAATTGATACTGTCTGTCTGCACTGGCTATCGTTCGAAACTATCTTTTGTTTCGCGTCGCTGTGGTACGACGTGCGTAATATCTCTATCGATAACAATATCGTAGCCCATCTTATATTTTCAACTGAGAATTTTGAACAGTTTTGCCGTGAAAAAGCGGGATTGATAAGACGTTATAACCAAACGTGATAAGCAAAAGTGCGTGTTAGCGCAAAAGTTGTCGTACAGTGAGGACTATTCGGTAGGGCATCATCTTGGGGTGCTCGAACCACACAACTAGACGGAACTCATTCACACTTTGAAGGCCTCACACCTTCACACCCACCAAGGAGACCACCATGGCAAACAAAGCGTATCATTTCGAGACTCTTCAGCTTCACGTCGGTCAGGAAGAAGCAGATCCAGCGAGCGACGCTCGCGCTGTGCCAATTTACCAGACAACATCGTATGTCTTCCATGATTTTGATCATGCTGAAGCACGTTTTAATCTTTCCGATGCGGGAAATATTTACGGTCGTTTGACCAATTCGACTCAGGATGTTTTTGAAAAGCGTATCGCAGCTCTTGAAGGCGGTACAGCGGCTCTTGCAGTTGCGTCGGGCGCATCGGCTGTGTTCTATGCATTCTCTAATATCACCGAGCAGGGCGATCATATCGTTGCGGCAAATAATATTTACGGCGGCACATATAACCTTCTCGCTCACACTTTGCCACGCAATGGTGTGACGACAACTTTCGTTGATCCTTCCGATCCACAAAACTTTGAAGATGCGATTCAGGGCAACACAAAGATTGTCTTCTTCGAAACTTTCGGCAATCCTAAGTCTGATTTGGTGAATTTCGAGGCAATTACCGAGATTGCTCACCGTCACAATATTCCAGTAATTGTCGATAATACTTTTGCAACTCCATACCTCTTCCGCCCATTTGAACATGGCGCAGATATCGTAGTTCATTCTGCTACAAAGTTCATCGGTGGTCATGGAACTACTTTGGGCGGCGTTATCGTTGAGGGCGGCAATTTTGATTGGGCAGCTGTTCCTGGAAAGTTCCCAACTTTGACTACTCCAGATAATAGCTATCACGGTTTGAACTTCTATGAAGCATTAGGTGGAGTGGCATTCGTCACACGAATTCGCGCTATTGTTTTGCGCGATACTGGTGCAGCAATTTCTCCTTTGAACGCATGGCTGCTGCTTCAGGGCACAGAAACTTTGTCCCTGCGCGTAGAGCGTCACGTAGAAAATGCATTGAAAGTTGTGGAATATTTGCAGACCGTCCCAGAAGTAGAATCGGTTAGCCATCCAAGCATCGAAGGTCGTCCAGATCATGAGTTGTACAAGAAGTACTTCCCTCAGGGTGGCGGTTCCATCTTCACTTTTGATATCAAGGGTGGAAAGGATGCTGCACGTGTCTTTATCGATAATCTCCACCTCTTCAGCTTGCTTGCAAATGTCGCTGATGTGAAGAGCCTCGTTGTTCATCCTGCTTCTACCACTCATTCTCAGGAAACTGAGGAAGAACTTGCAGCCCAAGGCATCTCACAGTCCACAATTCGTCTGTCCATTGGTACTGAATACATCGATGACATTATTGCTGACCTGCAGGGCGGTTTTGAAGCAGTTCGCGAAGCTGGACTTGCTCAGTAATCACAGTTCAGAATAAGGAAGCTTAAGAAAACCGTAGAAAAACAGGAGGGGACGTGACTCGTAAGGAGCTGCGTCCCTTTTGTCTTATGTGTCTTATCTGATTTATCTCGCCTGCAGCTCTATCCGTATTTAGCTCAGCAATGAGTCTAAATAATCTTGCGCTAAAACGTACGCAGCGCCGATAATTGCCTGATCGGGGGAGCAAATGCTTTTCAAAACAGGATTTTGGGAAGATGATGGACTCATACTAGGTGTATCCAGTGCCATCATGCTCGGCGTGAGCATATGCGGCGTCAGTGCGCGTACTCGCGAACGTATATCAGTGATATCTGAGCTGTCGAGATAACGACCCACCTCACCGCCAAGGATGACGGGAACGTTAATGGTCATACGAATATTGTGGATGAGCAACGCGAGCGAATCCACATAAGCACTAAAAGCGCCTGCATGAGTGTAGCTTCCATCTCGCATATGGTCGATAAATTCACGCATATTCGTATCGTGAATTCCGGGAGAATTCAGCAACGCTTGAGAGCTACAATACATATGAGCGCATCCCCATTGTCCGCATTCGCATTGGCGTACATCCGATGAATCAATTCCCGGGATACGTGGATACAGAGTCATGTGCTCGATAAAACTTGAATTTTTCAAATATCTTCCACCGCGAATAAACGCACTACTCATCGTAGAATTCAAGTACAAGCATGCGGCATCCGAAATATGAGACTGAAAGAGAGTTTCTGCTGCTGCTAATGCTAAAGGTTCGCGCATAATGCGAATAGGGTAGCTCAGGCGCGATTCAATTGTCGCGCGTAAACGATTTTCGCTCGACTCATCAAGAGCTGCTCGTGAGGCAACGGTCACTCCGATACCGCGGAGATGATGAGTATCGATATGGCTACTCTCGATAAAGGACTCAATAGCTAAAGCAAGGCCATCATAAAAATCAGAAGTACCAAAACGTGTAAGATCATGTGCTTGCTTCGAAGATATGTCACCGCGCAAGTTAGTCGCCACAAGGTGTACTGTTCCACCACGAACGAGCACACCGATGCAAATACAGCGTGAATATGCAAAAGAATAACCGTCGCTACGTCTTCCGCCAGTGGACTCGAGCATGCCTCGAGTTTGTGCAATATATCGAAGTTCCTGCAAATGCTTGAGAGATGCGGCAATTGTCGGCATGCTGACATGGAGAAGCTGAGCGAGCTGATTTCGAGAAATTCCCTCATGAGTAATAATTGTGCGCAAAACGTCGTGCTCAGTACTACTCAATCGTGAAGAACTCATAGCAAAACTGTAGCAGAATAGTGGCATTTTGCGATAAGGTATTAGGAAAATGGAAGCTCTGTACGTTCTTTCAACTCGTCAACTTATTTCAACGCCTTTTTAATGCCTTTTTCAACGTCCTATCTAAACGTCTTGCCTCGATCATCGTAGAAAATCGCCGATGGTTCGTATGGATTGTACTTATACAACAGCGCATTATCGTAAGCAAACGAAACAATTTGCGTGCGATTCGATGCGTGAATTTTTGGCAAAATATGACGAATATGAGTTTTAACTGTTTCGACAGAAATATGCAGAATGCTTGCAATTTGTTCATTCGTGTAGCCCTCGGCTACTTGAATAATGACATCGCGCTCGCGGTCAGTAAGCTGTGCAAATTCGTATGACTCTTCATGCTTTTGAGTAGGGACAGTATGCGAGGTGAGTGTGCGGCTATCAGCTTGAGGATCTGCGCGATAAATGTCGTGGAGGGTGTCAATGAGCGAATATGAATCTATATCTTTGAGCAGAAATTCACTTGCTCCAAAAGTGTGTGCGTAGTAACGATGACGAGGCGAATCGAATGATGTCAAAATAACGACATCAACATCGTTCGATTCTTCTTTAATAGCTCGCGTAGCTTCCAGTCCATCCATAAAAGGCATACGAATATCCATAAGAACGATATCAGGATGTAATTTTCGAGTTGCTTCGAGGGCTTCTGCGCCATTAAAAGTTTGCGCGACGACATCAAGACGTGAATCGCGCTTGAGAAGATCCGCAAGCATGGAATTAATGAGTGTTTGGTCTTCGGCTATAACTATACGGGCTGGCCGTGTATCTCTGTCACTCACATTTTTCAATGTAACCGTATTCATTTAGTGACGGTATCCCTCAAAGGAGTGATATCCAACTGATATTGAAGCGATAGCAGAGGAAAGAGGACGTCGTGGTACATTATGAAACTATGACATCCCCAACTCAGTCCGCATCATCTTTCTCATCGGCAATGGATTCTCGACAGGACGCGCGAGCAGAATTTGTCGCTATAGATTTTGAAACTGCGAATCAATATCGCCAGTCGGCATGCTCGGTCGGTCTTGCAAAATTCAATGCAGCTGGGGACGTTCTCGACGAGTATTACACGCTTATTCGTCCGCCACGTGAGTTTGGTGAATTTTATCCGCGCAATATTGCGGTTCATGGCATTCACGCTTCGGATGTCGTGCATGCACCACAGTGGAATGATATCGTGTCAGACATTGAGAACTTTGTGGGAGATAGAGCGCTCGTAGCGCATAACATGCCTTTTGATGGCTCTGTCGTCAATAAACTCACGGAGTATTATGCGCTTCGTCCTTGGAACAATGAGCGTTTATGCACGCTTAAATTATCGCGAAATCTTTTAAAAGGTCAGATTGATTCTTTCGGACTCGAGCCAGTGTACGATTATTTCTTTCCTGATGACGTTTTCGACCACCATAATGCGGCTGCTGATGCTTTGGTTTGTGGAAAAATTTTCGCTCAATTATCCGCACAGTTTGGCGATGACGTAATTCGTGATGTGTCTGTCAAAGGAGCGAAATCATGGTATATTGGTCACGCGAAGACGAAAGATACTCCACGCATTGATCGGCGAAAGAGCTATGCGATGCCATTTATCCCTCGCAAAGTAGCCTTTCTTCACGGTGCACATATTGCTATCGCGGGCTCACTGAGCTATGGGCCTCGAGCACAGGTCGAGTCACTAATTCGTTCTCTGGGAGGGCATGTATCTGCAGCAGTAACAGAGAAAACAACGCTACTTCTCATCGGGTCGAATCACGACGCGATGACTTCAGCGAAAATTCAGAAGGCCCAGGATCTGCAAAGAAAAGGACATATGATTTCCATCCTCAATGAAGATGAGTTTTTCCGAGGTCTCAGTGATGTATCGAAAGAATTCGCGTAAAACGCACACAATGTCAAATGCGAGACGCAAAGATACAAAATACAATGCGAGGCGCAACGTGTGAGAACTGCGCGCGTAAAAGTTAGATAAAGTTAGATCCTATCGGTAAAATATCGCGTACACGAGGTTTCGTATACGCTTCACTCGGATGAGGCGACACGATGATGCACGCGAAAGGGCAACGCATGACACCTGAAGAAATCACCCCATGGCTGACGCAATGGAATGCAGTCAAGCGCAAGTACGATAGTCAAGCGCATCTGGAGGAGTATTTTACAGCTTCTCATATTGGCGATATGGCTATTGAAGTACTGAATATCGGCGATGTGAATTTCCCTACGGGGCAGATCATCGCATGTGACCCATTCATACAATTGGATTCTATCGAGCCTTTCATGCAGACCATTCCAGTGGGGAAGTATCCGGTACAGATTTGAGTTATGCATTCTCAATTTGGCGGTCAGCGCTACGCTGCTGTGAAGGTAGCTATGTCGGATACGCAGCCTGTGCGTTATGAGTTAGGCGTTACAGGCAAGGAAGATCTCGATGATATTCCTCATGACGATGTCCCAGAAGAAGATTTCTTTGGATTTGGAGTCGATGTGGGAATGGCGTCCATTGCCGATCTCGCTCTTCAGCAGAAGTACAACGGCTATATCGATGAGCTCAAACAGCGCAGCGGCGAAAAATACTTTGATGAGTATGATGAGCTCTTCTCTGACTTGCTGGAAGAAAATTATGAAGCACATCCGCATCTGCAAAATACTGGCGGTAGCTGGTTGAATTGGACCGTTCCTCAGACAGATCTTAATATCGCAATCTGTGAATCCGGTTGGGGCGATGGCGGATACCCAACGTATTTCGGCTATGATGCTCAAGGAAACGTGACAGGCGTATATATCAAGTTTATTGATATTGCTCAGGAAGATGAGGCGGAAAAGCAGCAGGCTGAAGCACGGGAAGCACTCAAACTCAAACTGCAACAGCGGAAGGAAGCGGAAGCTGCACAGACGACAACTTCACAGACAGTAGCTTCACAGACCGCGGCTTCACAGACAGTAGCTTCACAGACCGCGGCTTCACAGGCTATGCCATCTCAGACTATGTCATCACAGGCTTTCCCCGCACAAATTTCCACAGGTCAGACACGTTCCTTGCCTGTAGATCCTGACATGAACCTGCATACGTATCAGGATGCAGGACAGGTTCAGAATGTGACAGCAGCAGGGGAATCGGACACGTCGGAACCTGAAATTCGACGCGGATTTTTGTGGTATATCGGGTATTCGATTGGATATGTGATTGGAGTCTTCCGAGGGCTTTTCGGGCTCGATAAGTAGGGCTACTCCTTCAAGCGCTGTAGAATTATAGCTACGCGTGAGTTGGGCTATAAGAGTCCCTTAAGAAGAGTTCATAGTTGAGCGCGTGCTTAATTATGAACTCTTTTTAATAGTTTTATTTACTTATATGAGATGCGGGAGTGGTGGTGCTGTCATCGCTCTGCCTTGTGCGTTATTCTGTAGGTATGACTGAAATTTCGCACTATTACGTACCGGGTTTGCATGTTGAAGACCATGTAATCAACGTTCCGCTCACATGGCAGTGGGAAGCAGGGGCATCGCAGCCTGACCCTCACAGCTTCGATGGAGAGCAGATTCAGCTGTTTTACCGCGTAGTTACCGCCGCTGATAGCGTTACGCGTGATTTGCCATTGCTGATTTTTTTGCAGGGTGGACCAGGAGGCATGGGGCCTCGTCCGATGAGTGCGGATTCAATTCCTTGGCTTGCGGAAGCGGTAAAACATTTCCGCGTTATTCTTTTTGATCAGCGCGGTACAGGACGCTCATCTCGAGTGGATTCTACATCCTTACTACGCCGTCAGGGCACAGCTGAAGAGAATGCAGCATTCTTGAAGAACTTCTTAGCAGATTCCATTATTCGCGATTGCGAGTATCTGCGTCTGACTGAGTTCGGCGGAAAGAAGTGGACGTCATTGGGACAAAGCTATGGTGGATTCTTGACCATGGCATATCTGTCCTTGTTCCCACAAGCGTTGTCAGCAAGCTTCGTAACGGGTGGTACCCCACACATTCCTATGAATGCGCGAGAAGTATACGAGCACACTGTGCCACGTATGATGACGAAAACTCGCCAGTATTATCAGCGTTACCCAGATGATGAAGCACAAGTTTCTCGCATTGCCGATATCGTGTCCTCTGGAGACGTTGTGCTTCCGAATGGAGACCCAGTAAGCGTTCGTCGTCTGCAAATGCTCGGTGGTGATTTTGGTATGAAGCCAAGTTTTGAACGAATGCACTGGACCATTGATACCGCTTTTACAAGCCCTGATAGTGATGAACTTTCAGATGGCTTCTTGATGGAACTCTTCTCGAGCACGACATCATATGGCGGCGAACTGTATTGGGTCCTTCAAGAATTCATCTATGCAAATGAAGAGATTGAACCAATCAATTGGGCAGCACATCATGTCTTGCGCGAGACGCCTGAATTCGACGAGAAAGCACGCCCACTGATGTTTATCGGAGAAGCGGCACTTCCAGAAATTTTCGAGGAAGATAGCGCACTGCACGCATTTAAGCCGGCAATGGATGTTCTCATGCAGGATACGTCATGGGGAAAGATTTATGACATTGATCAGCTCAAGCGTAATGATATTCCAGTGTATGCAGCGGTGTATTTCGACGATATGTATGTCGATTCCGGACTTCAGCTCGATACGCTGTCTCGTGTAGGAAATTCGCACGCGTGGGTTACGAATGAGTTTGAACATGACGGCGCTCGCAGTGGAAACGTCTTCCAACATCTTTACGATGAAGCGCTCAGCTTGGGTGATTTGGAAAGCTTGCAGTAACGGCGAACTGCGTATACATGAGTATGTATGAGTACATCCATGGTAGAGCACGATACAGTGAAAAGAGATAAAAGACTTATGACTCGCACAATAGGTTTTATTGGTTTCGGAAATATGGCGACGGCAATTGTAGACGGCTGGCGTTTAGCTCATACCGTTGATACGTCATGCATTCTTGCATGCGCTGCCCATTGGGATAATATGCAAAAAAAGGCAGCTGAGCGCGGTGTAGAAGCCGTTCGTACTCCTCACGAGGTCGTACGCGAATCCGATATTATTATCGTTGCAGTAAAGCCTTACCAGATTGAAGATATCTTCAGTGAATTCGTCGGCGAGATTGATTGGGAATCAAAGCTCGTTATCTCACTTGCGGCAGGAAAATTGAACGACTTTTGGTCGCAGATTCTTCCTGCTTCGTCGCATCATATTTCCACTATTCCTAATACGCCTATTGCGGTGGGCGAGGGAGTAGTTATCGCCGAGGATCAGCATACGTTGACTCCAGAGCAGCTCGATACAGTTCACGAACTTTTCGATGGTATCGCCACTGTGGAGTTCGTAGATTCGGCACATTTGTCTGTAGCAGGAACAATTGCTGGCTGTGGTCCAGCATACGCCGCAATGTTCATCGAGGCTCTTGCCGATGCGGGGGTAAAGTACGGTTTGACACGACAAACCGCGTATAAACTCGCCTCAGGCATGGTGAAGGGAACGGGTGCTCTGCAGCTTCACACCGGTGATGCTCCAGCGATTATCAAGGATGCTGTGTGCTCTCCAGGAGGAACGACAATTCAAGGCGTTGCAGCTTTGGAACAGACAGGTTTTAGAGGAAGCGTCATCAGCGCAATTGATGCCGTTGAGGGCTCTAGGTAGGATAACAAGCATGGCATTGACTATTGGTATCGTAGGACTTCCAAATGTAGGAAAGTCTACACTTTTTAACGCATTGACTCGTAATAACGTTCTCGCAGAAAATTACCCATTTGCGACAATTGAACCAAATACGGGTATCGTTCCACTTCCAGACTCGCGTTTAGCAGCACTTGCGCCTATCGTACATACGACAAAGCTCGTTCCAGCAACCGTGACATTTGTTGATATTGCAGGTATCGTTAAGGGTGCTTCGGAGGGTGAAGGTCTGGGAAATCAGTTCCTCGCAAATATTCGCGAAGCAGATGCTATTTGTGAAGTAACTCGTGTATTTAGCGATGATGATATCGTTCACGTCAATGGTAAAGTCGATCCAACGGATGACATCGAAACCATTAATACAGAGCTGATTTTGGCAGATTTGCAGACTATCGAAAATGCTATTCCTCGTTTGGAAAAGGATCTTCGCGGCAAGAAAATTAAGCCAGAATATCTTGATGAAGTCAAGAAAGCTCAGACTGTTCTCGAAGACGGCCTGACCATCGACCAAGCTGCAAAGGCTGGGCGCATCGATCCTGCAGAAATTCGCGAATTGCAACTTTTGACAGCAAAGCCATTCATTTACGTCTTTAACATGGACGACGATGAACTCAGTGACGATGAGTTGAAAGCAAAGCTGTCACAGATGGTTGCACCAGCTCAGGCAATTTTCTTGAATGCACAGTTCGAATCCGATTTGACAGAATTGGATGAAGACGATGCTCGCGAGATGCTTGCAGATGCTGGTTTGAGCGAATCTGGTCTTGATCAGCTGGCACGTGTCGGCTTCGACACTTTGGGCTTGCAGACGTATTTGACTGCAGGTGAGAAGGAAGTGCGCGCGTGGACCATCCATAAGGGTTGGACCGCTCCACAAGCAGCAGGTGTCATTCACTCTGATTTTGAGCGCGGCTTTATTAAGGCAGCAATCGTATCCTTCGATGACCTCATGGAAGCTGGTTCCTATGCAAAGGTCAAGGAAGAAGGCAAGATGCGTCTTGAGGGTAAAGATTACGTCATGCAAGATGGCGATATCGTTGAATTTAAGTTCAATGTGTGATATTTCGTTATGACTTTTCGAATGCCTAGACGTGTACATAGATGCGGCTAGGCATTCTTTCTTTTTTGATGGAATCTTCTTTGAGTGAAACTCAGTGAGGAGCTTTAGAATAGAAGTATCAATTTTGCTGCGGGGCATCCCGTAGTATGGATATCATAGAATCGCGATATAAGTTTACCGACATATTAGTTAAAATAGACACACATTTCTCAGGAGACTTTTGTGAACTCTCACACTGTTATCATCCATTTTCAGAGCGCTCACGACACGTATGCTGAGCGTAGCATCTGGGCATGGAGCGATGGTGACGAGGGAGTAGATTTTCCTTTTATTCATACGGATAATTTTGGTGGCGTTGCCTCTGTTCGGCTGCCTTTAGTATCTGCTCGGTCGCGCGATATTTCTGATATCAACGTCCTTATCCGTAACGCTGATTTTTCGTATAAATCTTCGGAGCTGAGAATTCACCTTGTTGAAGGAGAGAATTCTACAGAAGTATGGATTGTTGAGAATGATGATACTGTGTATTATTCTCGGCAGGCCGCTTTGACAAGTCCACAGAGCACGCACTATGATCCCCATGCTTTTGATATGGCTCTTCACAGTGATGAGTTTGATAAGCACTGGGGTTTTAGCGGCTGGCTGGGGTATCGCTATACTCCAGAGCTGACAGAGTTTCGCTTATGGGCGCCCACAGTTAGCGGCGTTAATCTGATTGTTTTTGAGTCGGATCAGAACACGTCGCCCATTTATCGCATCATCCCAATGAGTCGGGGAGAGGATGTGAATCCTTCCGACCATGCGCATAATACTCATGGCGTGTGGTTTGCTCAGGCACAGGATGATATGCAGGGTAAAGCCTACGTGTTTGCCATATATTATGCAGATGGACCCTCATCTCGAAGTGTGGATCCTTATGCGCGTGCTACTACTGAAGATGGTATTCGTTCGGTCGTTGTAGCGGAAGACTCCATTACTCCCGATGGTTTTAGTGTGGTACATGGTGAGGATGCGTACTGGCGTATGCCGAACCCTACAGAAGCGGTCATTGCTGAAATGCATATTCGAGATTTTTCAATCTCGCATTCGTCGGGTGTCCCTCGCCACCTTCGCGGAACATATCGTGGTGCTGCCACTCACTCCACGACGAACGCATACGGTGACCCCACGTGTCTTGACTACGTGGAGCAGCAAGGATACAGCTATGTGCAATTACAGCCAGTAGCAAGCCGATATCATCACTACATTTCTGCTAGCCGTATTCAGTACAACTGGGGTTACGATCCCACACATTACAATGTTCCTGAAATGCTGTATGCGACTGATCCGCGCGATCCACGAGCAGCAATTCTCGAACTGAAACAGATGATTCAGACGTATCATGACAGTGGTATCGGCGTTATTCTCGACGTAGTCTATAACCACACGTACTCCACACGGACGCATCCATTCCAGTTAACCGTTCCAGATTATTTCTATCGCATGAGTGCAGATGGTACATTTGCCAATGGTTCAGGATGTGGGAATGAGGTAGCCAGCGACAAAGAGATGTGCCGCAAATACATTATTGATTCGGTTATGTATTGGGCGACAGAATTCGGAGTAGATGGATTCCGCTTTGATTTGATGGGGCTGCTTGATATTAAGAGTATGAATGATATTCGTGAGCAGCTCGATACCCTTGACCCACATATTCTTATGTACGGTGAAGGCTGGAATATGGGTACGCTTCTTCCACAGCATGATCGCGCTATGAAAGCCAACGCGCATTTAACTCCGCGTATCGGGTATTTTAATGATGATGTGCGTGATGCGATTAAGGGAGCGGAAGTTTACGGAAATATAAAGAGCGGTTTCGTCTCTCATGAGGCGACAGAGTCTATCATTGCCAAAGGAATTTTGGGCAGTGGGGAGCTTACTCCGTTCGATTCTCCTCGTCAAGTTGTCAACTATGTTGAGGCTCACGATAATTTTAATCTCAACGATTTGCTCATTCAACTCCATACGGATGATGACGAGATGACGCATATTCAGCGCATCGAACTTGCTAATGCGCTCAATGTGGTTATGCAGGGCATCTGTTTTATGCAAATTGGGCAAGAATTTATGCGTACAAAACTTCATGCTACTGGAGAAGAAGGAGAGCTGACCGTTGCGGACACATTGCGAGCGATGAATAGCTATAATTCCCCTGATATCGTTAACCGAGTGAACTGGGATAATATTCGGGATAATGCAGATACAGTGCATTTTGTACGACAATTAATCACGCTGAAAACGCAATCGGGACTTTTTTCCTATGAAACGTATGACGATATCCGTGACCATGTTTTTGTATGGTCTGCTGTAGCAGGATCGGGAATTGTCGGCTTTGATATTACTGATGAGGAAAAAAAATATCGCATTGTGGTCACGACAGTCGATATTCCTGTACATAATGTCGTGAAAGATTTTCCGCATGCACGTCTCGTTTTGTCAAATAATTCGTTGAAAATTGAAAAAGAACGCATTATCGAGGCGTATTCTTTGGCAATTTTTGAACAATAATATGCTCAGCGGTATCTGTATCGGGGGGGGGCGTGTATCTGAGAGGCTAATGTCCTAGTAAAAAAATTGTTACTTGTAACAAAATGCCCTGCACTTCCTTGAAAAAATGGCTATACTTAAGATAAGCGACTCATAGCTGCAGGGGGTGGCAATTATGAAAAAGGATACTCATAGCGAGAGCGTTGCAGAGCGGTCTTTTCAATTGAGTGAAGCGCTTCGAACTTTTGGCACAGGAGAGAACTTCCACGCTCAGCATTATTTTGGTTTTCATGGCGACGTGGTCGATGGAGTGCGCGGATATACGTTCAGAGTGTGGGCTCCGCATGCTCAAGAAGTAGCGCTTATCGGAGATTTTACAGATTGGCAAACGCATGCCATACCTATGACCCGCAATGAGGCAGGAGTATGGGAAGTTTTTACTCAGCAAGCCTCAGAAGGCAATCGATACAAGTTTCTTGTCACGCGTGCTGATGGTTCACGCATCGAAAAAATTGATCCTTTTGCTTTCTACCTTGAGCCACGCCCAGGAACGGCTGCTATCATTACTAACTATTCTGAGAAAAAATGGCATGACGGGTTATGGATGGGACGTCGCAAGCGTTTTGGCTTTAGAAATCGTCCGGTCAATATTTACGAGGTTCATGCAGGCTCATGGAAATCGCATGAAGATGGAACACCGTATCAATTCAAGGAATTGACGGAGGAATTAATTCCGTACCTCGTATCCATGAATTACACGCATGTGGAATTTATGCCACTTATGGCACATCCGTTAGGAATGAGCTGGGGATATCAGCTCATGGGATATTTTGCTTTCGAGCATTCCTACGGGACTCCACGCGATTTTCAGGATTTCGTGGATGCCTGCCATAAGAATAATATCGGCGTCATTGTCGACTGGGTTCCAGGGCACTTCACGCGAAATGATGATGCGCTCGCATACTATGATGGCACGCCAACTTTCGAGTATGAAGATCCCGATCGTGCGACAAATCGCGGGTGGGGAGCGCTGAACTTCGACTTGGGAAAGAATCAAGTCCAGTCTTTCCTTATCTCCAGTCTTAAATTCTGGATTGACTACTACCATCTGGACGGTATCCGAGTCGACGCGGTGAGCAATATGATTTACCGCAATTATGACGAAGGCCCGTGGACTCCGAATAAAGATGGCGGTACGCGCAATTATGAAGGCTATTACTTCTTGCAAAAGATGAATACAGTCATCAAGGGATACTATCCCGATGTCATGATGATTGCTGAAGAAAGCTCGAGCGACACGAAGGTTACCGGTCCTACCGAGTGGGAAGCGCTGGGGTTTGACTATAAATGGAATATGGGATGGATGAATGACATCTTGAAGTTCTACGAGGAAGATCCTGTGTATCGCAAGTTTGACTTCAATCTCGTGACATTCAGCTTTATGTATGCCTTCTCGGAGAACTTTATCCTTCCATTTTCCCATGATGAAGTCGTTCATGGCAAAAAGAGCTTGATGCATAAGATGTGGGGAGATCGATATAACCAATTTGCGGGTTTGAGAAATCTTCTCACGTATCAGATGTGTCATCCTGGCAAGAAGCTTCTCTTTATGGGCAGCGAGTATGGGCAGTTCTTGGAATGGAAATACAATGAGCAGCTCGAATGGTCAAATCTTGATGACGATATGAATGCTGCAATGCAAAAATTCACAGCTCATCTTAACGAATTCTATAAAGAGAATTCGCCGTTGTGGAAAATTGATGATTCGTATGACGGTCTCGAGATTATTGATGCTGATAATACGAATGAAAGCATTCTGTCCTTTATCCGCAAGAATGATAAAGGTGAGTTTCTCATCTGCGTCTTCAATATGGCTCCTGTAGAACGGCGCAACTTCAGTATCGGGGTCCCTGTAGCTGGACTGTATGAAGAAGTGCTGAATACGGAAATGAGTGAATTCGGGGGAGTGTGGAAAGATACAAATCCACGTACGCATACCCAGAGAGGGGATTGGAAAGAATACAAGGAAATTCTGACCTTTACTGCACCTGCCCTCGGAGCAAGCATCTGGAAGCTCAAACGCAAAGATGCTCGCGCCTCCAAGCGTTCGACGAAAAAGTAAACGCGTGTATCACCATATCAAAAGTTCCAAGAGTTCTCAGCATTCGATGATGAACGATTGAGAAGTGAAGTAATGAGAAACAAAAAGGAAGGGAGAAGAAATGGCAACAGACTTGTTGGCGTTGATTCTTGCAGGCGGACAAGGATCACGATTAGGTAAACTCACCCAGCATATCGCCAAGCCAGCGGTACAGTTTGGCGGCCGTTACCGCATTATTGATTTTGCGCTATCCAATTGTGCAAATTCAGGTGTGCGAAATGTCGGTGTCATTACCCAATACCAGCCGTTGGAGCTGAATGCGCACATCGGTAATGGGTCGAGTTGGGGTCTCAATGGCATCGATTCAGGAGTGACGATTTTGCAGCCGTATTCTGCTGCGGAGGGAAATCGTTGGTTCCAAGGAACGAGCCATGCAGTGTATCAAAACATTGCGTATCTGGACAGAATTAATCCTGAATATGTGCTCATCCTATCGGGTGACCATATTTACAAAATGGATTACGACGACATGCTTCGCCATCATAAGGACAATAATGCGTCGCTTACGGTCGCTGTCATTGATGTGCCGTTGGAGGAAGCGCCACGTTTTGGCATTATGAACACGGATACGCTTGGCCGTATTGTAGAGTTCGAAGAAAAGCCAGCGCATCCAAAGTCTACGAAGGCATCTATGGGAATTTATATCTTCACATGGTCACGTTTGCGTGAGCTCTTGGTAAATGCGGATAAAAACGACGTCTCAATGCTTGATTTTGGTAAAGATGTAATTCCTGCATATCTCAATGCAGATGAGCGCGTATACACGTACGAATTCAACGGGTACTGGAAGGATGTCGGTACTATCGAGTCCTTGTGGGAAGCCAATATGGAATACATTGGCGACGATAATCCATTACATACTCGTGACAGGTCGTGGAAGATTTACTCCAAGAATCTCATCTCGCCTCCTCAATTCATTTATGGAGATGCAACCGTACACGATTCACTTGTCGTCGATGGTTGCTTTATACGCGGAGACGTGAAGCATTCGATTCTGTCGACCAATGTACAAGTCAAAGATGGCGCTGTCATCGAAGGCTCTTTCGTTATGAGTGGGGCAGTCATTGGTCAGAACGCTCATATCACACGCGCAATTATCGGTGAAGGAGCTGTCATCGGCGATGGAGTTGTCATTGATGGCAGTGATGAGATACAAGTCATTGGGTACAACGAAGTGGTAGGTGTTCCAGATGAAGCTTGATAAATATACTGCTATTTTAGGCAATGCAATTGGTCATCCCGAAATGAAGGGGCTGACTGCAAAGCGTCCGTTGGCGAGCTTGCCATTTGACGGTAAATATCGCTTAATTGATTTCCAATTGTCGAGTCTTGCCGATGCGGGAATTCATAGCATTTTCGGCATGTTCCAGCGTGATAATACGGGATCAATCTTCGATCATGTCCGAAGTGGACGTGAATGGGGGCTTGATACTCTGCTGAGTCACTGGTACTTGGGCTTTTATAATACTGAGCTTACTGATCAGACTACCGATCATGCGTATTATGACCAATTGCTCACCTTCTTGAAGCGTTCAGGAAGCGACCGTACGGTGTACATGGGCTGTGACATCTTGTGCAATATAGATATCGCTCAAGTGATTCATCTTTCAGAAGTGAACAATAGTGATATCACCGTGGTATACAAACGTGTGCCTTCTTCGATGATTACGCAGTCCAATGAGGTTCTTGATATCTCTGAGGATGATAGGGTCACAGGTCGCGGTACGGTACATGATGAGAATGGTATCTCTGCCATGTCGACGGATATTTATGTCCTCGATACGCAGTGGCTGATTACGCGCATGGAAGAAGAATATCTTAACGATAATCCGCGTAAATTGCGTTATCTTCTGCGTAGTCTTATTGAAGAGTATGGTGCTTTAGCATTTGGATATACAGGATATTTGGCAAATATTACGTCAGTGAAGTCGTATTTCCAAGCGAATATGGACATGCTTGAGCCTGCGAATTTCTACTCCTTGCTGTACTCGAATCAGAAGGTGTACACCAAGGTGAAGAATGAGGAATCGACATACTTCTCGGATGAGTCTACCGTTCGAGACTCGCAGTTTGCCTCGGGAAGTATTATTCGTGGAAATGTCATGCACTCGATTATTTCGCGAAGCTGCCGAGTTGAAGATAATGCGCAGCTGGATCACACTATTACCTTCTCTCGTGTTTCTATTGGTAAAGATGCGCGTATTAGCTACGCTATTTTAGATAAAAATGTAGTTGTAGCATCAGGAGTGACTATCCAAGGAACTGCTGATAATCCGGTCGTTATCGTGAAGAATTCTGTCGTGACAGAAGATATCGTACGAGAGGATGCATAACCATGAAAGTATTGTTCGTTGCTGCTGAAGGTTCACCGTTCGCCAAGGTGGGTGGCTTGGGTGATGTGATAGGAGCATTGCCTAAATCTCTTGTATCTCGAGGACATGATGTGGCTGTTATGCTGCCATACTATGACGAGATTGCTGCTCGTTTTGGACGCGACGTGGAAGATGTGACAAGCTTTTTCACGAATGTGGGGTGGCGTCACCAGTACGTCGGCATCAAGAAGCTTGAGCGGTCAGGAGTGACATTCTACTTCATCGACAACGAACAATACTTTGCACGCGGTCACGTATATGGAGACTGGGATGATGGCGAGCGTTTTGCTTTCTTCCAATTAGCAGCAGTAGAAGCTATGGAGAAGATCGGATTCATTCCAGATATTCTTCATGTCAATGATTACCATACAGCGATGATTCCTTTCTTGCTGAAAGAAAAGTATCACTGGATTGAAACGTATCGTCCTATCCGAACTGTGCTGACTATCCATAATATGCAATTCCAAGGCGAGTATGATGCAGGAATGCTGGGAGACTTGTTTGGAGTCGGCCAAGAGCGATACGACGATGGAACTGCTCGCTGGAATGGTCGCTTGAACTGGCTGAAGACGGGTATCCTCTATGCAGATCGCGTCACGACGGTGTCTCCAAGTTATGCTCGTGAAATTATGACCCCTGAATTCGGATGCGGTCTCGATCAGATACTGCGTATGGAAGCGGGTAAGCTGTCGGGTATAACGAATGGAATTGATACAGAGCTTTTTAATCCGCATACTGATGCTCGTATCCCATTCCATTTCTCCGTAGATAACCGTTCAGGGAAAAAGGGCGACAAGGAAGCTCTGCAAAAAAGACTGGGACTTCCTGTCCGCGAGGATGTCCCTGTCTTAGGAATTGTGTCGCGCCTGACTGATCAAAAGGGATTCAATCTTGTCGTCGATGAACTTGGTTCATTGATTCAGCAGGACATCCAGCTTGTCGTACTTGGTACAGGCTACCCAGAGTATGAGCAGGCATTCTCATGGTTTGCAGCTGAGTATCCCGATAAAGTGAGTGCTCAGATAACCTTTGATCTTGACTTGGCTCAGCAAATCTATGCGGGGTCGGATATGTTCCTCATGCCAAGTGCCTTTGAACCATGCGGACTGTCTCAAATGATGGCCATGCGATATGGAAGTATTCCTATCGTTCATGAAGTGGGAGGATTACGCGATACTGTCGAACCATATAACGATGTGTACCATGCAGGAACAGGCTTCGGATTCGTTGAATTTAGCGGGTATTGGTTCACTCAGACTGTCTTGCACGCTCTGAATATTTTCACACATCAGCCACGTGAATTCGAACAGATTCGAACACGTGCCATGAGCGTAGATTTCTCATGGACGAAAGCGAGCGAACAATACGAGCAATTGTATAGTCAACTTGTATAAGAACAGGTGTATAAGTGTGAATGCAGAGCAATGTGTACTCACACTTTTTGTGTTACCTACAGTTCACACATGCACACGTGGTGAATGTAATGATATGTCATATATGACACGCATCCAGCACGTGAGTATGCAGTGATGAGGTTTGTGAGCATCGAGTTTCTTTATATGAGTTTTTTGTATGAGGGAAGGAAACTAAGCGATGGAATTAACCACCGAAAAATTTATTCATGATTTTGAATTAACTCTTAACGAGCAGCAGCAAACTGTGCTGTCCACAGCAACTCCATCAGAGCTTTTTGTCGCGTTAGCACATACGATTCGCCAGTATTATACGCCGATGTGGATTGAGCGTAATAAAGATTTAAGCGCACATCAAGAAAAGATTGCCTACTATTTTTCCATTGAATTCCTTCCAGGGCGTATGCTCGAAACTAATCTTTTGAACCTAGGAATTCTTGATGTCGTTAAAAAAAGTTTCCGCGAGCTGGGTCTCGATTTCAATGCTGTCAAGAATGCCGAACATGATATGGCATTGGGCAATGGCGGTTTGGGTCGTCTTGCAGCCGCATTTATGGATTCTCTGGCAACGACTGGCTACGCAGGATTCGGTAACGGATTGCGCTACAAGTATGGCTTGTTTAAGCAGCGTATCGTCAACGGATATCAGGTCGAGCTACCAGATTCATGGTTCGGTTCTATCGGTAACGTGTGGGAAACGCGCAAAGATCACGATATTGTAGACGTTCGTTTTTATGGCAACGTCTACATGACCGATACTGGCAACGGAAAACTCAAGCCTGTTTATAACGATGCGCAAGTTTTGCATGCTGTCCCATACGATGTTCCTCAGCTGGGATACCGCAATGGAATTGTCAATAATTTGCGTTTGTGGGATGTCGAAATTCCTGAAGAATACGAATTAAACTATCCAACTATTGAAGATCGTCGTCGTGTCCAAGACATTACAGCAGTCCTGTATCCAGATGATTCGAATGAAGAAGGAAAGCGCTTGCGCCTTATGCAAGAGTACTTTATGACGTCTGCAGGCTTGCAGACGATCGTTAAGTATTATCTGAAGATGGGTCTTCCACTCGAGCGAATCTACGAGAAGGTATCCGTTCATATTAATGACACGCATCCAGCTGTAGCTCCAGCAGAATTTATGCGCATTCTGATTGACGATTATGGCATGGAATGGGATGACGCATGGAATGCAACTCAAAAGGTCATGAGCTACACGAATCATACGATTTTGTCGGAAGCATTGGAAAAGTGGGATGCAGGACTTTTTGCATACGTTCTTCCACGCGTGTACCAAATTATCGTCGAAATTGATAACCGATATGTAGCTCAGATGGGCGCTCAAGGAGTGAACTACGAGACTGTCGAAAACACTCGAATTGTGCGCAATGGTCAGGTTCATATGGCGCATTTGGCAATTATCGGTGGTCATAGTGTCAACGGTGTTGCACAAATTCACACAGAGCTCTTGAAGGAAGATACTCTGCGCGATTTCTTTACTGTGTCGCCGGAAAAGTTCAACAATAAGACCAACGGTATCGTTCAACGTCGCTGGACGCAGATTGCAGCACCACATTTGTCGGAAACAATCGACAAGTGGATAGGCACAGGCTGGCGAGATGATATTCATGAGCTCAGGAAGCTGAACGAGTTCGTCGATAATCCTCAAGCTCAATCAGACTTCTGGAATGTCAAGCAGGAAGCGAAGCAGCGTCTGGCACAGTACATTGAAGAAACTACAGGCGTTCACGTATCTACTGATGCTATCTTCGATGTCCAAGTCAAGCGACTTCATGCATACAAGCGTCAGCTCCTTAACGTTATGCATATCATCAAACTGTACTGGGATATCAAGGATAACCCACAGGCAGACTGGACTCCTCGCGTCTTTATCTTTGGTGCGAAAGCAGCTCCTGGATACCATTTTGCAAAGTCGATTATTAAAATTATCAACGAATTAGCAAACCTCATTAACCATGATGAGGAAATCGGAGATAAGCTCAAGGTCGTCTTCCTCGAAAACTACCGAGTGAGCTTGGCTGAACTCATCATTCCAGCAGCAAATATTTCCGAACAGATTTCTCTTGCATCCAAAGAGGCATCAGGAACATCCAATATGAAGTTCATGATGACGGGTGCTATTACTATGGCTACTCTTGACGGTGCAAATATCGAAATCAAGGATGAAGTCGGCGACGATAATATCGTGATTTTCGGCATGGATAAAGATGCTGTATATCGTCACTATGCTGCTCATGATTATTATTCCCGCGGGATTTACGAGAGCAACCCAATTATCCATCGTGTCGTCAATACCTTTATCGACGGAACAATTCCAAACTGCCAACGTGAAGGAAGCGAAATCTTTGACGCGCTCGTCACGTATAACGATGAATACTTCCTCTTGGAAGATTTCATGTCCTACGTTGAGGCCCAGCAAAAAGTCGCTCAGCTCTATCATGATCGCGCTCGCTGGATGCATATGAGCATGACGAATATCGCGAATTCGGATAAATTCACATCCGATGACACCATTCGCCAATACGCTCAAGAGATTTGGCAGCTCAGCCTTCCGAGCGCAGGAAAGCATAGGGAGTAGGTGCAGCTGAGAGCGCGGCAGCTAAGATTGCGACAGCTGTGAGAAGGTAGCTGTGAGAAGATGCTGAGAAGATAGCGCAGGCAGTGCATAGATGCGAAAGCCCAAACGGTCATGTCACATGATGTGCGTTTGGGCTTTCCTCATACGTAATGACATACGTGATGAATTGTGTTGTCGACGTTCGTGAAAGATTTCTTTGCTCTCTGTGCGGATACACACGCAAAATTACACGACTAAGCATCGCTAGCGCACGAGCGCGTATAGGTTCGTGGTATAACTGATGTGCAGGAAATTATGAGAGAAAAATCATAGGTGGATGTGCATGCATTCGGTCAGTTGGAAAGAATGCAGATAGGGCAGTAGGTAGGAGTCGGTTAATTTTATGAGCGATTTTATTATTCGTGATGCTGTCGATAACGATATCGAGGCGATTACCCGTATCTATAATGAAGCAGTCGTGCATGGTGGATCTACTGCTGATATTGAGCCACGAACGGTCGAGCAGCGTCGAGAATGGGTTAATTCTCACGAGCCTCGCGCGAATTATCCGGTAGTTGTTTTGGAAGTGGGCGAGGGCGATGATGCTCAAATAGCGGGCTTTGCATCATTGTCGCAGTACCGCAATCGTGCTGGATACGATGGAGTTGTGGAAATTAGTTACTACGTATCAGGGCAATGGCAGCATCGTGGCTATGGAACTGCATTGCTGACTTGGCTGGAATCCGCTGCACGCGAACGAGGTTTTCGACAGCTTGTTGCTACAATTTTTGCAGATAATAAGGGAAGTACAGCATTGATGCGTTCCTTTGGATATACGCGTTATGGGTTGCTTCCAAAGGCCGCATTTAATGAGAAATTGAATCTCTTTTATGATGTAGCGTATTGGTATAAGGACATGGATTAACCGGCAACGTGTATGGGTTAACAGACGACGGGCAGCTCTTATATCGTATAGGTATCGTGTAGGTATCCTATAGGGGCATCAAGCCGGTCACTTACCCGGTCACTAGGACAGTCGCTCAGCCTGTCACTAAGTTGGTTACTTAGCCAGCGTGCGGTCAGCTACACTGCACCGAGGTTATGCCTTAAGGTGCGTGCGCTGATGTTTACGTGACGGGGTGTACGCGCTCAGCGGTGCAGATGGCTGTGAGGCTTACAGATAACTGTGAGAAAGCGGCAGCACTGTTATGACATGCTGACATAACAGTGCGAAAAAGACAGTATTGAGAGATGGTGTGAGGAAGATAGTGCTGAGAATACAGTGCTGAGAAGGCGACACCGGCACGATACGCATCCGTGGTGCAAAACGCGCGGTGAATTGTACGAGAATGTACGACCTGATGAGACGATACAGTGGAAACGCTGAAGAATAACGAGGGGAGCGGAAGCATGGCTTCAGATTTTTGGCTTATCGTAGGGCTTGGAAACCCTGGAAAGAAGTATGAGGGCACTCGTCACAATATGGGATTCATGGCTGCAGACGTTCTTGCTGAACGCTGGTCAGTGAATCTGAGCGACCATAAAGGTCTTGCGATGCTTGGTAAGGGAATGATGAATCTTAACGGTCAGTCCGTTAAGTTTTTCTTGGCAAAGCCTTTGACCTACATGAATGATTCGGGTAATGCGGTCGCGTCCATTTGCTCGTATTACTCAATTGATCCATCACATGTGATTGTTATGCATGACGATATGGACCTCGATTTTGGTCGCATGAAAATCAAGGCAGGCGGTTCAGCTGGCGGTCACAATGGCATCAAGTCTATCGATCGAGCCCTAGGGACTTCTCAGTATGCCCGTGTTCGCCTAGGGGTAGGACATGCGGCCCGAGGCGCTCATGCTCACGAGAATACAGTGAATTGGGTGCTGGGCGGATTCAACGCGGCTCAGCGCAAGGAGCTGGACGAGTTCTTGATGGATGGTGCGGATGCGGTGGAAACGCTGGTGACTAGCGGATTGCAGAAGACGCAGGAGAAGTTTAATGGCCGATAGATTCAGCTTGTATGGCACATTAACCGATGCTGAATCCATGCTGGCACATTCTCAAACCTTTGAGGATATAGCCCGTAGCGCGAATGATATCAATGACACGATTCGTCGTATTGGTGCAGTGCAGGGAATTCGCGCTGCATTAGAAGCGCATTTGGCTCACAATACTGACAAACCATTACTTGTCGTTGTTTCTTCAGGGCGACTTGCAGCACAAACTGCTGAGGAAATCCGATCATGGTATAGCGGAAATCCGCAGGATATTGGTGTCTTAGATGCGTGGGAAACCTTGCCGCATGAACGTTTGAGCCCACGTGCAGATACTGTGGCTCGACGCATGGCAATTTTCTGTAGGCTTGTCCATCCTGATGCGAGTATCCCAGAGCTTGGGCCGCTCAAAGTTGTCGTTATGCCTGTGCGCTCTCTGATTCAACCAATTGTTTCGGGAGTGTATGATATCGAACCGCTTATTTTTAAGCGTTCGATGATGATGAATATGGATGATGCCATTTCGCGACTTATCGAGCACGCATACACGCGTTCGGAACTCGTTATGGAACGTGGTGAATTTGCGGTTCGCGGTGGCATTCTTGATGTTTTTCCTCCGACAGCTCCTCATCCTGTACGTATCGACTTCTTTGGCGATGAGATTGACGAAATCCATGAATTCCATGCATCGGATCAGCGTACATATGGCGATAATCTCGACAGTGTGTGGGCGACAGCATGCCGTGAAATTCCATTAACAGATGACGTGCGAGCACGAGCACATGAGCTTATCGGTTCCATTGATAACGCAGACGATATGCTCGAATCCATCGCTCAAGGTATTCCTGTCGAAGGTATGGAATCGCTAATCCCAGCTCTTATCGATGACGTCGTACCGGTGTATTCGTTATTCCCTCCAGAAAGCGTTGTGCTTATTCATGATGAAGAGCGCATCCGCCGAGCTGCAGAGGATCTGAATAAAACTGCTCAAGAATTTCTTGCTGCAAGCTGGCATGTAGCTGCATCGCGTGGTGCTTCGGAAGTACCTATTAGCTTTGATAAGTCCAGCTTTATCGATTTCGATGATGTTCTCGCAGCATGTGAATCACGGCGTGACCATGTATGGATGGTGACTGATTTTGGCGTGGACGACTCTGTGGAGGGAAATGTTTCCCTCTCAGCGACACAGCCAGACGAGTATCGAGGTGACGAGAAACGGGCACAACAGGGGATTGAGGTGCTCGTGTCCCAAGGCATGCGCATTATCGTCACGTGTGCGGCGACGGGTATTTTAGCTCGTTTACAGCGCATACTCAGTCAGACTCAGGCGGATACCTCTCGCATCGATTTCGTGCTCTCTCATGCGTCTAGTGGATTTATTGATGACAAATCGCATCTTGCTCTTTTGACAGAGAAGGACATTACAGGTCGGTCATCAGTTGCTGCGCAAACGCGTACTCCATCGAGACGGCAAAAGGCAATTGACCTCGTCGAGCTCAAGCCGGGAGATTTTGTCGTTCACGAGCAGCACGGTATCGGACGTTTCGTCGAACTACAACAACGTATGGTTGGCTTGGGAAATGCTCGCAGCCAGCGTGAATACGTTGTGCTCGAGTATGCATCGAGCAAACGAGGCGCACCGAATGACAAACTTTTCGTGCCTGCGGATCAGCTCGATCAGTTAAGCAAATATATCGGGGCTGAAATTCCGAAACTCAATAAATTGGGCGGATCTGACTGGGCGTCGACAAAGGCAAAAGCACGCAAAAAGGTCAAGGAAATTGCTCAGGACTTAGTTGCCTTGTATTCTGCACGTCAACGGACTCAAGGTTTTGCGTTTAGTCCGGATAGCCCATGGCAGCGTGAATTGGAAGAGGCGTTCCCATATCAGGAGACACCAGATCAGTTGACGACAATTGACGATGTTAAAAGGGATATGGAAAAGCCAATTCCTATGGATCGTCTCATTTGTGGTGATGTCGGTTTCGGAAAGACGGAAATTGCGATTCGAGCAGCCTTTAAGGCCGTTCAAGATTCAAAGCAAGTCGCAGTTCTCGTGCCGACGACTCTTTTGGCTCAGCAGCATTATGAGACTTTTACATCTCGATACGATGGTTTCCCTGTCAAAGTCGCTATTATGAGTCGTTTCCAAACGGCAAAAGAGCTCAAGAAAACCATTGAAGATATCGAGTCCGGTGCAGTGGATGTCGTTATCGGCACGCATAAATTGCTTAATCCGGCAATTAAATTCAAAGACTTGGGACTTGTCATTATTGATGAGGAGCAGCGTTTCGGCGTCGAGCATAAAGAAACGCTTAAGGCTTTGCGTACCAATGTGGATGTGCTGTCCTTATCAGCGACACCTATTCCGCGTACTTTGGAAATGTCTATCACGGGTCTTCGTGAAATGTCGACATTAGCTACGCCTCCTGAGGACCGCTTACCTGTGCTTACATATGTCGGAGCGTATGAAGATGCACAAGTCATTGCTGCTGTCCGTCGCGAAATTTTGCGTGAAGGGCAGGTCTTCTATGTGCATAATCGCGTACAAGATATCGAAAAACAGGCTCAAAAGATTCGTGGTCTCATTCCTGAAGCTCGTGTAGCAACTGCACACGGAAAAATGAGTGAGAAGCAGCTGGACTTGGTGATTCAAGGGTTCTGGAACCGAGAAATTGATGTCCTTGTCTGCACGACAATTGTCGAAACGGGACTGGATATTTCCAATGCGAATACTCTTATCGTTGATCGAGCTGATCGTTTCGGATTGTCTCAGCTTCATCAGTTGCGCGGACGTGTGGGCCGCGGTCGAGAACGCGCTTACGCATACTTCCTGTACGATGCATCCAAGACTATGACTCAGACAGCTCATGATCGCTTAAGTACTATTGCGCAAAATACGCAGTTAGGTGCGGGCTACGATGTGGCGATGAAGGATTTGGAGCTACGTGGCACAGGTAATTTGCTGGGCGGTGAGCAGTCCGGGCATATCGAAGGTGTCGGATTCGACCTTTATGTACGCATGGTGTCTGAAGCCGTTATGGAATATAAAGAACCAGAGCGTAAGGAAAGCGTTGCAGTCTCCATCGATCTTCCTGTCGAAGCATCTATCCCGCAAAGCTATATCGATTCGGATAAGCTGCGTTTGGAAGCATATCGAAAGATTGCTGCCGCACGTACAGAAGAAGAATTCGCGGATATTCGAAGCGAACTCGCCGATCGTTATGGAAATCTTCCACATGAATTGGGAACTTTGTTTGATGTCGCACGATTGCGCTCGCGAGCGCGCGATATGGGTATTACGGACTTGATTGCTCAAGGCAAGAATATTCGCATTGTCGGCATTGATCCACAAGATTCCGTCATGCTGCGATTAAAGCGCATTTACAAGACCGTTCAGTATCGTCCGGTGACTCATACGTTGATTATCCCAACGCCATTCCAAGGACTTTTGGGACAACCAGCTATGGCGACAGATGATGTACTGGCATGGACGAACCAATTGTTGGACGATTTAGAGTGGAAACACGGTTCGCCATCAGTTCGTTCTTAGTCCAATAAAACTATTATTGTTGTGAGTGAAATCACAACCTAGTTAAAGGAGTAGTTGTGTCCGCAATTGAAAGTGTATACGCACGTCAAATTCTTGACTCCCGCGGTAACCCAACAGTAGAAGTTGTTCTCACCACTGAGTTCGGCACTATTGGTAAGGGTCTTGTTCCTTCCGGTGCTTCAACTGGTGAAGCAGAAGCATGGGAACGTCGCGATGGCGATAAGTCCGTTTACTTGGGCAAGGGTGTTCTCGATGCTGTTAAGGCAGTAAACGAGGTAATCGCACCAGCTGTTATCGGCATGGAAGTAACCGATCAGCGTTCCCTCGATGCAACTATGATCGAGCTCGACGGCACTGCAAACAAGGGTAAGCTCGGTGCAAACGCAATTCTCGGCGTTTCCCTCGCAGCTATCTACGCAGCAGCTGACGAAACTGATCAGCCATTGTACCGCTACTTGGGCGGCACCAACGGTCACATCTTGCCAGTACCAAACATGAACATCATGAATGGTGGTGCACACGCAGACTTCGCAACCGATATTCAGGAATACATGATTTCCCCTTACGGTTTCGAAACCTACAGCGAAGCACTTCGCGCAGGTGTTGAGGTATACCACACCTTGAAGAACGTTTTGAAGAAGGAAGGCCTCGCAACTGGTCTTGGTGACGAAGGTGGCTTCGCTCCAAAGATGAAGTCCAACGAGGATTCCCTCAAGTACATCATGAGCGCAATCGAAGCTGCAGGCTATGAGCCAGGCAAGCAGATTGGTATCTCCCTTGACGTAGCTTCTTCTGAGTTCTACAACAAGAAAACCGGCAAGTATCGTTTCGATGGCGAAGAGCGTGAAGCAGCATACATGCTCGATTACTATGAGAACCTCGTTAACGAGTACCCAATCGTTTCCATCGAAGATCCATTCCAGGAAGAAGGTTGGGAAGACTGGGCAGCAATCACCGCACGTCTCGGCGATCGCCTCCAGTTCGTTGGTGATGATTTGCTCGTAACCAACCCAGCACGCCTTGCTAAGGGCATCGAGCTCGGCGCAGCAAACTCCTTGCTCGTAAAGCTCAACCAGATTGGTACCGTAACCGAGACTCTCGATGCTATCGAGCTCGCAACCAAGAACGGCTTCACCTCTATGGTTTCCCACCGTTCCGGTGAAACTTCTGACACCACCATTTCTGATCTCGCTGTTGCTAAGAACACCGGCCAGATCAAGACTGGTGCACCAGCTCGTGGCGAGCGTATCGCAAAGTACAACCGCCTCATCGAGATCGAAGAAGAGCTTGGTTCAACTGCACAGTATGCAGGTTACAACGCATTCAAGGCTTGCAAGAAGTACATCGCTAAGTAAGTCTTATCTGACATTATGCGCGTAAGACACGCATAAATGCGTGAGATTACCCACTGTACGACGATTTGCCACTATGGCAGTCGAGTACAGTGGGTATTTTTTAAGTATGGCTGACCGTAATCGACAATCCTCATCTTCTTGCTCATCACGTGCTTCAGGCGAACGCATTGTCCGTGATGAATTGCGAGATATTACTCGTGGTCGGCAAACACGACAAACTCGTGATACGCAGAAACGCTCATCACGCTGGTCATTCCTCTCGGGTGACTCGAACCGCAGAAATCAGCAGAAGTCGAATCGGACATCGTCGTCTCGTGACAGAGAGCGTGAACACGATACCGAATGCCTTCAGCACAATGAACGCAGCCAGCACAATGAGCGTACGTCTTCTTATACTTCGCAGCGTACACGCGATGGTCGCGGCTCCACTCAGTCTCGTTCTCGCTCAGCCGTGAACAACCAGCGCGGAGGATTACTTTTCTTCCTCGGCGTGATTATCGTGCTTATCGCTTTGCTCAATATTGCAATGGTTTTTAGAAGCTATGCGCAAAATTTGGGACAATTGAACGCGTTAAAGAGCCAAGAAGCTGAACTTGTCCAGCAAAAAGCTGATTTGGAAAATGATATTCAGCGCTGGTCAGATGATGCGTATGTCACAGCTCAAGCACGTAAACGTTTAGGTTTTGTCTATCCTGGTGAAAGAAGCGTGCGAGTAGAGAATGCTCCTGCGGATACCCAGTCAGATGCCACGAGTAAGACGGATACATCGCAGAGCCGTCTTCCATGGTTTAACGAATTGCTGTATGCGATTCATAACACGGATCAAGCAGAAAACTCAAGTGGGGCGGCAAGCTCGACGCAGTGATGAGAACATGTGAACGCTGGCGATAGCACGTGGTGATAGTGGTGATAACGGTAGATTGGATAACGTTATCGTTCAGCGCAGAGTGCAGCACTTTAGTGATTCACCGCAATCGCTTCAATAGCTCACAATCGTACGAACACATACGACGAGCATGGTAGAAGAACTCCCATCAGACGAACAGGTCAAGGGAAACTGCGGAAGTTTGAGAAGAGTTTTGAGAAGGGTTTTGAGAAGAAAGGGGAGACGATGTCTCAGTGGCCACAGCATGTGTATACCACTCCAGAAGAATTGGTGGATTATTTCTTAGAACATCGTGCGACTGACGACGATGTTCGTGAGGTCGAACAGCAATTGGGACGTTTTCCTCGTGGAATGGTTGCAGTGGGAGCTCGTTGTGTCTGCGGTCGACCTTTGACTACAGTGACACGTCCTCTTGTCGATGGCAAGATTCCATTCCCTACGACTTTTTATTTGACACATCCGGGAGCTACGAAGGCTATTTCCCATGCTGAAGCTGCTGGACGATTGACTGAGCTTACTGAGCAGCTTGGCACTGATGAAGAATTAGCTGCGGGATATACGCGCGCTCATGAAGCATATTTGGCTGTTCGCCATGAACTTGCTCAGCGGTTGGGGGACAGTGAAGAACATATCGAAGGAATTACCGCGGGAGGCATGCCAGAGCGTGTCAAATGTCTGCATGCAATTCTTGCCCAGACTTTAGCTATGGGGCCTGGAGTAAATCCTGTAGGCGACATGATTATGGCGGAAATTTGTGAGGAATTTGATCCTAACGTATGCCGTTGTGGCGCTTAATGCAGCATGACAACAGCGGGTATGACCGTGAAGCATGACAGTACAGACAGTACAGACAGTACAGTATGACCGCGAAGAGCGATAACGGAATGATTCAGAGCATATGGGAACGAAAACGATAGTTGAAGATAACGGGGAAGACGTGATGGTTACAGTTGCCGGAATTGATTGCGGAACAAACTCGATTCGTTTAATGATTGCGAGTATGGATGAGCAAGGACTCCACATCATCGTTCCACGAATTATGCGAGTAGTGCGTTTGGGTGAGGGTGTGGATGTTCATCATGCTTTTAGCGCTGAAGCATTACAGCGCGTGTATGCGGCAATTGATGAGTTCGCCGATATTATTGCTCAGCATCATGTCGATGCTATTCGTTTTGTGGCTACCAGCGCGACACGAGATGCGCGTAATCGTGCCGATTTTGAATCCTATATCGAGCATAAGCTCGGAGTCAAGCCAGACGTTATTTCTGGCGATGAAGAAGCTCGTTTAAGTTTCCTTGGAGCGACGAGCGCAATTGATACGACAGATAAAGAAGCGCCATTCCTCGTTGTTGATTTAGGAGGAGGCTCCACAGAGCTTGTCTTAGGAAACTCTCGCGAAGATAATCCGTTGACAATTGATTCTGCATACTCGATGAATGTCGGGTCTGTGCGTATGAGCGAAAGACATCATCTGGAGGATGCTCCTTCGGAAGAGCTCATTCGCGAAGCAAGCGACGATATTGACACGCATATCCAACAAGCTCAAGAAAGCGTTGACCTTTCGAAAGTGCGCACAATTATCGGCGTATCAGGAACTGTGACGACGATGTCCGCTCTTGCATTGGGGCAGACGGAATATCATCAGGCATCCATTGATGGTGCGGAATTAAACATTAATGATGTCGATGCTGTGAATCAGAAGGTCGTGCGTATGTCTCGACTTGATCGCGATAGTCTGACAGTTGTTCATCCTGGGCGTAGAGACGTCATCGGAGCAGGTGCTCTCGTATGGTCGCGAGTATTGGATGCTGTTCGTCGTTCGGCTGCGGCAGAGGGCGCTCAGATAACGAGCTATATCGCGAGTGAGCACGGTCTGTTAGACGGAATTGTCGCAGATCTTGCCACGCGAATATACGCTGACGAATAAATGCATACACGTCTCGAATAATTATCTGAAAACGTGTAAGAAACTCCTCAGAAAATTTCGGAGAATTAGCGTTTTGTCAGAACTTGTGGCATAATCATATCTTGTTTGTATGCCTCGGTGGCGAAATTGGTAGCCGCAGCGGACTTAAAATCCGCCGCCTGTCAAAGGCTTACGGGTTCGAGTCCCGTCCGAGGTACTCATGTTTTACGCAGTTCACTAAGGAGTTTTCATGAGTGATTCCGCAATGCCAGAAGTAAATGCTGAGTTTGGTGCATACCCTCAGATTTCTTTCCCAATGCCAGAAGCTCCAGCAGGTTTGTACTGCGAGGAAATCGTTGAAGGCGATGGTCCTATGGTCCGCAAGGGTGATATCGTAACCGTTAATTATCACGGTGTCATCTGGGGCAAGGATAAGCCATTTGATTCCTGCTTTGACCGTCACCAGCCAATCGATTTTGGTATCGGCGTAGGTCAGGTTATTAAGGGATGGGACAACACAGTTCCAGGTCACAACGTGGGATCTCGCTTGGTTGTATCTATCCCACCACAGTACGGTTACGGTTCCTATGGTGTACCACAGGCGGGAATCGGCGGAACCGATACTTTGGTATTCGTTATTGATATTATTTCTACAACTTCAGGCCGTTAATCGCGCATAACGTACTGCTGAGTACTGTCACGCATAACGTCATGTGATATAAGGAGGGGATTATGGCTGACCAAGAAGAAAAGGTAATTGAGCTTACTCAAGAAGCATACGACAAGCTGAAGCAAGAGCTTGAGTGGCGTGAAGGTGAGCTTCGCCAGGATATTACCGAAAAGATTGCTGCTGCACGTGCAGAAGGCGATTTGAGTGAAAACGGTGGCTATCAGGCGGCACGTGAGGCTCAGGGCAAGAATGAAGGTCGTATTAACGAGCTCATCGTCAAGCTTCGCAACGCTCACATCATTGAGCCAGTAGCAGAGGGTGAGATTGGCAACGGTACAGTTGTGACCATTTCTCTCGCAGGCAATGAAATGACATATCTTGTCGGTTCTCGCGAAATTGCTGTCGCATCCGACTACGATGTTATCAGCCCAGAGTCGCCAATTGGCGCAGCAATTTTCGGACACCACGAAGGAGATACTGTCGAGTATGCAGCTCCAAATGGTCGTATGCTCAAGGTAGAAATTCTTTCTGCAAAGCCAATGTAAGACCTGATTTTTCAGGCTCGTACAGAGGAGAATTACAAGACCGTCGCTGTTATCACAGCGGCGGTTTTGGTATAAGAGACGTGCCGAGGGTGTGATGCTCGGAAGATGTCGGTTTGCGCGTGTGCTCACCAGTACGGGCATCGTGCCGTGTATTGTGCTGTGAGCGGGACACAAGCGCATGCATTAGACGTGGCGTGAGTCCTGAACTACACTTGAGGTCATGACTGATTTCAATACGCTGATTTCTCAAACCCCAGGATATACGGAAGAAGACGTTAATCGTCTGCATTCGTTAATTGCTGATTGGCAGATCATTGCAGATCTGACTTTTTCGGATTTATTATTAGTCATTCCACCAAGCATGGATGATTGCGATGATATTTCCCGTTTCGTCATTGCGGCACAGTGCCGTCCTTCTACAGTAATTTCGCGTTTGTCAGAAGATCAGGTAGGGAAGAATCCTGAACCAGACTTAATCCCACTTTTGGAAAATACGTGGCATTCAAATATCCTGTCTCGCATGGATCACTATCGGGTCGTAGATGGTGTGTCCGTCTGTGATGTGGCAACTCCTGTATTGTGTGATGGACGTGTTATTGCGATGGTTGTCCGCGAAAGCAATATGGATACGCGGGGGGACAATGGTCGCTACGAAATGAGTAGCATCGGTGTCGGTAAGCAATTGTTCTATATGATTACGCATGGCGATTTCCCTTATGAAGAACGCATTTCCTTGGCACGTGGAAAATATCGTCGTCATGATCCGCGCGTTGTGGATGGTTTTGTCGTCCTTGATAGTGATGGAAAAGTCATGTATGCCGCGCCAAATGCGATTAGTAGTTTCCGTCGTATCGGAGTCGCTGGTGATATGGTCGGCAAATTCTTTAGTGAAATCGTGACCGAATATATCGACGACAAGACGAAGCTTACCGAAGCATTGCCTATTGTTCTTTCAGGAAAGGCGGCTGCAGCGGTTGTACTGGAAACTTCTGGCGCGGTTATTTCAATGCGTTCCTTACCTCTAGAGACAGAAGGAAAACGCACAGGCTCGTTAATTCTGTGCCGTGATATTACCGAGCTTCGATGGCGTGAACGTCAGTTGGAGACGAAGGATGCGACGATTTCCGAGATTCATCATCGTGTGAAGAATAATTTGCAGGCTGTGTCATCATTGCTGCGTTTGCAAGCTCGTCGTACGAAATCTGATGAAGTACGCAAAGAATTGGAAGAAGCACAGCGACGCGTCGAAACTATGGCGATTGTTCATGAAGGTCTGAGCCAAACGGTGGATGAAGTCGTTGATTTCGATGCTGTTATTTCGAGCTTGCTGCGCATGAGCGTCGATCTTGCGTCGGCAAAGAATCAGGAAATTGAAATTTCGTATGTCGGTACATTTGGAATGATGCCTGCGCAGGATGCTACGCCATTGTCATTGATTTTGACAGAGCTTGTGACGAACTGCGTTGAGCATGGTTTTGAAGACCGTCCTACGGGCACTATTCAGATTACTGTGCATAGGCAGAGCAATGATTTGACTATTGTGATTGAGGATAATGGTCAGGGAATTGACGCTGAAGCAGATGCTGATACGATGTCGGCAAAGTCATCAGGATCAGGATTGGGCACGCAAATCGTGAACACCTTTGTGAAAAATGACTTTAATGGAATGATTCATTGGTCGCCTCGTCCTGAAGGGGGAACGCGTATCGAAATGCGCATGAGCCTGCGAGCTGCGGAATAGGGTAGCGATAGTCGGATACGTGGGGTTACTGTACTGAACCCCACGTATTTTTATTTGCTCGAGCAAAAGTAATGGCAAAAGTAATGGGGATAATTCGTTTGTGAATTATCCCCATAAGTGTATAAGCACGTAGATTTAGTGATGAAGTCCTAATGATGCTGTGCGGCGAGCGCGCATAGCACGACGCTTCAACGCACGTCGTTCATCTTCGCTCATTCCGCCCCAGACTCCGTAATCTTGGTTCGTATCAAGCGCTGTGCGCAAACATGAATCAATTACTTCGCAAGAGCGGCAGACGGTCTTAGCTTCTTCGACCTGCTGATATGCTGCACCTGTATTTCCTACAGGGAAGAAAAGCTCTGGATCCTTATCACGGCACGCTGCTTTAGCACGCCAATCGTAGGAACTGCTCATGTGTCCTCCTCTAGTCTTCCTTCACAATAGGAAACCACACACCGTCGAAATTTTCAAGAGTTTCGCGCGAATTTGTAGAGAAAAATTGGATAAATTGAGGTTTTTCGCTATAAACGATCGCTCGGTGTGGATGAGAGGAGGAATATTCGCGGATAAGCGCGTGAATATTGCGGGGAGGAGCTTCGTGAGTGCGAGGATTTAACGCTGAAGAGTGTACGCCGCTGATGAGTAAAGATTCTTCCCACACAGGTTTATCACGCTCGGGAACTGACGTGATAAATCGCGACCATGACGAGGTAGCAAGGATAAGGAAAATATGAGGATCATGGAGGAAGTTATGTATCGCATCTTGAGCGCTTTGAGAGGATGTGGATGTGAGCTCGACGAGTGCTATACGGCATGTGGATGATTCCTGACATGATGATGGAGGTTCAAGAATTATGCAGGAATAACCATGATCGTTCTCTTCTGCATTTGAGGAAGTGCATGGATAGTCATGCGAGCGCTCTCGGCTCCATCCGCTTCTCAGGATAGACGAAAGAATACTGGACATGTTGGCATGCATGGAGGAGGTACTCATGTCTGTTAGAAGGACAGGTGCCTTTTGCGGGAAAAGTATCTGCAGGTCATATGATGAGCGGCAGATGCCAGTATCACTTTCCCCGATGGGAATCTCATGTGAAGACGATGTAGTGGGAGAAGAAGGGGATAAGTCATGAGGCAGCGGCTCGTCGAACAGTCGTGATGGAGCATCTATGTGCATGAAGCGACAAGCCCACGAGCACGCGTGAATAAAACAGTCGGAAAGCGAGAAAGTATGTGCGGTTGGATTCTTTGCCTGTGTCTGTTCCTGGGCCAGAAGAGGAAGAGTTGAAGATACTGGTGCAGATAGTGGTGGTTGAGAAATGATACATGCCGTGGTCGCATTCCCATCGTTGATGAATGCTCCTCCCAGAAGGGAACGCGGAATTTTCGCAGCGGCAGTTGTTCCTAGTAAATCGAGAGACTGGAGAGGCTCTACGACACGTAAGCAGACGTGAATCGGCATATTTGCTTTGATATGAGTATTGACTTGGGTAAGAGGATTTTGCGTGCAGATAATGCAGTGAATTCCTAATGATCGTCCTAAGGATATGAGCGTAGAAAATTCCTGCGCGTACTCTGGGCGTGCAGATGTAAGAGCAAAAAATTCGTCAGCGATGACATAAATATGAGGGAGAGGAACGGTCAAATCGTCTATCGTCGATACGCCATGGCGGGCAAGAAGTTGTTCACGGCGAATCATTTCGTCATGAACAGCGCGTACAGCTCGGGCAGCATGAGCGAGATCAAGATTGGATACAGAACCCACGCAATGGGGAAGATGACGAGCTGCGAGAAAAGTCGCTCCACCTTTAAAATCAAGGAAGATAAAATTAACCTCCTGGGGACTATTATGGCACGCCAATTCATACACCCACTGCTGAAGTAGCACAGACTTTCCTGAACCAGTTGTACCAGCGATGAGAGCGTGGGGACTGTGCTCTGATAAATTCACCATGACTGGTCGGTAATCTGGCCCTGATCCTAACGTCACAGATTGCTGAGGTTCCAGCCAGGAATGGACGATATCTTTCCATGAGGGAACAGCTCTGAGCGGAAGACTATGGTGGGAAATTTCGACAAGGTCATGGAGAAGAATGTCATCTAGGTCGTTTCGTGACAGTGGCATGGGTGACGAGTGAGATTGTGCGGGCAGCGCATCATGGGCATTATGCGAGCCTGAAGTGTGCGCTCTGCTCAGCGATGAGAGAGCTGTGACGCATGAGATGATCGCAGTGGGAAGAAGAATGACGAGATACATCCATTGTTTATGGATGATCATCCAAATGAGCATGACGATATACCCAGCTATCGGTGAAGCGGCAAGGCAATAACGAACCCACGAGCGCTCCCACACATTCTTGCGAGATGGAGGCGAGCTCTCATCGTGACGACGCGAGAACGAGGTACGGTGTGACGAGAGCGACCGACTCTGATACCGTGCCCGCGCCTGTTCCTGGGATGGTGCCTGCGAATGTGCCTGCATGTGGGTTTTCGTACGCTGAAAAATACGAGTAAAAAAGGATGCCATACCGCCACTATAGAAGTAACACGTATGACATCCTAATTCTCAGAACAATGTGAACCGATGTGGATAACTCGGGTGTGAAATCTCCATCTCTAGCAACCACATGAGGTGTTATGAGGACACATTATTGACCGGTATATCCGCCCACGGCTGTGCCAGCAGCAATCGAGCCTTCATTGAGCTGAGCAAACAATTGAGTATTCTTCTCAGCATCCAAATGAACAGCAGAACCAATGCCACCTGGTTCATAGTCCAAATTGTCGTAATACACGCTGCCGGAAATTCCATTTGAACCCGATGCGTCACGGAAAGCAAGAGCCATAGAAATCATAGTTCCTGTGGACGCATTCTTATCTACGGACAATGCCTTAAAAGTAGCCGATGCTACGCGCAGAGCCTTTGCAGGATTCGACAATGTACTTGCACTAGCAGCTTTATGCATAATTGCGCTAATAACTTGGCGTTGACGCTTTGCACGACCGATATCGCCTTCAGGGTCGGCATAACGCATTCGCGCGAAGGCGAGAGCAGTTGTACCGTCTGCAGTATGGCAACCAGCGGTCCAATTCAAGGATGAATACGGATCGTTAACATCGTTGTCATAGCATAATTCCACTCCGCCGAGTGCATCTACGATGTTTGCGACACCATCAAAACCAATTTGAGCAATGTGGTCAATTTTCGTTCCTGTAATGCCTTCAACGGAAGAAATCAAAGCATCATAGCCTGCGTACTGAGCTACAGCGTTAATCTTCATTCCCTGACCGTTGACCTCGACATAAGAATCACGAGGAATGGAAATGAGCGATGAAGGACCGCTACGAGGCTTAGTAAGAACGAGAATAGTATCCGTTCTAAAACCGGTAACCTCTGCAGCATCACCATTGGCAACAGTTTGGCCATCGCGAGCATCTGAACCAAGAATGAGCCACGTATTCGCAGACGAATTATCGGCAGCACTCGTCAAATCGATAGTACGATTGAGCTGACCATCGACCCAGAACCATCCCCATGTTCCCAAGCCAAGAGCGATGACTAAGAGAGAAATGAGAGTTACTGCAAGATAATGACCGAAACGTCCACGGCGACGAGGCTGAGATGCGAATGCGTGACCATCTCCACCACGACCATCTCCACCACGACCGCCACCAGCGACTCCTGAAATTCGCGAAGCTTGAGCAGCAGAGGAGGCAGAAGTCGAAGCAGCGTATGAGCGTGGATTGCCTGAAGCTGACTGGTTCATACGGCTGGATCGAGGAGCATACGATGGGGCAGCAGAAGAAGCAGCCGTCCCTGATGCTGTGTGTGGGTTAATTGCTCGAGTAGATCCTTGAGAGGTGCGACGAGATGGATTCTGCGATGTTCCTCGTGAAGAAGAGGAGGTGCGAGAAGAATTGTGTCCAGCACCGCGGGATGACGATTCACGAGGAGAGAAACTTGGAGGAACGGACTGAGAAGCATTCTCGTGGCGGTCATGCTGCTGTTGTGATGAGCGAGCACCCGTTGTACGCGCTGACAATGTGCGCGCTGCAGAGCTACGAGAAGATCCCGATGAGTGTGAACCGTCCGAGCGAGAACGATTCGGAGCAAAACTTGGTGGTGGTACTTGCTCAGAGGAGGAGTTGTTCTCGTTGCTGTTGTTAGGAATTCTCGCCATGTCTACTTCTTCATTAAATGTGCTATATTAAATTCACTCAAGGAATGACTCTTACATCATGTCTATACCATTACCGGACCATTGCCGGTAAACGATAACGCTGACATGAGGCGTGCCGTGTGAGTTATAGCGGATACCCGCATGAAAGAGGAAAAGGTACGAGATTTGCGCCATAGTCCACACGACACTTTTCATTTATACGTTGTACAGGTACTAGTTACGGATACCGCAGAATGTGTAATTCAAATACTCATCAGCAAGTCCGATAGACCATCCGCTGGTTGGGGAGTAGATAACACCCGTTTCAGGATCTACTCGACCGCCGCTTGCTGGATCGATGAGCGTACCGTCTGCCTGAGTAATTAAGCCCGTATTTGGATCAGGAGTATTAGACGACGAATTGCTTTGCGACGAATTATCCTGAGAAGTTGAGGACGAACTGTCAGACTGAGTATTTGTAGAGTTCGACTGTGAATCTGAAGACTGTGAGTTAGAAGACTGTGAATCGGACTTCGAATCAGACTTCGAATTCGAGCTCGAAGAAGAGCTTGATGTATCAGTAGAAGTATCTGTCAATGGCTTATCCTCGCGGATACGAGTCCACAAATCCTCAGCTTCAGAAGTCCACACCACGCGGTTTGGATCTTGAGGCCAGTTTGCGACAGGGACTGTTTGTGCGTAAATTCCAGATGTCTTAAAATTGCGCAGACTCGATGCTAAGCCGATAAGAGTGCTGGAGTCAGCAAGACCTTCTGAAATATTCAAAGACTGGAGTGCTGTATTTGCGAGCTGATACAACTTATCAAAGTTAGTCAAGAAATTCTGCTTCAAAGCCTCGCGGATAAGCATCTTAATGAGATATTGCTGACGTACTGTACGCATAACGTCCGAGCCATCGCCAAGTCCGTGACGAATGCGAGCGTACTGAGTTGCATTCTGACCGTCCAAATGGTTGAGACCATGCTGAAGAGCCAAGTTTGTATTTGCGTCGCTAAAATCTTGGCTAATGCATACGTCAACGCCGCCCAAAGCGTCAATCATATTCTTCAATCCGCTAAAGTCCACAGTGATGAACTGGGAAATGCTCAAACCAGTCAGAGCGTTGATAGCGCTCAGCGAGCAACTTGCAGCAGAAGCAAGGTCGCCACCCTGATTGTATGCGTTGGCAAAAATTGAGTTGAACATAACGTTCGTCTGTGCTGGAATAGTTCCATTACTTGTCGCACAGCTTGGAACGGACACGATAGAATCACGAGGAATAGAGACTATATCGATAAACTTACGGTCTGCAGAGATGTGCACAACCATCGTGGTATCCGCTTGGTGATTGCCGGTATTATCAGCACCGTCACCACTAATTGCTGCATTAGCGCCATCGCGGCTATCGGTACCGAAGACAGCGATATTGAGAGCTTTTCCAGCATTCGGATCGACGATTTCTTGCTTGATATTTTTCTGAGAAATAACTTGAACGCGAGCATTGCTGACAGTTTGAGCAAACTGAGCGTAGACACTTGCGAAAACGCTTCCGATGAAGACAATTACAGCAACCAGAACGATAGAAATTGCGCGTAACCATGAGAATGGTGCACGGTATCCAAAAGCGTGTGCTGGTGCGGAAGACAGCTTAGCGCGTTGCATACTTGAACCAGAATGCTTCGATTTACGTTGAGTCACTCTCATACCTTTCCTCTGTGTATCTCACCTATTTTACAGAAGCATCGTGAAAAAAGTGGGTAGTGCGCGCTATATTTACACACTTTTCTTGAGAAATAGTGAGAAATCTCGTTGGATTCAGCGGTACATCAATTATTTTGCACGATTGCCCGAATGATGCGTAAACGGATATAAACGGTCATATGCGGTTATATGCGTGCCGTTTGCCCGCGAGATTACGGGGAAGTCCTCAGAAATCTCAAGTCAGCGATGAAAATGCATCATACGTATGACGTTCGCCACGAGATGTACTGACACGACGTACTGGCACGACGTCTCGGCTGACATATCTGACAAATCTGTAAGGATACCTGTTCGGGAAACGAGAAGGAATCTAAAAAGAATATGAGAAAGAATATAAAGAGTGTAAAGACCGTGTTCGTAAAACTGAAGTTTTTCCTGATATTCCGCCCGATAAACTAAGGTAGGACATGTGAATAGATTGCATCATAGTACCGAAATGACGCGTGAAGCAGATATGCGCAAGGTCAATGGCCTTCCGCAAATTTTCGTTCAAGCAGCTCGACAGCTCGAGCCACGCATTGATCAGCGTATTGATTCAAGCATCGCAGCGGTTATTACCGTTGAAGAGGACACTCGTTATCTTGCTGATACATTTGCAGCAGTGATGAATCAGACGGTTCTTCCTGGATGCGTGCTGGTCGTCAATTGTGCCGATGATGCAGAAAAGACACAAGGCACGGATGAAAGATTGCAGCAAACAGCACTTGACGTATTCCCAACGCATGCTGAGGTTGTTGCATCGCATGGTCGTTCATATGGTGAAGCTGTCACTCATGCGATTAACCATGCGCTGGATTCGGGCTTGATTGCGAACTCTGTAGAATACTTATGGCTTTTGCATGACGATTCTCGTCCGTTTGATGACTCATATGTCGATACGATGAACGAAGTACGTCATAATAACGCTTCCGCAAGTTTAATTGGTGCTAAGCAGCTGAGCTGGGACGGGGAAGTCCTCGCTAATGTCGGCTACTATGCGCAATCGCGTCATCGTATTACATCGCTTGTCGTGGACGGTGAAACTGACCAAGATCAGTATGATTCTCGTCAAGATGTGTATGCAGTTTCTCTGACAGGTGCATTTGTGCGCATTTCTGATTGGATGCGTTTGGGTGGCTTTGCTGCTGCCTTGGGAACTTTTGGACAATCTCGCGATTTTGGACGACGCGTTTCTCGTTCAGGAGGACGCGTCATCGTGGAACCACGTGCGCGTATAGGTCATCGTCGTGCGCGTTTTGAAGGTGTGCGTACACCACGTGGTGCAGTGCATGAGACAATTGCGGATGATCTGCGTACATATCGCAACAGTGCGTTGGGTGTGCTGTCGTCTCGTGATGCATATTTCTATTCCGATGTAAGCATTCTTCGTTGGATTTATTTGTGGCCATTAAGCATTCTTGTAGCATTCGGTCGTACAATTGCTGGCTTTGTGCACAAGCAGCCGTATGACGCTTTATGCGAATTCCTCATGCCGTGGCGAAATCTCGTTCATTTCGGATCTATCGCTTCTGCGCGAAGAACGTTGAGTAGTGTGCAAAAATTGTCTTTGTCAAAGCTAGGATCACTGACTGCTAGTTCTGAGCAAGTGCGCGTGTATCGTGATCACATCAGTGATTTATTTGCGCAATATAACAATAAAGTTATCAGCCCAATGGTGCGTAAACATTTGCGTGAACTGGCGCGCAAGCGTTATACATGGCTGGCTGTAGCTGCCGTTCTCGCTTTTGTCATCAATAGCGCTGTGAATTTTGCAGCTTTGCGCAGTCTGTTCACAGGTCAGCATTTGGCATCCGATACGCTCATTTCGACTGCATCATCCACATCGAATCTTTTCACTGCAGCAACGACTCCATATAGTTTTGCATCTCTTACGGGGCAGGCTGTCCCTGCATCGCCATTCTTACTTGTGTATGCGCTGCTGTCTTTGCTGACGTTCGGACATGCGTATGCAACGAGCGCAGTTATTATTCTTATCGCGGCTCCTGCGGCTGTCATGAGTATGTGGGCGTTGGCGGGTATCTTCACTCGTTCTAATGTCGCTCGTATTACTGTGGCGCTGACATGGCTCGCTTCGGGATTCTTCTTAGGAGTGTTCGTTACGGGTAATCTTCCTATGATGCTGACGTATGTATTCTTGCCTGCAGGTGCTGCATTTGCGGCAAAGGCAGTGGGTGTATATCAGGCTGAAGAACCAATTGAGTCTGGGCCTTCCATTCAGGCAAGCGCATGGGCTGGATTGTGCTTCGCGGTGGTTGCGGCATGCGAGCCTCAGCTCTTCTTAGTCATGCTGATCGTGGGAATTGTGCTCACAATTTTGTACCGTCATCACGTCTTGATGATTGCATCGATGGGTATTCCTGCTTTAGCTGTTCTTGCTCCGACAATTATCGCGGTTATTCGTCAGCCACGATCTTTTGCTCAACTTTTTGCAGATGTGGCGTATAGCCAGATGGATTCGGTACAGGGGACAAGTATGACACGCATTTTTGTCCCTTCGGGAGCACCTTTGTGGGGGTCGCAATTCTTAGGAACTCTCGTCATGATGGTCAGTGTCGTCGTGCTTGCTATTCTCGTTCTTATGGCAATTGCTTCACTGACTATTCCGTCGTTGATGAAACCATCGCGCAGCATGTGGGTTGTTATCGTGGTTGGCTTGGGATTGTCGGTCGTAGTGCCGCATATTGCTATCGCTTTGGGTGTCAATGGAATTGTCTACGCATCTATAATTCCAGCAAGTGCAGTAGTTGCGATGAGCGTTTTGACATGCATCGCTATGATGTCCGGTCCTGCTACAGCACAGTTTGTATCAGTATTGACGCAGGATAAAATTGAGCGTGCAGCTCAAGAAGAAGCAATTGAAGACCCAGCTTTGCACGGTCTCGAACGCTCGCCAGCGCGAACAGCATTCGCCGTCACACGTGGATTTGCAGTGGTGATGTGCGCATTGCTTATGGTGACATGGGCTGCTGGAACAGTGCCATACTTTGCGGCGAATAGTTCACAGTCGGCGTTGGCTTCTACACAGTCGGCCTCATCAGCGAACAGCGCGACCGTCACATATTCGCCGGTCCGTGTCAGCTCCCAGACTTTGCCAATTGTCGCGCAAGATTACGTCACAGCAAGTCCAGCACGACGCATCGTTGTCGTTCGTTTTGATGGAGGCAACACGATTAGCTACTCCATTTTGGGCAGTGCTCACGGCGATATCATCAATTCTTCTGCAGCAGTAGATGCTCAGCAGGCAGCAGGTCTTATGAACGATGCAGCTGAAAGCAAAGTGGCGAATGCTCTTGCACAGCTTGCGGAAAGCAATGATGATAATGCAATTTCTGCATTAAGTGATGCAGGAATTGGCGGAATTTATGCTGAATATACGGGAAATGATAGCGAATTTAGTTCGTTCATTTCGAATGTTTCCGCCGTTAATAACACGGAAACTGTGGTCAATAATGATCAGGGTGCGTATATTCGTATCTCTATCAAGGCTGCAACCGAGCAGGGTGTGGATATGAGTGGCTTCGACCGTGCTCAGCAGAGCATCGAGCGGTATGTATGGGTTATCGCGATGAGCATTATCGGTCTCATATATGTGATTTTGGGACTTCCACGCGTCTTCGCACGAGGAGAGGAATAAGGTGGCTACGATGTCACACAACATGATGTCACAGGATGAGAATCGCAATCAGAATCGGAATCGAGAAACAATGAGCCAAGAATCTCATACACCTTCTACCGCACGACGAGTGTGGACAGTCATTGGTGCGACGGTGAGTGCTGTGGCTCTTGTTGGTGGTGCATTCTATCTCGGTTCGGGATATGCATTCCCTCGAACTTCTACTCAAGACACTGATAATGCGCGCTCGGCTACTTCCTCTCAAGAGGTTGCTCAATTGAGTTCGTCATTCTACTGCCCATCACGCATGGTTCTTGCCGATGCGGGAAGTTACGGTGATTCGGATTTCCAAGCAAGTGAAGGAAATTTGACGAGTACTGCTCGTATGGCAGTTATGGGTTCGCTCTATCAGGCTACGGTAGAAAATATTAATCGTGAGAATTCTTCGTCGCTGGTGGGAGATTCTGCGATGACTGATGATAGTGTACATATTGTCTCTGGTGATGATGGCGCTTCGACAGTTATCCAGACGCGCACTCTTGCAGCGAAAGAATTTACCGGAGCGACGGGAACTGTCGCATCGTGGGCGTCGGAAGCTGACTTGCGAGGAATTTCCGCATCCTCATGCGTTTCTTTTGCTACGTCTCATTCGTTCTTAATTCCTCCTACAAATACAGGATGGTCTCAGCAATTAGTTATCGCAAATTCGTCTGATAAAGCTGCTTCTGTGACGTTAACCGCGCATAATTCTCAGTCGTCTCAGGAAGTTACTTTCGAAACGCATGCTACGGCAACTGTGGAAGCACATTCTGAATCGGTTATCGATTTATCAGCAGCGTTTACCTCGGATAATCCAAGCTATGTGACGGTGGAGAGCGATTCAGCGCCAATTGCTGCAGTTATTCGCGCAACGCATATGAACGGTTTGACTCCGCAAGGTTCGGAATATATCGTTCCTGTTAACGCAGCTGCTGTATCGCAGATTATTCCAGGTCTTTCGGGTGCTGCCTCGGCTCAGCTTTCGCTGTACTCTGAGCAGGATGGAACAGCGACGGTAACTTTCTTGGGTGAAAATGGCGAATTGTCATCGCGTACAATTACGTATTCTGCACACCAAGTGAGCGTAACAGCGCTTGATAATCTGCCTCAAGGAGCGCAATCGGTGATGCTGAGTACGACATCGCCAAGTGTGGCATCAGTGTATTCGACAGCAAGCAATGGCAATGGGCAGAATGATTTTGCGATGAATGTATCGCAATCAGCTCATTCAGCGTATGCGGTGAGTGTTCCAGAAAATGTGAACACACGAATTGATATCTCGAATAGTTCGTCTTCATCGCAGAAAGCTCGTATCGTTGCATTTAATGCGGATGGTTCGCAGGCGGGCGATCGAGAAGTAACGATTAATGCTCATTCTGTGTATACCGTTAATGCAAGCGATATCAGCACGAATGCTGCTCTTATTCGCATCTCGAATAGCGATAGCAAAGCACGAGGTTCGTTTGTGGTTGGGCAGTCTTTGAGCGTGAATTCTCTCAATGATGCTCATGTCGCGCAGAGGGCAGTTCTGACGACTCCTTCCATGGAGTTGCAAACTACTCAGTATGATGTCACGCGTGAGCGAACTATTGTGAATTAATAGTCAAAACGCGCATTGAGAATGTGAGAATGCGCGAATGTACGTGAAGAGCCGTCCGGTATGACATATATATCGGGCGGCTCTTATGAGATGTCAGCGTGCGTTCTGGCGATAATCGTTATGGATTTATCCCTTATAAATCGCCACCCCACGAGGGGTCAATTGTATCGGGTGCAATGCCGTAGAGAGAAGAGAGCTGACGAACAATTTCATCGCGAATAATGAACTGTAATTCAAGACGGCTATGAGCTCGAACCTCAATAGGCTTACGGTACAATGCGATACGCGCAGGAATTCCATGACTTGCAGGGAAATTTTGCGATAAAGATACAGAGTATTCTTCCCAAGCCAGAGGAGAAGATGGTGGCACATCTTCTACGGCAAATTCGACACGGTTGACGAGATGAGGCCATGCCCGCTTAATGCGATTAACTTGGGCGATGACTTGATTGTCAAAATATCCTGATGCCGTTCGATAATGGGGAAGGCGTGCTCCAAAAAGAGGTTGACGAAGTCCGCGCCCATGCCTATCACGGTAGCGTTTATTATCCCACGGTGCATTAGTCATACTCTTTAGCATAGCAATTCTTGTTACAATAGGTGTGAAGAACGGAGGCAAAATGAGCGATAGTGTCCAGATTTCGCGGTCGACAGATGTTGACATGAATGCTCTGGCGAGCAATGCGCAGCTTCTTGCTTTCGATCTTGACAATACTTTGGCGCGCTCAAAGATGCCTATGAGCGATGACACAGCTCGTCTTTTTAGCGCTTTAACGCATATCATGCCAGTGGCCATCGTGACTGGTGGACGATATGAGCTTATCGAGTCTCAAGTGCTGGATGTGATAACGCAGCATGCGTATCTTGATAATCTGTCGTTGCTGCCGACGACAGGATCATCGTATTTTGCATGGGATGGATACAAGTTCTCACGCGTGTATTCGGTAGAACTCTCTGATGAGCAGAAGACTCGAATCCGAACCGTTATCGAGCGCAATGCCCGTGAACTGGGCTTGTGGTACGACCATGTGGCTGGCGTACATATCGAAGACCGTGGAAGTCAGATGACTTTTTCTGCGTTGGGAGCACATGCAGCTGCAGATGAGAAAGAAGCGTGGGATCCGGATGGGAGCAAGCGCACACCTCTCGTCGAGCGACTTCAAGAACAATTGCCGGATGTGAATGTGCGTATTGCGGGTACGACGAGTATTGATATATCGCAACGCGGTTTGGATAAGGCATATGCTGTCAAGCAGCTTGCACAACTTCACAATATCGATGTGAAGAATATTGTTTTTGTGGGCGACCGAATGACTCCAGATGGCAATGATTACCCTGTAGCAGTAGCAGGTGCTCAGGCAGTGAGCGTACAGGGGCCAGAAGATACTAATGGGTGGATGCGCCGTTTTATGGAAACGTATACTCGTGGAATGCGCGTGGACGTGGTAGATCGACGGTTATGGATTCATGGTGATGAAGTGTCTATTTCTGATTCCGAATTCTCTCTTCTGCTGGCATTGATGCATTCGAACTCTGTGGCCATCTCTGAAGCGAAAAATTCTGGGGCATATGCTCACTCCATCAGCCGTGATCATCTTATTCATGATGCATGGAAATATGCTCCGACACAGGATACTCGTTTGCTGAGTGTTTCTATCGCACGTTTGCGTGCCATTATTGAGGATAATCCGCAGATGCCTCGCCGTATTGTGACGGTTCGTGGTGGGGGATACCGATTTTCTTATAAGTAAGAGCGGATTGTGCGTTTTGCTGTCGGTTTTGTTTATTTGTGAGTTTTTTCTGATGCTAGTTTTGTGGCGTGTTTCCACATTCGTTCACAATGATCAGAGAGTTCGTTACTGTGGGCAATGACGACGTATAGTCGGGTATATGGTGCGCTATATTCGTCAATTATTTCGTGAACTCATAATGATTATTTTTCCGCGCGGGTGTGCAGGATGTGGTCAGCGGGATGAGGTTCTCTGTGCGCAGTGCTCGCAACTTTTTGACTGCCGTATTGAGAGAGAAATTGCTCATTCGTTTATGGTATTCTCTTGCGCGTACTATGACAAGGAAGTACGAGAAGCTCTTTTATCGTGGAAAGACCATAATGACGAAGAGCTCGATGATGAGTTTGGTCCTGTTATGGCTCGTCGTTGCATTAATGAACTGAAGAACTACATGTGGGATGTAGTAGACACGAATCGCATGAGGGAACTGTGTGTCATTCCAGTTCCCTCATCACCTCAATCTTTACGTCGTCGCGGGCGAGTACATATGAAACCGTTGTGCACGTATATCGTTCGTGCGATTAATCAGTATGCTCATGTGCAAGGGCTGTATATACATGCGCATGTGTGCTCCTCGTTGTCTATTGATAAGCGTGTGCATAAAGCAGTTACAGATTCAGGTAGGCGAGCTCGATTAAAACGACTCGATAAAAGACTTGCGTTGAGATCCTGTCGAGCAGGTGGCATATCTCGTGAAGCGATTCTGGTTGACGATATCGTGACGACGGGCGCAACTTTACGATCGTGTGTGCGAGTTCTGCGCTCGGCAGGCATTGAGATAGTAGGAGCGTTCGCGCTTGCTGATGCTCATGTAGAAACTGTGCCTTATTGAGGGGCAACGCTCATTGGAAAATCGTGCACCTCTAGAAGCTGTGCCCCTTTGATACACCGCGGGTATATAAGCAGGTCTTAATCGGAGACGGCTCCGAGCGAATGAGCATTACGCTTTCACAGTAACCATTTCAGACCAAACTGTCGTAGCTCGAGGGGAGAGGTGAGCTCGTTTCATAGACCAGTGAGCACCTGTATCGTGACTGAAACGACCTTGTGCGCGAATACCACCAAACCCAAGTCCTACTCGAAAATTTCCAAAACGCTGTCGTGCCTCCTCAAGGACGTCGGCTACACCCGAATCAAGATGCGCTTCAAAAACGTCTAACGGGGAGTAGCTATCCTTATCGATAAGACCGTGCAAAATAACTCCAGCACGTGCATAGGGTGCGCCAAGAATTATCTGATCACGTACTGCTTCATACGCGTATTTCGTAATAATGAGCGGATCGTTTGTAGGTTCGGGAAAATGCTTTGTTCCATGGATACGCGACGACTGTTCGGACGTATTGTAATACCCTGTCGAGCAGAAAACAGAAACCGACGAGCATAAACTTGACTGCGCATTTAACCGATGTAATGCTTTCTGTGCATACACGCTAATAGCTTGATGCAAAGTATCCGCATCACGAATAGGGTGAGAAAACATGCGCGAGCACAAGATTTGTGTCGTGCGTTTCCCATCAAGAGCGCTATCGTCATCGCCAAAAGTGGTACAAGGTATGCCGCGTAACTCAAGAATAGTCTGCTGCATGCGAACCCCAAATTTCTTTCTCAACAGAATGCAATCACTGTCACGCAAATCTGCAGCAGTGAGGATATTCATACTCATTAATTTAGGAGCAAGACGGCGTCCAACACCCCAGATGTCGCCAACAGGTATGCGCTCAAGAAAATGAGAATCAGTAGCGAGAGCATCCTCCCAACTCATAATTCCTCGCACTCCTAAATGATGCTTAGACCAGTGGCTCACTACTTTGGCTAGGGTAGGAGTAGGAGCGATACCGATGGAAATAGGCAATCCCAAACCTTGCCACACGGCTTCTCTCATGCGAGAGCTTGTATCGATGCAGTCCTGAGTAGTTCCCGTAGTGTCGAAGAAGCATTCATCAATGGAGTAGACATGCTGATGAGGAAAGAAAGTTTCCATAATATGCATCATGCGAGCAGATAGGCTCGCGTAGAGCTCATAATTTGAGCTACATGCTACAACGCCATCGCGCTCTGCTTGCTCGCGAATCTTAAACCACGCAATTCCGTCAGGGATGCCAAGCTTTTTCGCCTCCGCACTACGCGCAACGACGCAACCGTCATTATTTGACAGGACGATAACTGGGACATTGTGCAAACGCGGATTAAAGACGCGCTCGCACGAGGCAAAGAAACTATCGGCATCAGCCAAGATAAATTGTCGCTGATGGATATCTTTCGAAGGATGCTCGAAAGAAGTGATATCGTACGACGAATTCATAGCAATCACCCTCCAAAGTAGGAGCATATAGCGCACAACACAGTACGAGGACAGCAGATAACAGACAGCAGATAACAGACAGCAGGTAATGGACAGCAGGGAATGGACAGCAGGGAAAGCGAGGATAACAGGGAGAGAAGGTACTAGGGCAGAAAAGAAGGCAATAGTACAGCCGCGCTATGCAGACGTATGGATGATAGCGCGCTCGCATTGGGGATGATAATTACCAATAACCACGCCCCACAAAGTCACCGACTCGTCGAAATACAGCTGAATATCGGGGTAGTTAGCGTTCTCAGCATGGAGAACGGGCTGCCCCGTGCTATTCGTTTGAAGACGTTTTACAGTAAGCTCGCCATCAAGTGCTGCGATGACGATATCTCCATCTTGCGGGATAAGAGAACGGTCCACAATGGCAAGATCTCCATCGAAAATTCCTGCGTTCGTCATAGAAGAGCCAGATACGCGCACGATAAATGAGGTATCAGGATGCGTGATGACATTCGTGTCAAACGAAAAGTCGCCAGAGAAGTAATCTTGCGCCACAGAAGGAAATCCTGCATGCACAGATTCGAGAGCAATAGGAACACCCATAGCAACCCCTTTCGAACATTTGTTCGAATAGTTTTTCAGATGCTCTGGACGAAAAAGCCTCTGACGACATGCGAATAATTGCAAGACATCAGAGGCTGTGCATGGCAGAAGTGTGCGAACAGTTATCCCTCAATATGCCACTTTGGGAGAGTAATTTCGAAGTTCACACCACGGGTGTCGTCAACCACTTGAACAGTTCCGCCGTGTAATCCTGCTGCCCAGCGTGCGATGGAAAGGCCTAATCCTGTTCCGCCTGACATTGTTCCTGGGCGGTTATGGTGGCCCTTGACATATCGGCGGAAGATATCAGAACGGTCCTCTGGAGCTATTTGAGAGCCGAAATTCACAACGTTAGCAACGATAAGACCATGTGTAGTATCTTCACGAGCTTCGATAACTATCGATGTGTTATCAGCCGAATGCTTCAAAGCATTGGCGATAATATTTGTAAAGAGCTGACGGAGACGATCTTCGTCGCCTTCCATCCAAATTTCTGGAGCGACATGAAGAGCAATGTGATGGTTATGGCTTGCATCAGCAATTTCGAGAGGGGCAACGACGTCATCAAGGAAGTCCAGCACGTTGAACTTCGTAATTTCAAGGCTTGCTGCTCCTGCTTCCATGCGGCTCAAATCAAGAAGGAAAGCAATAAGATCGCCCAGACGTTGTGTTTGATCAAGAATTCCCTCAAGATTCGCTGGTGTTGGTTCGACGACGCCATCAGCCATATTTTCGACAAGAGCTTGTAATGCAGATACAGGAGTGCGTAACTCATGGCTCACGTTCGCAATCAAATCGCGGCGCATTTGGTCAGCATGTGCGAGTTCGTCTGCCATGACATTGAATGAGCGGGACAATTGACCAACTTCATCATTGCTGTCCAGTGCCATAGAAACTCGCTTCGTGTAATCGCCCTGAGTCAGAGCTTCTGCGGCATCACGAATTTCGCGCAGAGGTGCAGTCAATCCTTGAGCGAAAAAGTATGTAACGCTCAAAGCGATGATGAGCGTAATAGGAAGCGCAATCCATCCGGACAATCCCAGCTTCAGCAAGCCCCATGCTGCTACGAATGCGAGGAATGTATCCAGCACAATGAGAACGCTTAACTCAATTTTGAGTGACGAAATAATGCCCAATGGACGATAACGATTGAAATGTACGGATGAGCGAGATGCGCGAGATTGTGACTTGCGGTCTGTCGTACGCGAGGATGCTGCTGCTGTTGAAGATGTTGCTGTTGATGCCGCTTGTGAGGAGCGTGCAGAGGAAGTCGTCGAAGAAGTAGAACGTGCCATGAATTTTCCAGTCAATTGTGATGTTTCCTAGCGTTCATGTGAGAGCGCTGAGGCGTTGAAAAGCGCTACACCTTACATCAATTCTTGGATTTCCAATGAAGAAGGGTAGCGCTTAATCGTTTTATAGCGTTGTACAGTGCGAGAAGCTCTTAAGCAGCCTCTTAAGCGGCAGTTGGCGGCTCGAAAGCGTAACCTACGCCATGAACTGTACGAATCATATCGGCGCCAAGCTTATGACGCAGAGCCTTAACATGTGAGTCAACTGTACGGGTTCCGGATGCATCTACCCAGTCCCAGACCTCTTCCAGCAACTTTTCGCGGGTCAAAACGCTCTTAGGCTTGCGTGCCAGAGTCGAGAGCAAGTCAAACTCAGTTGGCGTCAAATGGATAACTTCTTCATTAACCGTGACAATACGCTGAGCCGGGTCAATAGTGAGCGTGCCAAATTGCAAAACTTTTTCGTCTTCAGAATTCTTTGCGATTACCTTTGCAAGTTCTACTCGGCGCAGAAGTGCCTTGCATCGAGCAATCAATTCACGCATGGAGAATGGCTTTGTCATGTAGTCGTCAGCGCCAGCGCCAAGACCAATAACCTTATCAGCTTCATCATCACGAGCGGTCAACATCAAAATTGGCACTGGTCGAGACGACACAATGCGCTTAGTTGCTTCCAAACCATCCATAACGGGAAGCATAATATCCATGATAATTAAATCAGGTTTAATCTGCAGAGCAGCCTGAACAGCACTCGCTCCGTCACCAATGACTCGAGCATTCCATCCCTCAGAAGCCAAACGCTGAGCAATTGCTGTAGCGAGCGTCGGTTCATCTTCCACAACGAGAATAGTGTGTTGCACAGGGCGCGTTGTAGGCGTATTCATATCAAAGCTTTCTTGTTAGATTGCTGTACTTCTATTTATAATAGCGCAATATGCGGCTAAATGAAGTGTCCGCGCCATATGGCACAATTTACACATTGTATTTTTTGCTGGAGGGCTTAATTTTTATGGATTATAAGGTCGGAGACACCGTAGTTTATCCACGTCATGGAGCTGCGCGAATTGAGGAAATTTCCGAGCGCGAATTGCGTGGAGAAAAGAAACTCTATCTTAAGCTTTCTGTTCTTTCATCTGATGGTCTTATTATTAACGTTCCTGCAGATACTGTGGAACAACTTGGTGTGCGCGATATCGTCGATACCGTTGCTGTGGCGAAGGTATTCGAAATTTTGCGAACGCCAATTGTCGAGGAAAAGACAAACTGGTCTCGTCGCTATAAGCTCAATCAGGAAAAGATTGCATCGGGTGATGTCAACAAGGTTGCAGAAGTTGTGCGTGATCTCGCTCAGCGCGATGACAACGACCACGGTCTGTCCGCAGGGGAGAAGCGAATGCTTGCCCGTGCTCGTGCAATTTTGACTTCGGAAATCGCTTTGAGTGAGAAGCTTGACGAGGACGAGGCACAACGTTTGCTGGACGTAAACCTTGGCTATGAAGAGCCACAGCCTGGCGATGAGAAGCATCATGCAATGGCTCCAGAAGAACCAGCGGATGCTACATTGCAGCGCGTGGAGGAGGAAGAGGCGAAGGCCTCGAAGAAGAAGTAGCGCGGGTTTGAAACTTGCGGTTTTGGGGCTTTACATGAAGCCTTAACGTAAAGTGAGAAGCGACTGGCGAAGCACTTGGAGAAGCGGAATTGTCGAATAGGCAGTTCCGCTTCTCTGTTGTGTGCGGGGGTAACGTGTTTTTTTGCATATGAACCTATTTTGAGGAGAGGAAGCGTTCGATGGGGAACTGGAAATGGGTTCATGTGCAAAAACTTGTTTTCGACAAAGGAAAACGCCACTCACATCACCGATTATGTTTGATTGAATTGGTCGTAATCAACGTGACGGTCTACCGGCTGTGTGGGTAAAAATGCGATGCGGGGGGGACGATGGGAGAGGAGTGGCGAACCCGGAAATGTTGGCTGATGCGATTCCTCGATATCTTTTGTACATGAACCCATTTCAGACAGGATATTCCACGATGGGGGATCCAAAATAGGTTCATATGCAAAAAATTTTATTCTCTTGCATAATTAAGGCCCACAATTGATGTTATTGACGTTGATGACTAGTGCGGCATAGGAAGAGAGGAGAGAGTAAAGAACGAGCACAAGAGGAGAAAGACCACTGGAAGGGTAGGAGAGTAAAACGAGAACCTACGTGCGAACCAACAAGAAATGGCTCCCTAGTTTCCTAGAGAGCCATTTCTCATAACAGGAGCATAGTGCCCGGTTATTCTCACCTTCTCAGCGCCACAATTGCCTTCACAACCAGCCACATTGCCACGCTGATAGTCACGACGACGAAGCTTGGCGGCATGTCAAAAATGGTGGATAGCAGCAACCCGCCCCACATAGAGATAAGACAGAGCACGAAGGTCATAATAATTGCGCGCAAAGGTGACCGAGTAATCATCATGGCTGTGTCCGCAGGAGTAATGACAAGCGCAAAAATTAGCAACGTTCCCACAGCAGGAACTGCTACGGTGATGACACTTCCCATCATCACCATAAAGACGATTCCCAGCAAAGTGACAGGAATGCCTTTTGCGCGAGCTACGTTTTCGTCCAAGGAACTGAAGAGCAGCGGGCGGAAGACGATAAGAAGAACGAGGATGAGCAGGATATCAAATATTGCGAAAGTGACTAATTGATCAGCGGTAATCGTCAGCACAGATCCAAATAAAATCGATTGCATTTGGCGTGACGCGCCTGAGGAGAGATTTGCAAAATATAGACCAATGGCAGTAGCAAATGCCAGTACAGATCCTGTAGCTACTTCTCGGTCAGATGCTCGTTTTCCTAAAGCGCCGATGACGAGAGCGCCCCCAATTGCAAAAATTCCCATTCCCCAGAGGACTGGAATGCCCAGAAGCACCGCACCTGTAGCGCCAGGCATGCCGATATGTGCCAACGCATGCGCTGCGAACGTTGATTTTCGGGTAATGACGAAATATCCGACGACTGCTGCGGCGATGGAGATAAGAATTCCGGCAATAAAAGCGCGCTGTACGAAATCCGCTTGGAGGACTGTCATCCATTGTGGGTTATATGTCATGATTAGTTCTCCTGCTCGCTCTGGGAAAGTGCGCTTTGGGAAAGTGCGTTCTGCGATAGCACATCCTGTGAAGCTGCGGTGTTACGCGTGCCCGAAGCATCATCGGCAGTATCGCCATCAGAGCCATCAAAGACATCAAAGACATCAGCATCATCAGCACCCGCGCTATCTGCCAACTGCGATTTGCGGATCTGCTCCGGAGAATGCCATTGCGCGGCATCCTTAGTCAAATGCTCATCATGAACGGTTCGACTTGGTGGCTCCATCGCAGAATTATGAGTTACGAACATGTCTCCCTGCGGCGTCGTAATAATTTCCACCTTGGTTCCGTACAAATGCGTCAGCAAGTTGGAATCAAGCATGTTGTTCATGGATGAATAGTGCGGATGTCCGTCCAGAAGATACACGGCTCCCGTAAGAATTGGCAGCAAAATGTTGAGGTCATGAGCGACGACTTGGATGGTCATTCCCATGCACTGATTGAGCTGAGACAAAAGCTCGACGATTGAATTTTGGCTTGCGATATCAAGGTTTGCCAGCGGTTCATCGAGAATGAGGAGCTCGGGTTTGTTGACGAGCGCCTGTGCAATTGCCGCGCGCTGACGTTGACCGCCAGACAGTTCACGGATACGTTTGTGCGATTGAGCGGTTAAATTGACAAAATCAAGAATATCATTGACAGCCTGGTGATCTGCGCGCGAGGATGGCACAAATCCCCAACGAGAGCCAGTTATGCCCAAAAGTACAAAGTCAAAAACGGTAATATTGCTTTCGCTAATTTCCGTATAATTTTGCGGAACATACCCAATTCGTGCATTCGCCTTGCCTGCTGGAACGCCCAAAATGCGCAATTCTCCGGATGCGAGAGGCAAAAGTCCAAGTTCGGCAGAAAGCATGGTTGTTTTTCCGGTACCGTTCGTTCCGACAATTGCCGTTACAGTTCCGCGCGGAATAGAAAAATTGCCATGCGACCAAATCGTCGTATTTCCGCGCTTAACCTCTGCGTTGATAAATTCGACAGCCCAGTTGTCCGCGGTACCGGTACGCGCAGAATCAGCACCAGAGTTCTGCTCAGGGGACGATACCCCTGATATGCTCGAATGAGGAGAAGCCATAATAATTGCTCAAGTTCTTTCTACACATGAGGTGCTGGACTCTACGCCCAACACCTCATGATTATCATATTTTGCAGGAATAGCACACACCGTACAGGTGGGTAGATGTGATCACATCGAGTTACCTGTTCAATACAGAATCAAAACAGACCCACATGTTCCTCTACTGTGCTGATTACCGAATGATTACCGACTGATTACTGTGCTGAATCCGACAAGCTCTTGTTTGTATTGCCTACCAAAGCAGTAATCCATTCTGCCAAAGTCTTGTATTCCGAAGGAAGCTGCTCCGTGACGTCTACAACTGGAACGTTGCTCTTGCCTGCTGTACCCGTAAGGATATTTGTGGCATCAGAACTTTCCTGTGGATTATTGACGAGCAAATCGATTCCGTGGCTCTCGATGAGAGACTGGAACTCCTGCAATTCAGCTGCCGTTGGTTCGGCCTCGTTCGCTGCAGAGTTGGCATAACCTTCTGGGGTAGTGTCGGTCAATCCCATATCGGAGAAGAGGTAGTATGCGACAGATTCTGTTGCAGCATACTTCTTGCCATTTTCAGACTTCTTGAATTCCTCAAGCTTAGTATCGAGCTTCTTTTCTTCTGCTGCCCATGCATCATACTGCTTCTGGAAGTAGCTCTTGGAAGCAGGAAGCAATGTCGAATATGTCTTGAGAAGTTCGTCAGCAACTGCCTTGCGCGCGTCCTTGGAGAACCACAAATGAGGATTGTCGGAAGAACTTGCGCCGATAATGGATGCTGCATTTACCACGGAAACGGACTTTGCAGAAGAAACTGCCTTCGTAGCCCACGCATCATAATCAGCGCCATTGAGCACTGCAACCTGTGCAGATGTAAGCTGTGCAATTTCAGCAGTAGAAGCCTCATAATCATGTGGTTCTACAGTGGAATTGCTGATAATGGATGTCACCTTAACGTGATCTCCACCAATTTCTTGAGCAAGAGAACCCCACTGATTCACAGAAGCGACGACAGTAATAGGATCTTGTGCCTTCGTCGTCGTAGTGGAATTCTGAGTATTCTTCTGATCGTTCGCATTAGACTGAGCGCCACATGCGCTGACAGCGATAAGGGAAGCGCCTACAAGAACAGTGGCGGCAATGCGACGGAAAATAGCAATGGTGTCAAAGCTTCGATGCATCTTCATCTCACTTGACTCTTTCTACCTGAGTACAAATTACGTTTACACACATAAGCCATGTCATGTGTACTAGTCATAGTATCATTAAACCCGTATTAGGCACAAGGCACGAGGGAGTTGACGTGGTAAATCAGACAAATCATATGGAACAACCGTTACGTATTAGTGGTACTGATTTGGCACACTCTATTAAAGAAGATTTGAAAGCGCGAGTTTCTGTCTTGAACGCACAGGGATTTAGTTGTGGTTTGGGGACAATTCTTGTCGGCAATGACCCTGGTTCTGTGAAGTATGTAGAAGGTAAACATAAGGACTGTGCTGAGGTAGGAATTACATCCATTCGTATCGACCTTCCGGCAGATGCGAGCGAAGACGATATTATCCAAGCAATTGAAACGCTTAATGACGATCCTCAGTGCACAGGTTTTATCGTCCAATTGCCGCTTCCTGAGGGAGTAGATACTCTTAAAGTTATCGAGCATATCGATCCTCGAAAAGATGCAGATGGAATACACCCGATGAATTTGGGAAAACTCGTTTTGCACACAGACGCTTTGCCAGATACGCCTCTTCCATGTACTCCGCGCGGAATTATTGAGCTTCTTGAGCATGCTCATATTGAGTTTGACGGTAAAGATGTGTGTGTGCTTGGTCGTGGAATTACTATCGGACGAACGGTTGGGTTGATGCTCAGCCTGAAGGGAATGAACGCGACTGTAACGACCTGTCACTCGCACACCGTGGATATCGAGGACAAAATTCGACGCGCTGATATCGTGATTGCTGCTATGGGCTCGGCACATTTTGTCAAGCCCGACATGATTAAAGAGGGTGCTGTGACAGTTGATGTGGGTGTGTCGCGTGTCTTCGTTGAAGAAGAAGGACGCTGGCGCATTCAGGGTGACGTGGATCCAGCATGCTACGACAAGGTGAGTGCATATACGCCAAATCCTGGGGGAGCAGGGCCAATGACTCGCGCAATGCTCCTGACAAATGTCGTCGAAACTGCAGAACGCATTGCTGGAATTTTGTAGGGTAACGTAATTTTTTGCATAACTGACCGCGGTCGCGTGTGCTTTGAGACGGACGAAAGAGCAGAAGGAAAGCAGACAGAAAAGCAGCGAGAAGAACTGCACTGTGTTGTGTAGCACTACGCTCATGCTCATGCTCGGCGTAACCGCGATAGGAAAATTCTTTCCGAGTATGCGACACGCATAATTTTTGATGCTTTTGGGTAGGTTTTAGCGTATTCTTAGAACTTGTATGAGTAGACGAATAATTCTGCATGAATTGTTCTGCTCACAAGGCAACTCGTACACGTCGCTTTGCATTTTCTACCCATGTAGTGAGTGCAAAGAAACGGACAATTGAAGAACGATTTTATCCGATAAGTCAAAGAAAATTATTTTAATGACAGATAACAAGAACGAAATCCAGAAGGTCGCTATCAACGATATCGGCACTGAAGAGGATTTCATCAAGGCAGTCGATTCCACCATCAAGAACTTCGATGATGGTGATCTCGTTGAAGGTACCGTTGTAAAGATCGATCACGATGAGGTACTCCTCGACATCGGCTACAAGACCGAAGGTGTTATTCCTTCCCGCGAACTTTCTATCAAGAAGGACGTGGATCCAGACGATGTCGTTGAAGTTGGCGACACCGTTGAGGCACTTGTCATCACTAAGGAAGACAAGGAAGGCCGTCTTATTCTTTCTAAGAAGCGTGCACAGTACGAGCGCGCTTGGGGCGACGTGGAGAAGATTAAGGAAGCTGACGGTGTTGTTGAAGGTACCGTTATCGAAGCTGTTAAGGGCGGCTTGATCGTTGACATCGGTTTGCGCGGCTTCTTGCCAGCATCCCTCGTCGAAATGCGTCGTGTTCGCGACTTGGCTCCATACATTGGCCAGACCATTCAGGCTAAGATTTTGGAGCTCGATAAGAACCGCAACAACGTTGTTCTTTCCCGTCGTCAGTACCTCGAAGAGACCCAGTCTGAAGTTCGTGAGACATTCCTCTCCCAGCTTAAGAAGGGCCAGATTCGTGAAGGCGTTATTAGCTCCATCGTTAACTTCGGTGCATTCGTCGATCTCGGCGGTGTTGATGGTTTGATCCATGTTTCTGAGCTGTCATGGAAGCATATCGATCACCCATCTGAGGTTGTTAAGGTTGGCGACAAGGTAACTGTTGAAGTTCTTGACGTTGATTTCGATCGCGAGCGTATCTCCCTCTCCCTTAAGTCCACTCAGGAAGATCCATGGCAGCGTTTCGCACGCACCCATGTTCCTGGACAGGTTGTTAAGGGTAAGGTCACCAAGATCGTACAGTTCGGTGCATTCATCTCTGTGGATGACGGCATTGAAGGTCTCGTACACATCTCTGAGTTGGCAAACCGCCACGTAGAGAACCCAGAGACCGTTGTAAAGCCTAGCGATGAAGTATTCGTTAAGGTTATCGACGTTGATCTCGATCGTCGTCGTATCTCCTTGTCTCTCAAGCAGGCAACAGATTCTGTTGATCCAGCTTCTGAAGATTTCGATCCAGCTCTCTACGGCATGCCAGCAGAGTATGACGAAAACGGAAACTACAAGTATCCAGAAGGCTTCGACCCAGAAACTAACGAATGGATTGAAGGCTTCGAGAAGCAGCGCGAAGAATGGGAAGCTCAGTACGCAGCAGCACACGACTTGTGGGAAGCTCACAAGGTCTTCGCTGCAAAGCAGGCTGAACTTGCAGCAGCATCTGCAGAAGCAGACGGAGCAACTGAATTGGAAGCTCCAGTGGAAGAAGATGCTACTACTTATAGCTCTACTCAGTCCGCTGAAGGTACTCTCGCAGCAGACGATCAGCTCGCTGCATTGCGTGAGCAGTTGTTGAGCGAAAACAACTAAGAGCTATCACGGTGAGAGATGATGGTGACATATCGTTGTCATAATCATCTTTCATGTGACTTTTAGCTGAAGAAGCTCATGAGGGCTTGCACGGTTAACTTTCGTAGTTAATGTGTGCAAGTCCTTTTTTATACGCACCTTTATATGTGTATGTGCTATTTATTTGCGCCCACCCTCTGTAGTTTGAGGCACGCGCCCGAGGAATGCACTCGAGGAAAACGTTCTAGGCACGCGCCCGAGGAGCGGTTTATGCATACGAGTCTTTTCGGTAGACTTAGAGCGTGCATACTTGGTACACGCACTGCATGAGCAACACGACACAGAGCACATGACAGAGCATATGACACAGCACATGACGCTCGCATATTGCGCAATACGCGCGCACCATATGCACCTGACCCGTACACACAAGTGAGAATGACATGAAAGATTTTCTTCGCATCGGTATCACCGGCGGAATTGCCGCTGGAAAATCGATGGTAAGCGCGCATCTCGTACAGAATGGATACGCGGTTATCGATTACGACATTCTTGCTCGCGAGGTCGTGAAACCGGGAAGTGCGCTTCTTGATGATATACAGAAAATTTTCGGACGCAATGTGCTCATTGAAGGAGGAAGTCTCAATCGCGAGTGGCTTGCTGCTCATGTTTTTACTGATGTGCACAAGCTTTCTCGGCTAAACGCTGTGATTCATCCTGCTGTCTATCAATTAGCCAAGCACAAAGAGGACGACTTACGTTCACAAGGACATGCGGTGGTATTTCATGATGTGCCTCTGCTTGTTGAGACATTGGGAATTGCTCAAGAGCATGGCATTACATATGACCATATCCTGACGGTAGAAGCTCCGGATGATGTGCGTATCGAGCGCATGCTGACTACTCGGCACATGTCTGTTGAGGATGCACGCGCGCGAATTGCTGCGCAGCTTACACCACTCGAACGTAAAGCTTATGCTGATGCGGTTATTGATTCCTCGCAACCATTGGATGTCATGCTTGACACTGTGGATAACACGGTTCGCGCATGGCTGACAGCATAATCGTCTTAAGCCTCTAAGATGGAGGACATGGGGTTTAACGGAATTGAACGTATAGATAAGCCATTTGTAGTCAAGTCGCCATATAAGCCATCGGGAGACCAGCCGAAGGCTATTGAAGAGCTTGCTCAGCGCATTGAAAACGGCGAAACTGATGTCGTGCTCATGGGTGCAACTGGTACTGGTAAGACGGCTACAACGGCTTGGCTCATTGAGCGACTTCAGCGTCCAACGCTGATTTTAGAGCCAAATAAGACGTTGGCAGCACAGCTGGCTGCAGAATTTCGCGAGCTTATGCCAGATAACGCTGTCAATTATTTCGTATCCTATTACGATTACTACCAGCCAGAAGCGTATATTCCGCAGACAGATACCTTCATCGAAAAAGATTCCAGTATCAATGATGACGTGGAGCGCCTTCGTCACGCGACGACCGCGAATTTGCTGACACGACGTGACTGCGTTGTCGTAGCGACGGTATCGTGTATTTACGGTCTGGGTACTCCTGAAGAGTATGCAAGTCAAATGCTGTTCCTCAATCGCGGTGAGATGATTGGCCGCGACGATTTGCTTCGTACGTTTGTCAATATGCAGTACAAGCGCAACGATATCGAGTTTGCACGCGGAACTTTCCGTGTACGCGGCGACACAGTGGAAATTATTCCTGTGTATGAAGAGCTGGCGATTCGTATCGAATTCTTTGGCGATGAAATTGACCGTATTTCGACGCTGCATCCTATTACGGGTGATGAAATTGAGGAAGTGGATTCTATTCACATTTTCCCAGCAACGCATTATGCTGCGGGGCCTGACCGCTTAGCGCATGCTATTGAAACGATTCAGGAAGAGCTTGATTGGCGCCTCAAGCAGCTGAAGAGGGAAAATAAACTTCTGGAGGCGCAGCGCCTCGAAATGCGTACGACGTATGATTTGGAAATGCTTCAGCAAATTGGTACATGCTCGGGTGTCGAGAATTATTCTCGCCATTTTGATAATCGTGCGGCTGGAACTCCACCACATACTTTACTTGACTTCTTCCCGGATGATTTCTTGCTCGTTGTCGACGAATCACACGTGACGATTCCACAAATTGGCGCCATGTATGAGGGTGATGCAAGCCGAAAGCGCACTTTGGTGGAGCATGGTTTCCGTTTGCCATCGGCGATGGATAATCGTCCGTTGAAGTTCCCAGAATTCTTGACGCATATCGGACAAACTGTCTATCTGTCAGCAACTCCTGGTGATTATGAAATGGATCTGTCGGATGGTGTTGTGGAGCAGATTATTCGCCCAACGGGATTGCTTGATCCAGAAGTGGAAGTGCGTCCAGTGGATGGGCAAATTGATGATTTGCTTGCTGAAATCAAGGATTGCGTGGCTCGCAATGAGCGCGTTCTCGTGACGACTTTGACGAAGAAAATGGCGGAAGATCTCACGGATTATCTGCTGGAACGTAGTATCAAGGTCGAATACCTTCATTCGGATGTGGACACTCTTCGACGCGTGGAATTATTGCGAGAATTGCGCGAAGGAAAAATTGACGTCATTGTCGGTATTAACTTACTTCGAGAAGGTCTGGATCTTCCAGAAGTATCGCTTGTTGCGATTGTGGACGCCGATAAAGAAGGCTTCTTGCGTTCGTACCGTTCGCTTATTCAGACAATTGGTCGTGCAGCACGTAATGTTTCTGGAAAAGTCATTATGTACGCAGATCGTGTCACCGATTCCATGCGCAAAGCAATTGACGAAACAAATCGACGTCGTGAAATTCAGCAACGGTACAACGAGGAGCATGGCATTGATCCTCAGCCGTTGATTAAGAAAATTAGCGATGTCAACGATATGCTGGCTAAAGAGGATATCGATACAGAAGAATTACTCAGCAGCGGATACAGGCAGGAGCGCGGGGGAGATGCCGCAGTTCATGTCGCCGTTATGGATGCACAGGATGCTGATGATCGACACCAGAAAATTCTCGAGGCAGGTCTTCCAGCTCAAGACTTGGCTCAACTTATTCGTGATTTGTCTGAACAGATGCATAATGCTGCGGAACAGCTCCAATTCGAATTAGCTGCTCGTCTGCGCGACGAGATCCGCGATTTGAAGAAGGAACTTCGTCAAATGACTCAGGCATAATAGTGGAAGAACAAGGATTGATACGCGCTGCATGAATGCACTGTATCGATCCTCTATACTAATCCTTTGTACCAATCCGCGGTACAAACACTTTGCGCACTTTGCGTGTGCATTGTGTATTCTCTCAGTAGGAGAGGGAACTGCAGCTTGAGTAAAGCGGACGACTAACAACTCCATAACTCCATATACGAAACACCTACACAAACTACAGAAAGCTACGCCACGATATTATGAGTGAAACACCCGTATGGTTTATGATTGCTACATTTGTAGTGCTCGCTATCTTTTTCGTTGTCGATCTCGTTCTTATCGGACGTCGACCACATATTCCAAGTACGAAAGAGTGCGTTCAGCATATCGCTTTCTTTGTCGTGATGGCGTTGATTTTTGGCGGCTTGATTTGGGCTGTGTCTGGTGGAAAACCAGCGCTGGAGTTCTACTCTGGCTGGCTTACTGAATACTCACTGAGCGTGGATAATCTCTTCGTCTTCGTCATTATTATGGCGAATTTTGCTGTGCCGAAGCAGATTCAAAAATACGTGCTTTCTGTGGGTATCACGCTCGCGCTTGTCTTGCGCGGACTTTTCATCCTTGCAGGAGCTGCAATTCTTGAACGTTTTACATGGGTATTCTTCTTTTTTGGTGCGTTCCTTATTTACACTGCTGTCAAGCTCGCCATGGGGGAAGACGAGGATGATGAGTACAAGGAAAATGCGCTTATTCGTGCCATGCGAAAAATCGTTCCGATGACTGACCATTATGATGGGGAAAAATTGCGAACAACGGTTGACGGAGTGAAGTATTTCACGCCAATGCTTGTTCTTTTTGTGGCAATTGGTACGACAGACGTCATGTTTGCGTTTGACTCTATTCCGGCAATTTTTGGATTGACCAAAGATCCATTTATCGTCTTTACTTCCAACGTCTTCGCATTGCTTGGTTTGCAGCAGTTGTACTTCCTTCTTGGCGCATTACTCGATAAATTGGTGTATCTTCCTTTGGGGTTGTCCGTTGTTCTTGGATTTATTGGTATTAAACTGGTAATGGAAGCATTGCACAGTAACACGCTTCCATTTATCAACGGGGGACATGGAATTGAAGCAGTTCCAGAAATTCCGACATGGGTTTCGTTGCTCGTCATTATTCTGTCTCTCGGCATAGCATCTCTTGCCAGCGTATTCAAAATGAAAAAACTGGCAGCACAAGGCGCTATCAAATAGTGTATTCCATAGCGTTTGTGTGAAATTTGGTGTGCTGCAGGCATAGCCGTGTCAAAAAGTACGCTCGCCCAAGTACACTAAATAACGTGAAATATGGGTTTTACCCATTCCGTCTAGAAAGAAACAGGTAGGCATTCATGCGCAAGGCAAAGATTGTCGATACAATTGGTCCAGCTTCTTCATCTCTTGATACTCTCAAGGAAATGATCAACGCAGGTTTGAACGTTGCTCGTATCAACCGTTCCCACGGAACATTCGAAGAGCATATGAACGTTTATAACAACGTGCGTCAGGCTGCTAAGGAAACAGGCAAGAATGTTGCAGTTCTCGTAGATTTGCAGGGCCCTAAGATTCGCTGTGGTTGGATTGAAGAAGACGCAAACGGTGATGACAAGGTATGGCTTGATCAGGATCAGCAGTTCATCATCACCACTGATGAAGTTGTAGGTAACAAGGAACGCGTTTCCACAACCTTCAAGGGTCTTCCAGGCGACTGCCATCCAGGAGATCCAATCCTTATCGATGATGGTAAGGTACAGCTCGAGGTTGTTAAGGTCGAAGGCAACGACGTATACACTAAGGTAGTTGTTGCAGGTCCAGTTTCCTCTCACAAGGGTCTTAACCTCCCAGGCGTAGCAGTATCCGTTCCAGCATTGTCTGAGAAGGATGAAGAGGATCTTCGCTGGGGTATTCGCACCGGTGCAGACATCATCGCTATGTCCTTCGTACGCTACGGTTCTGATATCGAGCGCGCTCATGAAATCATGGACGAAGAAGGCCGCCGCATCCCAGTTGTTGCAAAGATCGAAAAGCCACAGGCAGTAGAAAACCTCGTGGACATCGTTAAGGCATTCGACGGTATTATGGTTGCTCGTGGTGATATGGCTGTTGAAATGCCATTCGAGCAGGTTCCACTTATTACCAAGCGCTGCATCGAGCTTTCTCGTGCATACGGTAAGCCAGTTATCGTTGCAACTGAAGTTCTCGGCTCCATGGTTAAGGTACCAGTACCATCCCGTGCAGAAGCATCTGACTGCGCAAACGCAGTTCTCGACGGTGCAGATGCAACCATGACTTCCAACGAAACCGCTGTTGGTGATTACCCAGTAATCGTTGTTAACACCATGGCACGTCTTTCTGGCTATGCAACTGAGCACGGCTATGATCGTATTCCTGCAATCAAGGATGAAGAGTTCTCCACAACTGCAGCTGTAGCACACGCAGCAGTTGAACTCGCTGACAAGGCAAATGCAAAGGCTATCGTTGCATTCACCAAGAGCGGCGAAACTGTTCATCGCGTATCTGCAGAGCGTCCACAGGCTCCAATCTACGGTTTGACCACTGACGAGCACACCAAGTGCTGGCTCGGTCTCTCTTGGGGTACTGAAGGTGTAAAGGTTGACACCGAATACCACGGTTTGAACCGTAACAAGCTCATGGCTCTTGCTGATTCTACTTTGAAGGCAAACGGTAGCGTAGAAGATGGCGACGTCATCGTTCTCATCGCTTCTGCACCTTCTGCAAATGAAGCAGGTTCTACTGACTCTGTTTACGTACATACTGTAGGTGCTCGCGACTAATTTTCTTTCGAGTAAAGGGTTCTTGCGTGTAACGAGATTCGTCGCATGGAAGAAGGTGCTGTGAAAGGCTTAAAAGCGACACTGTATAAGTGAGTGCTGAGAGGGCTGGAATGTGGCTATATCCGCGTTCCAGCCCTTTTGCATGCCCATGTAGGGGTGGGGTGTTGATGTGTACTGTCTGACTGTTTGGCTGCTTGGCTGGTTGGCTGTCACGCTGCCTGGCTAGTTGTCTTCAAGCTGTCTGGCAAGAGCTGTCTGTGCATGCGTGCATATACGGGTCTGAGGGGCCTAGTGCTGTGTATAGGGCGATATTTATGGCGCACTCCGAGCGTGGCTAGGGATGCGTTTTAATCCGTTTTTCCCGTGTGACCACAATATGAGATGATATGTTCATAACTCTGGAGATTTTTTGCCGTGCGAAGTGCATAGAGTATGTTTACGAATGCTAAAAATACGAAGAAGCTGAGCAGTAAGTAGGTGGAAATCTCTGTATGAATGGATATATGTACTATGTGCGGGGATTGCTACGGCGAATTTGGGTGCGAGTTTTTGAGATTTTCGTTTCAAAAATCAGAAGATTAAGAGTAAAATATAAATAAATCTATTTCCTTTGTCATGCGGAAAACCGTGAAAAGTACTGAAAAGTCGGGAGAACACGCCCGACACAGGATGTTTTGCCAGATTGTGATTTAGCGTGTATATTTTTACAAGTACCGCCCCGGTATCCCAATTGGTAGAGGAAACAGCCTCAAAATCTGTGCAGTGTGGGTTCGAGTCCCACCCGGGGCACAAAGTGAGGTCTCGATGGGGAGCTCTCAGGACTTCCCAGGGTGAAGTTCGATCTTGAGGAAGGCAAGTATTATGGCTAGCGAAAACACAAAGCGCACTGTTGTTGTTGCTGAAGATGAAGCGCTTAACCGCTTGGATATCATTGAATCCTTGAATGATGGTGGTTATGAAGTTATCGGTGAAGCAGCAAACGGTCAGGAAGCAATTGAAATTGTCCGTGATAAGCATCCAGATATTGTCGTAATGGATGTGAAGATGCCTGTGAAAGATGGAATTACAGCAGCACGGGAAATTAACGAAGAGTTTCTTGCTCCAGTAGTTATGCTTACCGCATTCTCGCAAAAAGATTTGGTCGCTGAGGCAATTGACGCAGGTGTGATGGCATACGTTATTAAGCCATTTGTACCAGACCGTCTCTTCCCAGCACTTGAAGTTGCATTCGGACGCTTTGAGCAGATGAAGGCTCTTCAGGAACGGATCGGCGGAAACTCTGTTCTCGTATCGGATAAGGCTGATAAGGAAGCAGAAGACGAGATTACAGCCCTTCGTGAGCAGGTAGAGGATTTGAAGAATCGTCTCGAATCTCGCAAGCATGTTGATCGTGCAAAGGGATTGCTCATGGAGAATATGGGCTTGTCTGAGCAGGAAGCATTCCGTTGGATTCAGAAGACATCCATGGATCGTCGCTTGACAATGCTTGAAGTTGCAGATGCGGTTATCTCGCAAATTGAAGGTGAATAAAAGCGAGAATGAACCGTTGAACGACGTTGAGCATATAGCGTATAAAGTGTGTGCAACGACATACGGATAATACATATGATAATGGCCGAGGACATAAGTTCTCGGCCATTTGCATACCCGTTAACGTACCATAGAAACATGGTTTCACGTCTTTTGGTTATCGATGGTCATTCACTCGCGTTCCGAGCATTTTTCGCATTACCTGCTGATGGTTTCTCTACCTCATCGGGGCAGACGACTAACGCCGTGTATGGTTTTACAACTATGCTCACGCAAGTTCTGAATGACATTAAGCCAACGCATATCGCGGTTGCTTTCGACGTGAAAGGTGGAACGTTTAGAAACGAGCTTCTTCCACAATATAAGGGGACACGTGACGCAGCTCCGGAAGAATTGCTCAGCCAATTGCCATTGCTTCACGATTTGCTGGATTCCTTGGACATTTCGTACGTAGAACGCCAAGGATATGAAGGCGACGACGTTATCGCGACTTTGGCGACAATGGGCCGCGATAACGGTTTTGACATGTCATATGTGCTTTCTGGTGATCGCGATGCTTTCCAGCTCGTGGATGATAAGATTACGGTTTTGTATCCTGGACAGCATTTCAAGGATCTGAAGCATATGACTCCTGAAGCTATCCACGACAAATATGGGGTGTATCCACAGCAGTATCCAGATTTAGCAGCTCTTCGAGGAGAAACTGCGGACAATATCCCAGGCGTTCCGGGCGTAGGCGATGGTTTTGCTGCAAAATGGATTAATCAATTCGGCGGGCTTGAAGGAATTATCGAGCATGCGGATGAAATTGGCGGCAAGAAGGGTGAAGCTCTTCGTGAGAATATCGAGCAGGTTCAGCTCAACCGTCGGGTAAATGCACTTGTCCGAGATGTTGATTTGGGCGTGCAATTAGACGAGTTTAAGATTCATCAGCCAGATTCTGCAAAAGTAGGTAGTGCCTTGTCGGCTTTTGAGTTTGGAGCAGGCATTAAGAAGCGTGTCTATAATGCCTTGTCCCAGTGCGCAGGTGTTTCTGAAGAAGATCTCAATTCGGTACAATTCTCGGCCGCTCAGCGCAATGTGCAATCGGCTACAGCAGCTGCAGATGCTGACGATATGAGCACAGCGAGCGAATTTGACGCATCTCATCTTTCCGAATCGGTGAAGCTGGATAACGTTCTTGATTCGAGAGTGCCGTCTCAGAGCATCATTTCGGCGCTTCAGGCGTGGGAAGAAGGTCTTGATAAGCAATCATGGGCATTATGTGCGCAAGGACGTGTAAAGCCTGCGCAATCGCATCTCGCGCGTGTAACTGTGGTTGCGCATGATGGTCATGCATTATCGCTGAATTCGTCGCTCATTGAGGATGATGTAGTTCGCGAATACCTGCAATCCATGATTCTTCGTCATGCGGATACTCTTACTGTGCATGGATTCAAACAGATTTTGCATATCGCAGCGTCGGCTGAACTGACGATTCCTGAACCACGCATGGATACGCTTCTTGCTGCATATCTGCTCAAGCCAGATGCCGATGATTATTCTCTCGAGCAATTGCTCCATGAGGATGCTCATATCGATGCGTCAACTGGTGAAAAAGACAGTGAGAATACTGAAAATGTAGGTGTGCAGGGGGCACTTGACCTTGATTTTGATTCTGAAGAATTAAGCAGCAACGACGAAAACGCTCATGAAAAAGAAGTAGAAATGGCCGATGCTGCAGCTCGTCAAGCCATGGGAATCCTTGTGCTTGATGATATTTACACGGCTACGCTGGACGAGCGTGACGAGATAGATCTTCTTAGGACAATAGAAATTCCAGTATCTCGTGTGCTGTTTGAATTGGAAGATACCGGAGCACTTGTCGATCAGTCGCGTCTTGCAAACATGCTTCGCACTTTTACTGCTGATGCCGACCAAGCTCAAGATATCGCATGGGAGCAAGCAGGGGAGAAGATTAACCTTCAAAGTCCAAAGCAGCTTCAAAAAATTCTCTTTGACGATATGGGCTTACCTCCGACTAAGAAGACAAAATCGGGCGGTTATACGACAAACGCGGCAGCATTGCAGGATTTGTATGTTCGTTCTGCCTACAACGAGAGGGCGAATACCTTCTTAGGAGCATTGCTCAGGCATCGCGAAATTAATAAGCTCAAGCAAATTGTGCAAACTCTTACGGATTCGGTATACGCGAACGATGGTCGCATCCATACGACTTTCGAACAGACTGTAGCGGCGACGGGACGATTGAGCTCAACCGACCCTAATTTGCAGAATATCCCAAATCGCAATGCGGAGGGACGAGAAATTCGTAGTGCATTCATCCCAGCTGCTCACAATGAGGCTTTGCTGTCGGCGGATTATTCACAGGTGGAACTGCGACTTATGGCTCACCTTTCTGGCGATGAGGCGCTCATTGAGGCGTTCAAATCGGGAACGGATTTTCACCGATATGTGGCATCGTTGGTGTATGGAATTCCAATGGACGACATTACCAGTGATCAGCGTTCACACATTAAGGCGATGAGCTACGGGCTCGCGTATGGATTAAGTACGTATGGCTTGGCGCAACAGCTGAAAATTTCGCCTGCAGAGAGTGACATTTTGCGCAATAGGTATTTCGACACCTTCGGCAAAGTTCATGATTACTTGGAGTCTCTAGTCGCTGATGCAAAGCGAAGGGGCTATACGGAGACAATGTTTGGGCGTAGGCGTTATTTCCCTGGTTTGCGTTCGTCCAACCGTCAGGTGCGTGATGCAGCTGAGCGTGCTGCTCTTAATGCGCCAATTCAGGGATCAGCGGCAGACATTATGAAAATCGCAATGATTCACGCGGATAAAGCGCTGAAAGATGCTGGTGTACAGTCTCGGGTCATTTTGCAAATTCATGATGAATTGGTCGTAGATCTCGCCCATGGCGAGTCGCAGGTCGTGTCTGAGCTTGTCAAAGATGCGATGGAACATGCGGTTGAACTGGCAGTTCCACTGGATGTGTCGACGGGAATTGGGGAGGACTGGCAGCAGGCGGCGCACTAAGGCGTGGCGATGAGGGGGCATCTTAGGCGTCATTAAGGCGGCTTCATTAAGGTGTTGTCATTAAGGCGGCGTAGAAAGCAAGCCGCTGAATAAAAGCCCGTCGAACGTCGAACTGTAAAAGTGCCGTACAGCGATTAATCGTACAGCGATGGTGGAGTAATCGGAGGAAGGCGAGAACATGAGCGTTTCGTTAGCAGATGTGGTTTCTGTATTGGAAGAGCTGTATCCGCTTAGTTTGGCAGAAAGCTGGGATGAGCCGGGTCTCATTGTTGGCGACCCTGGCTGGGGCGTGTCGAAGATTTATTGTGCGGTTGATCCTACGGAGGAGACGGTGCAAGCGGCAATTGACACTGGTGCTGATTTGCTCATCACGCATCATCCGTTATATTTCCGAGCAACTCATACCGTCGCCGGCTCGACGTTCCGTGGCGCAATGGTAACGAAACTCATCGAAAATCAGTGTGCATTGTGGGTGGGACACACCAACGTGGATTGCGCTTCTCGCGGGCAGGGGCTCGCTTTTGTAAAGGCATTAGATTTGACTGATTGCGGACCGTTAGTTCCATCGGAGAAGGAAGAGGGCTGTGGTCTCGGCCGAATTGGCGAAGTGAAGACGCCAATGACTTTGCGAGAATTCGCCCACGAATTAGCAAGCGCGCTTCCTCAAACTCACGCGGGTATTCTCGTCAGTGGTGAGCTCGACCAGAACATTCAACGAATTGCTGTGCTTCCAGGATCGGGAGATTCGGAAGTTGAGGCTGCAGCAAAATCGGGCGCTGACGTGTATGTGACGAGTGATTTGCGACATCATCCAGTTCTTGATGCACGTCAGGAAACGGGCATGGCATTTATTAATACTCCACACGCGGCAATTGAGAAATTGGCGTTCACTCTTATGCGAGATGATGTGCCGGCTGCGCTTGCACGCCGTTTCGGGCAGAATGGTGCGGCGATTGAGATGGAAGTTTCGCAGATTAATACAGATCCGTGGGATTTGAGGATTTAGTCGTTTAAGAGCTTAAGCTTTTTGGGCTTCCGGGATTCCATGGGTGTATGTTCATACGTTAATGCTTTCATGCTCTCATGCTTTAGTCGCGCGATGAAGAAAGTCGTATATGCAGGGAAATAAAAAGATGTGGATTATTCTTGCTGTTTTATCGTCAATTTTTGCAGCTTTGACCTCAATTCTAGCGAAAGTTGGAATTGAAGGCGTGAATTCACATCTGACAACGGCTATCAGAACGCTTGTCGTGGTTGTGATGGCGTGGGGAATTGTTTTTCTGACACATAATCAGCACAAAGAGTTGGGTTTTCCTTGTACTGTCCGGAACGGCAACTGGTGCATCGTGGCTTTTCTACTACATGGCGCTGCAGATGGGCGAAGCGTCGAAAGTTGTGGCAATCGATAAATTGAGTGTGGTCATCACTCTTGTGCTCGCTTTCGTGTTCCTGCATGAAGAATTCACGGTGAAATCAGTGATTGGGTATGTGCTGATTGGGGCGGGGGCGCTGTTGATGGTGCTCTAAGCACGGAGATGGTGTGTGAGGGGAGCGGAAAACCGTATATTTTGCATATGAACCTAAAAGTGGAGTCATATTAATCGTTTTCATCGTGTAAATAGGTTCAAGTGCAAAATATAGAGTAGCCCAGCAACCCCTCTGCAAAATGGCAGCAAAATCCCAGCATATTCCAGCGCATTCCATCGCATACTGCCGTGAAAATAAAAAATCTCGTGCATTTCATATGAACAACACGAGATAAATTGTCGGGCTGGCGGGATTTGAACCCACGACATCTTGTACCCAAAACAAGCGCGCTACCAAGCTGCGCTACAGCCCGAATACCTTGCTGAGCTGAACTCAACAAAAGAACACTATACAGCAATCTCGGAACTTTTGCATGTATGGCGTGTTGAATTGTTCGAGACACCAAGAAGTGCTGGAGATAATGTGAATTCACGGGAGAGGTGAGCTCGTGTATCCACGTGCATGGAGTAAGGAGACATACATGACCAATCCGTGCGATTCTAAAAACAACCCCGCTTGCCGTCAGCCCAGCCCAAGCCGCCTCATCTCACCCCACCTCATCCCACCCGCCCTCGCGTGTCTTAAGCCTAGCCAATAATAGGGGAGAGACGAAAGAAGAAAGAATTAAGATGCAAGAAATGGGTCGCTTCCAGCGGGCAGAAACAGTCGGAATTTTCACAGCTATCGGAACCGTTGCAATTGTTGCGTACGCGACGTTCCTCTATACCAGCCAAGCTCCAGCAATTTGGCTGGTTGCTGCGCGTCGTATAACCATTACGTCGACTTTCTTGGGCGTGTGCGCGGGGATCGTGTTCGTTATCGGGTACATGCGAAACGGTTATGGTTCTCAAAAGAGGAGTGTGGCACGTTTGGTGCGCCGAACCGCGGAGACGGTCGCATTGGCGATTGTATATGCGGTGTCCATTGGGCTGATTACCGGTGCGATTCAAATGTTTATTTCTCAGCTTCTCGGTCGCGAATTTAACCAGTATCAGTTGGCAATCGTCATGTGCCTTGGTGCGGTTATTGGTTACCTCGTGTATGTGCAGGCTGTATTGATTAATTCGCGCACGATTGCCTCGCTTCTTCCTGGTTTTGTTATTTCTGGAGTAACTCTTGCGGGAATGATGAGTGACGACCCGAATTGGTGGAGAAATAATTTCTCGCAATTGGGCGATCGTACTACTTTTGCTGCGAACGTGTTTAACTTCACCGTTATACTTACTGGCGTAACGATGATGATTATCAGCTACTTTGCGTTGTCGGAAATTACGACTCAAAATCGATTGCTCGAGCAGAATTTTAAGCGCGAACCATCGAAAGATTTCCGAATTCGCCGTGCAATTCTTGCTGTTCTTCTTATTACCGCAGGGTTGATGTTCATGGGAATTGGAATATTCCGATACACACCGCACCCAATTTTGCACAATGTTTTTGCGCGCGGAATTGCTATCCCGATGACTCTTTTGATGATTGGAATGCCATGGCTGGTTACCCGTTTTTCCAAGGCGTTCTACTTCGTTTCTGATTTTATTTTGCTGATAATTGCCGGATCGTACGTGTATTGGTATACAGGACAAACTTCACTGACCAATGTCGAAGCGCTTGCAGTAATTCTCTTTATGGGATGGTTCATTCTCTTCTCTCGCCAAATTGCTGCACTCGAATCCGATCGTTTCGAAATACTCGCAAGTTTGCCTGAACACGTTGTTCAAGAAGTGGGACATGCACGTCTCGATCAGGAGCAATAACCAATTTATCCGTTACGATAGAAGGCATGATGACGAGTAGTGAATCCCCAACCAGCACAGGTAAAAATTTTGCACAAGTGACCGACGCGAGCTTGGACGCGCAGTCTGTGTGGAATGCTCCTGTAGCTCACGGTCCACTCGATGCGACCGTTCACATCCCTGGCAGCAAGTCTTTGTCGAATCGATATTTGGTGTTGGCAGCCCTTGGACGAGAGCCAGTAACTCTTGAAGGATTATTGCGCTCTCGTGATACGGAACTCATGATGAGTGCTCTGACCCAGCTGGGAGTGACCTGTAAGACAGATGATGAGGATGAAACAATTGTCACCGTCATTCCTCCTCAGACACGTCAATTTGCGGGAAATACATCTATTTATTGTGGATTAGCTGGAACGGTTATGCGTTTTGTGCCGGCGTTGGCATTGTATGCGGACGGTCCGGTACATTTTGATGGCGACGAGCAGGCGTATAAGCGCCCTATGAAGCCCGTTTTGGATGGGTTGGAACAATTAGGTGCGACGATTACGTATCATGGCGCAGAGGGCTTTTTGCCGTTTACAATTACGCCTCCTCAGCTGGAAGATGATCCTTGCGATATGGACGTATCGATTGATTCATCGGCGTCGTCTCAATTTATTTCTGGCTTACTTATTACCGCTGCTCGCTGGAATGGTACAGTTACGGTCGAGCATACCGGAGAAAAATTGCCAAGTATGCCGCACATTCGTATGACAATGGCTGATGTTGAGGGTGCGGGCGCACACGTGCAGTACGACGATAAAAAATGGACAGTCAGTGGGTCTAAGATTCAATTAGACCAGCAGATCATCGTCGAACCTGATTTGTCGAATGCAGCTCCATTTGTATGTTCTGCATTGATTGCGGGAGGCACTGTACGTATTCCGCGATGGCCACGCACGTCTACTCAGCCTGGCGCTCTGCTGCCTGATTATTTGCGACAGTTTGGGGCACGGGTGGAATACGATTCGGAGAGCAATATTTTGAGCGTTTCTGGCAATGGGCATATTCGCGGTGTGGGAATGCTTGATTTGGGACCGGCAGGGGAGATTGCTCCTACATTGGCGGCGGTAGCGGCTTTGGCTGAAGAGGACAGCGATTTTACGGGCATTGCTCACTTGCGCGGTCATGAAACGGATCGACTCGCTGCTCTGGCTACGGAAATTAATCGTTGCGGAGGAAATGCTCAGGAAACTGCTGACGGTTTGAAAATTCGTGCTGTCTCGCGCGAACAATTCCACGCGGCCGTTATGGAAACGTATGCGGATCACCGTATGGCAACCTTCGCGGCAATGCTGGGGCTTGCTGTACCGGGGATTCAGATTATTAATATCCGTACAACTCGCAAAACAATTCCAGATTTTGTCGGAATGTGGACATCGATGCTTGGAAATTAAAAAGTTGTGGCTCATATCTTTTCGATACGAGCCACAACTTTTATGCGTTATGCATTATGGTTCATGCGCGGGTGCGCATTGATCAAGCGTTACTTACTTGACTAACTTATTGCCGTATGCGTCGCCTTCTTCAGCAAGCTTTGCAACCTTTTGTGCAATTGCCAACTCTTCGTTCGTTGGAATGATGCATACAGTTACAGAGCTATCTGGAGTAGAAATAATGCGAGGTTCGGAGGAGCGAACAAGGTTCTTCTCAGCATCAATCTTGACACCAAATGGTGCAAGCTTTTCGCAAACCATTGCGCGAATCTGATCAGAATTTTCGCCAACGCCAGCTGTGAAAGTAATAACATCGAGGCCGCCCATTTGAGCTGTGTAATTGCCAATGTAGCCAACGATACGATGTACGTAGACGTCTACAGCGAGAATTGCAGTCTCATTACCCTCGTCGCATAGAGCGAGAACTTCACGCATGTCGCCATGACCGGTCATACCCATCAAACCAGAACGCTTGTTGAAGAGAGTGTCGAGCTCATCAACGTTCATGCTTGCATTACGAATCAAGTGGAATACAGCAGCTGGATCAATATCACCAGTGCGAGATCCCATCATCAAGCCCTCGAGTGGGGTAAGACCCATAGAAGTTTCAACTGGCTTTCCGGAAATCTGAGCAGATGCAGATGCGCCGTTTCCAATGTGGAGAACAATCTGCTTCAAACCTTCAGCATCCTTGCCAACAACTTCAGGAACAACACCGCCCACATATTCGTGAGAAGTACCATGTGCTCCGTAGCGGCGAATCTGATACTTGTCAGCAACTTCCTTGTTCAAAGCGTAGGTTGCCGATGCTTCTGGAAGCTGGAAGAAGAAGGAGCTATCGAAAACGAAGCCCTGTGGAACATCAGGAAGAAGGCGAGTCATAACCTCAGCGCCAACAGCTTCTGGGCCGTTGTGCAAAGGTGCGAGAACAGCCAAATCCTTGACCTTCTGAATATTTTCTGGAGTAACAAGTGCTGGGGTAGGGAATACGGAACCGCCCTGAACGACACGGTGGCCTACAGCTACCAAGTCGTATTCCTTCAAATCTGGGCCATATTCCTCAAAGAAACCAAGCACGCGCTTAAGACCCTGCTCGTGGTCCTTGATGATTTCATCTTCGAACTGGTGCTTTTCGCCGTTGTACTTATGGGTATAGATGCCGTTTACAGGCTCGCCAATTTTCTCTACGATTCCGGATGCGAGGCCTTCGCCACTTTCCAAATCAACCAACTGGTACTTAATAGAGCTTGAACCAGAATTAATAACGAGTACAGTCTTTGCCACTGCTCGTCCTCCTATCATGATTGATAACTATCCACTAGTGAGATTACTCCACACGCGCTACTTTTGCACGTGGAATGCACGTCGGTGGGCGAATGCGGGGTGACGTGCGTGTGATGTGCGGGGGGTGACGTGCGGGGGTGTGGATTTGGGTGGAAGGGGTGGCGGGGACTTATTTTGCATTGTGACCCAGAATGAGAGCAAAACAGACGTGTACGTGAGCGGAAATAGGTTCATGTGCAAAATATAGGGGTTGATGCAAAAAAGTTACGCATCAGTTCTCATAACTGTCATAACCTGTGAAGTCTCAGCAAGACATACCAAGGTACATCAAAGTCTTAACGAGACACAGCAAGGCACACCTTGGCTGACCCATGTCGAAATCAAAAACTTGCAATGCTTCTCTTACCAGAAAACATAAAACTGGGGTTGTATGATACACACGCATCACACCACCCCAGTTGCAGAAGCTTCTAGGAAGGGATATTAGGCTTATTACAGAACTGAGTTATCTGATCTGCATATTACGAACCCCCGAACGCTATGGAACGCTATGCAGCCCTCTACAGTTCTATGCCGCTCCATCGTGTCCTGTGAGCCTTCCGCCCTTTTTCTTCCCTTCCCCAAGGAGTAAAGAACTCACGCCTTATCCTGCTGCGCATACACAGCAGTCAGCGCGATGGTGTTGATAATATCCTCCACCAACGCACCGCGAGAAAGATCGTTGACTGGCTTGTTCAATCCTTGCAAAACCGGGCCAATTGCCAACGCTCCAGAGGAACGCTGAACAGCCTTGTATGCAATATTTCCCGCCGAAAGGCTAGGGAAGACGAATACGTTGACATGACCAGCAACGTCGTTGCCCTTAGCCTTGGTCAGTGCAACTTCTTCTGACCACGCAGCATCGAACTGAATTGGGCCGACAACCTTGAGTTCAGGATCGAGCTCGTGAACCTTTGCAGTTGCTTCAGTGACCAAATCGACATCTGGGCCAGAGCCAGATCCCAAAGTTGAATACGACAGCATTCCTACACGTGGCTCAATTCCAAAGGAACGCGCGGTTTGTGCAGACTGGAGAGCAATTTGAGCGAGCTGATCTGGATTTGGATTGAGGTTAATAGCACAATCTGCAAAAACTGCCACATGATCTTCGAAGCACATGAGGAATGCTCCAGATACGAGTGACTGACCAGACTTCGTCTTAATGACCTGCAAAGCTGGACGAACAGTATTTGCGGTCGAGTTGATAGAACCAGATACCAAACCATCCGCCTGTCCAAGAACGACAAGCATAGTTCCAAAGTAGGAAGCATCCGTAAGTGTTTGGCGCGCCTTCTCCTCAGTCATACCCTTGTGACCACGAAGTTCGACCAGCTTCTCGACCATTGGAGCGAGAATTTCCTCATCATCCATTGATTGGAAACGTGCACGTGTAAGATTCTTCAGACCAAGTTCCTCGCCGCGAGCGAGAATTTTTGCACTATCGCCCACAATGATGAGATCGACGATATCGCGTTCCAAAAGATAATCAGCTGCCTTGATAATGCGGTCTTCTTCACCTTCTGGAAGAACAATTGTCTGCTTATCTGCAGCAGCCTTCGTCAAAAGCTGAGCCTGGAAAACGTATGGAGTTGTCGGTTGTGCAAAATCCTTATCGAGAGCTGCAAGGACTTCATCTGTTGGAGCTGCCTTCCGGAAAATTTCCACAGAAGGAGCGATATCTTCAGCTTCCTTGCATGCGTGTGCTGGGATAACCCAATGAGGATAAGCCAAATCCGCCAATTCAGCAGTAATCGCCGCAGCTTTCTCCTGATCTTCCGTATCCAATCCGGTGACGAAAACTCCCGCTACAGGGCTTCCCACTGCAAGAGTTTGCTTAATGCATGCGTCAATTGTCCTGCGAAGTTCTTTTGCATTTCGTGGAATGCAGCAAATCGCGAGAAAAACAGGGGACTGCAAATCCGCAGAAATTTGGAGGTCGAGGATGAATCCTTCAGGATCAAAAACGTTGCGGTGATCGCTGCCGGTAATGACGACGGCTTCTGGATGAACTGCTGGGAGGAAGCTTTCCCATGCGCGCGAAATTTCTCCACGAGCGGCTTCATGGTCTTGCGTTGCTCGATTAGGGCAAAGTACTCGAGATGCCTCGAATGTTTGGGAAGCGCCGCCAAGGTCAATGAGGTGCTGAGTAAAAGTGTCCTTATGGCATACAATTGGTCGGAATGCTGCGGTCACATAACGGCTTGCTAATGCTGCAGTAACGCCTGCGGCTACAACATTTCGCCCATTTTGTCCTTCAGGGCTTGCGATAAATACAGTTTTCACGGTCATTGACTCCTTTGTTACCTGCGCTTATGGTAAAACTGCTTTCGGCTGTGGCATGAGTAGTTGCTGGTGGCAATGGCGTAATGCGACGAGTGGCGCGGTAATGGCGCTGCAACGTCGCCAGCCGTTGAAACTCCAGCCGAATACTTCCCAATTGTAAACTTTGCGTGGTAAAACGCGACACGAGGATGGGGAGGTGGCTTTTGGGCGGGCAGGGCTTATATTTTGTACTTGGACCTAAACTGACGGGGACATATGCGGCATATGCCCTGCAAAATAGGTTCATGTACAAAAATAGGGTAGGTGCAAAACTCCTCATATCCGATACACAGAAAAGTCTGATACACAGAAAAGATTGTCTTTCTTACGATTTCGACTCGGCATTAAAATTCGGCATTAGGAATTAGGCACTAAGCATTAACTGTTGGCAGCATTGGAAGCGCTAAACGCGGCTTCCATTCTTGCCAGACACCAACAGCATAGCCCACACATACCGAAATAGACCGTATGCCCAGAACATAGAAGCGCTGTACCGTCGCCCCTTATTCATTATCACGACCCGTGTTAATTTCAAGGGAACCGTTACTCAAACCTATGCAAGGTTGGATCTCCTAAGAAACGCGCCATGAGCCTCGCGCGACACGTTCGCTCACGTGGATTCACCATAGGAACGCCGGCAAGATGGAGCTTCTCCAGCATGACCTTTCCGTCATTCTGGTACGCTTCGTGGAAGCGGAAACGCACAACCATGTACTTGGCGAATTGTAGTGCTGTTTCTCGATCTTTCTCCCTCAAAACAACGTCAACCGCATCTTTTGCGCCGGTTTCTTGCAACATTGCTCGGTTTCGATACTTTTTCTCACCATCCAGTTCTGCGACGATATGTTTGAAGCCCGAATCCTGATTTTTCTGAGGAATTTCCCACATAAAATCAGGACGAAGAGTTCGCGTATTTTGTGTGGAAGGTAGGTAATCCCGTGCAAGTTTAAACAACGGATTCGGAATAGATTTTTGCAGAATTGGCTGTACAAAACCCTCGCGTAGGATTCGTGCTCGGCAAAAAGATTCTCCGCCATTCTCTGATTTCTCGTCGATGAAAAGGCTCTTAAATCGTGCATTGAGTGCTTTCCAACAGCGGTGGCGTTTGCTAAAGAAATTGAGAAGTTGTTTTTTAGTAATTCCGTATTCGCGTACGAGAAAATCGCCAATCTCAAGCGCTTGCTCGAATGGAAGCATTCGGAAAGAGTCGAAAATTGTCTGAAGCGGCGACGTAACCAAAACGCCATGCGAAATTCCTACTGTGTCATTAATAGGGTAGTATTTCGAATCTTTATGAGCATCATTAAGATCGCGGTAATTCGCTAGAAATTTCTCAATGTCTTCTTTCGGGCGGCAATCCTCAATGTAGTGGAAGCGGATTGGTAAAGTTTCGCGCTGCTTAGATGAAGTGTGTTTGTCTGCTGCAAAATGGATGAACCGATGAAATCTTGGGGCAATTGGCGCACCGAGAATTGCTGCTGCAGATGTTGCTGACACAACCCAACGAGGATGTTGACGCGCAACAGCGAGAATGCGCTCGACACATTGAGCTGTTTTACTCATCTGATTCCACGAGTTAGTTGTGATGAAGAACCCAGGAAAAGGCTGCGTAAGAGTTCCCTTTTCGGCGCGACGTTGCATCTGGCGACGAGAATTGCGGTCGTTTGGGTGAAACAAGCCATGTGGAATCGTGATATGTGTCATACATCTATTGTCATGGCGCGAGGCTCAAATATATGCATTGAAAAAAGTATGTGAACGGATGTGGAAACACGCACGGATTGTACGAGGCGGGAAGGGGGAGGCGAGGAACCATGAAGGGGAGCGAGTATGCGCAATATTTTGCACAAGAACCCAAAAAGGTTCGTAATTTGGATCTTAATGAAGCAGAAATAGGTTCATATGCAAAGAATTGGCCTACACAAGCTCCCGCACAAGAACAAAACACAAAACACAAAACACAAAACAAATTGGGCCCCTCCCGGAGGAGAGACCCAATTTGTTCATTGCGCAATTGCATGAGCCACAATTAAGCAGCTAATAACAAGCAGTACTTGCGTCGGCCGCGATTCAAAGAACCGCAATAACCAAATTTAAAGTCCAAACTACTCGTTGTCACCTGCAGTTGCAGCAGTAGCAGATACAGCACCTAGCTTCTCGGTCTGAACGCCGGACCATACCCAGTCAGTGTAATCTGGGTGATCGTAACCGTTGTCCACTGCGAACTGGAATGCCTCAGTACGGAATTCTTCGAGCTTATCGATTTCAGCTGCGAACTTGTCTGCATCAACAGCACGGAGTGCTTCAGCGGTGAGCTCGTAACGATCGATGTTGTTAACGCGAACCATGTCGTATGGGGTAGTGGTGGAACCCTGCTCTTCGTAACCATGTACGTTGAAGTTGTCGTGGTTTGGACGATCCCAGATGAGGGAACGTACCTCACGAGCGTATGCATGGTAAGCCATGAGAACTGGCTTGTCAGCGGTGAAGAGCTCGGTGAACTCTTCGTCAGACAAAGCTTCGTCGTTCTCAGAAGCATTCTGAATTGCGAGCAAGTCAACAACGTTAACGAACTTGTACTTGATGCCGTAGCCCTTGAGCTTGTCAGCAGCAGCCATGAGTTCCTGAGTTGGAACATCACCAACGGAAGCGAGAACGATGTCTACGTCTTCGTTGCTGTCACCAGTGCCTGCCCACTTCCACTCAGCAGCACCCTTTTCGAGTTCTGCCTTAGCTTCGTCGAGAGTCAACCAAGTTGCAGCTGGCTGCTTACCAGCGATGATTGCGTTGATCTTGTTGGTGGACTTGTATACCTTCTCTGCAACAGCGAGGAGCATGTTGGAATCAACTGGGAAGTAGATACCAACAACGTGATCGTTGTTGAAGTTCTTGTTGAGGAGGATATCAATTACACCTGGATCCTGGTGGCTGAAGCCGTTGTGATCCTGACGCCATACGTGGGAGGAAACGAGCAAGTTCATGGAAGAGATTGGCTTACGCCATGGGATTTCACGAACAGTTGCTTCGAGCCACTTAGCGTGCTGGTTGAGCATGGAATCGATTACGTGTACGAAGGACTCGTAGGAGCTCCAGATACCGTGACGACCAGTGAGGAGGTAAGCTTCGAGGAAGCCTTCCATCTGATGCTCAGAAAGCTGCTCAGTTACCTGACCAGTTACAGCCATGTTCTCATCTACGAGTGCAGAGAGGTAGCCGTTGTTCCACTGCTTCTTGGTTACTTCGTATGCAGCCTGCAAACGGTTAGATGCAGTCTCATCTGGTCCGAAGATACGGAAGCTATCTGGGTTGAGCTTGATGATGTCGCGGGTGTATTCACCGAGCTTACGAGTTGCCTCGAGCTGGCCCCAACCGTGACCGAATTCCTTAACCTCAGTTACTTCGTAATCTTCGATTGCTGGGAGCTTGAGATCTTCGCGGATACGACCACCGTTAGCGTTTGGATTTTCACCAATACGCAATTCGCCTTCTGGCATGAAAGCGGTAACTTCTGGGCGTACAGCGCCGTCTTCAGTGAAGAGCTCTTCTGGCTTGTAAGATTCGAGCCAGTTCTTGAGCACCTGGAAGTGCTCTTCGGTATCACGAGCAGATGCCAATGGTACCTGGTGAGAACGCCAAGAACCTTCAGTCTTCTTGCCGTCGATGAACTTAGGGCAAGTCCATCCCTTTGGAGTACGGAAGATGATCATTGGGTAGAATGGACGATCAACATCGTTGGTCTGAGCAGTTGCCTTGATGTCACAAATCTCGTCGAATACGGTTTCGAAGAGATCAGCGAAACGACGGTGGATGCTCATTGCATCTTCATCATCGAAACCAGCAACGAACTCGTATGGTTCGTAACCCATACCGTGGAAGAACTCATGAAGCTCTTCATCAGAGATACGAGCAAGGATGGTTGGGTTAGCAATCTTGTAACCGTTGAGGTGCAAGATTGGGAGAACGATACCATCGGTGCGTGGGTTGATGAGCTTGTTGGACTGCCAACCAGTAGCCAATGGACCAGTTTCAGCTTCGCCGTCACCGACGATTGCTGGAACGAAGAGGCTAGGGTTGTTCATTACAGCACCGTAAGCATGGGAAAGAGCATAACCAAGCTCGCCACCTTCGTGGATGGAACCTGGGGTCTCTGGTGCGAAGTGAGATGGGATACCACCTGGGTAAGAGAACTGGCGGAAGAACTTCTGCAAACCAGCTTCATCCTTGGTGATTTCTGGGAAGTACTCGGTGTAGGTGCCGTCGAGGTAAGACTGTGCAGTACCTGCAGGGCCACCGTGACCAGGTCCCATGATGATTACGGTGTTCTGACCGTGATCAGCGATGAGACGGTTGATATGACCGATAAGGAAGTTCAGACCTGGTGTAGTACCCCAGTGACCTACGAGACGGTGCTTTACGTCGTCGCGGGTGAATGGTTCCTTCATCAAAGGATTGCTACGAAGGTAGATCTGACCGATTGAAAGATAGTTAGAAGCGCGCCAGTACTTGTCTACGCCTTCCAAAGCCTCCTCGGAAACTGGAGCATCCAGCTTCTTCCATGGAGTACCAATTACAGGACTTGTCATATTGTCCTTGCCTCCTACAAATAGGTGCATTTACTTAAGTGAGTTTGGCGGATGCCTACTCATACGCATACAATTTTATGAGAGGGTTATGACTAACTTACAGGGTTGTGTTTATTGGTGTGAGAAAATGACGTCAATTGTTGCATAATAATGCATAGAATGTTCGTTTATGTTTCAATATATTACGCAAAAAAATGCAAAAAATGGGTGTTAGGCGTTGAAATATAAGCTAAATCGGTAATGTGTGATTTTGAGATTGATTGTGAGAATAGTGTTCGGAAAATTTCACGCGGAAATTTTGTTTAAGCGTGTTGTGAATTTTTCTCGAGCGTCTAGTGAGGTCAAAGAGACTATATATAACGTGTCATAATGCTGAAAACATAATGTCTTAAAGAAAAGGCATAATTAATTATCTATTTATAAGGTATTCACCTCGATATTCTGGAGGCATAATGGCCAACGGTCCAGTACTTGTCGTTGACTTCGGCGCGCAGTACGCCCAACTTATTGCACGACGTGTGCGTGAAGCGCATGTGTATTCTGAAATTGTTCCACATTCTATTACGGCAGAAGAGATTAAGGAAAAGGATCCTCAGGCGATTATCCTTTCCGGCGGTCCAGCATCTGTATATGTAGAGGGCGCTCCACTTCTTGATCCTGCAATTTTTGATCTTGATGTGCCAATGCTTGGTATTTGCTATGGTTTCCAGGTGATGGCTCATCAGCTTGGCGGTGATGTCGATAAGGCAGCTCTCGGTGAGTACGGAAAGACTCGTGCGGAAATTGACCATGCTGAGAGCATTCTTGCAGGTTCTCCAGATGAACAGTCCACATGGATGAGCCATGGCGTCGCTGTGAAGACTGCTCCTGAAGGATTTGAAGTTCTTGCGCATACTGAAGGTGCTCCAGTAGCTGCTATGGCAAATAAAGAACGTGGTCTTTTTGGCGTACAGTGGCATCCAGAAGTGAAGCACACTCCTTTGGGGCAGAATATTATTGTAAACTTCCTGCACAATGAGGCTGGTTTGCCAAATTCTTGGGACTTGTCATCTATTATCGAGGATCAAGTTGCAAAGATCCGCGAACAGGTCGGTGATGCTCGCGTTATTTGTGGACTTTCCGGCGGTGTCGATTCTGCAGTTGCAGCTGCACTCGTTCACAAGGCAATTGGCGATCAGCTTACTTGCGTATTCGTTGATCATGGATTGCTGCGTAAGGGCGAAGTTGAGCAGGTGAAGCATGACTTTGTTGAAGCAACCGGAATTAAGCTGGTAACAGTTGACGCATCTGACGAATTCTTAACAGCACTTGAAGGCGTTTCTGACCCAGAGCGTAAGCGCAAGATTATTGGCGAAAAGTTCATTCGAACCTTTGAAAAGGCAACTCGTCAAATCGTTGCAGATGCTGCTGAAGAGGGCGGCGAAATCAAGTTCCTCGTTCAAGGAACTCTCTACCCAGACGTTGTCGAGTCTGGCGGTGGCGACGGTGCTGCGAACATCAAGAGTCATCACAATGTAGGTGGCCTTCCTGATGATTTGCAGTTCAGTCTCGTAGAACCTCTTCGTACTTTGTTCAAGGATGAAGTACGCGCAGTGGGAACTGAGCTTGGCCTTCCTGAAGAAATGGTCTGGCGTCAGCCATTCCCAGGTCCTGGATTGGCAATTCGTATCGTCGGCGAGATCACGCGTGAACGTTTGGCTGTTTTGCGTGAAGCGGATGCAATCGCTCGTGAAGAACTGTCGAAGGCTGGCCTTGATCGCGATATCTGGCAGTGCCCAGTTGTTTTGCTTGCAGACGTTCATTCCGTAGGTGTTCAGGGTGACGAGCGTACATATGGTTCGCCAATTGTTCTTCGTCCTGTGAGCTCCGAGGATGCGATGACGGCTGACTGGTCTCGTGTGCCATACGATGTGCTTGCACAAATTTCTACTCGTATCACCAACGAATGCCGTGAAATTAATCGCGTTGTGCTCGACGTAACTTCGAAGCCACCTGCGACTATCGAGTGGGAGTAGAGCTAGCTGAGCGAGTCGATGCTCATGACTTATGAAGCAGGCGGGCATGGCAGTACGCAAGCATGCTAGTTTACTGGTTACTAGGTTACTGCCTGCTAGTTTGCGTGTGGGTGCTCGTATTGCTTTGCTCGGGATCGTGTGTGGCTAATTGATGTTAAATGGTTTTGTCAGTGCCTGTTTTGGCATTGACAAAACCATTTTTTTATGCATTTTATGGAGGGGACATTGGGGAGTGCCTGTGAGTTTTTGGTTTTGCCCCTATATTTTGCGCATGAACCTATTTTAAAATCGAGCGTTTTCAGCTGAAAAAATTCGAGTCTCGAAATGCTTGGAATTCCAACGATTTTAAGGTGTGAAATCCCTTAATGATTTTTTGGACATAAACCATTTAGGTTCTTATGCAAAATAAAAGGATTAGGTACCTCGTTATCTTCCGATAATCGTATATCGATCTATCGTTAGAGATACCTAATCCTGATGCGAAATTTTCAATTCTGGCGTGACTCTTCTTGACGGCAAGCACTCTTCAGCTCTCTAAAAACCTCTTGTCGGAAGTCTTCGTGTAGAGAGAGTCCTAGTAAGACCTGCCGTGAGTCGCTAGCAGCCTAGAATCACTATAATTTAGCGCTTCTCAACAAGCTTATTGACTACCCAGCTTCCAACTCCTGCAAGTACAAGGCATCCGGCGGTCATTGGGATAATGGACAAATCAAAGACGACAGGTCCGTAAGCTCCTGGAAGCAGCTGGTTCGCGGCTACTGCTCCGAGGGCGCCAAAAACGAGATTGACAATCCAGTGAGCAATTGTCACTTTCTTGGTGAGGAAACTTCCGATAAATGTTGCAGCTGCTGCGACGATGAGACCGAATGCGATAGTGAGGATAGTGGTTGTCATGTGAATTTTCTCCTTAATTGTTGAAATTGTGGACATTATAAAACCTTGAATAATGCAAAATTGGAATTTTTAAGACGCGGGTTAACGCGGGGTAACTCGGGTTAACTCGGGTTAACACAAGTTAACGCGGGGAAGTATTGCGCTGCGAGCGAGAGAATCTGGGCGCTAAGAGGGGGGTATGTAAAACAGATGGATGTGGAATTAGGTACTGAAAAATAAATCTGTGCGGAAAAAGAACTGTGATTTATAAGACAGTGGCAGTAGAATTGCCGAATTCGTTGTGCTGCTAATACTGCATCGTTAATATTGAATTGCTAATACTAGTACTACTACTGTGCCATTTTAATATTTTCCAATGCTTCGCGAGACGTTGCTAAATCAACACTCGTCAGGAACGGAATCGCCTCATCGAGCTGCTCCTTAGAAAAATCCCACCATTGCAGCCTGAGCAGAAAATCGATAGTGTCCTGATCAAAGCGGTACTTGATGATTTTTGCAGGATTGCCCACAACGATGGCATAAGGTGGTACGTCTTTTGCAACTACCGCCTTTGCGCCAATTACAGCGCCATCTGAGATGTGAACGCCTGGCATAATTGTCGCGTCGCGACCGATCCACACGTCACTGCCGATTACGGTATCTCCTCTATGAGGCATATCTGCTAAAGTCATGCCAAGCTTGTCTTTCCAATCATCTTCAACAATATTGAAGGGGTATGTGGAAAAACTGGAAGTACTGTGATTAGCAGCGCTCATAATAAATTGGGTACCATGGGCAATACTGCAAAATTTGCCGATATTAAGTTTTCCGTGATTCTTGCGATAGTACAAAATATTGTCGCTGAAAAAGTCGTCGGTTTCATTTTCACGGGCGTAGTATGTATAGTCGCCGACTGTTATATCTGGATTCTGAATGTGGTCTTTAAGAATAATGATGTTATCTGAATTCGTGTAACTCATAGGTAATGCTTTCATGTAGTTCTTTATGTGATGTGTGATTGGTTGTGGGAAAATTGTAATTATTCAGTGATGTCAAGGAAGAAGTTTTCTGTTTTGTGCCATGCGTTGACTGCAGTATCTTCACTCCATTGATATGCGGACATAACGGTTTGAGCAACTGGGTTATCGGTGAAATTAATGTCGCCGTTATCTGCCTGACTTGCTACGTACATTCCGCCGAGAGAAAGTGCCATAATGGATACAGCTGCTGCGGTTACGATAATTGTCTTCTTCATGTTTTTTCCTTTCGTGCGACATGTGTTGTGTTGTTGATAACTATGACTATACGGTGGTGCTAAAGTAGTAACAACAAACAATTTTCCGACAAGTGTTGGAATAATGATACTGTAGTGCACGGGAAGCCATGCAAATACCGGTGAGGAGCATAATTGTGGTAAATATTGAGAAAAATAAACAATTTCTTGAAACAGAAGAAAAAATTGAGAATGTTTACCTTGAATTGCGCAGAAAACTGCCGATTGACAAGATTACGGTGAGCCAAATTTGCAAAGAAGCCAAAATTAATCGGTCCTCATTTTATTATCACTTCTTCGATGTGTATGATCTCAACGAACAGTTGACGTTTAAAGTTAATGAACGGCTTGCGGAGAAAATGATTGAGATTGGGCGCGACTTCTTGTCTCGTGATAATTTGATGGTCTATTTTCAGCACATTAAGGAGGAACGCGAAACCTATGCGATTCTCATGAATGCGCGCGTTCAATTTCCGATAAAGAGGTCGTACGAGCAGTTTAAAAGCTATCTTTTGCGCAAAGACCGTTTTAGGAAGCAGACGCCTGAGCAGCTCGAACTGTCGATTATTTATATCCAGGCGGGCTTTCATCACATGATTCGGCAATGGGTGGAATCGGGGTGCGAGGTCTCCGTGGATGAAATGGTCGACCTTTTCTTGGAGGAGTTGCGGTAATTTTTGGGGGGCTGTGGCATATTTTGCACATGAACCTATTTTGGGGTGTAGAAGTACGCAGTTATCTTTCTATTTTGGGTCGATGTGCAAAATTTTATGCTATCCGTCCTTTGTGGCGTTGTGGCTAAGGTGAATCGGACGACAATTGTGCTCGGCAGCTGTGAATGTAAACACTCTGCTTAAAGTTTAATGGCTTTTATAGTCGTTTATCGTTCGTACGGCAACTAACCTGCTGGTCCGATTCAGAACCCGCAAATCCGATTCAAAACCCCGCAGATCCGACTCGTAACTTACGGATTGTCAGATTGAGAAGAGAGCGGTTGTGAATTATGCCATGACGGCATCGAGCCCACTGTGGTATCAGGTTGGCGCATCAGATTGCATCAGATTGTTGTATCAGACTAGCGTATGAGGTTGGTGCATGAGGTTGTTGTATCGTTGTATCATTAGGCGCATGATTACGTGTTAGGATGTGAAGACGGCGAGCATGCTGCTTGATACATTCTGCTTGATACATATTCTGTTCCATATGTTCAGTCGCATATGTTCTGTTGCGCATATCTTGCCACGCGCATCCCGTCACACGTAGTTCACCCTCGTTTGTCCCGCCACACATCCCAAGAAAATGACGAATATGAATAGACTAAAACGCTGGTTTCTCGTTTCTTCAACCCACCGCTGTGGTTTACGCTCGTGTTCTCTCCGCTGGTTTTCATTGGGCTGGCGGCGGTCTTTATCTTCAAAATCCCTCAGTCTCACGGTCCACTCGTATATGTGGCCTATTCTGCTTATGCGCTATCGACCTATGCGCTGGTGATTGTATGCATGTGTATTCCGCGGGCTTCGTGTGCAATCAAAGCATTGTGGAAGCAAAGTGCACTCTATAAGTGAATTGCGTCGACCCGTCTTGGTGGGCGGTATTTGCGAGATCTGGAGTTTCGCGGAAGTTTGAGTATTCGCCAGGGAATTATTGTGAATGCTGCGTACGTTGTTTTCCGTGTTATTGCGGGAATTCGTTTTGCATCGGTGTGGTTTATCGCAATTGCTGTTTATTATCTCGTCATTGGTGCGATTCGCGTGTATCTCATTGTGAGTTATCGTAAGCGCGATGTGTCTGATGACGGCAAAGTTCATGAGAAAATTGTGTATCGCAATACTGCGTGGCTGTTGCTTTTGCTGAATATTCCTATGGGGATTATGATTCTTATGATGATTGTGACGAATTCAGGTTTTGAATACCCTGAGTACGTTATCTATTTTTCGGCGTTGTATACGTTCTACACCTTTATTTTGGCAATATGGAACGTTATCAAATATCGTAAGGTAGGAAGTCCTATTCTTTCTGCGTCGAAAATTCTCAATTTTGTGTCTGCTATGATGTCCGTTCTGGCTTTGCAAACTGCCATGCTGTCGATGTTTTCTGAGCGTGGGGAAGAATATCGCCGCCTGATGAACATCATTACGGGTGCGGTTGTCTTCGTTGCAGTTATTGTGATTGTGGCATATATGCTGATAAAGAGTCGCACATATGCACAGCTTACAGAAAGTGTAAGTATCGATGAATAGAAACGAAAGCAAGTATTTCAACACAGCCGTCAAAATGGATGTTGCTTTTCTTCACCTTCTCGAAGAAAAAGATTTTGCATATGTGACCATTAAGGAGCTGTGCAAGGCCGCCGGCGTAAATCGTTCTACGTTCTATTTGCACTATCAAAATTTGGATGAGTTACTTGCTGAAAGCGTGCAGTATCTCAATGAAGAATTCATAACGCATATGAGCGCTCATGTGGGCATGATTCATAAGAGCATTCCGCAAGCCGATACCGACAGCCTGTACTTGGTAACGCCTCAATACCTCCAGCCTTATCTGGAATTCATACGAGACAATAAACGCATTTTTTCTGTTGCCCTCACAAACGCACACGTGCTGCGGTTGAATGACAGTTATCGCGGACTATCTGAGCATGTGCTCATGCCAATTTTGGATCGTTTCAATATTCCTGAGTCTCGGCGCGAATACATTGTGGCGTTCTATATACAAGGAATTATGGCAATTGTTACCCGATGGCTGAAAAATGATTGCCGCGAGGACATTGAATTCGTTATAGATATCATCCAACAGTGCGTAAAGCGTCCACATGCAGAACTGAACACTGGGCAGAATGTCGAGTAGTAAAACGTGCAATTTGTGGTGCAGTTCGTGGTGTAATACGTAATTCATGGAATGCGACAACTTTGCGCTGAGAACGTACGTGCGAATTCTTATGTCGCGTGCTCAGTATTATAGAAGAAACATTTTACGAAAGAAGAAACAATGACAAAAGAAGCTGACGAACGCATTCTTGGCTTAGTTAAGCCAGAATATATGAAGAAAATTCCATTCTTCATTCGCGATCATGCAACAGGAAATACGTGCCGCTTAATTGAGCGTGAATTCCCAAGCTTGTATGCAGAATTTGAGGTAGGAACACCAAACGAGGATGCTCTCGAACAGATGACAAAAGTTGTCAATGATATCTTTGAAGAACGCATGAAAAAGCATCACATGCTGTAAATTCAGTCGATTCTGGCAATGGGATAGAGTTTGAGTCAAAGGCATGACGAGGCTCAATTCTCGAATTATAGTCTCGTGGTATAGCGCTAATAGGCGTTATGCTACGAGACTTTTTGTATAGTGAAGCGTGTCGATGAGTATTCGTCGGGATTTTTGGCTATTTTGCGGCGTAATTGGCGTATGGAGTGCATGGCAGGACACGCCTGAAATGTATAGACGGGTACTACTAGAATGTGAAGCACACGAAGGCGAAAATACGTGGGAGTATGACGATACTGTGGAATCACTAAGATGTCGCTGAGACATCACTGAGGTGTCACTGGAGCGTCACTAATGCACTGACGCTTCAGCTGGGAGTGCAACTGAGTGTACAGCTGAGGATGCACTGTTAAGGACAGACAGTTAAGGATGCACGGTTAAGTATGCACAGTTAAGTCAGCACAGCTGAGACCTCCGATGATTCTTCGCGAATTCTTGTGACGACTAAGAATTCCTGAGATAATCAGTGTGTCAATGGAGATGATAGAAGAGCCTGATATACCGAAGGCAGCAATGATGAAGGCAACTGTAATAACAGTGATTATGGCAAAGGTCGTGTCGCAATGAGTAATGAAATGAGTAATGAGGAGACGATTCCATCCGTGAATTCTGATGTGAGGCAAGAGGTAAAATCGGGTGCTGATTCGGCTGTCAGATCTGCTGACAATTTGGATGTCAGTTCGCCTGTCACTTCTGCGGTCAGTTCTGCGGTCAGTTCTGCTCAAAACTCAGTCATAGGCGTGGTCAAACGAACATTGTCCGGAAAAGAAAGCATCATAGTTGCTTCCATGCTTTTCGGTCTCTTCTTTGGCGCGGGAAATCTCATCTTTCCCGTCAATATGGGGCAAAAAGCGGGGTCGAATTCGTGGATTGCATCCCTCGGTTTCTCGATTACCGGTGTTGGACTCCCGTTGCTTGGCATTGCCGCGCTCGCTGTGTCGGAGAAAAATAGCCTCTTCGATTTAAGTAGTCTTGTTAATAAGAAATTTGCTTATTTCTTTACGGTTGTATTGTATTTGACGATTGGACCGCTGTTCGCGATTCCGCGTACGGCGACTGTACCATTCCAAGTAAGTGTTGCGCCGCTTGTTCCTGCGCAGAATCGAGCATGGGTTCTTGCAATCTTTTCTGTCGTTTTCTTTGCTCTCGTTCTCGCGTTTAGCTTGAAGCCATCGCGCATTGTGGACTGGGTAGGAAAGTTCCTCAATCCGTTATTCCTTGTGGTGTTTGCAGTGCTGGTTATCACTGCCTTGGTGCGTCCTATGGGCAGTATGAGTGCTGTGCAGCCAACGGGCGATTATGTTAATCAGCCATTTTTCACGGGTGTGTTGGAAGGTTACAACACGATGGATGCTTTGGCTTCCTTGGCATTTGGCATTATCTTGGTCGATGTTATTCGATCGCTTGGCGTGCGTGAACCACGGCACACTGCAATGGCTGCAGTGAAGTCTGGAGTTTTTTCCTCCGCATTTATGTTTGTCATTTACTTCGTACTGACAATAGTGGGCGCACAATCTGCACGGATTCTCGGCGTCAGTGATAATGGTGGAACTGCGCTTTTTGCAATTGCGGAACATTATTATGGAACTGCCGGAGCGGTTCTTCTCGGGGTTATTATTTCCGTCGCGTGCTTAAAAACGGCAATTGGCTTAATTACGTCAATTAGTACAACCTTTACCGAATTGTTCCCACGCGTATGCACGTATAAGCGTTGCGCAATTTTCTTCACAGTAGTTTCGCTGATTATCGCTAATGCAGGGTTGGATGCAATTATTCAAGTTTCCGTACCTGTTTTGCTCTTCCTGTATCCGCTCACTATCGTTTTGATGGTGTTAAGTGTGTGCGGTCGAATGTTTAATTATCGTCATAGCTTGTTTGAGTGGTCGATGGTCTTCACCATGCTTACAGCATTGATATCGCTCATCATCAATTTGCTGACTTTCGTGCCACACGATATTGCCGTAATTTCAACTGTTCGGTCTGCGCTCACCGCGTTACGAAATGCGTTCCCATTATCATCGATTGGGATGGAATGGGTAATTCCTGCAATTTCCGGTGCGGTGTGTGGTTATGTTGCGACAATTTTTCATCCCGAAAATCGGGCGAAAAGTGTGGACTCAGGCAAGGAGTCGGTGAATGATTCAGGCAAGGATTTAGATAATAATTCAGGTGAGGAGAATGCATAATGGTTACGCGTCATGACGTCAATCACAAGGAACGCATGGTTGCAGGGCTTCCCTATGTGGCAGATTTCAACGGACTTCCAGAAGAGCGCATGGAATGCAGGCGCAAGCTGTGGAAATTTAATAATCTCAATCCTGACGAGCACCTTGCTCAGATGGGCGAGATGCTGTCCCAAATTTTTGGAGCAGGTGGAGAAACGGCATATGTCGAGCAGACACTGCGTTGCGATTATGGCACAAATATTTCCGTTGGTCGCGGATTCTATGCGAATTACAATTTGACGATTTTGGATATCGCGCCAGTGACAATTGGCGATAATGTTATGATTGCGCCAAATGTGTCAATTTATACTGCCGGTCATCCTGTGCATCCCGAGAGTCGAAATTCGGGGTATGAGTACGGCATTCCTGTCACCATCGGCAATAACGTATGGATTGGCGGAAGTGTGACGATACTGCCAGGCGTGACAATTGGCGATAACTGTGTTATTGGTGGCGGGTCGGTCGTGGCTCATGATATTCCGGCGAACAGCATCGCAGTGGGGAATCCTGCGCGAGTGGTTCGTGAAATCACGGAGGATGATCGGGAATACTACTTCAAGAACCGCAAGTTCGACGTGGAGGACTATAAGTAGGGCTTGGAGGGGCTTGAAGCTTCGGAGTCTTGGAGTCGTGGCGTAGGGAGATCTCGAGTGCCCTAGTGAGAGCAACAAACGGCGTATCAGGCTATGATGAGCCGCACGATGAGCAGTCTAGAGTAGTCTAGGTGTGCTTTAACTTCCGCGGGCTGCTGGGCTTATAACATATTTTGCACATGAACCTAAAATGTGTCTTCATTCGGGAAAATAGATCCGAGTTTTGGGTTCTTATGCAAAAGATAGCGGAAGATGCTGAAAGATAAGTATTGAGGGGCTGTACGTGCTTTGCGTGCAGCCCCTTGTGGTCTCTTGATGCATGAGCTGTGCTTGGTGTATGTGTTGCATGTTCAGAGATCAGCAGAACTCAGACTGTCAATTGCTGTTTGCTAATACCTGCACTCATCATTGATGAAAATTGATGAAAATTCTCTCGACATACTCTTGCAAGATTCGAATTCTCCATATATTGTTCTATATAGAACAGTTCTATATAGAACAATATATGACATATGGGTTGCTCATGGGGATTCAGATGGTACGTTTTGCGCGTTCTTGACGAATTTCATCGCGAGAAGGCTGTCGAAATGAGGGGAGTGCCATGCAAGAAGATGAATTAGAAACTGTGCAAGAAGCTAAGTCAGAAAAAATAGATTACAGCATTTCGGGAAAATTGCTATCTCAAGCGCATACCTTGAATTCTCGTATGTTTTCTCGTATGTTTTCCGCAAATCCTTACATAAAAATTACGAGTGAGCAGAGCAAAATCTTGTGGTACTTATGGGAAAAAGACTGCATGACGACCACGGATTTATCGATTGCGACCGGACTTGCAAAAAATACGCTTTCCGTTGCGCTCGACAATCTCGAAAAAGCTGGTTTTGTTGAGAAGCGCGATTGTACGCAGGACAAACGTAAAAAATATTACTCTGCCACGCCACTGGGGACGAGTCAGCGAGAGCTTAGTCATCGCATCAGTGAGAGCATCGGCGAAGTTTTTTACACCGGTTTTAATGCGGCGGAGCGGAAACAGTTCGAATCGTACCTTGCTCGCATCGTGACGAATTTGCAAAATGTAGATTTTGCACAACTGCCCACTGTGCACAATGACCCATCCCACGATTCTCACACAGACAAGAAGCTCACGACTTCTTCGTCCAAGGAAGATAAAACTTCGCGCGTTTTAGCGCGCGTTTTAGGAAGAGATGCAAAAAATGATTAAGTTCTCGCATGTTTCTAAAGACTTCGATGGAAAGACTGTCCTGAAGGATGCGGATTTCACCATCGAAGACAATGAATTATTCGTATTGGTGGGACCTTCTGGATCTGGAAAAACAACCATGCTTCGCATGATGAATGCTCTGGAACTTCCTTCATCTGGCACAGTTACTGTGAATGATATGGATGTGGAGAAGACGAATTTGCGCAAACTTCGTCTCAATATTGGTTATGTTTTGCAAACGGGCAGCCTTTTCCCAAACCTCACCGTCGCTCAAAATATTGGCGTAATTGCGCATATGAAGAAGTGGGACAACAAGGTCATTATGCAAAAAACCAATGAACTACTTGACCGTGTGGGTTTGCCTCATGACGAGTATGCCAAGCGCATGCCTGCTGATTTATCAGGTGGAGAAGCTCAGCGTGTCGGTATTTTGCGAGCGCTCGTGACTCAACCGAAGGTGATCCTTATGGATGAGCCATTTTCGGCACTTGACCCGATTAGCCGTGCGCAATTGCAAGACCTGGTAAAGGAACTTCAGCAGGAATTCCACAATACGATTGTTTTTGTAACGCATGATATGCATGAAGCGCTTACGCTGGCTGATCGTTTGTGCGTGGTTCATAACGGCGATATTGAGCAGATTGGTACACCTGAGGACATCGTAAATCGTCCGGCTACTCAGTTTGTTCAAGATTTGTTTAAGCAGGAGAGTGAATAGTGAATTCGTTAATTTCTACGTTCCATGAACGTATGGGCGACTGGATGGTTGCCCTCGGACAGCATATTCAAATCTCGCTGCTTGCTCTGTTGGTTTCGATGGTTATCGCGCTTCCACTTGCCTTTATTTTGCAAAAGTGGAAGAAAACCTCAGAAGTTGCAGTTCAAATTGCGGCAATTTTCCAAACAATTCCGTCCATGGCATTGTTGGGTTTGTTTATTCCCATTATGGGAATTGGAACGGTTCCAGCAGTTACTGCTTTGGTTATTTATGCAGTTTTTCCTATTTTACAAAATACTCTTACTGGTTTGCAGCAGATTGATCCGCAGCTCGAAGAAGCTGGTGAAGCTTTCGGTATGACTGAGTGGGAGAAACTGAAAACGTATCGCGTTGCTTTGGCATTGCCCGTTATTATGGCGGGTGTACGTCTGTCTGCTGTGATGATTATCGGTACGGCGACTCTCGCAGCTCTGATTGGAGCTGGCGGTTTAGGATCGTTTATTTTGCTGGGAATTGACAGAAACGATACGTCATTGATTATCATCGGTGCGGTATCTTCTGCGATTTTGGCAATTGTTGCTCATTATGGCATTAATTGGATGAGTAAACTCAGCGCTCGGAAAATTATCGCTGTATTTGTCACCTTGGCATTAGGAGTGGGTGTGTCATATGCGGCACCTGCTGTGCAATCCATGACCTCACAGGATTCAAAGCATCTGGTTATCGCAGGAAAGTTGGGGTCTGAACCAGAAATTTTGATGAACATGTATAAGGAATTGATTGAAGCGAATAGCGATATTACTGTAGAAGTGAAGCCAAACTTTGGGAAAACGACGTTCCTTTTTAACGCTCTCAAATCTGGCAAGGTGGATATTTATCCTGAATTTACGGGAACTGTTATCTCATCGCTTCTCAAGAATCATCCACACGTGTCAAACAATGCAGCGGAAGTGTACGAAGCTGCAAAAGAAGGTCTCGCTGATCAAGATCATATCGTCATGCTGGATGTGATGAAATACCAGAATACGTATGCTATTGCCGTCAAAAAGTCTTATGCTGAAGAAAATGGTTTGGAAACGATTTCAGACTTGGCAAAAGTGCAAAATACTGCACGTGCAGGCTTTACCCTTGAATTTAACGATCGTGAAGACGGTGGTCGAGGTCTGACAAGCGTGTATGGTTTGCATCTTAATGTAGCCACTATGGAGCCATCCTTGCGCTACCAAGCAATCGCAAATGGTGATGTGCAAATTGTTGATGCGTATTCGACGGATAGTCAAATCGCACAGTATGATTTGACGATTTTAAAGGATGATAAGAATTTATTCCCTCCATACCAGGGAGCGCCAATTATGCGCGAAGAAACTTTGCAGAAATACCCGCAGCTCAAAGAAATACTCAACAAGTTGGGTGGAAAAATTACTGAGGATCAGATGGCACGTATGAATTATGAGGTCAATGTCCAAAGTGCTTCTGCGGCCACGGTTGCTCATAATTATCTCGTATCAGAAGGGTTGCTTACGGATAAGAAATAATTTTGCATTTCTGCCTATACGACGAGTGTCCGTAAGGAGTAAAGGAGCAAAGGAGCAGCGGGAGAGAGGGAGAGAAACCCGGCAGAAACACTACTTTGCTACTGTGCGCTCTTCATGGGCAGATATGCAAAAAATGGATAGGCACATATGCAAAAGATTTTAATGCAGATTTGTTAAAATGAATCTCATGATTCAACCAGCACATATGAGACGGCTCCACGAAGGGGGAGTCGTCTCATGCGTTCTGTGTGTGCTTTTTGCACTGATACTGTCTGTTGTAGCATCATGTACTCTGACTGAACCACCTACATCGACGGCAATTGGGCATAGCTACACGCGTTCTGAGGCTGGAAACTATATTTCTCGCGATGATGACGGTGATGTAGACGAAGTTCAGGTTGATGTAATCGCTTCACTACGTGACAATGGCGTGTCCTCGCGTGCACTTGCGAGCACAATTGAGCAGTCGGGGTTGCAGACACGTTATCGCGCGGCAGAAAATGAGACTCAACAAATTCAGCAAGTGAAAAATGCGATTTCCTCATATTCGCGCATTATTGTCATTCCACGAGATGCTTTATCGAGTTCTCACAGCTGGGAGAGCGTGCTGCAATTGGCACGGCATAAAGGAATTCCTGTAGTTCTTTCGGACGATTCGAGCGATGTTGACAATTCCACGACGAATATTCCGATAGCGAAGATTTATTATGCCGCAATTTTCGAAAGTTCTGAAAAACCGCACAATTTAGGCAATGGTCAAACAAGTGAGGAAACAACGTCTGTTTTTGATGCGATTATGACTGTCATCGAAGATAGGCCTCACGATACAGTTTTTAGTATAAGTATGAACTCGCACGATAATTCGCGATGATTCGAAAACTGGGGTTTGGCAAGCACAGGAATTCTGAACAGGAAATTTTGTAGCTGAACCTCAGGCGATTTCCAGCGAAAACTCTTGTGAGATAACGATAAGTAGGGTATATGGCTACAATTACAGGGCTTACGCAACGAGAAGTTGATGAGCGAATTGCACGCGGTGACGTCAATGTCAGCGAGACGAAGACCTCGCGATCTATTGGCGACATCATTCGCGCCAATGTTTTTACGCTTTTTAACGGCATTATCCTCGCTGCAATGGCACTCGTTTTGATAACGGGCGATTGGAAAGATGCTGTTTTCGGTGCGGTCATTATCATTAACACGGCAATTGGTATTTTTACCGAAGTTCGTTCAAAACTTGCACTGGATAGGTTGAGCATCCTTATCTCCGCAAAGCATACAGTCCGCCGTGATGGAGTCGACGTTGAAGTAAATCACGATGACATCGTTCTTGATGATGTCATGTGGATTAAAGCGGGCAATCAGGTTCCAGCAGACGGTAAAGTCTTGGAAGACTATGGTGTAGAGCTTGATGAGTCCATGCTGACAGGAGAATCACGAACAGTCAAGAAACAGCCAGATGATGATGTATATTCAGGATCTACTGTTGTTTCCGGATCTGCTCTCGTCTTGGTAACGGCTGTCGGCGCACAATCTTATGCAGTAAAACTGACTGAAGAAGCTAAAGTTTATACCACAACACATTCCGATATTAATGACGGAATTAATAAGATTTTGCGATTCATGATCGTCATCGTTGTACCGATGTGCGCTTTGCTGATTTGGTCACAAATTCGCCTCGCAGGCGGATGGCAGACAGCGTGGCTCGATGGTTCATGGCGGCAAGCTGTAGTTCAGGCTGTAGCTGGAATTGTGGGACTGATTCCTGAAGGTCTTGTCTTGCTGACGTCGCTGAACTTTGCTCTCGCAGCCCTTCGTTTGGCGCGACAAAATACCCTCGTCCAAGAGTTGAATGCGGTTGAAACGCTTGCGCGCGTAGATGCGTTGAACTTGGATAAGACAGGTACGCTTACTGATGGCGGAATTGCTATGGATGAGCTTGTCACGTTGAATAGCGCACAATACGCGACAACGGATATCGAGCAAGCTTTGTGGCATGTAACCCATGAAGAATCGCCAAATCCAACAGCTCAGGCTGTACAAGAGAAATTGACAGGGGCTGGGCTACACGTATCGGATTCGGATGTTATATCTCGAGTGCCATTCTCCTCCGCTCGAAAATGGAGTTCTGTCACGTTGAGCAACGGACAGAGGTGGTATTTCGGTGCTCCTGAAATTGTCTCTGCTGCTCTTTCGGAGAACAATGCAGATGTGATGGCACTTGTCCAAGAGCATGCTCTCACAGGTGCTCGTGTACTCGTTCTTGCTGTGGCGGACAATACGCGTACCGCAGGGAATGCGGGCGAGAGTGCAGAAGCCGATGCGGAGAGGAACGTCAGTGTTGCTGCTGATGACGCAATGACTGCAGGCGACGCACGCGTTGCTGATGATGTCATCGATTCGTCGGCAACTGTGCAAGCTCTTGTCGTATGCTCCGAATCCGTGCGTGCGGATGCTGAGCAAACGTTGGCATGGTTTAGAGAGCAAGGCGTACGTGCCCGCGTTATTTCGGGTGATAATCCTCGCACTGTTGCGGCAATTGCCCACAAGGTCAAGCTCACTGGCGACGACATGCCTCGCTTTATGGATGCGCGCGAATTGCCAGAAACTCCGGAAGATGTTGCCCGCGTTCTGGAAGATATCGATGTCGTAGGACGTGTACTTCCTGCTCAAAAGAAGCTCATCGTTCAGGCTCTGCATACGCAGGGTCATACGGTGGCGATGACTGGTGATGGTGTCAATGATGCCTTGGCTTTGAAAGAAGCAGACTTGGGTATCGCTATGGGCAATGCTGCTCCAGCAACAAAGGCTGTGGCTCAGATTGTTCTGGTGGATTCGTTGTTCTCCCATTTGCCTGATGTCGTGGCTCGAGGTCGCCAAGTCATGGCCAATATGGAGCGCGTTGCAAGCCTGTTCCTCGTCAAAACGACTTACTCTGTCGTGATTTCGCTGGGGGTTGTTTTGCTAGGGCTCAACTTCCCATACTTGCCGCGACACATGACCTATATCGGCTGGTTTACGATTGGTACGCCTGCGTTCCTGCTGGCGTTGGCGCCAAATACGCGTCGATACATTCCGGGCTTCTTGCAACGCGTCATTCGGGTGGCGGTGCCGGCGGGCGTGGCCACAGGTGTCAGCGTTCTCGCGTCGACAATTCTTGTGCCAATTATTATGGGCTGGTCAAATGTTTCTGATCACATTACCGAATTGCGTACAATCAATGTTGCGATTCTCTTCGTCTTGGGAATTGTCATGCTCGGATGGATTGCTCGTCCATTGAACTCGTGGCGAGGATGGCTGGTTGCGTTCTTTGCAGTAGCGGGTGTACTCGGAGCATTCATCCCTGTTGTGGCGAACTTCTTCCAGCTTCATGTGCCAACAGGTTCGACAGCGGTGCTCACTGCTGTTCTGGCAGTATGTTCGGTGGCTATCTGGGCAATTACCAGGTATTGCGTCGATAGGTTCTTCCCAGCTGTGGAAGAGCAGTGATGTGCAGGATTACTCGGTTGAGCCCATCATGGTAAATACCGTTTTACAATAATTCGCGGTTGACGGTGACAAGGTTCCCGGTTGCGCTATGCGTGGCTGGGAACCTTTGTATGTGTACGTTGACATGGGAACGACAGGCGATGGCTACAGACGAGGGAACGACGAAGAACGATGGAGGGCGCCATACAAACTCTTATTTTGCACATGAACCCATTTTCGGAAAAGAACAGGGGGAATCGAAGTCGATTTTGGGTTCTCATGCAAAATATAAGGCTTGCCTGCTCACACCGCCGTTTCCTTCCTTTTCGCAGCCTGAAACGCATGATCAATCCAAGCATCGACCCAATATTGACAACATCATCGCCCCACACCGTAATGACCGTAATGACCGTAATGACCGCAGCGCTGGGGCCATTATGCAAAATAATATCCCCGTACTTTTTCTCACGCCATTCAATTAAGTTCAATTGAATGGCGTGAGAAAAAGTACGGGGATAAAACGTTGAGAACTAGGAGAGGGAGCGGCCTGACTATCCGGCTACCTGATTAGAGGCCACTCCTTGCTCTCAACAGAAACCACTAGAAACTAGTCGCGGCGTCCGCCACCCAGAAGCTGGAGGATAGACAGGAAGAAGTTGATGAAGTCGAGGTACAAGCTCAACGCGCACACGATAGAGATGCGCTTCATCATGGTCAAATCGTTGCTGTACTGGTTGAGCAGGTAGCGAGTCTTCTGAGCATCGTAAGCAGTGAAGCCTGCGAAGATGAGAAGGGAGATTGCCGACAAAATCATTGTGTTGGTGGATACGCCCATAAACAGCATGATGATTTCAGCAACGATGAGTACGCCCAATGCGATTGTCAAGATTGGTCCGAGCTTAAGCAAATCCATCTTTGTGGTGAGCGCAAACATTGTCAGCGCGAAGAAGAATCCGGCGGTGAAGCCGAGAGCCAGCACGATATCGCCGAAGGAATACACTGCAAAAATTGTGCTTAAGGTAAAACCAGTGAGGACAGCATAAGCATAGAACATCAATCGTGCTGTAGCAGGATTCATTGTCAATGCGCGTGCAGAAAGAACAAACACCACGATGAGCTGGACAATCATTAGGCCGATAAAGCCGAAGTTTCCAGTTGCTACGAGGAAGTTGTACCACAAATCGCTTGCATAGCTGAAGAATGCTACGGCAGCAGTAATGAAGATGCCAATTGCCATTTCGCCGTAAGTGCGTGCAACGGTAACGCGCTGAGCACGCTCATGCTCGACGGTGAATGTTGCATCAACGTATGGCTGCTGGAATGGAACCTGACCAGCAGCCTGTGCGCCAGCCTGAGCATTCATTGGAGTAACAGGAATCGCAGGTGTGACAGGCGCACCAGCATTACCACCGTTGCCCATAGAATTATTCATCGGGCTTCCTGATGGATTCTGTGTATAATCGGTCATTTTTCCTCTTTTCGTATTGTGTAGGGGTAAAGTCTACTCGCTGATGAGGTCTTCTCGCGGAGCTGAAACGAGATCGCGATGCACATTTTGCAAAGTGACGTCAATCTCGTAGAGTTCACGTGCTGCATTTTGCAGTGTTTGCGCATGGCGTTCTACGCGTTCTGGATCGTTGTCGCTCTTGTAGCGCAAACGATGCTCCAGACTCGCCCAATAGTCCATAGAAATTGTGCGGAACTGCACTTCCACAGGAATATCTTTTGCTCCTGTAGTCAAGAAGACTGGCACACTATAAATGACATGCAAGCTTCGGTATCCTGATTCCTTTGGATGCTTGATATAGTCTTTGACTTCTAGAATTCGGATATCTGTCTGACGGCTCAGTATGCTTGCGATAGCGTATACGTCGTCAATGTAATTGCACATAACGCGAATACCCGCAATGTCGAAGACATTATTTTCAATATCTTCGATGCTCATCGAATGATTATGCGCCATCAATTTTCCAGCAATTGATTTGACGGATTTCATACGTCGCTCAATATGATGGATAGGATTATGGCTGTAGCGCGTTTGATACTCGTCATCCAAGATTTCGAGTTTTGTACTAATTTCCTGCATTACGCCACGATAACCTTGCATAAGTGCTTCAAAATCGCGGCTGAACTCCAGAATCTCTTCTCTATTAGTTGGAGTCTCAAGTTCAGGCAGAGCGCTGTTCAATGTAATCATTGCTTGAGTAATGTCCGCAAGGCTTAATGGACTTTGTCTGTCGAGAATCATGTACCACCTCAATTTATATCTGTGTCTAGTATAAACACTCGCGTCACCAAAAAGAGGAAAATTTTCCGCTAATATCAGGAGTTATGAATGAAGAGATGATGACAGCCCATGAACGATTGGGATATGACGAGCCATCTGAGATGCTGCATGACGTGGATAGTGACGTGAGCAATGACGTGGCTCATGACTCACAGAATGGACGCGATGCATCGAACGATTGCGATCGTTCAAAGGTTTATTATGTGCATACGCTCGGCTGTCAGATGAACGCGCACGACTCAGAACGAATTAGTGGCGTTCTTGAAGATGCAGGATATATTCAGGCAACTTCTGACCAAATTCAGTCCAATGATGTCGATCTCATCGTGTTGAATACGTGCGCTGTCCGCGAAAACGCAACGTCTCGTATGTATGGAACTTTGGGTCGTTATGCAAAAATTAAGCGCGACAAGCCACAATTACAAATTGCTGTCGGCGGATGCATGGCACAAAAAGATCGTCAGCGCATTACTGAACGCGCTCCATGGGTAGATGCAGTTTTCGGTACGAAAAATATCGGCTCTCTTACATCTCTTCTAGATGAAGCCCGTAAAACGCATCACTCACAGGTAGAAGTTGCCACAGAATTAAACCAATTCCCAAGCGAACTTCCTACCGTTCGCGCATCCAAAGTTAGCGCATGGGTATCTATCTCCGTGGGATGTAACAATACATGCACATTCTGCATCGTCCCAGCAGTTCGCGGAAAAGAACGCGATAGACGACCTGGCGATATTCTCGCGGAAATTGAAGCATGCGTAAACCGAGGAATTAAGGAAGTCACACTTCTTGGTCAGAACGTCAATTCATACGGTTATGCAACGGGCGATCGGTACGCATTTAGCAAGCTTTTACGTGCCTGCGGTGAGATAGAAGGATTGGAACGCGTTCGTTTTACGTCGCCTCACCCGGCAGCATTCACTCCAGACGTTATCGATGCAATGACACAGACACCAAACGTTATGCCACAGTTGCATATGCCACTTCAATCAGGCTCTGATAAGGTGCTGCGTGCTATGCGACGAAGCTATCGTATGGATAAATTCATGTCAATTCTTGATAACGTTCGGGCAGTCATTCCAGATGCGGCAATTACGACGGATATTATCGTAGGATTCCCCGGTGAAACAGAGGAAGATTTCCATGCGACAATGGACGCCGTTAAGCGTGCTCGATTCACGTCAGCGTACATTTTCGAATACTCGCCACGTCTAGGAACTCCAGCGGCGACAATGGAACAAATTCCTCCACACATCGTTCATGACCGTTTCGAACGTCTTCACGCTCTTCAAGAGCAGATTTCAGAAGAGATTATGGCTGAAAAGCGTGGCACAACTGTCGAAATAATGATTACAGAATCGCGTGGCTTCAAAGATAAGACAACGCATCGAGTGTCTGGTCGAGATCGCGGAGGAAATCTCGTACACGTCAGCATCCCAGAGGGGTATGAAGAACCACATATGGGAGATTTTGTAACATGTACCGTCACGGAAACATCGGGACATTATCTCATTTGTGATCCTGACCCAGCTCGTGGAGATATCTATGAAGTCCGTCATTAATTCCGCTTGCCACACAGAAAATCACACAGAGAATGCTGCACAGAGAATGCTGAGGGAGCACAGATTGCTGAGATTTCTCAGATCGCTGGAAACACAGAAAGCTCTGGAAGCGCGGAAATCCCTGGAAGTGCGGAAAGTATGTATAGTACGATGAGTGCCGAAAACGCTCAAAGCCCTGCACCTAAAGTAGTCTCCATTATCGGTCCTACAGCATCGGGTAAAACCGCGCTCGCCATAAACCTCGCGCGCTCGCTTGAACGTGTGACAGGGCAGGCGTGCGAAATTGTGAATGCGGACGCGTACCAAATGTACAAGCACATGGACATTGGCACAGCGAAGGCAAGTGCTGAGGAGCAAGCACAGGTTCGTCACCATTTGATTGACATTATCGAACCCAGCGATGAGATGTCTGTTGCGCGTTTTCAGGAGCTTGCCCGCGAAACAATTCGTGAGATTTCTAGTCGGGGAGTGCGTCCCATTCTTGTGGGCGGTTCGGGTTTGTACGCCCGTGCGGCAATTGACGATATTTCTTTCCCGAGCACTGACCCTGAAATTCGTGCTCGGATTGAACGTCGTGCAGAAGAAATTGGCGAGCATGCGTTGTTTGAGGAGCTGAAAGAGAAAGATCCTCAGGCGGCTGAACGCATGGATGAACGCAACGTCCGCCGGACAATTCGCGCGCTGGAAGTTATCGAATTAACGGGGCAACCGTTTTCTGCAAGTTTGCCGCGGTATTCATATATTATTCCAACCGTTCAAATTGGGCTGGATGTTGATCGCGAAATTTTGGATTCTAAAATCGATGCTCGTACAAAGATCATGCGCGACATGGGCTTTGAGGATGAAGTTCGTGCAATTCGTAATTCATTGTCTGTAACCGCATCGCGTGCTTTAGGATATCCGCAAATTATGGCGCTTTTAGATGGTGACATAACTGCTGATGAGGCGTATGCAGATATTGCGCAAAAAACGAAGCGTTTAGCTCGTAAACAAATGGGATGGTTTGGGCGAGATCCTCGAGTGCATTGGCTGAATGCTGCCGATTCGCAGCTTGTCGAGGAGGCGACGCGCATCGTGTTGCGTGCAGATAGTGGCGAATTTGATGAAAGCGACGCTGCTGCAGATGACTATGTGCAGCATCATTTGGGTAATGTTCAGTAAGTGCGCTCAATTGTGACAGCGATAGGCTGGGGCAGACAGGGGCATAACTGAAGTGCTGACAACCGCGAAACTCCCGCATTGTGGAGTAGTGGTGTGAGAACGCGCTGTCGAGTATGTGAGGTCTTTGTTTTTCGCTAATCTAATAAGCGTTATGGCACGACCAACTTCATCATCAAAAAGTCCTCGAGACAATGCTCGAGATAGTAAATCTGCACGTACGACGACCGGTACAGCTTCGTCCCGCTCTAAGAATGCTGGACGCAATGGTGAGCGAAATAATCGGGATAATCGTGATACAGAGTACCGTGAGCCAGAAGCGTGGTGGGTAAAAGCGCTTCTGTTCATTCCGCGCGCTTTCGCACAGTTAATTCGCGATATTTTCGGCGCAAGCAGCGACGATAGCGATTCACGTCTTGACGCGTGGTGCTTTGTCCTCATTATTATGAGCATTCTCCTGATTGCATCTGAATGGTTCCGAGTCAACGGTGTACTTGGACAATTGCTGCATCTTGTCGCCGGTGGTGCGTTTGGACTTATGAGCGTCGTTTTGCCGATAGTCCTTTTGTTCGTTGCTTTCCGATTGATTCGAAATTCTAATTTGGAAGCTGAAAATACGCGCGTTGTATCCGGATGGGTGCTGCTGATGTGGGTCGTGTGCTCATTGGCAGATATTTTCCGTGCATCACGTTTACCACGATTTGATTGGGCAACGATTCGCAATGCCGGCGGTCTCTTTGGTCACATGCTTGGCTCACCTCTTGCATGGGGACTTTCTGCGCCATTCGCGGTTGTTATTTTTGTCTTTATCGGTATTTTTGCCGTTCTCATGATTACGCAAATTCATATCGCTGAGATTCCACGTTTACTTGGTTTTACTCAGGCAAATGCGACTGATGAGAGTAACGAGAATTTCGAGAACAATTCGGATTCCCTCGTTTTCGCTGATGGTGTCCCTGCACATGATGGCACAGATGATGAATCGTCTGCACCGGCACTTCCATGGTGGAAGCGCATCTTTAACCGTATGAAACCGCAAGAAACCGATACGTCGTTGGATGAATACGACGGTGATCATGCTTTCCAAAACGCTGTGCGTGTCCACGATCAGTCCGAGTCGAATCATCAGCAGGCTGGCCGTTCTATGCATGACGTGCCTTGGTACGATGACTTCCAAAATGACGACAACACCATTAATCGCGATATCAGCCAAACTCAGGTAATGGATAATAATCGTCCAAGCTTTAGTGGTCGTGATCAAGCAGCTGCCAATCGTTCCTTCGCTTCAGGTATGCATTCTCTCGCTGATGATGAAACCGTCGCTGTGCCAGTAGTAACACCACAGGCAGCTGTGAATGATGCCGCTCGGGCAGTGGCAGATGGGGCAACTGTTGCATTAGCTCAAGGGGCAGCTGCTGAACGCGCTGTCGAGGCGGCTAACGGTCAGCCACACACCAGTCAGACACCTGAGCAGGATGCAGAAGGCGACGAATCTTCTGACAGCATTCAGGACGATAATTCCTACCAGAAGCCAAGTCTGGACGTCTTGGTCAAGGGCAAGCCTCATGCAGTACGCACTGAGGCAAATGAGCGTGTCATCCAAGCTTTGCGAGCTACATTCCAAGAATTTGGTGTCGATGCTGATGTCGTGGGCTTCTTGCGTGGACCATCGGTTACTCAGTATGAAGTCGAGCTTGGCCCTGGTGTCAAGGTTGAGAAAGTTACAAATCTTCAGCGCAATATTGCATACGCTGTAGCAAGCTCTGACGTACGAATTTTGTCGCCAATTCCTGGAAAGAGTGCAATTGGTATCGAAATTCCAAACATTGACCGTGAGATCGTTCATCTTGGCGATGTTTTGCGCTCTTCAGAAGCATTGAATGATCCAAATCCTATGACTGTCGGTCTGGGTAAAGATGTCGAAGGAAACTTCGTGACAGCAAACCTCACGGCAATGCCTCATTTGCTGGTAGCAGGTGCAACTGGTTCGGGTAAGTCGAGCTTCATCAATTCCATGCTGACATCCATCGTTATGAGAGCAACTCCTGAGCAAGTACGCATGATTATGGTCGATCCTAAGCGCGTGGAATTGACCGCATATGCAGGAATCCCCCATCTTCTCGCGCCAATCATTACCGACCCTAAGCGCGCAGCGCAAGCACTCGAATGGGTTGTTAAGGAAATGGATGCGCGGTATGACGATTTGCAATACTTCGGCTTCCGTCATGTGAAGGACTTCAACGAAGCGGTGCGTGCTGGTAAGGTTCATGCACCTGCTGGATCGAATCGTAAGATTGCTCCATATCCATATCTCCTCGTAGTCGTCGATGAGATGGCTGATTTGATGATGGTTGCGAAGAATGATGTGGAAAGCTCTATTCAGCGCATTACTCAGCTTGCACGAGCAGCGGGAATTCACTTGGTCTTGGCTACACAGCGTCCATCTGTCGATGTTGTTACTGGTTTGATTAAGTCAAACGTTCCATCGCGTTTGGCATTTGCGACATCGTCGGCAACTGATTCGCGAGTTATTTTGGATTCGGTCGGTGCAGAAGCGCTGATTGGACAGGGTGATGCGCTCTTCCTTCCTATGGGTAAGCCAAAGCCAATCCGCGTTCAGGGTGCATGGGTATCCGAGTCGGAAATTCGTGCGGCTGTCGATTTCGTGAAGACTCAGCGCAAGCCTCAGTATCGTCAAGATATAGAGCAAATGGCTGCACAGCAGGATACGAAGCAGGCAATTGATGAAGAAATCGGTGACGATATGGATGAGCTCTTGCAGGCAGCAGAGCTTGTCGTTGGAGCTCAGTTCGGTTCGACGTCAATGCTTCAGAGAAAATTGCGTATTGGTTTTGCTAAAGCCGGTCGTTTGATGGATTTGCTGGAATCTCGTGGAGTTGTAGGACCATCGGAAGGTTCTAAAGCTCGCGAAGTTCTTATACAGCCTAACCAGCTCCAAGACGTTCTTGCGTTTATCCGCGGAGATGCAACGAGCATCGGTGCTGCTGCAGGAAGCACTGCCGGTGGAAACAGTGATGATGTATCAATGAATGATTTAGGCGCTACTGACGAGCAATACTAGAGATGAGTGTACGTGCAGATGCGCGTGATTATCTCGGTTGAGATATGCCTACGCATACAATAGAAGATACAATGTGTGGTAAGGACTAGATATGACTAATAAGAAATCACTCTTTGATGGGTGGAATAGCGCTCCAAATATTGTGACGTATATTCGAATCGTAATGATGTTTGCTTTCCTGTATTTTGCAGCTGCTGCAGGATTTATGGGAACGGCAAACCTGTCATATCGATGGATTGCAGCCATTCTCTTCATCGTTGCAGCATCCACCGATAAGCTCGATGGGTATTTGGCTCGAAAGTATAATCAAGTGACAGAATTGGGCAAACTCATGGATCCGATTGCTGACAAACTCTTGATTTGTGGAGCTCTTATCGTTTTATCTATCAATCATGAATTGTGGTGGATTGTAACCATCTTGTTCCTCGTACGCGAAATTGGTATCACAGTCATGCGTTTCTTTGTCATCGATACGGGTGGCAAAGTTATCGCGGCATCGAATGCGGGAAAGCTGAAGACTTTGACCCAGGCGGTGGGTATTGGAGTGATTCTTGTTCCGGTATGGAGTTTTGCGGGTGGAATTGAAACGCAGACAGCTCATATCTACCGCATTGTGTGCTTGGCTATCATCTTCCTTGCGTTGTTCTTCTGCCTCTATTCGGGTGGCGAGTATCTTATCAATACTTTTGCCAAGCCTCGAGAAACTGTCGAGGACGCTGATACACAGCAGGCTGAGACCTCTGAAAATTCAGTACATGAGAATTCATAGGCGAGTGACGATACGTCGCGTCATTAATAACGTATGCTTTACTGCTACAGATAAAAAATTGTAAGAGGGCAGAAGAGGGTACGTAGGTTCGAAAACTATAAGGATCGTGAGTACCATGACATTAGATGTGCAAGATACATTAGCGCGTCAATTGCTTGAGCTGTGCCTGAATAAAGGCATATATATCTGCTGCGCAGAGTCTCTCACAGGAGGATTACTTGCTGATGCTTTCGTGAGAATTCCTGGAGCGTCACAAGTTTTTCGTGGTTCCGTCAATACATATGCTGTAGATACGAAAGCGAGAATTTTGGGCGTAGACGCACAGTGGCTTGAACAGCATGGACCAGTCAATGCGTATACCGCTGAAAATATGGCTACTGGTGCTCTTGAACTCTTTGCATGTCGTGGTCTTGCCTTGTCGACGACCGGCGTTGCAGGTCCTGGTCCTGATGGAGATATTCCGGCAGGTACAGTTTTTATTGGATGTGCAGATTCTCGGCAGGACACGGTATCTGTGCGCGCACAGGAATACCATTTCGAAGGATCGCGTGCACAGATTCGCTGTCAAAGCGTTATTGCTGCTCTTCGCTACGCAATTGATGTTCTCGCGCAGATGGCATAAATCGAGCAAAATTTATGCATAATTGTGAGTTATCTCACAATTCTATAATTTGGGAATAAACAGAAGTTGAGTGATGTTGACTCAAGTAATTACAGAAAAGAGGCAATATGATTTCTACAGCTGTACAAACACACGAGCAGACGACCCCTTCAGTAGAAGAAATGAAGCGCGCTGCGAGTAAGCAGGCAATTATGCGTAACCTTACTCCTGCTCAGCTTCGTGCAGTTGCATTTGCGCAACAGCAGGTAGTTCGTGCTCAGCAAGCACGTGCTGCAAAGAATGAGCGTGAGGCTGCGCGAAATCGTATGTGGGTCAATTCTGAAATTGATGAAACTGAAGTGAATACACAAACAAAGACAAGTCGACGTGATTCCGTTGATGCGGATACATTCTCGTTGCGTAAGGTTCAGGGAAGTGTTTTGCGAGCTTTGCGCACGCGTGACCATAAAACACTTCGTGAGGTAAGCCAGAAGGCAGGAGTGTCCTTGGGATACTTGTCCGAAGTAGAACGTGGTCAGAAGGAAGCGAGCTCTGAACTTCTTGCATCGATTACTGATGCATTGGATGTCAAGATCTCTGAGATGCTGATTATGGTTTCTGATCGCGTACGTGAGTATGAAGAAGCTGGAATGTGTTAATCGCATACGTTAACGTTAAGTAAGGGCTCTGGGTGATACCTAGAGCCCTTTTGCTGTATTGGGGTAATTGTGCGATTGGCCTTCTGGCTGAACTTTCAACTGAGCTTAAAGCGCAAACTTTCCCAGACGATGAACCTCGTTTATGATGGTCAATAGTTGAATGAACTGTGAATGATATAAAGCAGGGGTGTGAGAAAGCTAATGCGGGAACGTGAATTTTGGCAATTGTTGGAAGAAGTTTTCGGGCGTACATATGGTCGCTCAATTGCTCATGATCAAACGCTCAACCAGCTTGATAATAAAACTGTTGAAGAAGCTTTGGCAAGCGGGGTAGAACCTCGTGAGGTGTGGAATGTGCTGTGTGATCAGATGGGTATACCAGATTCGCAGCGCTGGGGACATGACCATAATGCGCCGCCAATGCCAATTCGGTAGGGCAATTCGAGAGAGCGGTTCGATGTGGAATGTGGATAACACGCGGAAGAGGGGAATTATTCGAACAAATGTTCGATAAATCTGCTATAGTTATTCACATCTGATAACAATTATGTATGAGCTTGAAATGCCTTAGCAGGCGTGATTACAGTGAAAGTATTCAGAGATAATTCTTTCACGTAAAGGAGAAGTTATGGCAACTGCAAAGAAGGAAGCGGCCACTACAAAGGATAGGCGTCAAGAAGCGCTTGACACTGCTTTGGCTCAAGTGGAGAAGAACTTTGGTAAAGGCTCAGCCATGCGACTGGGCGACAAGCCAATTGAAAATATTGAAGTGATTCCTACAGGATCTCTTGCTTTGGATATGGCTTTGGGAATCGGAGGTCTTCCACGAGGACGCATTGTAGAAATTTATGGCCCTGAATCATCAGGTAAGACGACGATTGCTCTTCAAGCAGTAGCGAGTGCTCAACGTAAGGGAGGCGTTGCTGCTTTTATCGATGCTGAGCATGCACTGGATCCAGAATACGCACGACACTTAGGTGTCGATACAGATTCTCTGATTGTCTCTCAACCAGATAATGGTGAGCAGGCATTGGAAATTGCTGACATGCTTATTCGCTCGGGTGCGCTGGACATCATCGTTATCGATTCTGTTGCTGCTTTGGTACCAAAAGCGGAAATCGAAGGAGAAATGGGCGACAACCATGTCGGTCTTCAAGCGCGATTGATGAGCCAAGCACTGCGTAAAATGACGGGTGCATTGAACCAAGCAAATACTACGGCAATTTTCATTAACCAGTTGCGAGAAAAGATTGGTGTGTTCTTCGGAAACCCAGAGACGACAACTGGTGGTAAAGCTCTGAAGTTCTACGCATCTGTGCGCATGGATATCCGTCGAGTACAGACCTTGAAGAATGGCGACGAAGCTGTGGGTAATCGCACCCGTGTGAAGGTCGTCAAGAATAAGATGGCACCACCATTCAAATCTGCAGAGTTCGACATTCTCTATGGAGAAGGCGTTTCTCGTGAAGGCTCTGTCATTGATATGGGTCTTCAGGTAGGTGTCGTTAAGAAGTCTGGATCATGGTTTACCTATGACGGTGATCAGCTTGGCCAAGGACGCGAAAAAGTACGCCAGTTCCTTATCGATAACCCTCAGCTTACTGAAGAAATCGAAAACAGGGTCAAGATGGAGTATGGACTCCTTCCAAAGCCATCTGAAGACGGCTCTGAAGGTGAAGAGGCTGAGACTTCAGTAGCAGCAGAAGAGGCATAAAAACTCACGTGGTTATTTCTGCTGATGATTTTCTGAAAGGTCGTGTCCTCACACAAGACGATGTCATTTCTGAGGGCACGACACCCAAACGTGCTACAAAGAATCCGACTGATCACAAGCCTTCTAGCGCGATAACTGATGTTCATAACCTTCAAGAACTCGCAGAATCGGAAGATATTGCAGGGACTTTCCGTCGTGATGAGGAAGAAACACGCTGTCAAGAGTCCGCTCTGCGTCTTCTCGATGCGGCTGCTCGACCATCAGGAGCACTTCGTACGCGTTTATTAGGAAAAGAATTTGACGAGGACACCGTTGATGTCGTTGTCGAGCGTTTGACACGTCTTGGTCTTCTTGACGATGAATCCTACGCACGAAGCGCAGTACGGTATTGCGCATCGCGACGCATGGGGGAGATGGGTACCTTTGCAGAGCTCAAGCGTAAAGGCGTTGATGAACGTACTGCGCGAGATGCCGTAAATCAAGCAAAAGATGCAGGCGTATTTGTCGAGTCTGCATATGCCCTCGTAGAGTATGTAGCTAAGCGCACTCAAGGTCTTGACAAACAAGTACGACTTCGTCGTTTATGGTCTGCTGCTGGTCGAAAAGGGCATTCAGCGGATTTGATTCGAGAAGCACAATACGATGTCTTTAATGCTGAGGAAGACGCGGAGGATGACGCCGAGTAATACGACGTGCAGAGTGTACATGACAGCGCACGTGTATGCGACTAAAAGCCTCCGATAAAACGATTTCCGACACAACGATCGCTGATAAAACGGTAGTGAGTAGGACATTGCCACATATATTCTTAATGCCAAAGGCATATGTATATTCTGCTCTGAATAAAAAATTTAAAAACTTAGCGAAAAATACAATAAAAGCAAAAACAAAGTGAGTGTGAGACCTCATATACCCCGGGTTCTGTCCTCATAGCATCATGCATAAGCATGAAAGAGGGGTGACCATCCATCTCGACTTAATGTTGCCATTAAGCTCTAGCAGTCTACCCGAATACTTAAGCGAGCAGCTTCGATGTATTCTACTTGACCTTGCTCCCGATGAGGCTTGCCATGCGGATTCTGTTACCAGAAGCCCGGTGGTCTCTTACACCACCGTTTCACCCTTACCATACTGCCAAAAAACAGTATGGCGGTCTATTCTCTGTTGCGCTATCTCTCAGGTTGCCCTGGGCGGACGTTATCCGCCATCGTGCTCTATGGAGCCCGGAAGTTCCTCAGAATTAAGCAATAATCCCGCGGCCACCCAAAGGTCTCACAAAATTTAATGCTATCATGCTTTTCTCAGTAAATCCACAGCGAAATGCAATGCACTTTTAAGTAAATTGAGTTAAAATTGAAACACGTTAGCAAGGAAGTTAACGTCTAGCGGTTCATTTCAAGGAGGTAACCATGGAAATCGTGGTAACTGGTCGTCATATTCAAATCAAGCAAAAGTTCCGTGACGTGGTTGAAAGTAAAATGAATCGGGTTACTGCTATCGCACCTGATACTCAGCGTATTCAAGTGGTGCTTTCTCACGAGGGAAATCCTCGTCTTGCGGATACAGCGATGCGTGTAGAACTTACCGTTATCGCCGGCAGTACCGTAGTTCGAGCAGAAGCATCAAGTATTGATGATTTGAGTGCTCTCGACATGGCACTGGATAAATTAACTTTGCGTCTTCGCCGCACGCGTGATCGTCGTAAGGATCACCGTCGTGGATATGAAGCAGTTAAGCCAGTTGATTTGGGCGTTGTCGAACCTGTGGAAGAGGACATTGAGGAAGATTATGAGCCTCAAACTCCAGCACAGGCAGTGGCAGGCGATCTCGAACCAGGCGAATCCGTGGAGGTTCAAGTAGGTGATTCCCCAATTGTTATTCGTCGCAAGCTGCATATTGCTGAACCGATGACAATTGATGAGGCACTGTACGAGATGGAATTACTCGGACACGATTTCTTCCTCTTCGTCAACAGTGACACAAATCGCCCTTCTGTGGTGTATCGTCGTCATGGATGGAGCTATGGCGTATTCGAAATCGAACGCGCAAAGAACCTGTAAAATAATGACTGTATAAACGTCGATGATGTAAAGATGTGGGGATACTCTCAATGAGTATCCCCGCGTTTTGTGTTTTACGCATAATATAGACGTTGTTATCGTTGCGTTATCGTACTATGGGATAAGTTTGTAACATAACCACTTTGTGGAAAATAGGAGAGTACACGTGGCAATTCTTGAAAAAGCTTTGCGAATGGGTGAAGGCGCACAGTTGCGAAAGCTCAAGGCTGTAGCAGATAAGGTTAATGATCTTGAAGAGGAGATCAGTGCACTGACTGACGCTGAACTCAAGGCGCAGACTGCAAAATTTAAGGCTCGTTATGCAGATGGCGAATCTCTTGATGACTTGATGCCAGAAGCATTTGCTACAGTTCGTGAAGCTGCTAAGCGTGTTTTGGGACAGCGTCACTTCGATGTACAGCTTATGGGCGGTGCAGCGTTGCACTGGGGTAATATCGCAGAAATGCGAACCGGTGAAGGAAAGACCTTGGTTGCTACGCTTCCAAGCTACTTGAACGCAATTGCCGGTAAGGGCGTACACGTCGTTACCGTTAATGACTACTTGGCTAACTACCAGTCAGAGCTTATGGGACGTGTCTTCCGCGCTCTGGATATGAAGGTAGGCTGCATCCTCACTGATCAGAGCCCAGCAGAGCGTCGTAAGCAGTACAATGCTGACATTACGTATGGTACAAACAACGAGTTTGGCTTCGACTATTTGCGTGACAACATGGCATGGAATAAGTCCGACCTCGTACAGCGCGAACATTATTTCGCAATCGTCGATGAGGTTGATTCCATTCTTATCGATGAAGCTCGTACACCATTGATTATTTCCGGTCCAGCAGAAGGTGACGTAACCCGCTGGTACCGCGAATTTGCAAAGCTTGTTCTTCGCTTGAACCGCGATGAAGATTACGAAGTAGACGAGAAGAAGAAGGTTATAGGTATTCTCGATTCCGGTATTTCCAAGATTGAAGACTTCTTGGGTATCGATAATCTTTACGAGCCAGCAAACACTGCGTTAATTGGTTATCTGAACAACGCAATTCGCGCGAAGGAACTTTTCGTACGCGACAAGGATTATGTCGTTCAGGGTGGAGAAGTTCTTATCGTTGATGAGCACACAGGTCGTATGCTTCATGGCCGTCGCTACAACGAAGGTTTGCATCAGGCAATTGAGGCAAAGGAAGGCGTCGAAGTCCAGGCTGAGAACCAGACCTTTGCAACAATTACCTTGCAGAACTACTTCCGTATGTACGACAAGCTTGCAGGTATGACAGGTACTGCAGAAACCGAAGCTGCTGAGTTCATGAACACCTATAAGCTCGGCGTTATCCCAATTCCTACGAACCGTCCAATGATTCGTAAGGATCAGGACGACTTGATTTTCCGTACTCAGAAGGAAAAGCTTGTCGCTATCGTTCGCGACGTTGCTGAGCGTCACGAAAAGGGACAGCCAGTTTTGCTCGGTACATCGTCTGTTGAATCATCTGAACTTGTTTCTACTTTGCTTGATCAGGTGAAGATTCCACACCGCGTATTGAACGCTAAGCATAATGAAGCTGAAGCAGCTGTTGTCGCAGTTGCTGGTCGCAAGGGTGCTGTAACCGTTGCTACAAACATGGCTGGTCGTGGTACCGATATTATGCTCGGTGGAAACGTAGAATTCTTGGCTGATGCAAAGTTGAAGGCACAAGGATACTCTCCAGAAGACACTCCTGAAGAGTATGAGCGTTTGTGGCCTGAAGCATTGGAAGAAATGCGTCGGCAGGCTAAAGATGAGCACGAGGAAGTTAAGGAACTTGGCGGTTTGTACGTGCTCGGTACAGAGCGTCACGAGTCTCGCCGTATCGATAACCAGTTGCGTGGTCGTTCCGGCCGTCAGGGCGATCCTGGTGAATCTCGCTTCTATCTGTCTCTCGAAGACCAATTGATGCGTTTGTTCAATACTCAGCTTGTTGCTCGAGTCATGGCTGCTGGATATCCAGAAGGCGAACCAATTGAATCACGTAGCGTATCAAACGGTGTTCGTACTGCTCAAAAGTCCGTTGAATCTCGCAACTTCGAAACTCGTAAGAACGTTTTGAAGTATGACGACGTGATGAACAAGCAGCGTACCGTTGTGTATGAAGAGCGTCAAGCTGTGCTGAAGGGTGCAGATATTTCTGATGACGTCAAGCGATTCATTCGCGACACCATTGAATCCTATGTAGCAGAAGCTACAAAGGGTGTGGATAATCCTGCAAAGTGGAACCTCAAGGAATTGTGGACTGCTTTGAGCTCTATCGCGGATATTGAGTTTGATGAAGAAGAACTCATTAAGAACATTGGAAAGCTTAAGGGCGACAAGGCTCGTACAAAGCTTACTGATGAGATTACAGAGCAGGTTGTCGCTGTATATGAAGCTAACGAGAAGCTTGTGGGCGCAGAAGCAATGCGTCAGATTGAGCGTCGAGTAGTTCTTGCAGTTATGGATCGCAAGTGGCGTGAGCACTTGTACGAAATGGATTACCTCAAGGACGGTATCGGTCTTCGTGGTATGGGTCAGCGCGACCCATTGGTTGAATACCAGCGTGAAGGCTACCAGATGTACAACTCCATGGTGGAATCCATCAAGGAAGAAGTCGTTCAGTTGCTCTTCAACATCGATCTCGAACAGATTGCTCGTGAAGCTGAGGAAGCTGAAGAAGCTGAAGAAGCTGAAGAAGCACAGGCTCAGCAGACTTTGAGCTACTCTGCACCTGATGAAGATGGCGATGCTCGAGACGTAGACTCAGAGGAAGCTGATGCTCAAAAGAGCGCTACTTCTGATGACTCGGAAGATGACGAAGCTGAGGAATCTGACGAGGAAGAAACCGCAACGTCTCATTCTTACGAGGGACACGTCACAGGCGCTGCACCAATCAGCCATGCTGAGGGTAAGGTTCCTGCAAATAAGCGTCCAAAGAGCGAAGAATTGCACAGCCCTTGGTCTGATGGCCGAGTATTCCCAGGAACTCCAAAGAATGCTCCATGCCCATGCGGTTCTGGTCGCAAGTACAAGATGTGCCACGGTAAGAACGAAGAGTAAAACGTTCAGATAAGGTACAGAATACAGTATCAAGGCATTCATGCTGGGAAAGGTCCTGCTTTTCCCAGCATTTTCTTTTCCTGCATTTTGCGCAAAATTTATGCGCAATTTACGCGATTTTTTATTGATTTTCTTGCTTCTTCGCGCTTTTTCTCGCGATTGCCTTAGATATGAGGATGTACGCGGATGTACAAGCACACACGAGGATGCACGAACGAAAACTGAGGGGATTCAGCCACAGAGCTTATCGTGCTAGCCGAGTTTTCCCCAAAGCACCATGTGAGAAAAGCCCTAGAAAATCACGCATACTGACATGGACATACCCGCGCAGAGTGCTGACAATTATCAAGACATACAAACGTGTCGTTAGCCTAGTATTTGTGTTAAAGTTTTGAACGTATGGCGAAAGTCGATTGAACGGAGGAACAATGCATTCTTTGGCAGTAGATATTGGTGGTACAAAGATTGCTGTTGGCGTATGTGATGATGACGATGTAATCGTACGCCAGTGGACAGTACCAACCCCAGCAGAAGCAGAGCTCATCGATGAGCATATTGCTAACCTTTTCTTGGAAGCTTCAAAGTCGTTTGACGATATCGTCGCTATTGGTATTTCCGCAGCTGGAAACGTGAAGGAAGATCGTCGTACAATCAGCTTCGCAGCAAATATTAGCGGTTGGGTTAATTACCCACTTGCAGACCGCATCGAGTCGTTGATTGACCACCGTGTACCAGTTGTCGTAGAAAACGATGCAAACTGCGCAGGTTGGGGCGAGTTCGTTCACGGTGCAGGCGAAGGTCACAAGAACATGGTTGCTTTGACTGTTGGGACTGGTTTGGGTGGCGCTATCGTTATCGATGGTGAGCTCTTCCGTGGTTCTTATGGCATGGCTGCTGAGCTTGGACACCTTCCAATGGTTTCCGATGGCGATACCTGCGGTTGCGGTCTTCGTGGTTGCGCAGAGCGTTATACTTCTGGTAATGCTTTGGAACGTTTTGCACGTTCCGCTATTCGTCGTCGTCCTCAGGATGCAGAACGCTTGCTGGAGATGTGCGGTGGCGATATTTATGAATTGCGCGGCAAGATGGTATCGAAGGCCGCTGAAGAAGGCGACGCAATCAGCTTGTACGCATTCAATAAGATCGGTGAATGGTTGGGTCGTACCATGGCAGCAATTAGCGCTGTTTTGGATCCAGATATTTACGTTATCGGCGGTGGAGTAGTAGCAGTAGGAGATATTCTTCTTGATCCTGCACGTTATAACTATTCTCGCTTCCTCCAGGCAAGCGCATACCGTCCTCATCCACCTATCGTAGCGGCAACTGCTGGTCAGGATGCTGGTTTGATTGGTGCAGCAAATCTTGCATTGCGCTTCTACAAGCATGAATACGCTAAGTAGTCAGTAACATATAAACGCGTGTAACGGCGTAATATCACGCAGTTACGTACACAATTGGCGGGTGACTTATCGATAGTCATCCGCCAATGTGTATATGAATGAGTATATGTATTGTATGCTTCTATACGCGAGAGCCATTTCCAAAATCTGCTGATGATGACGATGAGTGAGCCTTCAATGAAGAACGTTCACGCCACACTAATGCGCTTCCAAGCCACAGAAGAATGAAGCTCAATACGCCCACAAACCCATTAAAATGAAGAATGGTGAGCGATATAACGAAACCAATGATTCCCAGAATTATGGCACTGATTCCGATGACAAAACTTGATGCAAACGGGCGACCATCGTAGGTTGGAGGAGTGAAATGGTTTCCTGAGTCTTCGACGTCCAACCATGAGGTCGAAAAACCACGGGTTGTCCGTGACGACGAAGAATTATTGCGGAAAACATCGCTCTTAAAATCTTCTACACGAAACGTGTTCTTTGATTGAGCTTTCTGATTCTTTTTATCGTCTTTCTGCGCTTTGCGTTCGAATTTGCGTGCTGTGCGGGAATTTTCTATGGACGATAAGTCATCATTGTGTCCATTTACGAAATCATCCCACGCGTCGTCATTCGATTTGCTAAGGTTGTCATTAGTCATATTTACATTCTACGAGATTGTGAGCCCGTTATGATGTACTGGTTCTTTGTACGCGGTTTAGGATGGATTGCGCGCAGACGTTTTAATCCGATTGCAATTGGTACGGATAATATTCCACGTGAAGGTGGAGCAATTATCGCAGCCAACCATTTAGCTGTTATTGATGATGCCGTAATCCCTATGACATGCCCTCGTATGGTTCATTTTATGGGCAAATCGGACTACTTCACGGGCAAGGGCGTCAAGGGTAAGTTTAAGAAGTGGTGGTTCACCTCTGTAGGTGTATTCCCTGTAGATCGTTCGGGCGGAAGCAATGCAGCGAGCGCGATGGAAACTGCTAAAGAGGTTTTGCTCTCAGGAGAACTCTTCGGCATCCATCCTGAAGGTACTCGTAGTCCAGACGGTCGCTTGTATCGAGGTCATACTGGTTTTGCACGTTTGGCATTAGAAACTGGCTGCCCAATTATTCCTACAGCTCTCATTGGAACGCGTGAAGTGCAAAAGCCAGGTGAAGTCATTCCTGCAAAGGGAAGCGTGACATGTGTATACGGTGAGCCAATTGTCGTTGAGAAGAAAGATCCTCAGGACATTACACATGAGGAGATTCGTGAGCTTACTGATGAATTGATGAAGCGAATTCAGAAGTTGAGCGGTCAAGAATATGTCGATATGTACGCGCAGGAAGCTAAGAAGCTGATGAAGGCTGAAGTTCAATCAGACGTGCATACGGACGTACAGTCAGAAAGCGCTGAATCGCAAGAAGAAGCACGCTAAATCGTGCGAGTATAAGTGCATAACAAGTAGCGGTATCCATCCTCATATACGGATACCGCTACTTGTTATGCGCGTGTTATCAGTGTTATTTGCTTGTCGTCGTAATTGTTATTTCTGTGGCTTTACCGCGAGAATTGACGACGGAGACGATCTCGCCAGGGGAAAGCGACTGCTTGCTGATGCTGCTTCCTGAACCCTTTACCGTTACTTTAAGGCCGAGATCTTCCAGCGTTGTTTGCGCTCTCGATGTTGTCATTCCTCGCACATCGGGGATGGTTACGCTGCGAGCTCCCTTGGAAATAGAAATCGTGACCTTGTCATTCCACGTGAGTTTTGTTCCTTCATCTTCCGATTGAGAGATGACCTTTCCCGCGTCTACGGTCGACGAATACTCTTCGCGAATTGTTACTTTCAAGTTCAGCTCATTGAGCTCACTTAAAGCATCTGCTCTGCTTAAGCCCACCACGTCTGGCATTGTGACTGGCTTGAGACCGCGAGAAAGGATAACAGTGATTTGCGTATTATGGTTGACACGCGTGCCTGGCTTAGGGTTGATCGAAATTGCAGCGTTCTTTGGAACGGTCAGCGAATACTGATCGTCTGACTGGGAGTGCTTAATATTGGTAAAACCAGCGTTTTTGAGAGCAGTCAGTGGATCTTTGCCGTTCGACGTACTCGAGTCGAGGAGATCGCTCGGAATGAGGAGTTTTTCGATTCCCGTGGACACAGTTATCGTCACCGATCCGTCAGTTTTAGAAATATGACTTCCTACAGCAGATGGCTGTGTAGAAATAATTTTTCCTTTGGAAACGGTGTCGCTATGAGCGCGTTTGACCGTAAATGGGATGCCTTGATCTGTGAGCAATTTTTGATACGTTGAAGCATCAGCTCCTGTCACTGTGCACTCAGAATGTGACGAACACGTGACATCGGCTGCTGCTGGAAGACTATGATAACTACCCGGACCGAATGCATTCCACCATCCAGTTCCTGCTGCGATGACGAGGATAAAAACGACGACGGCAGTTACAGCTACAGTTGATGGATGCTTCTTAAACCAGTTACCAATTCGCGAGAAGATACTGCGTGCACGTACTGAAGTCGAAGGACGTGTCGTACGAGGAGAGCGCTCAGCTTGTAGTGGACGAGGAATAGTGGAATCGGAAGAATGAGACGAATGAGGAGCCTGTGATACTGATGAATCCGACTGTGACTTTCCGCGAATAGAAAGCGCGATAGGAACGGATACATTGCTTTCATCTAAGCGCACTGCAAGCTGCTGAGATGTCAACGAATGTGCGATACGAGTCAATTGAGTCAGAGCACTTCCCGCTTGCTGAGGACGCTGAGTGTAATCACGACGAACCAGCGAATCCACAAAATCGCTTAATGATGCAGGAATTGCAGGCGCAAGAACGCGAAGCGATGGTACATCTTCGTTAACATGCTTGAATACTTCCGCCACAGGATTATCCGACGCAAAAGGTGGCCGTCCCATAAGCATTTCCCACATGATAAGACCCAGTGAGTAGAGATCAGATGCTGGAAGAGAAGTATTCTCACTTGCCGTTTCTGGCGCAATGTACGTCGTCGTTCCCATAAACATGCCAGTTGGTGCGATAGTAGCGTTATCCGTATGCTTGGCTAGGCCAAAATCGGCAATTTGTACTTCGCCACGGCTGTTAATCATGATATTTTCAGGCTTAATATCACGATGAATAATATTGCGTTCATGAGCAGCTGACAAGCCATCAAGAATTTGCGAAATAATACGTATCGTGTCTCGTACCGAGAAATACTTACGCTGATTCATCACAGTGCGTAAATTCTTACCGTCTACGTATTCCATAACGATGAAACCCACGCCGTCGATGTCGCCTGCGTCGAAAACATGAACGATATGTGGATTATCCAGCGCTGCTGCGGAAAGGGCTTCACGGTGGAATCGCTCGATATATTGCTCACTGTGCTGCGAATATGCAAGAGACGTATGCATAATTTTAATCGCAACGCGTTTATCAAGGCGCTCATCGGTTGCTTCATAGACGCTTGCCATACCGCCTTCTGCAATTTTGCGAGTGATATGGTAGCGGTTGTCTAATGTGCGATCAATAAAACCAACAGCAGGTGAAGCCATAATGTAAGTCTAACCTAGTTTTTGTCGTGTGTGAGCGGATTATTCAGAATAGCCAGTTATGCCAGATGAACTCGTTACGATACAAAACGCTGACACAGTTCGATAAAGTCCTGAGCGCGTTCTGCCGAAATGTTGCATGTCATGCAGAGTGCCAAAATTTCTTGAGCAGATTGTGTCCACATGTGTTCTACAGCAGAAATACTTGCATCGACAGCTCCTGAACGGATAAGAATATCGCGAATGCGGTTGATCTGCTCAGGAGAGCGACGCAATTGTGGCTGCATATAACTTTCCACGAGATAATCATGATCGGAAGAATTGGCACGTTGCAATGCTTGAGCGAGGATATAGGTACGTTTCCCTTCACGAATATCGCCGCCCACAGGCTTGCCAGTGGTCTGAGGATCAGCAATGAGATCGAGAAGATCATCATGAATTTGGAATGCAACGCCTAATTTATGGCCGATGCTTACTGCAAAACTATGAGCAGTTTCGATACATTCTGCTCGTCCAGAAGCGAGAAGACCAATTTCGAGTGGAGCCACTGTCGTATAGCTTGCAGTCTTATTAATATACGTGGATGTAATCGATTTTTCGAGTTCATGCGGCTGACTCAAGTCAAGCGACTCCATGGAAATATCCATGATTTGACCTAATTCCACCTGGTCATGCATATCTAAAAAAGCTTGGAAGATGCGCGATGATTCAGTAAATGACTGACTCGCGTTATAGGCAGTTCGAACACTCAATGTAGCGAGTAAATCGCCAAGCATCAAAGCAAGTCCAGAGCCTTGCTGAGCATTTCCTACATGAGTTTCCAATGAACGGTGTGCAGATGGCTGTCCACGACGCATATCCGCATCGTCGATAATGTCATCATGAACAAGCGCTGCAGTTTGGAAAACCTCAATGGCTGTTGCAAGATCAAGAATTGAAGATGACTGCTGTGGCGTTAATTCTTGAGAAAAAATCTGAGCTGTAGTGGCAAGAAGCAGAGCGCGCAAACGTTTTCCACCTCGGCTAGACGATACAGCCTGATCGCCGATCGTAGACAGCACATGAAGAACCTCGGGAACATCCAGCGTAGGGAAGTGCTCTGAGTTTCGTTTCCATGCAGAGGTAACCAATGATTCTAATCGGTTATCGATATCGTTGTGCGCAATAGTATTCACTCTTTTAAGTGTAATTGACCGAGTGTATGAGCTATCGTGCCACAAACTTCGGGCGTTTTTCCACATTCGTTCACATTGATTTTAAAAGTCGTCATTTCCGATGGTCATCATGCACTATGGAGCTATGAACACACACATTACTATTGATAAGCGTACGGTCGAGCGCTATGAACAGGACTATATCGACTCTAAGCGCGATGCTGAATCACCGAGCGAACTCTTTACTGATTGGTTTGCCGCGATATGCGTACTGTGGGCGATGGCATTACATCATTGTCAACGACGTATCGAATGGAGTGAAGATCAGCTGTATAAGGCCATAGTGGGGCTCAATACGCATCTATCATTGCGCGATGCGTTTATACTGACAGCGATGGAGGAAATTCCACTGCGCAGTATTCTGACGTTGGTTACTCATCCGTGGAGAGAGTTTAGTTCCGAACTTGTCAAACACTCACTCATAGAAATTTTCGAAAATCCTGATGCGACGCCACAACGCGACAGAATCGAATGCGCGATAGACCTTCTTCAGCAGTTGAAGGTTGATTTTGATGAACAGTACAACGTGTGCATCTATGCTATGACAGCATATTGGCGTTGGTGGATGGGAGATATAGACGAAGCTCGCGAGATGAATGACCGAGCGCTGAGCATTGATCAGGATTACTCGCTTTCGAGAATTATTAATACTGCCCTCATCCATGAGCTCTATCCAGCATGGTATCGCCGTGAACACGGCATACCTGAAAAATGCGAAACAAAGAGTAACGAGAATTCCAGTACACAAGCTGGAGAAGCCGGAGATACTGTAGACACTCAAGATACTCAAGATACTCAGGACAGTCCATTTGCTCTACAGTCGGTGGACACTCAAGAATCTTCTGAATCTGGCGATACGCAAGAGTCAATCAGTGAAACTTCTGATGAAACACTCACGTATGGGCGTGATGAATTCGATGATATGTACGATGCCGATACTGACGACAGGTATGGTGGTGACGGTGGCGACTTAGAAGACAGCTATGACACTGATGGCGTTGGCGATGAGGACGACGGTTACGACGATATCGACAATCAGGAAACTGATTGGAACGATGACGACAAGCCCGACGAATTTATCGACTACTTAGAAAACTACGATTATGAGGACGATGATAGTAACTGGCTCAATGGATAAGACGCTTAATATACGGAATGTACAGGGAGCGCTGCTATAAACATTGCTATAAACTCAGCGCTGAATGAGTCTACAACACGCACGCTCTAGGTAGAGGAAACAAGAACTGTGCACAGCACACAGTAAATTTCTATCTTATAGCAAAAATATCGTCTTGGGAAGAGTCATCAAGGAATAATTGTCTCACTTATGTGGTTATCTTTCTTAGTAGAACACTTGCACTTGCCAAAAGTGTGCCCTTTTACGGTTACAACGCGTAAAGGTACAAGGAGGATATGTTGGCCACAGCGAAAGATACTGCAACGGTAACAACTGAGCAGGTAGAAGCTACACAGGCAACACCACAGAAGAAGACTGCCGCTAAAAAGAAGACAGCGGCTACAAAAGCTACCACCAAGACTCAAACTGCGGCAGCAAAAAAGACTACCGTAAAGAAGACCCGCGCTCGCAAGGCTGATGTTAATGCTGAAGTTGAATCAGTAGATGTCGAGACCGTTGAGGTAGAAGCTGTTGAAGTCGAAGCAGAGACTGTAGAAACAGAAGGCACAGAAACTAAGACTGCTAAGAAGAAGACAACTCGTAAGAAGACTACAAAGTCTTCGACATCATCGTCGACACGTAAGTCGTCTGCGAAAAAGTCTGCTTCGAAGGATGCGAAAGATTCTGAAGAGCTTGACAAACTTGATGAAGACACATCTGACGATACTGAGGTAGAGTCAGATGATATGGATGAGACCCTTGATGATCAGGATGTTGACAAGGATCCAGAGCTTGATGATTCGGTCGAATTAGATGAAAACGGCGACCCAATTGTCGAAGACGAGGACGATTTAGGCGAAGAATCGATGGATGATCCTGAGCCTGAAAATGATGACGACACTGAAGAAGAAGTTGAGGAGCAGCCAACGGAAGAAGGCGCATTCATCCTTAACGAATCTAAAGAAGACGATGATAATCTCACCCCATCGGGCAATCCAAAGCGTCGCGTTATTGCTACGGGCGCTACGGCTGACCCTGTCAAGGATTACCTGAAGCAGATTGGTCGCGTTAACTTGCTGACAGCAGATCAGGAAGTTGATTTGTCTGAACGTATCGAAGCTGGCTTGTATGCACAGCACATCATCGACACGCAAAACCTTGACGATATGACGTTCAAGCAGAAGCGCGAACTGAAGTGGGCTGCCAGCGACGGTAAGAAGGCTAAGGATCATTTGCTTGAAGCAAACCTGCGTCTTGTGGTCTCACTTGCTAAGCGCTACACCGGTCGTGGAATGCTGTTCTTGGATTTGATTCAGGAAGGTAACTTGGGTCTGATCCGTGCAGTAGAGAAGTTCGACTGGAAGAAGGGCTTCAAGTTCTCGACCTATGCGACATGGTGGATTCGTCAGGCAATTACACGTGCTATGGCAGATCAGGCGCGTACTATTCGCGTACCTGTCCACATGGTTGAAGTGATTAATAAGCTTTCCCGTGTTCAGCGTCAGATGCTTCAAGACTTGGGTCGTGAACCTACGCTCGATGAGCTTGCACGCGAACTGGATATGCCAGTAGAGAAGGTTCAGGAAGTCCAAAAGTATGGTCGTGAACCAATTTCCTTGCATACTCCATTGGGCGAAGATGGCGATTCTGAGTTCGGTGATTTGAGTGAAGATTCAGATGCAATTGCACCATCAGAATCCGTCGCATTCTCCCTGCTTCAAGAGCAGTTCCGTCAGGTTCTCGAGACATTAAGTCCTCGAGAAGCAGGCGTGATTAAGATGCGTTATGGTCTTGAAGATGGACAGCCTAAGACTTTGGACGATATTGGTCACGTTTACGGCGTCACCCGTGAACGTATCCGTCAGATTGAGTCGAAGACGATGGCGAAGTTGCGTCACCCATCACGTTCACAGACATTGCGTGACTTCTTGGAACAAGAGTAACTTAGAGTTTCTTATTCATCACATGGATGATATCGCTCGTATCTCAGTACAGAGAACTCTCATAGAGAAAGCGGTATCATCCACGATTTTTTAGCGAACGAGGCATTGTGCATGGCTGCTAAGAAAACAGCAAACGAGGAATATAACGCGAATAGTCTTTCCGTTTTGGAAGGACTGGATGCAGTACGTAAGCGTCCTGGTATGTACATTGGTACGACGGATAGCCAAGGACTTATGCACTGCTTGTGGGAAATTATAGACAATTCCGTCGATGAAGCTCTTGCAGGTGCGTGTACTCAAATTACAGTGACATTGCATACTGATGGCTCTATTACCGTGGAAGATAACGGTCGAGGAATTCCAATTGACAAGGAATCCAAGACAGGTTTGTCCGGTGTGGAAGTCGTCTTGACGAAGTTGCATGCAGGTGCAAAGTTTGGAAACTCTTCGTATAACGCCGTGGGTGGTTTGCACGGTGTAGGTTCTTCGGTTGTGAACGCATTGAGTGAGCGTTTGGACGTCGAAGTCGACCGTGACGGTAAGACATACCGTATGGAATTCCATCAAGGTAATCCTGGCGTGTACACGGATGCAGATCCCGAGCAGCCTTCACCTCAGTCTCCTTTCAAAGCGACAGCAAAGCGCAAGGCAACAGAATTGCGTGTCGTAGGAACGTATTCGGATAAGCATACGGGTACGCGTATTCGTTACTGGCTTGATCATGAGATTTTTAATGCAACGGCACGATTTGACTATCAGCAGCTTGTCGAGCGCGTTCGTCAAACGTCATTCCTCGTTCCTGGATTGAAAATTATTGTCATCGATGAATCAGTTGATGAAACTGCACACGAGGATGACAATGCGATTATTGAAGCACTCTCATCCGCTGACGACAATGGTGTAGAACAAGCTTCGATTGCATCTTCTGATGAGGTCTTGGTGAGCGAAGTGTCAGGAGAGAGCAATGATGGCAACGATGCGTCGGAAACGCTTCTTTCTGAGGACAAGGTTGAGAATAATTCTGCGGATAAAGCTGAGGAAGATTTCGACGAAGCTCTTGATGCTGAAGACGATACTGAAGACGACGACACTGAAGAGTCAGATGACGAGGCAGACGACGAATATGATGTGACAAGCACAGCTGCAGAAGAAGCTGCACGTGAGACGGCAAAGCGTCAATCCCAAGAGTCACAGAAAAACGCGAAGCATCCTCGTATCCAGATCTTCCATCATGAAGGTGGAATTGTCGATTTCGTGGACTTCCTGTCTCGTGGTGATGACGTCAGCGATATCTGGCATATTACTGGCCAAGATACGTACGAAGAAGAAACTCAGGTCGTCGGCGCAAATGGCGATTTACATGCGCAAATGATTGAACGTACATGTGACGTCGATATCGCATTGCGCTGGGTGAATGATTACGAGACAGTTATTCGTAGCTTTGTTAACGTTGTGGAGACCCCTGGCGGCGGTATGCACGTCGATGGTTTCTTGAATTCGGTGACTAAGCAGGTTCGAAAGAACGTCGAAGCCAACGCACGAAAGCTGAAAATTAGCGCTAAAGATTCTTCGATGAAGGTCGAACGCGACGATGTGACATCAGGTTTGGTAGCTGTGGTCACGGTGCGCATTGCCGAGCCACAATTCCAAGGACAGACAAAGGATGTTCTCGGTACAGCTCCGGTCAAGCCTATCGTGACTAAGATGACCGATAAGCAGCTCGGTGAAATGATTTCCGGTTCAAAGCGTGGCTTTAAAGATCAGTCTATGCGTGTGCTGGAAAAAATTGTCGGCGAAATGCATGCACGAATCCAAGCTCGTAAGACCAAGGAAGTCACGCGTCGAAAGAACGCGCTGGAATCTGCATCCATGCCTGCAAAATTGTCCGACTGCCAGCCTGGCAATGACGATATTGCAGAATTGTTCATCGTGGAGGGTGACTCGGCATTGGGTACAGCTAAGGCTGCTCGCAATTCGATGTTCCAAGCCTTGCTCCCAATTCGCGGTAAGATTCTCAATGTTCAGAAAGCGTCCACTGCACAAATTCTCGCGAATAAAGAATGTTCATCGATTATCCAAGTAGTCGGTGCAGGATCTGGGTCTACCTTTGATGTGAGCCAATCGCGGTACAACAAGGTTGTCATGATGACTGATGCGGATGTCGATGGTGCGCATATTCGTACGTTGCTGTTGACATTGTTCTACCGCTACATGCGTCCGCTGATTGCGGAAGGACATGTGTATGCGGCAGTGCCACCGTTGCATCGCATCGCGTTGGCTGGAAAGCATAAGGGCGAGTTCATTTATACGTACTCAGAAGAAGAGCTGGGAATTCGTCTGGCGAAGCTTCGCGAACAAGGAATTTCGTATAACGAGGATATCCAGCGTTACAAGGGTCTGGGTGAGATGGATGCTGATCAGCTCGCAGATACGACTATGGATCCTCGTACGCGAATGCTTCGACGTATTCGTCTTGAGGATGCTGCTCAAGCGTCGGAAATCTTCAGCCTTCTGATGGGGGATGAAGTTCCTCCACGTAAGCAATTTATCATTGATAATGCGGACGATTTTGACCGTTCAAAGATTGACGCGTAACGTAGTACAACTGACACAATGAAAAACTAACATGCGAGATGACATGTTTCTCAGCTTGCTGTGAGAGCGAGTGAGGAGATGTGACATCTCGCATTGTCACGACAGTGCGTCACAACATACAAACATCATACAAAAATACGAGAGAGATCATACGGGGAGTGCCACTATGGCAAATATACTGCTCGCTATCATTTATTTGGCATTTATATCGCTGGGCTTGCCTGATTCTTTAATGGGATCTGCTTGGCCGACGATGTATCCGCAATTCCATGTTCCTGTATCGTATGCGGGCATTGTTTCGTTCATCATTACTTTAGGAACAATTATTTCCTCTCTGCTCAGCGATCGCATTACATATAAGCTGGGCGCTGGTAAAGTTACGGCAATTTCTGTAGGCTTGACTGCTCTTGCTTTGCTGGGCTTTTCTTTCTCGCCATCATTTATCGTTTTGTGTGCGTGGGCGATTCCGTATGGTTTGGGAGCAGGGGCAATTGACGCTGCGCTCAATAATTACGTTGCTTTGCACTACAGCAGCAGGCATATGTCATGGCTTCACGCGATGTGGGGCGTGGGTACGGTTATTAGCCCAAGTATTATGTCGTATGCTTTGGTTCAGCAGCATCAATGGCAATTGGGCTATCGCTATGTATCGTTTATCCAAATTGGTATTTCTGTTGTCATTGCACTGTCATTGCCATTGTGGGCGACTTGTCGTCAGACAGATGCAGCAGCAACTTCACATCACTTAGACCAGTCGCATGATACTGAAACGTCACAATCTGCTGAATCGAGTGCTTCTCAGCAGGCGAAGCCATTGGGGCTTATAGGAACGCTGAAGCTTCCTATGGCTAAAGAAATTATGCTGATGTTCATCGGATACTGCGGTCTTGAAGGAACGACTGGATTGTGGGCGAGTACGTACGCGATGCAGTCTCGCGGAATTTCCGCGGATGATGCAGCCGTATGGGCAAGTTACTTCTTCCTCGGAATCACGGGTGGTCGTTTGCTGTGCGGTTTTATCGCTGATAAATTTACGGATGCGTTCATGATTCGTCTGGGATCAGTAGTCCTGGGAATCGGCGCGTTCATTACTATTAATCCAACGCGATGGGATAGTGTGACCATGATCGGTCTGATTCTTATCGGTGTAGGCTGTGCGCCTATTTATCCAAGTATTATTCATTCCACACCAGAAATATTTGGCGAAGATAAATCACAGGCAATTATCGGAGTTCAAATGGCGAGTGGATACTTGGGCTATCTCGTCGTGACTCCATTCTTCGGTATTATTGCACGCATTTTCTCGGCGCTATGGATGCCAGCGTATGTGCTTGTGCTCTTCATCATGATGGTCGGAATGCACGAATATATTCAATACAAACGCAAGCACATCGCGTAACGCATCAACTATCGCAAACAGTTCAATACATATGCACAAGGGTGGCTCATCAGCCACCCTTGTAATGTAAAGGCATGTCGATTACATTCTCGACAAGTATTCAATTGCAGTGCTGAGCTCTGTTCCAGAGCCATCGCGACGCATATCAATTGCTGGAAGTTCTACAGGCTGACCGCTGTCGCTGGACGCATAAATTGGCCATGCTGCAGCAGTTGCGGCAATCAGTGTATTTTGACCACGCAAGAATCGCTGGACGCGAACGCCGCCAGTTGCACGGCCCTTGACAGGGAATTGCTCCACAGGAGTAATCTTGCACGAGCCTGTATCGGTGCCTGGAAGAGCATCAGCATCACCAGCGACTGTCAAGATGACAGCACCGGACTGGCTTGTCACTCCATCTTCATTCTCCTCGTATACCCACGCAAGCTTTCCAGCAGGAATAACGGAGAAGCTGATGACTGTCTGACCATCCGCAAGCTTCATACCAGCCATACCGCCAGCATTACGTCCCTGAGGGCGCACAGCAGAAGCTTCATAGGTGAGAAGATGAGCATCCGACGACACGAAGACTATACGATCGTCATCGTGTGCTGGAGCTGCAAAGACGATACGGTCATCATCTTTAAGATCCATAATGCTCCACGAATCCATAGTCGTTGGCGATTCACGATTCCAACGCTTGACGATGCCACCACGAGTACCCAAAGCTAATGGTGTGGTATCGTCATCTGCGAAAGAAATGACGGTAATAGTGTGCTCACCGTCGATAGGATCAGTGCTTTCAGTACCCACCAAAAGTTCGTCCGCCTTAACTCCAGCAGAGACGTTGAGCGATTCACTGACTGGAAGATTAGGCAAATCTGATACATGAGCAGTAACTAATCGACCAGCAGAAGTAATCAAACCATAGGTCGAGCGAGTCGATGTTTTGATAATTGCAGCAATAGCATCATCACGTGTACGAGGCGAGGTCGAGGTTCGAGACTGATAGACATCCCACGCAGTATCCGACATGCGTGCGATAAATCCAGACGAGCTGAGGATAATCGTGCATGGCACATCGTCGAGTTCCAGAACTTCCGAACTTGCTGGCCCGCGCATCGATCCCAAAGCAGCGCTTGCTGCAACTTGCGCATTGACTGCAGCAATTGTCTGAGCAGAGCCTGCAGTAGAAGTCGATGCTTGGGAGAGCGCTGGAGGAACAGGTGCAAAGGAACCGTCCTCGTTTTCATCAAGCAGAATGGTTCGGCGAGGGTCTGCCCACTGGTCGACAGCCTCATCCATAGTCTGAACGACGACATTATCGAGAACTTCTGCAGAACTCAAAATTTCGTTCAATTCTTCAATGCGGCGCTTCAAATCATCGCGTTCTGTTTCCAGCTCAATGCGGCTCATGCGAGTCAAACGGCGCAAACGCAAATCCAAAATGTATTGAGCCTGTAATTCGTCCAAATCGAATACAGCCATCAAACGGTTCTTTGCAGAATCGGCATCGTCCGAGCTACGAATAACCTCAATAACTTCGTCGATATCAATTAATGCAAGAAGCAAGCCTTCTACAAGGTGCAGACGCTCTTCTGCCTTACGCTTGCGATACACCGAACGATTGCGGATGACGTCACGGCGATGCTCAATCCATACGGACAGCAAATCTTTGAGTCCCATGGTATGAGGACGACCGTTCACCAAAGCAACATTATTGATCGTAAAGTTATCTTGCAAAGGAGTGTACTTGAAAAGCTGTGTCAAAACAGCCTGAGGGTCAAAGCCCGTCTTAATTTCGATAACAATACGTGTACCGTTATGACGGTCTGTCAAGTCAATTGCACCAGAAATGCCATCAAGCTTCTTAGATTTGACGCCATCAGAGATACGCTCCAGAACCTTTTCCGGTCCTACCATAAACGGAAGCTCGGTAACGACGATTGCCTTTTTACGGGCAGTAACGTTTTCGATATGAGTCTGAGAACGAGTCGTAAAACTACCGCGACCAGTTTCATAGGCTTCGCGGATACCGTCACGACCCATAATGATGCCGCCACCTGGAAGATCAGGTCCAGGGATATAACGCATCAGCTCTTCGAGAGTTGCTTCAGGATGGCGAATTAAGTATTTTGCACCTTCGACCACTTCGCGCAAATTATGCGTAACCATATTTGTAGCCATACCAACAGCGATACCGGAAGCACCGTTGACAAGCAGGTTTGGGAAAGCTGCTGGAAGTACTGTAGGCTCTTCCAGCTTGTTATCGTAATTTGGCGTAAATTCGACAGTTTCTTCGCCGATCGAATCGTTCATACCGGAAGCGGAAGGAGCTAAACGTGCTTCGGTATAACGAGATGCTGCAGGACCATCGTCCAAAGATCCAAAGTTCCCATGACCATCTACGAGAGGCAAACGCATAGCAAAAGGCTGAGCAAGACGAACCATAGCCTCATAAATAGCGGAATCGCCATGAGGATGGAGCTTACCCATAACTTCGCCCACCACGCGAGCAGACTTCATATACGGCTTGTCAGGGGACAATCCCATTTGTCCCATCTGATAAATAATTCGACGCTGCACCGGCTTCATACCATCTCGGGCATCTGGAAGTGCGCGTGCATAAATAACCGAATAAGCATACTCGAGGAATGACTTACTCATTTCCTCATTGAGCGGGGTATCAACGATATTCTCGTGAATTTCTCGAGGATCGTACGTTGCGGCATTAGTGCGCTTGCGTGCCATGAATCTCCTTCTTAACGCATACCCAACTATTATATGCAAGGCGTATGATTGAATGACATTATGGGGTTTTTGCAGGATAATGATTCCGAAATGCTACGTATGCAAGACATCGTGCGATACGATACGGTAAACAAACAGGGAAGAGGCGGTGCTCGTCATGTGAGTGCTGTTCTTCCTGCAATTTCTGCAGCGTTAGGAACTCCTGTATCAACGGCAATTCACGATAATCCTCGCCAATTACAAACTGTTTTGGGACTTCCTGATGTGCAATCTGCAATAGTTGTACTGATTGACGGGCTAGGATTTTGGAACGTAGTCGAGCGCAAAGGTCATGCTCCGTATATTCGCTCTTTGCTTTCTCGAAATAACAATGATCAGCCAATTTCTACCTGCATCCCAAGCACAACTGTCGCTGCTATGGGAGTTTTTGGAACGGGTACGTGCCCAGGCTTGACCGGTATGACGGGATACTCCCAAATTAATCCTCAGACGCGCGAATTATCGCAAATGATTAAATTTACAGGCGGGCTTATTCCTGAAGAGGTACAAAAGCAGCCGACAATTTTTGAAAAATTAGCTGAACGTGACGTTCGCGTGACAACGTGTGGCATGCCGCAATTTAAGAATTCTGCACTGACACGAGCAGCTTTGCGCGGTACACGATATATTTCCGGATCGAACCCTAGCCAGCGCGTAGCGTCAGCAGCGAAGGCGTCCTACGAACCGGGATTAACCTATCTGTATATCCGTGATGCAGACAAAATGGGGCATCAGTATGGTTGGGATGATGAGCACTGGATAGGTGTTTTTGAAAGTATTGATTCTCAGCTGAAGACTCTGGTGAATAAGGCAGCTCCGGGGACGCTCATCGTCATTACAGCAGATCATGGAATGATTAACTCAAATCCAGATACGCGCATTGATATAGCAGGCGATGAAATGCTTCGCCAAGGTGTAGAGGTCGTGGGTGGTGAACCTCGAGCAGTAGCTTTGTACGCTCAGGCGGATGTAGACCCGCAGGATATCGCACAGCGCTGGAGCGAACGACTTGGCGATCAAGCACGTGTGATGACTCGAGATTCTGCCATATCGCAGGGCGTCTATGGTGTCGTGGATGAATCTATCGTGCCTTACTTGGGCGATGTTATTGCCTTTGCTTGCGATGATGTGACGCTCATTGATTCGAGAACTCAAACTGACATGGCAACGCGCCTGCCATCCGTACATGGGTCAATGACTCGGGCAGAATTAGACATTCCATTCTTCGTAGACATGGTATAGCGCGAGAATTCATACGCTGAGCCACGATGCTCAACTGAAACATTGGGCAGCTGAGCACTGAGTAGCTGATATTCAACTGCTGACATAACATATGATGCTCAACTAAATGCGGTCGTGGGAGTTGAATCAACCACGGCCACACTCACCTCATTGGGTACTACAATTATACGCCCATATACGCCTCACATGAGGCTCACGATATCAGCTGAGAGCACTGTACCTTTCCCCCACAAAAGTTCAGACGAAAGGATAATGGCGTGCTCCCGTGGGGGACTCATATATTACTGCTGAGAACCAAAAAGAATGTCATCCCAAGCAGGAATAGCTGAGCGGTTACGCTTCGACGATGGGGAAGTCTTCGCGTCGTCAGCATCATGATGAGCATCCGAAACGGTCTCATTATCCTGAGAACTATTTGTGTCCCCATTGTGTTCGACGAGCGGTGATGGCGAAATTGTGTCGTCGCTTTGTGCGAGTGGCTGTGCAGCTGGCTGCTCTGAAGAAGACTCAGAGAAGGACTGTGCTGCTGAGGACTGTGCCGATGCCGTAATCTCACCTAAATCAAGCTGATCCTGAGTGCTTTCAGCCGAGCTGGCGTAGCTTGAATGATGAGAGCTAGCCTCTGTAGTCTCAGGAGCTGCAGCACGACGATTTTCTCGAGTGACATGAGGTTGGAAGACATCTGGCTCTACCATCGACGAATCAGCAGGAGCGCCTCCAATGATAGCGCTAAACGCACCAGTGCTCATATGCGTATCGTTTCGGATAGAGTACATCGAAACGCTGTCAAAGGAACCTGTACTCATAGACACGGCATCAGTTGGTGCAGGAATATTGGCAGTAACTACGGGCACAGCATCAGTGCTAAAAAGTTCTTTATCAACAGGGGATGCAACCGTAGAAATTTCGCCGAGCAAATGCTTTGCAGGCATGTTGACGCATACGACAGAATGGTCGCGAGGATTAAACATCCATTCAGCAGTTTCTGTCGTACGAGACGTGTCATATGTTGCTTGGACACGCCAAGGAGATTGACCGCGACGAGTTACTGTCCATTCGATAGTTGAATAATCAGCAGCTAAAGAAGCCATGGAAGAACGAATAACATCCTTGACTTTTGAAGATGGAAGAGAAGCATCGTCATTGTTCAAAGTCGTCTCAAGGAATTGAGCAATAGCAAACTTTTTCTCAGTTTCTACAGGTGCGGCAAATCGACGTACCAAAGCTACAGCAACACCGTATTCATTCGAAATTTCTTCTGGAGTGTGTCCTGCACGAATAAGAGTTTGAATATCAGAAAGTGGGAGAGCCTTCTCAGTATGTGGAAGCGGAGAACCCTCTTGATCGCGCTTTGTTTGCTTCGCCGCGATAATTCCTTGCTCAAGCTCATCTGTAACAGGAAGAATGTACGATTCGTGAGTTACCGGGTTCTTAATAACTAAATTGCCGTTCTCATCCGCGTGTGCAAAGGTGAGAGTAATGCGTGAATTATCGTCCATCGGTAGCCCCTTGAAAATTGCCGTCATTGTGCTTACACACCATAGTAATCCATAGTAAAGTGAGGGCAACCCATATGGAAATGCGCTTGTCGCGTAAATTCCGTGAAAATCGCGCATTTCAACTTGCCGTGATTTGTCACATACGAAAAATGTAGTATCCTCAATCGCATAGGAGCAATTGACAAAGAAAGGAGCACCCATGGCTCAGGATTACGATACTCCACGTTCGAAGGATGAGGACGAAGAATCGATTGAAGCATTAGGCAACAGCTCCCGTCAGAATCAGAATGTTGATTTGGATGACGATGAAAATGCTCTTGCAGAGGGTTATGAACTGCCTGGTGGCGATTTAAGCAATGAAGATGCTAGCGTGACCGTTATTCCGATGCAGGGCGACGAATTCGTATGTAGCGAATGCTTCTTGGTAAAGCATCGTTCGCAGCTCGCATATTACACTGACGATGGTCAGCCTGTATGCAAGGAGTGTGCAGCATAATGGCATATGACGAGATGTATAACGAGCCGGAGAGCCTTGACGTTCTCATCAAGTATCTCGATGACAGCGTTAAAGAAGCTGGCTTGTATTATGCGCATGCTGGAGATGCAGGTGTCGATTTGCGCACAACGGTCGCATTCGATTTGAAGCCATTCCAGCGTTTCCTCGCGCCAACAGGTATTGCTATTGCTTTGCCTGCTGGCTATGTCGGTTTGGTACATCCTCGCTCAGGCTTGTCTATTAAGCAGGGAGTTTCGGTTGTTAATGCGCCAGGAACAATTGATGCAGGATACCGTGGCGAGATTAAAGTTCCTATGATTAATCTCGACCCTGATACGACAGCACATTTTGAACCGGGAGATCGCATCGCGCAATTGGTTATTCAGCGTTATGTTGAAGCGCGTTTTGTGGAAGCAGAAACTCTTCCAGATTCCAATCGCTCTGAACGCGGTTTCGGGTCAACCGGAATTTCCCAGTAATAGTCCAGTAATAGCAGCAATATGCGTCCATCTCGGCTATGGAAAGATGGACATGAGATACGTTGCCTGATTGAGTTATTCGTATAGTATGCCTCTGCACTGCAGGGGCATATTGTCTATAAAGTGCCTTTGTGAGATTTCTCTAATTCGACATTTAACAGCGTGTATCAGATATAATTCATGTCATATTATGGATATATCGGAAATTTTACGTAGTGCATGAGCTCGTCATATGCGCACGCATGGTAAAACTTGATACACACGAATACATGTACAAGCTCGATTGAGAATGTGAAGAAGTAGGCGGTTGTATGGCTGAATCACAACATTTGCAACAGCAGGATGCGGATACATTTACTTCGCGAATTTTAGGCGCAGAGGTAAGTACTGATCCGCTTAATCCATTGTTGCCAATTATTCAGGTCACGACTTTCCATCATCCTGATGTCGATGTTGACCTCATTCAGCGTGCCTATAATCGAGCAGTTAAGCTTCATTCTACCCAGCGCCGACGCTCGGGTGAACCATATATTATTCATCCTATTGCTGTCGCTCAAATTCTTGCTGATTTAGGTATGAGCCCGACAGTTGTTGCTGCAGGACTTTTGCACGATACTGTAGAAGATACCGAATATTCTTTGGAACAATGTCGTGAGGAATTCGGAGATACGATTGCCGGTCTCGTCGACGGCGTTACAAAATTGACGAAAATGGATGTGGGCGATTCTGCCCAAGCGGAAACCATTCGTAAAATGATTGTGGCAATGAGCCGTGATGTGCGCGTGCTCGTGATTAAACTTGCTGACCGCGTTCATAATGCACGTACGTGGCGCTACGTTAAAGTGGCGAGCGCTCAAAAGAAAGCTCAGGAAACCATCGACGTCTATGCGCCGCTGGCAAATCGTTTGGGCATGAATGCTATTAAGACTGAGCTGGAAGAATTAAGTTTCAAAACACTACATCCCAAGATTTACAACGAAATCGTAGAGCTCGTCCATCAACGTGCTGGTCAGCGTGATGTGTATCTGCAGCAAATTCTTGCAGAAATTCATGAAGATCTTGATGAACAGCACATTCATGCGAATGTTAAAGGCCGTCCAAAGGACTACTACAGCATTTATCAAAAGATGATTGTGCGTGGTCATGATTTTGAAGATATTTATGACCTTATGGGTGTGCGAGTTATCGTAGATTCTATTCGTGATTGCTACGCTGTCTTAGGCGCTGTTCATGCGCGGTGGAATCCGGTTCCAGGACGATTCAAAGATTACATCGCTATGCCTAAGCTGAATATGTATCAGTCATTGCATACGACTGTTATCGGCCCTGGTGGTAAGCCTGTCGAAATCCAAATTCGTACGTGGGATATGCATCGCCGTGCGGAATACGGTATTGCAGCGCACTGGAAGTACAAGGCGAATGGACAAGCAGGTCGTGCGCTTTCTACGCCTGACAAGCAGGATACTGCTCGCGAACGTGCTGCAGGCTCAGATACGAATGACTTTACTGAAGAAGATAACCTTCAGTGGATTAAGCAGCTGGCTGACTGGCAAAGCGAAGTTCCTGATTCAGATGAATTCTTGGGCTCGTTGAAGAATGATCTGGGAGCTCGCCAGGTTTATGTCTTTACACCACAGGGCAAAATTGTGGATATTCCACGCGGGGGAACGCCAGTAGATTTTGCGTATGCGGTTCATACCGAAGTCGGTCATCATACGATGGGTGCACGTGTCAATGGTCGTTTGATGCCACTTGATACGATTCTGGAAAACGGTGATACCGTCGAAATTATTACTTCTAAAGGCGATAATGGCGGTCCATCGCATGATTGGCTGAACTTCGTCAAATCTCCAAAGGCGCGCAATAAGATTCGTCAATGGTTCACCAAGGAACGTCGCGAAGAAAATATTGAAGAGGGCAAGGATGAATTAACGCGTGCTTTGCGCAAGCGTAATTTATCTACGCATAACTTCACTCGCGCGGAGCTCCTCATTGGAATTGCGAACGAACTGGGCTACGGCGATATTGATGCTTTGTATGCAGCTATCGGTGAAGGACAAGTATCGACTCAAAATGTCATCGCACATATCGTGAAAGCTGTAGGCGAGGATGAAGTCGATGAGACAACTGAGCAGACAGTAATGCCTCTTCGTCGTCGTGCTGGAAATACTCGACGCAATAATTCCGTCGGCGTTTCTGTCAAGGGTGTTGAAGATGTGTGGGTGAAACTTGCAAAATGCTGCACGCCTGTCCCTGGAGACGACATCATCGGATTTATTACGCGCGGCGCTGGCGTCTCTGTGCATCGTTCCGATTGCGTGAACGTGGCTAACTTAAAGCAGACACAGCCTGAACGCATGGTGGATGTCGAATGGACAAGCGCTCAGGGTATCTTCCTTGTCAAGATTCAAGTTGAGGCTTTGGATCGTGGTCGTTTGCTTTCTGACATCGCGCGTGTACTTTCCGATGCTGGAGTCAATATCATCGCGGGAACAATTGCTACAGGTGATGACCGCGTTGCTACAAGCCAGTACAGCTTCGAAATGGCAGATTTGAATCATCTCAATCAGCTTTTGGCATCCATTCGCAAAATTGATGGCGTTTTCGACGTGTATCGACTCACCGGCACGAAAGATGATGCAAAGCCACGTATGCGCAAGATGGCTCAAGAGTAGAACAGCTCGAAAACCAGTGCATTAAACTCAAAACTTAAGGCGGTAGAAGAATTATTCTCCTACCGCCTTATGCGTGTGACTGATGTCTGTGTTGTTTACTTCACAGTTTTACTTCACAGCGCCCAACCACTGAGCCTTCGCATCGCGTTCAGCCTGCAAAGCTGCCTTCTTAGCAGCATCAGCTTCTTGCGCAATCTTGCTATCGAGCTGAGCAAGCTGCTCTTCAAGCTGCTGAGCGAAGGAGGACTTGCGGGCATTTGCTTCTGGATCAGTGCGAGACCATTCAGCCTCTTCGACATCCTTAATCTGCTTTTCTACTGCATCCATGCGCGACTCGATACGAGATACATCACCACGAGGAACACGACCAATTGCATCCCACTCATCTTGGATCTCACCCAATGCGACGCGAGCTGCCTTTGCTTCCTGAACAGTTGATACAGGAACTAATGCTTCTGCCTTTACGAGCAATGCTTCCTTAGCTGCGAGATTTTCCTTCTCGGTATCATTCATACGATCGCGATCTGCCTGACGAGCATTGAAGAAGACATCGGCAGCAGCACGGAACTGCTTCCACAAATTGTCATCCTCAGTACGACCTACACGGCCAGCGCTCTTCCACTCGTTCATCAGCTGAGTAAACTTACGAGAAGTTCCACCCCACTCGGTAGAGTTCTTGAGCTCTTCAGCGCGAGCAATGATGTCTTGCTTAGCAGAGCGTGCAGCGGAACGAGCAGCATCACGTGCTGCAACCCATTCGCGGTGACGTGTATTGAATGTGCTACGTGCCTTGGAGAAACGAGCCCACAATTCGTCAGCAACATTCTTTTGAATACGAGCGCCATGCTTTTGTGCAGCTTGCCATTGATTGAAAAGCTGGGTGAACTTTTCGCTTGTATTGCGCCAATTAGTCGATTCGCCAAGCTGTTCGACAATCTTTTCAGCTTCTTCGACAATCTGGGTGCGCTTTTCAATCGCAACCTTTACTGCCTCGTCATGTGCCTTAGCAATGCGTGCCTTAGCTTGCTCGCCAACAGTTTCCAGTTCAGAAACAGCGGTACGCAAGGAAGGAATATCGCCGATAATTGCAGGAAGCTTGACTTCCTCACGCAAGGATGCGAGGGTTTCGTCAATTTCGCGAGTCTTAACAGAATCAGATTCGAAACGTGCACGAGCGTGGTTAATCTTCGCTTTCAGGTCGAGGAATCGACGTGCGTAAAGATTGAGTGCTTCATCTTTATTCGCGTTTGCATACTGACCAATTTCGCGCTCTGTACCGTCATCAGTGACGTAAACCGTGCCATCATCGGACACTCGTCCAAAAGCTTTTGCTACCGTCAAATCAGCGTCTCCGTAGACGGTTTGCGTCAGGGACGTTGGTGCAGCAGGCTTTGCTTGTGCAGCGAACATGGATGGGGTAGCGGATGCAGTGGCATTGTCTTGAGACATAAGCCCTCCTCAACAGTTAGCAGGTGGAAAATTTCTCTAATTTTCCGTGACATAACCTATTATAAGGAAACATGTCTAAAGGTGCATCATTATCAGGTTTTCCAGAGTGGCTTCCAGAAGAACGTGTTGTCGAACAGCACGTTATCGACACTCTGCGTTCTATTTTTGAGCTCCACGGTTTCTTAGGAATTGAAACGCGTGCAGTGGAGCAAGGCTCAAGTTTGTTGAAAAAAGGCGAAACAAGTAAGGAAATTTACCTGCTGTCTCGTCTGCAAGATGTAGGCAACGAAAACGACACGCCAATTGAAGATCGTTTAGGTTTGCATTTCGATTTGACCGTTCCACTGTCTCGCTATGTGGTTGAGAATTCGGGAGCAGTTGCTTTCCCGTTCAAGCGTTGGCAGATTCAGAAGGTGTGGCGTGGCGAGCGTCCTCAGGAAGGACGTTTCCGTGAATTCGTTCAGGCAGATATTGATGTCGTAGGAAATGGCGATTTGCCAAGCCACTACGAAGTTGATGTCCCACTTGTCATGGTGGAAGCTTTGGAAAAGTTGCGTGAACTTGGTCTTCCAAAAGCTACCGTCCATGCTAATAACCGTAAGCTCTCTGAAGGTTTCTACAGGGGAGTAGGTCTTACCGATATTGAAGGCGTACTTCGCGAAATTGATAAGCTCGACAAAATTGGCGCTGACGAGGTATCGCGTCTTTTGATCAGCGAATGTGGCGCTACTGCAGAACAAGCAGAAGCCTGCCTCGAGCTTGCCCAGTTGAGCGCACACGATGGCACTCAGCTGCGTGAGAAGTTTGACTCTTTGTGCGAGTCTCACGGTATTGAAAAGTCTTCTGAAGCATATGAACTTGCTCAGGAAGGCTTGCAGACATTGGCAATGATTGTCGATGAGGCAGCATTGATTCGACCAGGTTCTGTAATTGCAGATTTGAAGATTGCTCGTGGTTTGGATTACTACACCGGTTCTGTGTATGAGACATTCCTTGATGGTGCTGCATCCTTGGGCTCTATTTGCTCAGGTGGTCGTTATGACAATCTTGCTTCTCAGGGTAAGAAAAAGTATCCAGGAGTCGGTCTGTCTATCGGTTTGTCTCGACTTGTGGCATACATGCTGCATACTGCACATGCGACGGCATCGCGCGTATCGCCTGCAGCTGTTCTAGTCGCAGTATGGAATGAAGAAGACCGTGCTGCTTCGAATGAGATTGCGCGTACTTTGCGAGCTCGTGGAATTTCTGCGGATGTAGCGTCAACTGCTGCAAAGCTGGGTAAGCAGATTAAATATGCGGATAAGTTAGGAATTCCATACGTGTGGATTCCATCCGTTACCGACGAGGACGGCACTGTCAGCCCACAAGAAGTGAAGAACATTGTTACGGGTGAACAGATTGCAGCTGATGCTCACGAATGGACACCAGCAGATGACTTTGCAGCTCGCACAGTCGTTATTGCGGACAATCAGTAATAATCCGGCATAACCAGTTATGACTCCGCATGGGCAGTGAAGAGATTTTGTCATCACTACCCATGCGTAACACCCATGCGTAACCGCGTGTATTCATGGTTTCTCGATTGCTTGTGGCTCAGCACGGGCTCGCGTAAAGTCATGACGTAGAGCGGTATTGGTATCCTTACCCCTAGTAAATCCTTAGGATAAAAACAATAAAACGAGGAATAAAGTGTCTCAGACAGCTTATAGAACGCATCATGCGCAAGATATTACCGAAGAGCTCATTGGCTCTACAGTTACTGTTTCTGGTTGGGTTGATCGACGCCGTGATCATGGTGGAGTAGCATTCGTAGATTTGCGCGATGCTTTTGGCTTGGTTCAGGTTGTTATCAACGATGAAGAAATGGCACGTCCACTGCGTAGTGAATTTGTCATTTCTGTTACCGGCCTTGTTCGCAAGCGTCCAGAAGGTAACGAAAATGCCCATTTGGCAACAGGTAATGTCGAAATCGTAGCTCAGTCCATCGAAGTTTTGGCTAAGTCTGCAGCTTTGCCATTCCAGGTGTCAACCTCTTTGGAAAATGAGTCAGAAACACAGCTTCCAAGCGATGAAGTTCGTTTGAAGTATCGTTATCTCGACTTGCGCCGTCCACAGATGCACAAGAATTTGCTGATGCGTTCAGCTATGTCGAAGGCTGCTCGCAAGGCTCTCGATGAGATGGGCTTTACTGAGGTAGAAACTCCAACCTTCATTAAGTCCACTCCAGAAGGTGCACGTGACTTCTTGGTGCCATCTCGACTGAACCCAGGTTCATGGTACGCATTGCCACAGTCTCCACAGTTGCTTAAGCAGCTTCTGATGGTTTCCGGTATCGAGCGTTACTATCAGTTGGCACGTTGCTATCGTGATGAGGACTTCCGTGCAGATCGTCAGCCAGAATTTACCCAGCTTGATATGGAAATGGCATTCGTCGGTCAGGAAGACGTTATCGCTATGGCTGAGCGTGTGCTTAAGGATGTATGGGCTTCTGCAGGCTATGATATTCAGATTCCATTCCAGCGCATCACATACAAGGATGCAATGGACAGTATGGTTCTGATAAGCCAGATTTGCGTTTCGGTAACGAAATTGTCGAATTGACTGAGTACTTCAAGGACACTCCATTCCGTGTCTTCCAAGCAGATTACGTCGGCGCAGTTGTGTACTCCGGTGCTGCTGATCTTCCACGTCGTCAGTTTGACGGATGGCAGGATTGGGCACGCCAGCGTGGTGCAAAGGGCTTGGCTTATGTACAGTTCGGAACTGATGGCGAACTCAAGGGACCAGTAGCAAAGAACCTCTCTGATGCTGAACGCGAAGGCTTGAAGGCAGCTACAGGTGCACAAGATGGCGACGCTGTCTTCTTCGCAGCAGGTGCTCGTAAAGCATCTCAGACTTTGCTCGGTGCTGCTCGCGTGGAGATTGCAAAGCGCGAAGGCATCTTGAAGAAGGATGAGTTCGCATTCACATGGGTTGTAGACTTCCCATTGTTCAAGACTCTCGAAGCTGACGATGATGATGTAGCAGTTGGCCACTCCAAGTGGACTTCTGTCCATCACCCATTCACCATGCCAAGCGCTGAGTGGATTGATAAGTTTGATCAAGATCCAGGCAATGCTATGTCTGATTCTTACGACATTGTCTGCAACGGTAATGAAATCGGCGGTGGTTCTGTACGTATCCACCGTGATGATATTCAAGATCGTGTATTGAACGTTTTGGGTATTGACGCAGAAGAAGCAAACGACAAGTTCGGATTCTTGCTTGAAGCATTCAAGTATGGTGCTCCTCCTCACGCAGGTATCGCTTTCGGTTGGGATCGTTGCGCTTCCATCTTGGCAGGTGAAGATTCCATTCGCGACGTTATCGCATTCCCTAAGGCAGGTGGCGGTACTGATCCATTGACCGGTGCTCCAGCTCCAATTTCGGGTGAGCAGCGCGCTGAAACTGGTGTCGATTACGATCCAGATGAAGACGACGAGTAAAATTTGCGTGAAGCTCGCTGTGAGTAACACGAGAGTTTTATAACTTGTGATAAGGCACATGTCTGAGGGCATGTGCCTTTGTCATATTTGTCTGGAGTTATGCGAGGATATATCCGCGGAAATCTACACGAAATATGTGAGAATAATTGTGCGAAACAATGTGCGTGCTCATACGGCAATCACACGCTGAGCGTTCACATACTCGTTCGATGTGAGCATAGTGGGTATGATGTGGTGAGTAAGATAAAGCACATACATGTGGTCAAGAAAGACACAAGAGCGATACACAAGGTCGATACGCAGATCCGGTACATGTAGCTGATACATGCGCGTAATGAATCGATGCACAATATTGCACAATATCGATAGATTCACAAGGCCGAGAATGCCAACGGGGAGCAGAAGGAGCGGGAATGAGTACAGGTGAAGACTTTTCTGTGGATAATTTGTTGGACGATTTCTCGTGGGCATCGAAGCCTGCAAGTCTTGGTTTTGCGGCTGACGTGATTCGTCAGGAGAGGGCGGATCGGGAGAGAACCAGTAGCGATGCGGTCGTGGATGAAGCCGCTTTGATTGAGATTTTTTCTGCGTGGGTGAAAAGTTCTCGTGGCTTGGATTTGTGGCCACACCAAGAAGAAGCAATTATCGCCATAGCATCGGGCGATCATACCATCGTCAATACTCCGACAGGTTCAGGCAAATCGCTTATCGCATTGGGTATGCATTTCTTTGCGCTGTCTGAAGGAAAAAAGTCCTACTATACGGCTCCGATTAAGGCTCTTGTATCAGAAAAATTCTTTGAACTCGTTGCTGTGTTCGGAGCTCGAAACGTTGGCATGATTACAGGTGACTCGCATATTAATACGCAAGCGCCTATTATCTGCTGTACCGCGGAAATTCTCGCGAACCAAGCTCTACGTGAAGGCGATAAGGCAGACGTGAGTGCTGTGGCTGTCGATGAATTCCATTTTTACGCAGATCCTCATCGTGGATGGGCATGGCAAGTTCCTCTCATTACGCTTCCTCAAACGCAATTCGTTCTGATGAGTGCGACCTTGGGTGATATGACGAGTATTTCCCAGTCACTGGAAGAGACTAGCCATCGTCCTGTGAGCGTTATTTCGAGCGTACAACGACCAGTTCCGCTGTCCTATGAATACCTCGTCGATGATTTGCATAGCGTCGTATCGCGCGAAATTGACAACGGAAACGCTCCGATTTATATCGTTCATTTTGCTCAAGAAGCAGCCGTGGAAACCGCCCAAAACCTTGCTAACTTGGGTGTAGCAAGTAGTGCACAGCGCGAGGCAATTAAGAAAGCTTTGGAAGGTACTCGCTTTACGTCGTATTTTGGAAAGACTCTCAAAAGGCTTCTTCTCACAGGTGTGGGAGTTCATCATGCAGGCATGCTTCCACGCTATCGTCGTTTGGTAGAAAATCTTGCTCAAGAAGGTCTGCTACCTGTGATTTGTGGCACGGATACCTTGGGAGTAGGAATTAACGTTCCTATTCATACGGTTATTTTCACAGCGCTGACGAAGTATGACGGTTTTAAGCAGCGCCGCTTGCGTTCGCGAGAGTTCCACCAAATTGCAGGTAGAGCTGGACGAAGTGGATTTGATGCTGAAGGCCATGTCATTGCATTGGCACCAGAGCATGAGATTGAGAATGCAAAAGCAATTGCCAAAGCAAACGGAGACCCGAAAAAGCTGAAGAAAATTCACAAGAAGAAAGCTCCAGAAGGTTTTGTCAATTGGAGCGAATCTACTTTTGATAAGCTCATCGAGTCCGAGCCTGAAACGCTTACACCACACATGCAAGTCACGCATTCTATGGTGCTTAATGAAGTTGCGCAAGGTGGCGATGCGTGGAGGCGCATTCTTCGTCTGATTGAGGCGAGCCAAGTCACCCCACAGCAGCAGGAGGCTCTTAAAGAGCTTGCAGGGGAAATTTTCCAAACATTAATGGATGCGAATATCGTTGAAAAATGGGAACTGGACGATGGCACGATGGATTATTCTTTGACCATTGATATGCCGGATGATTTGGCTCTTGACCAGCCATTGTCGCCATTCCTGATAGCAGCTTTGGAACTTCTCGACCCTGAAAGCGATACGTATGCCTTGGATGTTATTTCCACTGTGGAGGCAACGCTGGAAAATCCGTATGCTGTCTTGCGTGTACAGGAAAGGCGTGCGCGAGATAAGGCAATGCTCGCGATGAAGGATGAAGGCATTGACTATGATGAACGCATGGAGCGTCTTCAGGAGATTACGTATCCTCAGCCATTGCAGGAATTACTCGTACCTGCTTTTGCACAGTACAGCCACGATGTTCCATGGGCAGCAGACTACGATATTAATTGCAAATCTGTCGTGCGCGACATGGTGGAAACAGCCAGCTCGTTTACAAGTTATGTGTCTAATCTGGGAATCGCACGAAGTGAAGGAACTTTGCTGCGTTACTTGTCGGATGCATATCGTGCGTTGAAACGAACAGTGCCTGATTCTGCAAAAAATGATCAACTGAATTCTATTATCGACTGGCTTGCTGTGATCGTCGAAACTGTCGATTCCTCATTGGTGGATGAGTGGGAAGCCGCGGCAGGAATGATGCAAGCTGCCGAAAATGGTGATGATTTTGATGCTGAGAGTATGAATGCGTCGGTAGCTCCACCAGCAATTGACGAGATTTTGGCACATAAGCAGGGCATGATTGCTCTTGTGTGCAATGCGTTGTTTACTCGCGTTCAGCTCATAGATCAGGATAAGCCTGAACAGCTTGGTCAGCTTGATTCCGCATGGGGAATGCCTGTGCATGAGTGGGAAGAGGCTCTGGACGATTTTTATGAGGATCATGAGGGGCTCCTCACGAATGCAGATGCTCGATCGAGCAAGTTCTTTATGCTGGATGACTCACGTGAGAAAACTCATCATCGTTGGCATGTGCGCCAGATTTTGTGCGATGTTGAGGGCGATTATGACTGGGCAATTGATGGTGTCGTAGATCTTGATCGCACTCTTGAGGAAGGTGACGTTATTTTTGAAGAATACGACGTTAATGTCATCGAGTACTTGCCACAGTGGGATGCGTGAACGAACGATGCGTGGACGAAGGATGTGTGAGAGTGACATGCGCGAGCGTGTGATGTGTGAGGGCAGGAGACGTGAACGCACGGAATATGAGAGCTCATGGTATGAGTGCACAGGGCATGTGTACACGAATGATGCCGCGGGTTGGAAGGACAGAAGGTAGCGTATGGTAGATGATTTATTTTCAACTGCATCTGCGCAGGAAGCAGTAGTGCGTCCTCTCGCGGTGCGCATGCGACCACATACACTGGATGACGTTATCGGGCAAAAGCATGTTTTGGGTGAAGGATCTCCACTCAGGCGTGTGGCAGCGCCTGTTTCTTCTGCTCGTACTGCACCGACATCGGTAATTTTGTTTGGCCCTCCGGGCGTAGGGAAAACGACTTTGGCATATATCGTTGCTGAACAGTCGGGACGAGCATTTGAAGAATTGTCAGCTGTGTCGTCGGGCGTCAAGGATATTAGAGAGGTGCTCAGGCGTGCTCATGATCGTTTGGTGACGACAGGGCAGGAAACTGTTTTGTTCATCGATGAGGTTCATCGTTTCTCTAAATCGCAGCAAGATGCTTTGCTACCGAGTGTTGAGAATCGCGATATTACGTTTATCGCAGCGACAACGGAGAATCCGAGCTTTTCCATTATCTCGCCTTTGATTTCGCGTTCTGTGGTTGTGAAATTGAATGCTTTAGGCACAGCGGAAATTGGAGAAGTTCTTCAGCGGGCTATTCATTCGGCTGATGGATTAAACGATGAAATTCGCGTAACAGATGCGGCAATTTTCGATATCGCACGTCTTGCTGGGGGAGATGCGCGTAAATCGCTGACTATCTTGGAAGCTGCTGCTGGCTCTGTGGCAATTAATCGACAGCGCAAGAAGGGCGAACATCGCCCTGTGGTTGATTCAGATGTCGTCAGTTCTGTGATGGATATCGCGCAGCTCAATTACGACAAGTCAGGTGACAATCATTACGATGTAGCGAGCGCGTTTATTAAATCGATGCGAGGATCAGATCCGGATGCGTCATTACATTATTTGGCGCGTATGCTGAATGCGGGAGAAGACCCACGGTTTATCGCACGTCGCATTATGATTGCCGCAGCTGAAGAAGTGGGCATGGCTGCACCGCAAATTCTTCAAGTGACGGTAGCAGCAGCACAAGCTGTAGCTCTCGTGGGAATGCCTGAAGCTCGTATTATTTTGGGCGAAGCTGTGCTGGCCGTAGCGACAGCGCCGAAATCCAATGCAAGTTACAACGCGATTAATGCCGCTCTCATGGATGTACAAGCAGGAAATATTGGACAAGTGCCACTGCATTTGCGCAATGCTCCCACGAAATTAATGAAAGAATTCGGCAATCATGAAGGCTATATTTATGCCCATGATGAGCCTGGAGCTGTTGCGACGCAAGAATATTTGCCTGAAGAACTCCGAGACCGCGAGTATTATCATCCTACAGAACGAGGATATGAGCGCGAGCTTGGACCACGGGTAGAACGTATTCGCTCTATTTTGCACGCTGGACGTACGGGTGCACAAAAGTCAGCCCCATCAACGGCTCAATCGACGGCACAATCAGCGTCGACAGCACGCGAGCCATCAGGCTCTTCCCGCACTGAAAGTTCCAACGCTCACGACACGACTACTCAGGAGAACGCACATGACTAAAAAAGCATCACTGCCTTTTGCTCTCGCACAGATCAATACAAACGTGGGAGCGTTGGAGGAAAATAAACAACGCATTCTTGACTTTTCCGCTCAGGCACAAGACAAGGGTGCTCGCGTCGTTGTCTTCCCTGAAATGACATTGACCGGATATCCTATCGAGGATCTTGCATTGCGCGCTACTTTCCGTCGTGCAGCTCATGCGGCTGCTGAGGAAATCGCGCAGACATTGAATGAGCGAGGCCTTGGCGAATTGTATGTCGTCGGGGGAACAGTGGGTACAGTTCACGAGAATGCGCGTGATTTGCCGACTAATTCCTTGTTGATTATTCATAGTGGGGAAGTCGTGCATACGTACGATAAGCAATTCCTGCCTAATTATGGCGTTTTCGATGAGTTCCGTATTTTTAGCGCTGGACACGATACCTTAACGATGGAAATTGACGGATATCGTTTGGGCTTTGCAATTTGCGAAGATATTTGGCAAGATGACGGTCCCGCGAAGCAATTAGCTGATGCGCAGCTTGATGTACTCGTGACCATTAATGGCTCTCCATTTGAGGAAAACAAAGACCATGTGCGCTCTCAGCTGTGTATAAAGCGTGCTCAGGAAGTGCATGCTCCGGTTATCTACGTCAATCAAGTCGGCGGACAAGACGATTTAGTTTTCGATGGCGGTAGCTTTGTCGTCGATGAAAACGGAAATACCCTTGCTCGTGCTCGACGCTTTGACGAAGACCTTGTGATGTGGACTCTCCACAATGATGGTACAAGCACTGCGGATGAATTCGCTCCTGACATGGACGTTGACGAAAAAGTGTACCGTGCATGTGTGCTGGGACTGAAAGATTATATGCGAAAGAACGGTTTCAAGGGAGTCGTTCTCGGATTGTCCGGTGGAATTGATTCTGCATTGGTGGCTGCAATGGCAGCGGACGCATGCGGTGGAGAAAATGTCTGGGGCGTTTCTATGCCAAGCATGTACTCCTCGGATGGGTCAAAAGATGATGCTGCTGATTTGGCTCGTAATATCGGTGCGCATTATGAGATTCAGCCTATCGAGCCAATGTTTAAGACTTTCCAAGGTCAGCTGGGTTTGGAAGGAATCGCTGAGGAAAATCTTCAGGCGCGAATCCGTGGCGTTATCGTTATGGGATATTCGAACTCTCACGGACTTCTCGCACTGGCTACAGGAAATAAGTCTGAATGTGCATGTGGATACTCAACGATTTATGGCGATGCTGTAGGCGGATATGCACCTATTAAGGATCTGCTCAAAACTCGTGTATGGCAATTGTCCCGCTGGCGCAATGCGTATGCACAAGACCACGGCGAAATTCCTCCAATTCCTGAGAATTCCATCATCAAGCCACCAAGCGCTGAGCTTCGTCCAGGACAGAAGGATTCGGATTCTTTGCCAGAATACGAACTTCTGGACGCAGTACTAGAAGCATATATTGAAAAGGCTCATGGTCGTGAAGACCTGCTCGCTGATGGTTTCGATGAAAAGACTGTCGATATCGTCATGCGTTTGGTCGATCGAGCGGAGTGGAAGCGTCGTCAATATCCATTGGGACCAAAGGTAACAGCTCTTGCATTCGGTCGTGACCGTCGACTTCCAGTAACGAACGCATTCCGTGAGTAAATGTTCATCAGCTGCAGTTGAAGAGATGGCTGACAGAATACGCCTAAAATAATCGCGTGAGGTTGCTAGTGTGAGCAACCTCACGTTATTTTTGCCATTTTCCTGTTTATTCTCAACTAAAATAAGAAGTGTTCGACGGAGAATAAATCCTCCGCCGTAGATGCAACCACAAGGAGAAATAATGGCAGCTGTAGATACAAATGCTGTTTCCGCAGAGGAACTCCAGGCACAAGCTTGGGAAGGCTTCACTGGCGGTAACTGGGAGTCTGACATTGATGTTCGCGACTTTATCCAGAAGAACTACACACCATATGAGGGTGATGAATCCTTCTTGGCAAATGCTACTGACAAGACCAAGCATTTGTGGAAGAAGCTTGATGATGAATATCTCGCAGTAGAGCGTAAGCAGCGCGTATACGACGTTGATACACACACTCCAGCTGACATCGACGCATTCCCAGCAGGCTACATTGATGATCAGGATGATGTTATCGTTGGTCTTCAGACTGATGTTCCATGCAAGCGCGCAATGATGCCAAACGGTGGCTGGCGTATGGTTGAGCAGGCTTTGATTGAAGCTGGCAAGGAACCAGATCCAGAAGTAAAGAAGATCTTCACTAAGTATCGTAAGACTCACAATGACGGCGTATTCGGCGTATACACACCACGTATTAAGCGCGCACGTCACGCAAAGATTTTGACCGGTCTTCCAGATGCATATGGCCGCGGTCGTATTATTGGTGATTACCGTCGTGTAGCACTGTATGGTGTTAACACTCTTATCGAGTTCAAGAAGCGCGACAAGGATTCCATCCCTTACCGCAACGACTTCACTGAGACTGAAATCGAGCACTGGATTCGCTTCCGTGAAGAGCATGACGAGCAGATCAAGGCTCTCAAGAAGCTCATCACCCTTGGTAAGGAATACGGTCTTGACCTTTCCCGTCCAGCAATGAACGCTAAGGAAGCTGTTCAGTGGACATACATGGGTTACTTGGCATCTGTAAAGAGCCAGGATGGTGCTGCAATGTCTATCGGTCGTTTGTCTGCATTCTTCGATGCATATTTCGAGCGTGACTTCAAGCGTGGTATCTTGACTGAAACTGATGCTCAGGAAATCATCGACAACATCGTTATGAAGCTTCGTATCGTTCGCTTCTTGCGTACCAAGGATTACGATAACATCTTCTCCGGTGACCCATACTGGGCAACATGGTCAGATGCAGGCTTCGGTGACGACGGTCGTACTTTGGTTACAAAGACTTCCTTCCGTTTGCTCAACACTTTGACTCTTGAGCACCTCGGACCTGGTCCAGAGCCAAACATCACCATCTTCTGGGATCCAAAGCTTCCTGAAGGATACAAGCGTTTCTGCGCAAAGATCTCCATCGATACTTCCGCAATCCAGTACGAATCCGATAAGGATATTCGTTCTCACTGGGGCGACGATGCAGCAATCGCATGCTGCGTATCCCCAATGCGCGTGGGTAAGCAGATGCAGTTCTTCGCAGCTCGTGTGAACACCGCAAAGGCATTCCTCTATGCATTGAACGATGGTCGCGATGAGATGACCGGTGAGCGCGTTATCGACTCCGGAGTTATTGATCCAGTAAAGTTCAACGAAGATGGTTCCCTCAACTTCGAGTCTGTACAGGCTAATTACGAGAAGGCTCTCGAATGGTTGTCTGATACTTACGTAGAAGCATTGAACATCATTCACTACATGCACGATAAGTATGCATACGAATCTATCGAGATGGCTCTGCACGACAAGGAAGTATATCGTACCCTCGGTTGCGGTATGTCCGGCTTGTCTATTGCTGCAGACTCCCTCGCAGCAGTGAAGTATGCAAAAGTATTCCCAATCTACAACAAGGATGCTCAGGGCACTCCTGAATACGTAGAAGGTGCTCCAGACGATTTGATCGTAAACTTCCGTACTGAAGGTGAATTCCCAATTTACGGTAACGATGATGATCGTGCTGATGACCTCGCAAAGTGGGTTGTATCCACAGTTATGGGTCAGGTTCGTCGCCTCCCTGTATACCGTGGTGCAGTTCCAACTCAGTCTGTTCTCACCATTACTTCTAACGTTGAATACGGTAAGAACACTGGTTCCTTCCCATCAGGTCACAAGAAGGGCACCCCATTCTCCCCAGGTGCAAACCCAGAGAATGGTATGGATTCTCACGGTATGCTTCCTTCCATGTTCTCCGTTGGAAAGATTGACTACGATGATGCTCTCGACGGTATCTCCTTGACCAACACCATCACTCCTGATGGCCTCGGTCGTGACGAGTCTGAGCGTATCAACAACCTCGTAGGCATTCTCGATGCTGGTAACGGTCATGGCTTGTACCACGCAAACATCAACGTTTTGCGCAAGGAACAGCTTGAAGATGCAGTAGAAAACCCAGAGAAGTACCCTCACTTGACCGTACGTGTATCTGGTTACGCTGTAAACTTCGTTAAGCTGACCAAGGAACAGCAGCTTGATGTTATTTCTCGTACCTTCCATGCAGGTGCAGTATCTGACTAATCTCTCTGAATAATTTCACAGAGAGCTGGCTCAGTGTGATTCACATACGAGCCAGTACATTAGCTCAGAATAATTAAAAGCAGAGGGGCGGGGTAGTACCTCGCCCCTTAAATATACTGAAACTACTACACTCAGCGTGAGGGATTTCTAACAATCTTCATACGAGTGTTCAATACATAGTGATGACAACATCGAAGGCTTTCGCTTTATCGGGAAACGAGAGTCAAAGGAGACGACCATGGCAGCTTTCCGCAGCACGACAGCACACATGCTTCGCGAATCCAAAGAATACGCGAGCCAGACTTTAATGGGGGGCTTGTCTGGTTTTGAATCTCCTGTCGGGTTGGATCGACGAGACCGTCTCCAAGCTTTGAAATCTGGCGATATTGGTTTTGTACATTCATGGGATATCAATACATCCGTGGATGGTCCTGGAACGCGCATGACCGTGTTTATGAGCGGATGCCCATTGCGCTGCCAATACTGCCAAAATCCTGATACATGGAAAATGCGCGACGGTCAGCCTGTTTACCTTGATGCGATGATTAAGAAAGTAGATCGTTATAAGGATTTGTTTAAGGCAACCGGTGGCGGTATCACATTCTCAGGTGGAGAATCCATGATGCAGCCTGCCTTCGTATCACGTGTTTTCCGCGCAGCCAAAGAAATGGGCGTCCACACGTGCTTGGATACGTCAGGCTTCTTGGGACGTAACTATACCGACGAGCAGATTGACGACATCGACTTGTGCTTGCTTGACGTGAAATCTGGCAATGAAGAAACCTACAAAGAAGTGACAGGCGGTACTCTTGCTCCAACAATTGAGTTTGGAAAGCGTTTGGCTGAACGCGGAAAGAAAATTTGGGTTCGTTTTGTACTCGTACCAGGATTAACTGATTCAGAAGAAAACGTGGAGCAAGTTGCCCAAATTTGCGAAGAATTTGGCGATTCAGTCGAGCATATCGATGTGCTGGGATTCCACCAATTGGGCCGACCAAAGTGGCACGAAATGCGCATCCCATATCCATTGGAAGATGCTAAAGGACCATCGGCAGTGTTGAAAAAGCGTGTAACTGAACAGTTCCAAAGCCACGGTTTTGTAGTGTACTAATTCGATAATGTGTGGCTTATCCCTGTGCTGAGATAAGCCACACTTTTGTCGTTCTTATCGCTTTCCACTCGCAGTGTTAAACTTTTGCGTGCTATGACTGAAATTTTTGAAGATATCCACTTGCTCGCCGAACCTGCTGACGGCGTTCCCGACGTGATTCATACGCGTCAGCAGTTCGATACGTTTATTCATAAGTATGAAAACAGTCATGGTCCTCTTGCTGCTGATGCGGAGCGTGCATCAGGATTTCGATATGGGCATCGTGATTATCTTGTCCAATTTAAGCGTGCAGGCGCGCCTATTGCATTGCTTGATCCCATTGCGTTAGAGGAAGAACGCGTCGATTGGAACGCATTTAACGGACTTATTGAGGGCGAAGCGTGGATTATTCACGACAGTGTGCAAGATTTACCGGGATTTAAAGATATTGGCTTGCACATTGATGCTCTTTTCGATACTGAGCATGCAGCACGTTTGCTGGGACTCAAGCGCTTTGGCTTGTCTGCGGTGACGGAACATTATCTGGGTATCTCACTTGCAAAAGAACATTCTGCTGCTGACTGGTCGTATCGACCACTGAATCGTGATTTGCGCAATTATGCTGCGCTCGATGTGGAAGTTCTTATCGAATTACAAGAAGCAATTCTTACCGATCTCAAAAAAACGGGGAAGTGGGACTGGGCTCAAGAAGATTTTGCATATTTGCTCAGTAAAGGTCTTGAAGATAAAGAACCGCACCCACAACCATGGCGGAAAGTATCGCATATTACCAAACTGAGCAATGATATTCGTGGTCTGGGCATTGTCCAAGAATTATGGACGACTCGAGAAGAGCTTGCTCGCGAGCTCGATATTGCTCCGACATTGCTCTTGAGTGATCAAGGAATAATTGAGGCAGCGTGGCGTAAGCCAAAAAATTCTCGCGAATTTGGACGCATACGATTGCTCAATGACCGTGTACGCGTTCAAACGGATCCTGAACGTGCGAAAATGTTTGAACGATACGCGACAGTTCAGCGCCAAGTGAAACCTAAAGTATGGAAAGAAGCTATTGAACGCGCTTTAGATAAGCCATACAGTTCACTAGAACAGTCCGTCAAACAGACAGAACATACAGGAACAGGGGCTCCACGTTCCATGAAATACTGGCGTGAGCATCATCCTGATCGCTTCGAAAGACTAAAGAATGCGCGTGCGCTTATAGGACAAATAAGCCAAGATACGCATACTCCAGTAGAGATTTTGCTCAAACCGCAATACTTGCGTAATTTGTGCTGGCAAGAGGACATGGATTTTACATCTGATAATATTCATGAGTTTCTTGTCGAACAAGGAGCGAGGAATTGGCAAGTTCAGTTGCTTTCCCCGTCCCTAAGTAAGGTTATTATATAAAGGTTGCCATGTCTGTCGATATCGTGCATCATGTACGAGAACCGCCACACTGACGATATGCATGCATATATGTAGAGCATTGTCAGGAAGAAATAGACTGGCTAGGTTATGAATCGTATGAATGGGAGTGCCACGTGAAGATTAGCGTGAGGAACCTTGAGCCTACTAAGGTAAGGCTTACCATCACTGTAGACCAGGACGAATTGAATCCATTCTTGGATGAAGCTCGCAAGGCTATCGCAAATCAGATTAACGTACCTGGATTCCGTAAGGGTCATGTACCAGGACAGATTGTTGATCAGCGCGTAGGTTATGCAGCTGTTGTCGGTGAAGCAGTAAACGAAGCTGTTCCACAGTTCTACAACGATGCAATTGAAGAAAAGAACTTGCGTCCAATGGATCAGCCAACTCTTGATTTGAAGGATGTTCCACAGACTAAGGATGATGGCGTAAAGCTCAAGTTCACTGCTGAGGTAGAAGTTCGCCCACAGTTTGAATTGCCATCTCTCGAAGGAATGGTTGTAGAAGTAGCAAAGCCAGAAGTTTCTGACGACGATATCAACGCTCGTCTCGAAGCTTTGCAGCAGCGCTTCGGCACCCTCGTAAGCGTAGATCGTCCAGCACAGCAGGGCGATTATGCAAACATTAGCCTTGAAGCTGTCATCAACGGCGAAACCGTTGACTCTCAGGACGGTGTAAGCTACGAAATCGGTGCGGGCAACATGCTTGACGGTATCGACGAAGCTTTGATTGGCCTTTCTGCAGGTGAAAAGACTACTTTCAAGTCTGCACTCGCAGCAGGTGAGCATGAAGGCGAAGAAGCAGAAATCAAGGCAACCTTGAACTCTGTTAAGGAAATGCAGCTCCCAGAGCTCGATGACGACTTCGCACAGGATGCTTCCGAGTTCGACACTCTCGATGAACTCAAGGGAGACATCAAGAAGCAGGCTGAACTTGACGCTGAAGGTCGTCAGGCAAATGCAGCTCGTGATGCATTCCTCGCACAGATTGTCGAAGGCATCGAAATCCCAGTTCCAAAGGGTATGCTCGCAGCTCACACAGCAGAGCACTTGCGCAACATGGGCAAGACTGACGAAACTGCAACTGCTGATGAGAAGAAGGAAGCAGCAGAGTCTGCTGAGAAGGAAATTCGCGATCAGATTCTCCTCGACACCTTGGCAGAAACCATGGATGTTCAGGTTTCCCAGCCTGACGTTATGAACTTCCTTGCTTCTGTAGCACAGCAGTATGGCATGGATCCAAACAACTTCATCAACTCCATCGTTCAGGGTGGTCAGTTGCCATCCGCAGTTCAGGAAGTTGCTCGCTCTAAGGGTATGCTCACTGCAATGCGCGCTGTAACATTCAAGGATACTGATGGTAATGTTGTCGACTTGTCTCGTTTCCTCGGAACTGATGAATCTGAAGAAGATCAGAGCGTAGCTGCAGCATCTGCAGCAGCAGAAGTTGCTGACGAAGTAGCTGAAGAAGCTAAGTAAGCACGTTAGCGTGTCTAGTCTTTCAGCGGTGAATACACATCCGAAACACTAGATACGTACCACGATATGGGGCTTAGGATATCTAAGATATTCTTAAGCCCCATATTCATAGAAAGTTATGGTAAGCCATAGCTTTCTATGAATAGTGATATAAATAGTGCGATATGAATAGTGAAATATGAGACGTGACGGTTTAGACAGGGCAGTGCTTTTTGCGGATGAGCAAGAAGCACAATTCTGACCTCTAGCCGCCGTTCTTTATATGAAACTGGGATGTGTTATGACACCATCGGAAAATTCTCCTATAACAGATGCCTACGAGGCTCCTCGTGAAGATATTCGCGAGAACACTCGTCAGGATGCTGTGCAGGACTCTCGCTCGCATTCTGACTCCCATTCAGCTGTAAAGAATTCACGCTTTCCTCAGCTGACATATGAGGATATTCCGCTCGCTCTTCTTGTCATCTTCGGACTCGGATCTATCATTGGCGTAGGTTCCGCGTTGCTGTCTTTGTTGCTCGATCATGTTCAAGATCTCATGCTGGGAGGAAGTGAAAGCATCGCTGACCCAGCTGGCTCAAGTGTTCCGTGGCGACGCATCGTAAGCATCGTCATAGCGAGCATTATTGCGGCCGTAATTTGGTGGATTATGCGCAGCAGAACGCACGTCCCATCGGTCAGCAAGGCTGTTCACGGCGAAAAGATGCCATTCTTTGCCACTATCGTCCACGTGATTACTCAGATTTTCATCGTCGGAGCAGGTATGTCTGTGGGACGCGAAACCGCACCTCGCGAGTTAGGTTCGCTTTTCGGCCAACGGATGAGCGGTATGTTCAAACTGGGCTCTCGCGATACCATGCTTATCACAGCTGTAGCTGCGGGTGCAGGTTTTGCTGGAGTTTATGATGCACCTCTTGCGGGAATGTTTTTCGCTGTGGAAATTCTCGTTTCTGAAGTCGCTTTATCGACAGTCATGCTTGCATTCGGCACTAGCGCAGTGGCAGCATTCGTCGCAGGTTTGATTAAAGGTCATCAGGCTTTCTACCACATTGATGATATTTCTATCTCGTGGCAATTATTCGTCGTCTGCATTATCATCGGGCCGATCATGGGTGCTGTCGCATATTTCTTCCGAAAGACGACGTCTTGGGCATCTCGCCATCAAACGAAGTCTGTACATATTTTGTGGCAATTGCCATTGGCTGGACTTATCACAGGCTGTATCGCATATATCGCGCCTCAAATTATGGGAAATGGTCGTGCTCTTGCACAGTATTCGTATGATATTTCCTTAGGGGAGATTGGCGTCTTATCTGCGCATTATGCAGCTGTGACTATCGGTGTTCTGGCCCTTCTTATAGTTGCAAAATGGGTGGCAACTATTGGTACCATTCGCGCAGGCGCGTCAGGCGGTGTGTTGACTCCGGCAATTGCCGTTGGCGGTGCGCTGGGTGCAATTATTGCTATCGGGTGCAGTTATGTCATTCCTGGACTCGATATTTCAGTTATTGCTTTGATTGCTTCCGCAGCTTTTCTTGCCACAAGTCAAAAAGCCCCACTTATGGCAGCATGCCTGATGATTGAATTAAGCCATAGTGCAGTCAATGGAATGGTTGCTGTAGGTGTAGCGGTTTCACTTTCCGTCCTTGTGTCGAATGCCATAGAAAAAATTTTCAATGAGCGAAAAGTTGCGCTGAGTGCGCAAATAGACGACAGAGTCAAGTAAAGGCTGTATTGTCGAAGTAATAAGAAATTAAGGAGACACGTATGGCACTTTCAACGCCACAATTGCCAGTGATGGCTGACGGTGAAGCAGCTATGGCGGGAGATCCAATCTTCTCTCGCTTGCTCAAGGACCGCATTATCTGGCTTGGAGAAGAAGTTAAGGATTCTAACGCAAACGTCATTTGCGCGCAGATGTTGATGTTGGCTGCAGAAGATCCTGATAAGGATATTTGGCTGTATATCAATTCCCCGGGCGGTTCGATTACTGCTGGTATGGCAATTTACGATACGATGCAGCTCATCAAGCCAGATGTCGCAACTATTGCTGTAGGTATGGCAGCTTCTATGGGACAGTTCCTCTTGTCGAGCGGAACTCCAGGAAAGCGCTTTATCACCAAGCATGCGCGCGTTTTGATGCACCAGCCATCGGGCGGTGTAGGCGGTACCGCAAGCGAAGTACGCATTAACGCAGAGCTCATCATGGACATGAAGAAGACTTTGTCCGAGCTTACCGCACAGCAAACAGGTCACACTGTGGAAGAAATTTATCGCGATAACGAGTACGATCACTGGTTCACTGCTCAGCAGGCATTGGATTACGGTTTCGTGGACAAGATCGTCGACACGCCAGAAAGCATGAACTAGAAAGGGGAGAGCATGGCATCTCAAGAAGCACAATTTATCGCTCGTGCAGAGCGTCTTGCTGGCCCACAGGCTCGCTATGTAATGCCTCAGTTTGAGGAAAAGACTGCTTACGGTTTTAAGCGCTCTGATCCATACAGCCGACTTTTCGAAGATCGCATTATCTTCATGGGTGTTCAGGTCGATGATGCATCTGCAGACGATATTATGGCTCAGCTTTTGGTTCTCGAAAGCCAAGATCCAAACCGCGACGTGATGATGTATATCAATTCTCCTGGCGGTTCTATGACAGCTATGACTGCTGTATATGACACTATGCAGTACATCAAGCCAGACGTACAAACCGTATGCTTGGGACAGGCAGCATCTGCTGCAGCTGTTCTTCTCGCAGCGGGAACCCACGGCAAGCGTTTGATGCTTCCAAATGCGCGTGTACTTATCCATCAGCCAGCAATGGGTCAAGATTTTGGTAAGGCAACCGAGATTGAAATTCAGGCTCGCGAGCTGGAACGTATGCGTACATGGTTGGAAAATACCTTGGCTGAGCATACCGGTCAGGATATCGCACGTATCCACAAGGATATCGAAACAGATACCATTTTGACCGCTCCGCTGGCTCTTGAATACGGCATGGTGGATGCTGTATTGGGCAAGCGCGAGTAGGTAATGACATCTCGAGTGGCCTCTCATTAAGAGAGAAACTTGATACAGAAAACGCACTTTTAGTTTGACGTTAATATGGTTTAATTTGTTAGACTAGAGGTGCGTTTTTCGTTAAGGAGTGCAATGAGCGAAGTAGTGAGCTATTACGATGATGTGCCACGATGCAGTTTTTGTAATAAAACTGAGGACCAAGTCCATAAGTTAGTGACAGGGTCGAATGTAGCAATCTGTGACGAATGCATCGAATTGTGTGTGGACATTATCTCAGAAGATCGTCTGACACAAGCTGACCATGATTCTGTGAAGCTCATTTCTCCAAGTCGTATCACGGCATTTTTGAACAATTATGTCGTGGGACAATCTCAAGCAAAGCGTACCCTTGCTGTAGCGGTGTATAACCACTACAAGCGCGTCAATATGCAGCTGGTGGATGACGCGAATAAATTATCGAATGCTTTGGATTCTGATGCAGACTCCCTGTCCCACGTCGAGATTTCAAAGTCTAATGTGCTGCTGCTGGGACCGACAGGAACCGGTAAAACGTATCTCGCTCAGACATTAGCGAGAACAATGAATGTTCCTTTTACGATAGCCGATGCTACAACGCTCACGGAAGCAGGATATGTAGGCGATGATGTAGAAACCGTTCTTCAGCGACTTCTTAATGCTGCAGATGGAAATATCGAGCGCGCAGAGCGTGGGATTATCTATATAGATGAAATTGATAAGATAGCACGCAAATCGGGCGAGAATACGTCCATTACGCGTGATGTAAGCGGTGAAGGTGTTCAGCAGGCGCTCTTGAAACTTATCGAGGGTACGAAGGCGACGGTTCCTCTGAAGGGAACGCGTAAGCATGAAGAACAGGAAATGGTTCACATTGATACTCAGGGCATTCTGTTCATTTGCGGAGGAGCGTTCGTCGGACTGGATGACATCGTTCGAAAACGTTTAGGAAAGCATGCGTTGGGCTTTGGCGCAGACTGGACTGTCAACGAGATGACGGATGAAGAAGTTCTTCAGCATGTAACCGCGCAAGATTTGGCAGATTTTGGTCTTCTTCCTGAATTTGTCGGTCGTATGCCTGTTATCACGTCGCTTAATCCTCTGACTGAAGATGATTTAGTAAACATCTTAACGAAGCCTCGTAATGCTTTGGTTAAGCAGTATCAAAAGCTTTTCGCTTCTGAAGGAGTGGAACTCGACTTCACTGAGGACGCTGTGAAGGCTGTAGCAAAACTTGCTATGGAGAGGGGAACAGGAGCGCGAGGACTGCGTTCGATTATGGAAGGCATTTTGGAGGAATCCATGTATGTCATTCCTGACCGTGATGATGTCGTGCGCGTCATTATCGATAAGGATGTCGTCAATGGGGTTACATCGGCTCAGCTTGAATTAAGCGAATAGCGAGATACAGCTGAGTGTGGTGTACATGCTCAAGTGACTGAGGAGAGATGAAATGATTTTTGCAGAAGTGGTTAATTCTCGTCATTCTGTGCGAGATTTTTCACATAAGCCAGTCGAGCATGACAAGCTTATGCGTATCGCTCAATTAGCACAGCGTACTCCGACATGGGTCAATGCTCAGCCAGCGAAGATTTATTATGTCACAGGTGCTGCGGCTGAAAAATTGCGTACAGAGCACGAAAAGCGTGTCGATGCACAGGAACCTTCTCACAGCGAGATTGATGCTATGCCACGTGAGAATTGGCCACAGCGTAATCAAGACATCATGGCTCAGTGGACCACAGAGTTTAAGCAGAAATTTGCTCCAGGTCAGGTGCATTTCAATCATGCACAAAAAGTTTTGTACAATGCACCTGCTTTTGCATTTATTACCATTCCTCGTGGAATTTTCGACTGGGCGCTCTTTGATGCGGGCGCGTTCGCTAATACACTCATGCTCGCAGCAAAGAGTGAGGGAGTGGATTCTATCGTTGCATACGCGACAGTGATTTATCCTGACCTTGTTCGCCAGATCGCGCAGATTCCTGAAGATGAACTTCTTGTAGTGGGCATTGGTCTGGGATATACAAGTGAGGATGCGCTGAACACATTCGTTCCATCTCGTGTGCCAACAGAAGAGGTAGTTCGCTTTATCAGTGAGTAAATTGAGAAGCGTAATCGAGCGCATGCGGTTAAGAATGGTAGAAAATAGGGGCAACACGCCCAACATGCTCTCTACTTGCATGAGTGAACGAATGTCGTTACTATATATGTCTTGTGCACAGCACACAGCAACTACACAGTAGCTGACATTCCCCGTTAGCTCAGTTGGCAGAGCGTCTGACTGTTAATCAGAATGTCGCTGGTTCAAGTCCAGCACGGGGAGCAATCGCCGAGGTTGATGCCTCGGCTTTTTTGTTTTATGAGTAAACATCGGGCCTACAGGTATATACGAATTGTGGTGATGCCTCGATAGCCTCTTGGTGCAGTAATTTTTTCCGGCATATACGCCAAAATGTGTTGCTTTTTGTCTGTAATTCTTTTATTCTCAATGTATATCAAGCTGTTGTAGCAACACTTTTGGCGTATATGTAAAAAATGCGCGACTTTTATAACACCATTAAGCCCCAATAAACACAACGATTTCCAGACAAAAAGCAACACATTTTGGCGTATAAGCCTTTTTCCCCCTAAAACTTAAAACGGGCATTTATGCTCACAATAGATGAATACAAGCTCATCGTGGGGAAATTTGACACTCTTATCCACATCCGTTCACATTGTTTTTAAAACTTGGCATACACGATAAATCGGCATCATAGTTGATGTATGAGAAGAAAAAAGAAGAGAAGTGCCGTGTCATACTGTGGATGTGGAAGTGTGATGAACTTTCACACACAACGTATCGCAGCTTTTGTTGCTGCTTTCATCGCTGCTCTGCAAGCCATTGTGCTCCTCATTATGACGGCACACTTGGGGTATGCTCATGCACAGACTACGCCATGCGCATCATGGATGTCATGGCCTGTGGAAAATCCCGTTGTCGTCCAAAAATTCGATTCGCCTGCGCAACCGTGGCTTCCTGGACATCGAGGAGTGGATGTGCGTGCGCTACCGGGAGAACCCCTGTATGCGCCGGAGAGGGGGCGTATATCGTTTGCTGGGAAGGTAGCTGGAAAAGATGTCGTCGTCATTTCACATGCATATGGGCTTCGCAGTACTTTTGAACCTGCTACAACGACACTGCCTGTAGGGCATAAAGTTACGCGCGGCGAAGAATTCGCCACGCGCTCATCGGGTATCAGTGATCACTGTCGTGAAAACTGCCTTCAATGGGGAGTCAAACGCGGAAAAAATCAGTACGTGAATCCCGAACGTCTGACAGTGATGACGAGAATTACAATCCTGCGTCCGCAGGAGTGATATATCCGGTATCCAGCAATGTCTTCTTCAGATTATCTGAATTAACTGCAAACAAAGGGGCTGTAATGGTTTTGTCATTGAAATAAGGAACAGTCTTTGACAAGTTGACAGTCGTGGTCTTACGCTGGCAAATCGCTTTGCTCAACGTTGCAATAGAAGAAACGATGCGAGTTCGTTCGACTGACGTAGAAATCCAGATCTTTCCGTTGACGATATCGGGAATAGCATTAATGTATGTGCCGAAACCAGTGATAATCGGCCATGTCAAAATAGTTCGATTTGGCTGAGTATTCGTGGAATGTGAGGATTGAGTATCTTGTGATGACTCGTCAGAGTCAGTATCCGGGTCATTTGGCTGTGGAACTCGCTGCTTATTGACATCCACATTATCAACGAGTTTCTTGATAATGCTATCCAAAGTCACACTTGGATTAATCTGAGCACTCGATCCGGTAAAGCCTAAATTAGTTAAACCAGTAACGACTTCTTGAGCAATATTGTCATCAAAAGCGAGCACACCATCGACGTTGACAATTGTTCCTGCAGAGGAGGAACTCTGAGAGGACGACAGGCGATTGCGCAATGCTGATGAAATCGTCTCTGGTGAATCATTAGGAACGGACACATTTCGCCAATCGCTATCCGTCGAGTTTGCTTCCAAAAGGCCAGATGGGCTAAAAGCTACTCCAGTCGAATAATATGGCTTCAAAATCTTCCACGCAGCGCTGAAAAGCTCTTGTGCGAAAGTTGCTCCCACGTTTGCTGGAATAATGATTTCGATAGCCTGAGGGTTTTTCTGCGTTGCTTTATCTAACTGAAGCTTCTTGACAAGATTATCCGTTTGAATACGAGCGATAGACTGGGCGGTAGCAAAAGACACGAAGTAGTCTTCAGTGAAATCAGGAATCTTCTGAGCCATCAAAACGACGGTAATTCCATTGTCCTGAGCTTCTTTCAAAGCTTCAGCGAGATTCTCATTTGCTTGAGCGTATTGGCTTCGTTGTTCTTGAGAAATATTATTATTTGCCAACTCTTTGTCAGTATACGTCGGCTGAGTCACGGTATCACCAAAGCGCTGATCGATAGCTGAGGTTGCAGAATTTCGCAGAGTATGAACAGGAGCAAAAAGAAGAGTATGAGGATTCTTATCGTTCTGGTTCTTGTAGGTGTTGATAATACGATGAATTTGCGTAATTTGAGCATCTACAGATGAGGAATCAGAAGAAGAAATCTGAGTATCCGCAAATCCCTGCGACTTTAAGGAGTCGACAAGAGCATCGCGCACATTAGACCAACTATTGAGTGGTTGGTTGGAATTAATCATGGAACTTCCCGAAGGAGTGAGAATGTCAATAGTTCCAGTGAGAGAAGAATTGTGCGATGTGCTAGACGCGGAACGCGGATTACATGCAGAGCACAGGAGCAGAGCAATGGCCATAATGAGCGCTCCGAGCCAAACATGAATTCTCGTTGCGTGAGACTGCATAATAGTTCCTCTCCATTCTGCATGGGTGCATCTGCATGTAGCGTGAGCCGTTCAGGAAGTGCGCGTTATGTGCGTGCATAGTTCACGGCTGCTGTTCTAGAAAGATAATTTTAGCGCATAACCCCTAAGAATGGGTGTACACCTTCATCAGGGTGGAGAGTACAGGGGGATTGGGGTATTCGCACGATACATACTATCGAGATACTCACTATCGAGATGTATACGTTCCATGCGATGCGTATGAGCATGACCTGTGGGGTACGTCATATGCGCGGTTTACTCTTATAAGCATGACACAGGAAATTGAAATCGGAATGGGAAAATCCGGACGCATGTGCTATGCCCTCGATGATGTGGCAATTGTACCTTCGCGTCGAACTCGCGATCCACAAGACGTTGATACCACCTGGCAGGTTGACGCGTATCAGTTTGAGATACCAGTAATTGGTGCTCCAATGGACTCGTCTATGAGCCCAGAGACCGTCATTGAGCTGGGCAAGCTCGGTGGTCTGGGAGTTTTGGATTTAGAAGGTCTGTGGACTCGTTATGAGGATCCAACGGAACAGCTTCGCATGATTGCTGAAGCACCAGATGATGAGGCAACTATTTTGCTTCAGAAACTCTATTCCGAGCCAATTAAGCCTGAATTAATTACAGAGCGCATCAAGCAGATTCGTGATGCTGGCGTGACCGTTGCAGGTGCATTGACACCACAACGCACGCAGGAGTTTTACTCGACAGTTGTTGATGCAGGTGTTGATCTCTTCGTCATTCGTGGTACAGCAGTTTCTGCAGAGCATATCTCTGAATCTCATGAACCATTGAACTTGAAGAAGTTCATTTATGAGCTCGATGTTCCTGTCATCGTCGGTGGTGCAGGCACATATCGTGCTGCTATGCATTTGATGCGAACTGGTGCTGCAGGTGTGCTCGTGGGCGCTGGTGGATCAGCAGTATCATCATCGCGTTCCATTTTGGGTATGCACGTGCCAATGGCGACAGCAATTGCAGATATCGCTGCAGCACGTAAGGATTATATGGAAGAATCCGATGGCCGCTATGTTCCAGTCATCGTAGATGGCGGATTGGGAACATCCGGCAACTTTGTGAAGTCATTCGCTATGGGTGCGGATGCAGTCATGATGGGTAGCGCATTAGCTCGCGCCTATGAAGCTCCTGGACATGGTATGCACTGGGGTCGTGAAGCAACGCATAAGAGCCTTCCACGTGGTCGTCGTGTTCATCTTGAACAGGTGGGAACGATGGAAGAAATTCTTACCGGTCCAAGTAACCGTGCTGATGGTTCGATGAATTACATCGGAGCATTGAGGCGTGCAATGGCATCGACAGGATATACCAATTTGCGTCATTTCCAAGATTGCCCAGTTGTTGCTACACCATACGGCGACTAAGAGAAGCACGGTAGCTAGCGAGCGCATATTAAGCGCATAGTATCGTGCATTAGCCGCATTAGTATTGCGCATAGTGAGCGGTACATAACGCACATCAGCGTGTTGTGTAAGGCCTTTGAAAAACCTGCAGTATACTTAAACGTACTGCAGGTTTTTGCTATGCAGTGGGCGGATTCCATACGCTCGAAGAGGGATACGGGGTGATAGTGAAGGACCACTATCATGGTTGATACTGGTGAACTCATTTTTGATGCCTATTATCGAATTGGCACTAAAAATGAAAATATAAAATTCCATATTGCGCAATGTGTCGAAGGTGATATCGATAGGGATACGTGTATCAAACTGGCATATAGCTCCTGCAATATGGCATGTCTGGCAATTGATATCGTTCGTGGGCGATTGGGTATCAATATGATTTCAGCTTTAGCGCATCCTAAAGTGATGAGTCGTATTGGAGCTCTCAAACAATTAATGCGAGACGAGGTGTCTGTTCCACAGATTGCGTGGGCAGATTCAGCATGCAAACATTTGCCACTTATATTACGCACGTTGAATGGATTCGCAGTGTCTCCAGTGCGTTTCAATGCAAGTATCGGTTTAATGTTGGCAGGTAAGCCGTGCTGGGCATATGTTGTGTTTCGATTCAATGGAAGAAAGTGGGTGTGTACAAGCTGTGATTTTTGGTGATATGCGTAGAGAATACACGGGTGAGCGACATTTCGACAGAAGTGATGTGCAATTGCTGTGTGAGTGAAATGTCGAAAGCTTGTTAGGCGCGCACAATATACTTGAAGTATGTTACGTGAATATACAACGGATATTATCTATTCAACAACTGATGATGACACGATTTTCAAGCTTTTGAATGATCGTGCAACAAAAGAGCCAGATAGCGTAGTAGCACAAGCATTGTGCGGGCCTCGTCGTCAGTGGGTGGATATCACCGCATCACAGATGCTCACTTCGGTACGAAACATCGCTAAGGGACTCATCGCTATGGGCGTGGATAAGGGCGATACCGTTCTTATCTACGCACCAACCTCATATGAATGGGGAGTGGTAGATTTCGCATGCGCTGCTATCGGTGCTATTTCTGTACCGGTCTATGACACAGATTCTCCAAAGCAAGTCGCTCAAATTGTTGCAGCGACATCGCCTAAAGTTGCTTTCGCGGGTGGGGAAGAGCGTTCCTTGGTTTTGGAAGAGCTTCGCCAATCCGACGATAATTCCGTTGAATACAGTTTCAACATTCAGTCCAATGGTCTCCAAGCTGTGACGGACTGGGGTAAAGACGTCTCAGATGAGAAACTCAACGCGATGATTAGCAATGTAAAGGCTGATGATCCATTGACAATCATCTTTACTTCTGGTTCGACAGGCAGACCAAAGGGGGCTTTGATTTCTCACCGTAATTTCGTACACACCGCGAAGAATGGTTGGGAAGTTTTGCCAAATATGCTTGCAGCGAATCCGACACGCTTGCTGATGTTCCTTCCACTTGCTCATGCATTTGCACGCTACATCCAGTACTGCGCTATTGGTTCGCATGGCATTATTGGTTACCTGTCAGATACTAAGCATCTTTTGAGCGATTTGCGTGGTTTCAGGCCTTCATACATGCTTGCTGTGCCTCGCGTATTTGAGAAGGTCTACAATGCAGCATCTCAAAAGGCAGGAAACGGTATCAAGGGACATATCTTTGCAGCCGCTTTTAAGCATTTCGTCCAGTGGAGCAAAGATGAGCAAGCTGGCAAGAAGCATAGCTTGCGTGAACGCATGCGTCATAATTTCTTTATGAGTGCAGTTGGTTCGTCTATTCACTCGGCTATGGGCAATGGCATGAAGTTCATGGCATGCGGTGGTGCTCCAATGAATGAAGACTTGGCTCACTTCTTCAACGGAATTGATGATTTGACGTTCATTCAAGGATATGGACTTACAGAAACAGCAGCTCCATGCGTCGTGAATTTCGAAAATAAGAATCGCGTGGGATCTGTCGGTCAAATCGCTCCAGGTTTCTCCGTTCGTCTGACTGACGATGACGAGTTGGAAATTAAGGGACCAAGCGTCTTCATGGGATACTACAACAATCCTGAGCAGACTGCAGAAATCTTTGACAATGGCTGGTTGCGTACTGGCGATATCGCACAAATTGACGATGATGGCTTCATCTACATTACGGGTCGTAAGAAGGACATCATCATTACTGCTGGTGGTAAGAACGTATCTCCAGCACCTCTTGAAGATGTGATTTCCACATGCCCAATTGTGTCTCATGCCATCGTAGTCGGCGATAACAAACCATTTATTGGTGCTTTGATTACGCTTGAACCTGAGATGCTCCGTCAGTGGCTTGAAGGCCGTGGTCTTGATTCGACCATGACTCCATTGGAAGCTGCTGATAATGAAGCTGTACGAGCATTTATTCAGGAATATATCGACCGTGCAAATGCCACAGTTTCTCGTGCAGAATCTGTTCGTAAATTCGTCGTTCTGCCTTCAGAGTTCAGTCAAGAAACAGGAACATTGACTCCTAGCTTGAAGATTGTGCGTCCACGAATTATCGATCAGTATCGAGAAGTTATCGATAAGATTTTGTATGCGCCAAAGCCAACGGCAATGACCGATGCTGCAACAGCTCGCATTATGATGGCTGCTGAACAGGCAGCAGAGCAGTTCAACAAGCAGGTCCAGCCAACGGTGAAAGCTGCACGTGAACGCCTCGAGCCTATGTATAACAAAGCAGTCGAAAATGTTCGCAATGCGATGAATACACAGACAGCTCCTGCAAGCGTGGAAAAGACAGAGAAGACCGAAAAGACCGAAAAGTCTGAGAAGTCTGAGAAGTCTGAGAAGTCTGAGAAGTCTGAAAATGCTGAAGCGGCGAATGAGAGCAATAACTAATCATTAATTCCAAACTCATCTGAGCTCTGTCAAGAATGTGAGGAGATACCTGTATGGCATTACGCGAGATTCGTGTAGTACCCGATCCCGTTTTGCGTACACCGTGCGACGAGATTAAAGAAATCACTCCAGCAGTCGAACGTTTAGTTCAAGATTTGCTCGATACTGTCAACGATCCAGGTCGAGCAGGCTTGTCGGCAAACCAAATTGGGGTTAGTTTACGAGCATTTTCGTACAATATCGAAGGTGAAGTCGGATATATTCTCAATCCTGTCTTGGTGGAGAAGTCTGGCGAGCAGTATGGTGACGAAGGATGCCTTTCGGTTCCAGGTTTGTGGTACAAAACACGTCGAAGCGATTATGCCAAGGTTGAGGGGATAAACCTCGCAGGCGAAAAAATCGTTCTTGAGGGGAGCGGTTTGATGGGACGCATGCTCCAGCATGAGTGCGATCACCTTGATGGTCATGTCTACCTTGACCGATTGGAAAAGGAAGAACGTCGAGAAGCATTGCGATATATGCGCTCACATCAGGCATAAGGTGGATGCGATAGCGTGCTTGAATGATAGGCGTGCTCAGTAAAACATATCACCACAGCACATCATCATAAGTCGTCCATTCGGCTTGAATTATGTATGCGGGTTCTAGTAATGTAGAGCCCGCATATCGTCTTTTTAAGGGGTATACTCGCACGATTACTTCTTAAGCTTTGTATTGTCTATTGATATGTGAAAAACGCGCTATGTGTGCGACGATTCGTGTCGGTCGATGAGCACTCCGCAAGGTGAACTCGTCGTATGCGAATCTGCATAGCCAGGCAATAACCGACAGAAAGGTATATCATGGCAGAAATTACCATGAGCCAGATGCTCAAGGCTGGCGTTCATTTTGGTCATCAGACCCGTCGTTGGAACCCAAAGATGAAGCAGTACATCTTGATGGAACGCAACGGCATTCACATCATCAACCTGTTCAAGTCTCTTGATCTCATCGATCAGGCTTATGACTTCATCAAGCAGACTGTAGCTCACAACGGTACCGTACTCTTCGTTGGTACTAAGAAGCAGGCTGCACAGGCTATTTCTTCTGAAGCTTCCCGCGTAAACATGCCATACGTTTCTGAGCGTTGGTTGGGTGGTATGCTCACCAACTTCCAGACCGTATCCAAGCGTGTTGTACGCATGAAGGAACTCGAAGAGATGAACTTCGATGACGTACGTGCAAGTGGCTTGACCAAGAAGGAACTTCTTCTTCTTGAGCGCGAAAAGGAAAAGCTTGTAAAGCAGCTCGGCGGTATCCGTAATATGGATCGCACTCCTTCTGCAATGTTCGTTGTTGACATCAACAAGGAAGCTCTTGCAGTAGAAGAAGCACACAAGTTGGGCATTCCTGTAGTAGCTCTCGTAGATACTAACTGCGACCCAGACTTGGTAGATTACCCAATTCCTGCAAACGATGATGCAATTCGCGCAATCGAGCTTCTCACAGCTTTGATGGCAGATGCAGTTGCTGATGGTTTGCTCGCACGTGGTGGTAAGGGCGCTCAGGCTGCTGCTACCGATCAGCCACTTGCTGAGTGGGAAACTGAACTCTTGAAGTCTTCTGATGCACAGGCAGAATCTGCTCCAGCAGAAGCTGAAGCATCTCAGGCTGAGTAGTCACAGAATTCAAGTTTTTAGGAGAAAATAATGGCACAGATTACTGCTGCTCTCATCAAGGAAGTGCGTGAAGCTACAGGCGCAGGCATGATGGATGTTAAGAAGGCTTTGACAGAAGCTGAAGGCGATATCGCACGCGCAAAGGAAATCATCCGCGCAAGTGGTATCAAGGCTGCAGGTGCACGTGAAGGTCGTAAGGCTCAGGAAGGTCTTATCGCTTCTTCCGTAGCAGATACAGCTAATGGTCAGACTGGTTACGCAGTTGAGCTCAACTCTGAGACCGACTTCGTAGCAAAGACTGATGCATTCGTTGAGCTTGGAAACACTGTAGTAGCTGCAGCTGTTGCTGCTGATGCACAGAATCCAGAAGCTGTTCTTGCTGCAAGCACCGATGCAGGTACTGTTAAGGACACCATTGACGAAGCAGGTGCACTCTTCCACGAGCACGTTAAGCTTGGTCAGGTAGCTACCGTAAGCGGTCCTCACGTCGAGATTTACGCACACCGTAAGTCCGTAGAACTTCCACCATCCATCGTTGCTATGGTTGCAACTGATGAAGCTGGTGCTGAAGTTGCTCACGAAGTTGCTCTTCAGATTTCTGCAATGGGCGCACAGTGGCTTACTCGCGAAGATGTCCCAGCTGATGTTGTGGAATCTGAAAAACGTGTTGCTACTGAGAAGTCCCTCGCTGAAGGCAAGCCAGAAGCAATCGTTCCAAAGATTGTTGAAGGTCGTATGAACGCTTTCTACAAGGAAGTCGTTTTGCTTGAGCAGGCTTACGTGAAGGATCCTTCCAAGACAATTGGTGATCTCTTCAAGCAGGTAGGCGGACAGGCTATCGCATTCGCTCGCGTCGAGGTAGGCAAGGGCGAAGACGCTGAGTAAACAGATTCTTATGAATTCTGAATACGTCAGATAATGATGAGGGCAGTTGCATATGCGGCTGCCCTCATTTTGTATAACAGGGGAGTGTACGGGGAAACGGTGCTGCGTAGCACGCAAGCGGAGCGGATACTATCTAATACCTATCTAGTACAGAGAGATTGAACGCTGATACCACGTGGACCAATTATGCTCCTCGGTATCATCTTCGAATCGGAGCCAGAAAAATAGTCACCTGAATATTTCGGTGAATAATCTGCGATACACAGTGAGCATTTTTCGTAAAAATATATGTATCTCCAACCCCACTTATATGGGCACATTTTCGTAAACGCAATGCCTCGCGACACGATGTATCGGCAAAAAGGTAAACTTATAAAGATTTATAGCCTGACGAAAGGAACGTCATAGTGAGTACACAACGTCGCGTTTTGTTAAAGCTTTCAGGTGAGGCTTTCGGTGGTGGATCCATTGGAATTGATACGCAGGTAATTCGTCGTATTGCTCAAGAAATTCATGCTGCTGTAGAGCAGGGCGTGCAAGTTGGCATCGTTGTCGGTGGTGGAAACTTCTTCCGCGGTGCACAGCTCAGTCAGGCAGGTTTGGAACGTAGCCGTGCGGACTACATGGGTATGCTTGGCACTGTGATGAATTGCTTGGCACTTCAGGACTTTTTGGAGCAAGAAGGTCAGCCTACACGCGTGCAGACCGCAATTACCATGGGACAGGTTGCAGAACCTTACATTCCATTGAAAGCTATCCGTCATATGGAAAAGGGGCGCGTTGTTATTTTTGGAGCAGGTGCTGGTATGCCATACTTCTCCACAGATACTGTTTCGATCCAGCGCGCATTGGAAATTGGCTGTGAAGAAGTATTGATGGGTAAGAATGGTGTAGACGGCGTGTACACAGCAGACCCACGTAAGGATCCTACAGCAACAATGCTCGAACGCGTTTCCTACAACCGCGCATTGGTAGATAATCTTGCAGTTATGGATGCTTCAGCACTTTCCATGGCTCGCGATAATAACATGCACATTCGTGTATTTGGACTTGAAGGAACGGGTAACGTCACCGCTGCTCTCACTGGAGATGCATTGGGAACGCTCGTATCCAACGAAGATTAGTAAGCACTCATAGAGGAGATACAAAATGGCAACTGTCATTGATCAAGCACGCGAACAGATGAAGAAGACTGTGGAATCCACACAGGAAAACTTCTCCGGCATTCGTACCGGTCGCGCAAACCCAGCATTCTTGAATTCGGTCATGGTGGATTACTATGGCGCACCTACACCATTGAAGTCTTTGGCTACTATCGGTGTTCCAGATGCTCGTACCTTGGCTGTCACACCATTCGACGCATCTCAGGCAAATGCTGTAGAAAAGGCTATTCGCGACTCGGATCTGGGCGTAAACCCACGCCGCGACGGAAGCGTTATCCACGTTACCATGCCTGAATTGACAGAAGAGCGTCGTAAGGACTATGTCAAGCTTGCACGTACTAAGGCTGAAGATGGTAAGGTCGCTGTACGCAACATTCGTCGTAAGACCAAGGAAGGCATCGACGCATCCATTAAGGATGGCGAGTATGGTGAGGACGAAGGAAAGCGTCTTCTCAAGGAACTCGACGATGTCACCAAGAAGATTACCGATGAAATCGATACCATGCTTGCATCGAAGGAAAAGGAAATCCTTTCTGTCTGATTATGTGATGGATTGTGCTTCTTTATAACGACGTCATGTCGGCAGAATATCGATAGCACAAACACAGATAATTCATGGTCATATCATTCATGGTCATGTCAGCGAGTATCAAAATGATAATTTCCTGACATGACCAGAAATTGGCTTTACACACAGCATAAGTGGTATAGGGAGAGCGCCAATGGCACAGTCAACGATGTCTACACGAATTCGTGAACGAATGGACGCCATAAACAAGCGTACAGGTCGTAATATGGTTCAAGCTGTGCTTACTGGTGCTTTTCTTGTTGCTCTGGTCGTTGCGAGCTTAATTTTTAATACGCAAATTTTCTTGTGGCTCGTCATCGCTTTTGTATGTATTGCTTTGTGGGAGCTTCGCGTTGATTTTGCGACAATTGGTATACGTATCCCTATTGTGGCACTGTGGGTGATGACAGTCGCAACGTATATCGCAATTTATTACACGCCTGTCCGTTCATCACATACCATTGTGGCAGCCATTGGTGTCGTTCTTACCGCAGCAGTCGTTGCGCTTGTAGCAACTATTAAAAGAGCGAATCATGCGCGTGTAGAAAAAGCTGTGACTAAGAAATTGAGCACGTCTGCGGCTCAATCCGATGAAAATGCCCAGGAAGCGCCTTTGAGGTTGACACATGTCAGTGCATCGCTCTTGGCAGTATTTTATGTCACTCTTCTCGGAAGCTTTATTGTTTTGCCACTGACACGCACGCATCCGGTCGCTTTCGAATTCATGATCCTGTTCTTGCCATCGTTGGGGGACATCGGCGGACTGTTCTTTGGCGCTGCTTTCGGAAAGCATAAGTTATCGCCACGCATTTCACCGAAGAAGAGTTACGAAGGTCTATTCGGCTCGATTCTTTTTGCAGTGATCGGCGTGCTCCTTATCGGATTCTTTACGTACTCGACTGAGCAGTTTGTACACAACCTTGCAGCTCTTATCAGCATGGGTATCTGCGTGGGCGTAGTAGGACTCTTTGGCGATTTGTCAGCATCCATGCTCAAGCGTGATATGGGGCTGAAAGATATGGGCCATATCCTCGCAGGACACGGTGGCGTACTTGATCGCGTGGACTCTATTTTGATGTGTGCACCGGTTATTTGTATGTTTGTTATGGCGTTTGGACTGTAACATAACCTGCACAATGTCATGCAATGCATAGCTACTGGCGAGGAAAGTCGCATACGCTGAAGGATAGAAGCTTAAGGCAGTTAGCCGTTATAAGACCACATCAGCTGAGAATTAAAAACGTTTTCACACGTTATAATTGAGATTCTACTGAAGAAATATATGGAAAGGTAATGCATCGAGATGACTCATCTGCATACTCACGATAATCAAGAACCAGAAACTGGTATTACTGAAGGTGGTACGCAGGGTGCATTTCGCGATGTGTTGTCGAAGGACCATGCGCGCCGCGGTAAAGCTCCACTTCATCTTGTCGATATGACGCCTGAGGAGCGCAAAGAGCTCGCGCAGCAGCTGGGAATGCCAGCATTTCGTGTCAAGCAGCTTGCTCAGCATTATTTTGTGCATTATGACACAGATGTGGCAGGCTACTCAGATTTTCCTGCAAAGTTAGCCCAGACTGCTCAGGAGTATTATTTTCCACAATTAATCGAGCCTCTTTTGGAGCAGGAAGCCGATAATGGCGAAACGATTAAGACGCTGTGGCGATTGTTTGACGATTCTCGCATTGAATCAGTTTTGATGAAATATCCGACACGTACTACTTTGTGCATTTCTAGCCAGGTGGGTTGTGGAATGGATTGCCCATTCTGCGCTACAGGACGTTTGGGATTGACAAGAAATATGTCAGCAGGGGAGATCCTCGAACAGGTGCGCGTTGCAGCTCTTCAATGTGAATCTGGTCGACTTCCAGGCGGACCAACCCGTTTGAGCAATATTGTGTTTATGGGTATGGGCGAAGCATTAGGAAATTACAAGGCGATGATGAAGGCAATCCGACAGATTAGTGCTTTGCCACCAGAAGGTTTTGGCATTTCTGCTCGCAATATTACCTTGTCTACTGTGGGCGTCGTTCCAGGAATTCGTAAACTCATTAACGAGCATATTCCTGTGCGCCTCGCTGTCTCTCTTCACGCACCAAGCGATGAACTACGCGACGAATTAGTTCCTATGAATCGTCGTTTTAATACGACCCAAGTGCTGGATGCTGCGCATGATTATTATCTGAGCTCGAAGCGCCGTGTCAGCATCGAATATGCGTTGATGCGTGGAATTAACGACCAAGCAGAGCATGCACGTCTGCTTGCTAAGCGTTTGAATCATTATGGAGATGACTGGGTTCATGTCAATCCAATTCCGCTCAATCCTATCGAGGGATCTCCATGGACTGCTTCTGAGCCCGAAGATGAAGCACGATTTATCGAAATTTTACGCAATGCTGGAATTTCTGCAACCTTACGCGATACTCGCGGAAGCGATATCGATGGAGCTTGCGGTCAGCTTGCGGCTAAGGAACTTGCCGAAGACTTGGTACGCCGATCATAGACGATAGTGGAAGAAATCGGCCGTCACTTTAAAAGGAGATACAATGAATTTGGCATATATACCATCACCATCCATATCGAGCTTCGCTATTGGGCCTTTTACAATTCGTTTTTATGCTCTCGCAATTCTCGTCGGAATTTGCGTTGCTGTGTGGTTGACCACTCGCCGTTGGGTGACATGGGGCGGCACATTCGATCAGATTCTTGATATAACAATCGTCGCTGTTCCTTCAGGTATCGTCGGCGCTCGTTTGTATCACGTGATTACTACGCCAGAATTGTATTTTGGAGCACAAGGCAATTTCCTCGATATCTTCCGCATCTGGAATGGTGGTTTGGGCATCTGGGGTGCTGTGGCTGTCGGAGCACTTGCTGTGTGGGCATGGGCACGACGTGAAAAGTATCCTATGGGAATGCTTATGGATGCCGTTGCTCCTGGATTGCTCATCGCACAGGGAATCGGTCGATTGGGTAACTGGTTTAACCAAGAGTTGTACGGTTCTCCAACCACGCTGCCATGGGGACTTCGTCTCAACGACAACGCCTCCGCAATTGGCGCTACCGAATCGTGCTATGACGGTGCATCATGCCCTACAGGCGTGTTGTACCACCCAACGTTCTTATACGAACTTGTGTGGAATTTCATCGGCGCTGTATTGCTTATCGTTCTTACCAAGCGTATCTCAGATCGTTTTAAGGCAGGTTCTCAATTTGCGTTGTATGTCATGTGGTATACGGCAGGACGTACATGGATTGAAATGCTGCGTATTGATCGCGCGCATGAAGTTTTGGGACTTCGCATCAATGTGTGGGTATCTTTACTCGTCTTTGTAGCAGCAGTGGTTGCTTTCGTCCTTATCCAGCGTATGGGACAGACATCATCAGTATCACGTGACCAGCTTGCACACGTATCAGAATTGCAACAGCGTGTCGCTGACGGTACCTTGTCTGCCCGTGAAATGCGAGTCATGCTGAAGGAAGAAACCGCTCAGCGTCACCATGACGAAAAAGAATATCGCAAGCATGTACAGGACGAGAAGAAGGCTCATCAGGAGTCGGAAAAGTCACTGTATGAAGAAGCGAAGAAAATTGTGACACAAGCACGTCATAAGCAGAATTCTTCTGACACGACCGATAGTTCAAATACTGACGCGGATACTGACTCAGGCAAGCACGTAGCTGACAGCTCTGACAGTACTAACGGTTCTAACAGTTCTGACAGCAGCGATGACTCTGAGACCAATCAGTAAGTCACAAAGAACGCACACCATCCTTATCCGTCTGTAATTAATCGTAAACTGAAAAACTATGAGTATTGAAATTGCACCAAGTATTTTGTCCGCTGACTTCGTCAATCTTGAGCGTGAACTTCAGGCTATCGCAACTGCTGATTTAGTTCACGTCGATGTCATGGACCATCATTTTGTTCCTAACTTGACTCTCGGCGAGCCGATCGTCAAGCGTATTTGCGAAGTAAGCCCAATCCCAGTAGATGCACATCTGATGATTGAAGATCCAGATCGCTGGGCTCCTGAGTTTGCAAAGGCAGGCGCTGACTCTGTCACTTTCCACATGGGTGCTGCACACGCTCCAGTTCGTCTGGCTCGTCAGCTTCACGATATGGGTACGAAGGCATGCTTTGCAGTTCGTCCAGCTGAACCAGTGGAACCAATTTTCGATATCCTCGATGAATTTGACATGATTCTTATCATGACTGTTGAGCCAGGATTTGGTGGACAGAAGTTCCTCGATAACCAGATGAACAAGGTTCGCCGTTTGCGTGATGAAATTACTCGTCGCGGTCTCGATGTCAAGATTCAGGTAGACGGTGGCGTAAGCCCTGCTACCGCTCCAATCGTGGCTGCAGCAGGTGCTGATGTACTTGTCGCAGGTTCCGCAGTATACGGTGCAGAAGATCCAGCTGCTGCTATTGCTGCAATTCGCGAAGAAGCAGAAAAGGCATTCCGCGCATAAGCACATGAACCACGTTCTGCGAACGTAATTCCTTTCTAACATCGTGTGAGATGATTAGTATTTCACACGATGTTATTCATATCTCAGATCATCGCGTACACGCCACCGGCAGAACGTGTGGTCGTTATACCGTAACCCAGTACAATAGAGTGTGATGAACGAATATTTGAGTGAAGAAGATGAAGAAACATTGAAGCTCAAGCCGAGTAATCGCATTTTTACTTGGCCTAATTTAGTGAGCTTTATTCGACTTCTAACGATTCCAGCTATCGCGATTTTAATTGACAAAGGCCATCTCGTGTATGGTCTTATTGTCCTAGCGATTTCAGCATTAACGGATGCTTTAGATGGATACCTCGCTCGTTCTTTGAACCAAATTACGAAGCTGGGACAGATTCTTGATCCTCTTGCCGATAGGCTTCTCATTTGCTGCTCAATTCTTGCGCTTGGATTTGTGAATATCATTCCATGGTGGTTTATCATCGTGGTGGCTTCGCGAGAAGTAGTTCTTGCAATTCTTGTTCTTGTATTGGCTCAGTTTGGTTATGGCCCTCTTCCAGTGCATTTTGTAGGAAAAACAGCTACAGCCATGATTATGGCAGATGTACCTATTTTAGTGATTTCTGCCATGGGAACGTCCACTATTTTCACCACTTTGGAAAGCATCGGCTTGGCTCTTGCTATTTGGGGAATTGCCATGTATTGGGTTGCTGGGCTTTTGTATATTCGTCAAGGAATTCGCCTTATTCGTCATGGTATAAGCGATAATGTGCACAGTGAGCACAGTACACACAGCTCGCCATCAGATGATTATTCGCATGAGGAGCTTGATAAGCATATAGGGGAGCACAATGACTGATGAATCAGTTGCTCCGCATATAATTCCACCTTCGGATGGTAAGACGCCGCAGAGGACACGATCGACGTTCTCGAGTGGAGCAGCACGTCTTGGTCGTCACCGCATTGATTCGAATACTACGTCTGCTAATTCGTCGAAATCAGGTTCGTCTCGTGAGTATCCGACGGGGCGACGTCATAGTTCGTCGCAATTGCTCGAAGATCTCATGCAGCATCCTCTCGATCCTATGTTTGAAGATGCAACCTTAACCGCGCATACCATTACTCCTGCGCGACGAATTATCACGCAAATTGTGTCCTTTATCTTGTGTGTAGCCGTTGGCATTGCGGGTACTCAAGTTGTGCGCAATCTTCAGGGAGATTCCCGTGAGAAAGTTCGAAATGAATTGGCTTCTCAGGTAACGAGTGCGTCACAAAATGCTCAAAATCTTGCTAATGAGGTTCGTCAGCAACGTTCCGAGCTCTCACGCCTTACTCAGCAGTCTCAAAATGAGGCAGGCACTATTGAGAAGGTGCAGTCGACAAATATCAGTACCGCACAAAGTGCAGTGACAGGCGATGGCCTTGTCATTACTTTGACGAATCCTAATTCGTCCAGTGACACAAGCACCCAAGGTCGTGTCACTGATGGTCAGAATGCTGCTCAGCTTACGGATACTCAGTTGCAATACGTTGTCTCACTGCTGTGGGCAGGGGGAGCGGAAGCAATTAGCGTGAACGACCAGCGTTTAGGTCCGCAAACGTCCATTCGATCTGCTGGAGAGACAATTCTCATCGGAGTTACCGGCATACAAAATCCGTATGTGGTGCGTGCAATTGGTGATGCATCGCAGATGGAAAGTGTCGTTAAATCGAATGGAAATATAGAGAATATGTTCCGCTCAGCGGGAATTGGTATCACTTTTTCGCACTCGACTGGACTTCAGTTACCAGCTGCGAGTACATTAGTAAATGATCGCGCACGAAAGGAAAAGCAATAATGGCAGCAGTTCTTGGCATTATCGTCGGTGTCGTCATCGGGGTATTTGTGCGTACAGACGTGCCTGTGTGGCTTCAGCCATATCTTCCTATTATGGTGGTAGCTGCACTGGATGCATTGCTTGGCGCGGGACGCTCGTTCTTCGAGCGTAATTTCTCTGACCGAGTCTTTATCATTTCCTTCTTGTCGAACGTTATTACGGCAGTTCTTCTCGTGTATATCGGAACATTGCTCGGCGTAAGTTCGCAGCTGACCACTGCAGTTATCGTTGTGCTCGGAATTCGTATCTTTTCGAATGTTTCTGCAATTCGTCGATTCATCTTTAGCTCGTAAGTGGGGTAGTGATGGTTCGAAAAAGAATTAATGATAAGCCAGTATCACAAGATACAGTAGACGCGCGGCGCAAAGCTGAGGATCACTCTGCTGATGATCAGAAGCGCACAGCAGCAGACGATACTCAGACAGGAATTTTCCCTGTCATCACACCAGAGCGTTTTAGCAGACGTGCCACAGAAGCAATTCATTCGTGGAATGATTTTGTACAAACTGTTCGTCACAATCGACACACACGTAGCATCGTCAGTTCTCTTATTCTGCTGATTCTTGGCGGTTTAGTGGGGTATGGTTTTGTCTCTCAGCAGCGCATTACCAATACATCGTATTCGTCATTGAGCGAGTCAGAACTCGTTACTCTGCTTGATGAAACGAATAATCAGATATCTCGTTTGGAATCACAGCGTTCTCAGCTGAGTCAGCAGTTATCGTCCATTCAGTCTGCAGCAAATAAGCAGCAGGAGATTGAACGCGTGGCTCAGGAAAACCGAGATGCCAATGACATTATTAGCGGTAAGGTCGCGGCATATGGAGAGGGCGTCCAAATTACCATTACTCAAGGGTCAAGGCGCAACGTTTCAGCGGCAATTTTGTATACCTTGATTGAGGAATTGCGAAACGCAGGTGCGGAAGTTATCCAAATTGGCGATGTACGTGTGGTGACATCGACATATATCGTTGATACCGCATCTGGCTTGATGAGCGATGGAAAATATCTTTCTGCGCCGTATGTTATCCATGCCATTGGTGATAAGTCTAACCTGCAAAATGCAGTGGAAATTAGTGGAGGAGTGGGCTCATCACTTCGCGTTAATTACGGCTCTAAAGTAACCGTGCAGCAATCGGATAACATCGAAATTACTGCATTAGCAAACACCTTTGAATATAAGTACGCAAAGACAGTAGAATAACAAGTATGGAAATTTCAATCCCAACAGCAGGTGAAACAACAATTATCGGTATGCCAGCAGTAACTGTACCAATTACTGCTACAGGCGAGCGTCCTTTGACGCAGGAGGACATCGATACCATTGCTCATATCGGTGACGATGCAGCGTTGCTAATTGCCACACGTGGTGCCAATGGTGCACGTTATTTGCTCGACGCTGATGTCGTAACTGCAGGACGCGATGCACAAAGCGATATTATTTTGGATGACAATACAGTATCGCGTGAACACACCGTATTTAAGCGTGTGAATGGCGCTTTCGTCGTTGAAGATGCAGGAAGCCTGAATGGTACCTACGTCAACCGTGAAAGCGTTGATAGCGTGCCTTTGAAGAGCGGCGATGAAATCATCATCGGTCGTTTCCGCTTCGTATTCTTCACGAAGTCTGCAATTAACGCATAATGTTCTGACAGAATCGACACAATTCGCATCCTAGAATAGCTAGTAGGTTCTGTGAGAAAGTAGAGATAATGAGTGAAGCACAACATCCTCAGTTGAGTTTGCATGTACGTTTGGCTGATCGTGCGGATTTAAGCGGTCACAACGTCGTACAGGGTGAGCTTTTTGCCCTTGATGAAGGCTATAACCAGGAAGGTTATAGGGGAGTTGTGGCATCTAAAGTCGCTGGTATTACGTACCGACAGCTTGATTACTGGGCTCGCAAGCATATCGTTGAGCCAAGTGTGACTCCATCGTCTGGCTCAGGATCTCGCAGACTGTATTCGTTTAAGGATATCGTTATCCTCGCAGTGGCAAAAAAATTGCTGGATACAGGCGTCAATCTGAATAATGTCACTACAGCATTGAGCTATTTGTCTCAGCGTGAAGCACAGCAGTTGGAAGATATCATCATTATGTCTGATGGTACTCACATTTATGAATGCACCAGCGAAAGCGAAATGCTTGATTTGATGCGCAATGGTTGTGCAGTCTATGGAATTTCCGTCGGAATTATTTGGCGTCATATTTCGCAGGCTTTGAAGAATGAAGAATCTGCAGTAACTGTTCAGCACAATGTTTCTGAGACAACAAAGCCAACGTATTCCATTGATGAACTTGCTGAACGTCGTATGAAGCGAAAGCTTGAGTTGCAGCAGCGTGCATTAAACCAAGCACAGGTTATCTAAAGCTTTGAGAAAAGAACATATATAAACGTACGAAAGAGGGCGGAACACATGATGTGTATCCGCCCTTATGTATATCAATTATATCAAATCTGACATAACGTACATTATCGGCAATTTACTTAATTAAGCACATTACTTCATTTTCGCAAATACAGCGTTTACTGTATCCAGCAAATCATCTACAGTTTCCGCAACTGCATCGCAATTATGCTCTTCAAACTCGCCGGGTGCTGCATAACCCCAGCCAGCGCCAATTGCAGGAATATTGTTTTCGTGCGCGCCATCGATGTCTGTCCAGCGATCGCCAACCATTACAGCGCGGTCACCATCAGCTTCGTTATAATTCAACTTCTCGAATGTGTAACGAATCACGTCAGACTTGTGCAAACGGCTTGTATCGGATCCACCTGAAGCGCCGTAGATACCGGTGACCAAGTATTCCAATCCGATGTGCTCGCACAGACGAATTGCTTCCATCTGTGGCTTAGCAGTTGCTACAGCAAGTACATAACCTGCTTCACGAAGCTTTTGAAGCTGTCCAAGGAAGCCAAAATACATACGACTCAAGTACAGACCTGGAATGAGCTGTCCTGGGCTCTGAGGGTCGTCAAAATATGGCTTTGTATAGGATTGGCGGAAGAAATCTACAGCGTCCTGTGCATTGTCTTCAAAACCATGTGCGCTAAAGGAATCAAGCAAAGGTGGCCCAATGAATGTCTGCAATTCATCTGCAGAAGGCATCTCTACACCAAAATGCTCAAAAGTGAGCTTTACAGATGCAAGAATACCTTCAGCGGATTCAACCGTTGTGCCATCAAGATCGAGTAAAATAATTCGGCGATTACTCATAATCTGGGAACCATCCTTCACGTTTCATCTGAAGTCGCTTTTCCAGCAATTCCTTTAATTCTTCTTCTGTACGACGTTCAAGAAGCATATCCCAATGGGTACGAGTTGGCTTTGTAATCTCGTCTGCTTCTTCATTTTCGCCATTCTCAAGCTTTGCAGTGCGTCCACAACGGCATTCCCATTCCGCTGGCGGATCTACTTCAGCTGACAAAGGCAAAATAGTCTTATGTCCCAGTGGACAAATGTAAGAAACCTCGGTACGCTCTGCAAACTCGACATTATCGTCGGATTCGAGAGACTTGGCACCGATGCTCATGCCACGAAGGCTGCGTTCTGCCATAACGTTCTCCTTATTCTTTACTATCTACCGTACAAAACACAGCAGACGGAAGCTTTATTCCCTAGTTTTTTCCTAATTTTCCGTGTGGGCGGACAGGATTCTGGTCCTCGTGGTCTTCTTAATCTAATGGATTCAGAGCAACGATTCCGTGATTGACCAAATCACTAGCTTTTCGTGCTTTCTGGGTCAACTGTGCATCGTCGAGGGAATCAGCAATGCTGCTCAATTGGCGTAAAATATCCGTTTCGCGTTTACATGTACGCACAAAATCGCCTGCTGTGAGATCGCTTGTGCGAAGAATTTCCGTCAGCGGTTTGTCCGTTACCCAATTAAACATAATTTCGACAAGACCATAATCGCTATCCGCGAAATCAGTGATATCAAACGACTCGCATACAGCTCGAATCCTTATATCTCGGGTCTTTATAGCACTAATAGCTGTGGCAATTGTCCCCCGCGCTCCCCCTGGATAATGTGAAGGTTCACTTGGTGAATCGTATCGCGATTCAAAGATGAATGCAGTCATCACGGCTGCGAGTTCTTCTGCAGACATATCGGAGAAAACGCCATCTAAGATACACTGTGCGAGCAAGATGTCATTTTCGCAGTAAATTTGGCGCAGAACACTTCCCCACCGCGTCAGTACGACATCGCCTGCATGATTATCCTCAAGATATCCGAGTTGAAGCAAAACGTCACAGATACGGTCAAATCTGCGGGAAACAGACTGTGTGCGATGGTCGAGACGGTTCTCTAAACGCTCTAATTCGCGCGTTTGACGCGCCCAGCGGTGTCCCCAGCGGATATGCTCGGCAAAATCAGGACAGTATTTGCATGGATGATGATGCTCTTGACTGCGTAAAGCCGAAAGTTGCGAGTCCAGCTGCGCAAAAGCCTTCTTTCGAGCCTTTTCTGAGCTAAAAGTTCGTGCTTTGAGAAGTCGACGATCCTTCTTTTCGATATCAGATATCTTCATACGAATACGCATGAATTCGGCAAAATTTCCCCTATCACAGTGCATTGCGCGGTCGTATTCGTTGACAACTCTGCGAGTATCCGTCATCATTCCATACAAGCTATCAGCTGATGAATTAGCTTCCCACTGCACAAAAGACTTGTCTAAGGTCTCATGCGTCTCATGCAAGGTACGAGTATTGAGCAAATTAACCGCCATGTTAAACGACGGAGTAAAGCTTGAATGCAAAGGATACACGCGCTTGGATGCCAGATTAGCCATCGCAGTTGGAGTGAAACCGTTATGGTCGACGACAAGGGCGTGACCGATGGTATCGATACCACGTCGTCCTGCGCGACCAGTCAGCTGGGTAAACTCCCCTGGTGTTAAGGACACGTGACCGATGCCATTGAACTTTTCCAGCTTTTCTACAATAACGGTACGAGCAGGCATATTAATGCCTAATGCGAGCGTTTCCGTAGCAAAAACAACCTTGATAAGACCTTTTTCAAAAAGTGCTTCGACGATGTGACGGAACAGAGTAATCATGCCTGCGTGGTGCGAAGCAAAGCCTAGTTCAAGTGCTGCGACGAACTGATGGAAATGTAAAGCTCTTTTCTCATCAGCGGTCAATTGGCCGTCAATCATTTCGTTGACGATACGGCGAATTTCGCGAACCTCATTCTCCGATGTGAGTTCCAATCCAGCTTGAAGACACTGAGAAACCGCTTTATCACAGCCATTTCGAGAGAATATAAAGTAAATGGCAGGAAGCATATCGAGGAAATCAAGTTCATCGACGACTGCCCAGCGTTTAGGCGTATTGTGTCGAACTGGATCTGTTTGCGGGCGACGACGCTTCTGTCCGTGATAATGCGACGGCGTAGAATTGCGTGCTTTCTGTCGTGCTGCCTGATCAAGATTGTCAAGAGCACGAATCAAAGAACGATTAATTTTATCGGATTCGTCGTTCTTATAGAGATCAAAAATCTCCGGCTCTTTACGTGGAGCTTCTTGAATCATGACATGCTGCAGCAGAGGAACTGGGCGCTTTTCAGTCATCACCAAGGTCGTATCTCCTCGCACGGAGCGTATCCACGCAGTGAAATCTTCCACGTTGGATACCGTCGCAGACAGGCCGATAATTTTCACCGATTGAGGAAGATGAATGATAACTTCTTCCCATACCTGACCGCGCATACGATCTGCAAGGTAATGTACTTCATCGAGAATGACATAGCGCAAAGCGTTCAGAGTAGACGAACGCTCATACAGCATATTACGTAAAACTTCGGTGGTCATGACGATGATATCCGCTTCGGAATTGATCGACATGTCACCAGTGAGAAGTCCTACCCTATCTGAGCCGTATTCATTAACCAGTTCATGATATTTCTGGTTGCTCAAAGCCTTAATAGGCGTGGTATAGAATGCTTTGACATTTTTGTACTGGGCAAGATAAATAGCAAAATCAGCTACTACCGTCTTGCCAGCACCAGTTGGAGCCGCAACGAGGACGTTGTGCCCATTTTCTAAAGCTGAGCATGCATCCTTCTGGAAATCATCGATATCAAATGGCAATGATTGTGCGAAGATGCCTGTGATGCTCTGTGCATGTTTTTGCCGTTCTCGAAACGCTGCGTAGCGTTGAGAAGGGCTGAGATTTTCTTCTAAAGTCATTGAAAATAATGAATAATAATGGGATAAATGCTATGAAATAAAAAGCAAACGCAGTTTCGTTACTCTACAAAGTCCGCACGCTCATCGCTGGTACGTGCAGTTTCTTCAATAGTCTCTACAATCTGTTCGAGGTCAGACTGAGTATACGAATCCCAACGTTTACGGACATCAGCGCGACGATTATCACGCTCGATATGGCGCTCTTCTACTGCCTGACGAGTCTGAGCATATCGATCAGAGACGTCAGACAGCGGACGTGTAAAGAATGGAGCTGAGTCCTCAGCGGCGCGTGGATTATCTGCAGCCTCAAAACGTGACAAAACGTCGCCTAATTCTGCTCCGGTCTTACCTACTTTCGTCAACGCATCAAGTCCATGACGAATGGCATAGTACACACCGAAAGCAAAATTAGCGAAAAGGAAAATCCACAGGAGAATCCACACCCACACAGGAACCATATTTAATTCTCCGTATTCAAACTTAACTCGTGCTCTGCGCGAGCGATGCACATGGACTGCAATGTGGAAGGTCCAACTGCAGTAATGTGACGTGCATGAGCGATGCAGAATGCGACGAACCATGAATCGGAAGACACGGTCAAATGAACCTTTTGTCCATCGCCATAATCTTCTACCTTGGCATCTTGCAAGCCGAAGATAAATGGAAGATTCTTATCATCGGTTACGAAGACAGCAGGAGTACCATTTTCAAAGTTCCACTCGCGAAGTTCTGCCAGAGGGACATCTGGAATTTCAATCTTGTGGCTTGGCTCAACGCTTTCCACACGGCCAATCCGTGCTAGACGCAGTGTCTGCCACTGAGCGGACTTCTCGTTGCGTACCGGTGTGTGACGAGGTGAATCATCATCATACGCACGCTTGCTTGGTGTCTTGCGATCAGCATCGCTGACACCAGTCCACACAGCTGCGTAGTAGACGCCTTCATCAACGTAAATGCGTGCAGGAGCGACGAGCTTATGGCGGGTACGACCAGCACCATCGGTGTAGTCCATATCCAACAAGTTACCGCGGGAAATAGCATCGTTGACGACCTGGTAGCTTGCAGGTTCGAGTTCGTAGCCTGTCAAGCTCAGCCATGGTGCATCGCCAGGTGCGGATGTCTCCTCCAATAAGCGGTCATACAAGTCATCCGCGCTCTTGCGATCTTCTTCAGACATCAAAGGCGAATGAGCCAGATAGCTAATTGATGCTGTCAGCAAGCTCAAATACTGAGGGGAAACACCAGCAAGACGTTCTAGACCCAAGGAATTCGTAGCAGAGACAATTCCCTCAGCCTCAAGGAGAGACCAATCAATATCGAAGAATTGGCTTCCAGCAAGTTCGCCATCATCAGAAACTGTGGTCAGAGTACCGATATCCTTGCGAATAGTCTGTACGTTCTTTTTCTCTTCTTCAGGAGTCTTAGGAACAGCGATAAAGCGCTCTGCAAGCTCGCTGAGCAAATACTCTTCACCCAGATGAGCAGACAAGAAGAGCATCAAACGCAAACGACGGTCAACTTCAGAACCTGTCTGGAAAGTCGATGATTTGCGGTCAGACTTGGTTTCGGACTCATCCTCGGATTCGTCGTTTTCCAACTGCTTTTGAATCTCTTCTACAGGAACGAGCGCGCTCTTCTTCTGAGGCTTGACACTTGCCTCCTCAAAAGCGACAGCAGCATTCAGCCGACGTACAAAAGCATCGACAGCCTCTTGTGGACTGACAATTGTCGCACCTGGATGTTCAAGGACGTAGGATGCCAAATCGTCAGAATCCGTGTATGCGACATTAATGCTTTCACCATCGACCATAACGGTTGCAGTAAAGCGACGTGAATCGACGACACGAATGAGATTTTCTGGAATGGACTGAGTGCCCAATCCAGGAGCGATAGAATCGAGTCCCAAGCCAGGAGTTGGCGCCTGTGCTACATGTGGCTGTGTACGTGCTGTCTTATGTGCACGCTTGTCATCAGACTTCTTATCTGCAGGTTTTGCAGACATAGCCAATGATCGTGCCAAGTAATTTGCCGCAGCCAAAATAGGAAGCTCTTCTGCCTCAAAATGCATGCGTGTGCGTGGTTCGTCACCGAGCTGTAAACGATATGATGCAAAGTCCTGACCTTCGGACTTTGAAGAGTATTCAGGCTGACGAGATTCGATAGCAATGCCCATCGCTGTGAGCTTTGCACGGTCGCGTTGGAACTGCTTTGCGAAAGCAGCTTTTGCGGCCTGATCTGCCAATTCACCATACGAATCTGCATATGCTTTGACTCGTTGAGCAATTTGACGAGATGTCAACCACTGTGGGAATGCTGACGAAAGCACAGCTAATACATCTAATTCGTGCTTTCCCCATTTATCCGAAAAACGTCGCCTTCCGTGTGAAGATCCTTCAGCCATCAGTCCTCGCGTTACGTGTAATTTCTAAATAACCTTGTATCAGTATAGAGGAATTTTGAGGAAAATGCACTTCGTATGGACGTTTTGCTCAATGTGAAACTCAGATGGTGGGAATTGTGTCTACACCAGCGCACGATGGAGTGCTCTCATCAGGTGATATGAGAGATATTGAGCAGTATCTCTCATCTTCATAATTTTTATGAGACTGCTCATAAAAATTCTCATAAGTAGGCGTAAAAAAGACAACAAGGTGAAAACCATATAGTGAGAAAGAGAGAGAGCGAGGAAAGCTAAGAAAAGCTTCTATTGCAGACTCGATATCCAAACGTGCGCGAAAAACGCACTGACTCAGCATACGCATAAGGCTATACGCATAAGGCTCGCATACATCACGAGGATATACACGAGTCTAAGTATGAACTATGCTGCCTATGCTTCCGCTGTAACGTCAGCCATAGCCATCTGCCACCGCCACTATGCCATCTACCTTACAAACGGGTTATATGGCGTGTGAGGAGCATGGCGAATGCTATGAGTTGCTCAGAGTGAAGCATTACTTACGCTTTTTCTTTTCACGAACATTCACAGAAATCTGGATAGGCGTGCCTTCGAATCCAAACTCATCGCGAAGAGAATGCTCGATAAAGCGACGATAGCTGTGATCCAAGAATCCTGTAGTGAAAATCACAAAACGTGGTGGACGAGTCGATGCCTGCGTTGCGAACAAGATTCGTGGCTGCTTTCCTCCACGCAATGGGTGTGGATGTGCTGCTTGAATCTGTCCCAAGAAGGAATTCAAACGACCAGTAGAGACACGCTTATCCCAATTTTCCAAAGCGGTATCCATAGCAAGCTTCAAGCGATTAGTATGCCAGCCAGTTTTTGCGGACAAATTAATTCGCTGAGCCCATGTAACGCGGTTAAATTCGGTTGCCCACAAACGTTCGATGCGCTGACGGCCGAAATCGTCAAGCAAGTCCCACTTATTGAAAATGAGAACGACAGCTCGACCAGCATCCACAGCTTGACTCATGACCTTCAGATCTTGATCGGAAATTGGCACCGATACATCAAAAAGGACGAGAGCAAGTTCCGCACGCTCAATTGCCGCTTGAGTTCGCAAGCTTGAGTAGTAGTCAGCGCCAGACTGCTTATGCAAGCGACGCTTAATACCTGCGGTATCAATGAAGAGCCAGTCTTCTCCCCCAACGTTAACCACTTCATCGACAGGGTCACGCGTCGTTCCTGCGATATCGCTGACGACAGCACGATTTTCGCCAGAAAGCTGGTTCAAAAGTGATGACTTACCGACATTTGGACGGCCAACAAGTGCTACACGACGCAAATGCGACGGTGTGAGAAGACCGGATGTCTTTTCAGCTTCTGCAAGGCGTTGAAGAGCAACGTCAAGAAGATCTCCGACACCGCGACCGTGCATAGCGGAAATTGGATATGGTTCTCCAAGACCCAAATTCCAGAATTCTGCCGCTTGGTATTCAGACATTTGAGTGTCGAGCTTATTTACCGCTACAACTACTGGCTTGCCAGCTGCACGAAGCATGGAGACGATACGCTCATCACTTGCTGTAAGACCTACTGCACCGTCGACAACCAGCAAAACAGCGTCAGCAAGCTGGACGGCTACCTGAGCTTGAGATGCGATTGCGGAGTCAATTCCTTCGACGTCTGCTTCCCAACCACCTGTATCAACAAGCTGGAAACGAGTACCAGCCCATTCAGCGTCATATGTCACACGGTCACGAGTGACGCCCGGTGTATCTTCAACGATTGCAGCACGTCGGCCTAAAATACGGTTGACGAGTGTCGATTTACCCACATTTGGACGACCAACGACAGCTAAAACGCCGACGGTATCGTCTGCTTCATCCTCATCATCATTCTCGGTGAGATCTTCGCCTGTGAGATACTGTTCGTCGCCTTCTTCTAGCTCGTATTCGTTGAGATTATCAACGTATGCGCCGAAAAGCTGCTCATCAATGGCATTATCTACCATGTCGATAAGGACTTGAAGAGTTTGCTCGAAACTCATATCTGAGTTATCGACGACAACGACTCCCTCGCTTGGCTCAGTGAAGGACGTGTTGTTCTTAGCATCGCTCGCATCACGTGCTGCTACAGTATCGATAGCTTTATCGGAAGCAGTAAGTCCATTTTGCTTATTGCGACGGGCTTGGCGAACGTCCTCACGCGCAGTGAGGATAATTTTCACTTCGGCATCAGGAGCAACAACTCCAGTGATATCGCGTCCTTCGACGACGATGCCCGCACCATTGGAAAAGCTCTGTGGATTTTCCTGAGCGGTAATGTATGCACGCTGGGCAGCGATAAGGATATGACGTACAGGAACAATTGCTGCAAGCTGAGCGACATGAGAAGCGATTTCCTTGGAGCGAATAATCTCACTCAGGTCTTCCCCATCGCTGGAAATAATTTGATTCGATGGGTCAAAAGAAATGTCGCAATGCTCTTCAGTAAAGAAACGTGCGACGAGCTCAGTAATTCGCTCTTGAGCTTGTGGATCGTCAGCTACATCGTCAAGGTTTTCCCTGTGAGTGAGGCACCACCATGTCGCAGCGCGGTACATGGCACCTGTATCGAAATATGCGTAACCGAAATGCTCAGCTAACGCGCGTGACGTACTGGATTTGCCTACACCAGATGGTCCATCAATTGCTACGGTAATCACAGTCCCACCGCCTTTGCAAGAGAATCTTCTTCTGCTTTCGACAGAATGCGATACGAGCCTGGCTTGACTTCACCGAGCTTAATTGGTCCGATTTGTGTACGTACAAGACGGACGACTGGGAAACCAAGTGCTCCGAAGATACGACGGACAATGCGATTACGACCGGAATGCAAGACTACGCGAAGCATAGAATACTCTCGCGATTGATCCAAAACAGTGCATTGGTCAAGCTTAATCCAACCATCATCAAGCTGTACGCCAGTAGTGACCAGACGACGTGCGACGTTTCCGCCGATATGACCTTCTACAGTAACGATGTATGTTTTTGCTACTTCGTACTTTGGATGCATAACGTGCTGAGCAAGCTCACCGTCATCAGTCATCAAAATGAGTCCCTCGGAATCGTAATCGAGACGACCCATGTGGAAGACGCGTTCGTAGCCATCGCCGATAATATCGCGAAGTGTCCAGCGTCCTTTCTTATCGTCCATAGCTGAGAGCACCTTCTTAGGCTTATTTAATGCCAAAGTAACGTGCTTTGTCGATAGACGAATGCGAGAACCGTCTACACGAATCTCCTGCTTTGCTGGATCGACACGTGTACCGAGCTCTGTGACGAGTTCACCGTCTACTTCGACACGTCCATCAGTAATCATGGTTTCGCACTTACGACGTGAACCAAAACCAGCTTGAGCAAGAACTTTCTGAAGACGAATTCCAGAATCAGTATTATCATGCGCTTTCTTAGCGCGGGAATATGGATGTGGCATCGTTCTCCCAACGTGGCCTAATAAATTAATATGAACATAACAATTATAGGTGGAGCCCTTGATAGAATGGCTACGTTCACTAAAAGCGAGGTATTATGACAGATAACTTAGTGTATACATCTGAGACGTCTAAGGCTTCCCATACAAAGAGTCCAAACCGTCTCGTTCGCGTAGCTGCAGAGTTTGCAGGTACAGCTTTTATTGTTTTTGCAATTTATGCGATTAGCACCTGGGGCGCTCTTCTTAATTCTTCAGCAATTTTGCTTGTTGTGGGATTGGGCACTGCTCTTGCTTATGCTGCCGCAACACTTACTTTTGGACGTGCATCGGGCGGTCATTTCAATCCTGCCGTAACGCTGACAGGCGTGCTTACTGGCGTCATTGACTGGATTGATGGTCTTACATATCTCTGTGCACAGGTTTTGGGTGGTTTAGCTGCAGCTGGCGTGTGGTATGTGCTGACACCAGTTACACAAAATCTTACCCTGAAGACATGGATTACGTTGGGAATCAACGGTTACGATAAGAATAACCCAATGGCATTGTTGGGTTCTAGCTCGAACTTGACTTTCGGCATTCGTCATGCCATTGCTATCGAACTCATCTTCACCGTAATTGTCGTGGCAGCTTTCTACGCAACTGTCCGTGCTGATGGTTCTGCTCGTAAGAACCATGTCGGTGCAATTGCTGCTGCTTATGGCATTGGTGCTATGAGCGCATACATTGTCGACGGTGCCGGTTTGAATCCTGCACGTTCAACAGGTCTCGCAGTTGTCGCACATGCTACCAAAGCTTTGGACACAAATCCACTCACCCAGTTGTGGGTCTTCTGGGTTGTTCCATTGGTTGCTGCTGCTGTCGTCGCTTTCGGTTTCATCATTCGCGATTCCGTTCAGGCACAGCGTGCAGAAACTGAAGCCGCTGTGGCTGCATTGCGCTTGGAGCAGGAAGCTGAAGCTGCTGCACAAGAAGATGACGATGAGGAAGTTATCGTTGATGAAGAATCACACGATGCTGAACTTCCTGAAGTTGTTATCGAAACTGAAGCATCCGAGACTCAGTCTGATGAGGATGAATCACACGAATAAGTAGTGTTTCGAAGGAAAATAATTTCTTTTCGGCATACAATTGAGGGGGCTGGCAGGTGATGCCAGCCCCCTCAATTGTATGTACTGAGCGCATTACAGCGTTACAGCTCGTATGAATTAGATGAAAATAATACTGACGTATGTGACGACTAATCCAATTGCCAACCCAAAACTAATAAAAGCGTCGAAAGCTACTGAGCGCACTTTCCACGGCGATGTGTCCCGCATAATGACACGTACCACTCCCATCACGAAGGCATATGCCGCAAAAACGTAGGTAGCAATATCCACAAAACCAAACCAAGCAATAATGACGCTTATGACAATAACGCTTACTGTCGTAATGCTTGGCCATAACGGCTCAATATGCTGCGGCCGAGTAGACATCTCAGCTTCCTTTCACGGGGAGGACGGATACGTGTATGGGACACGTGTATGGATAGAAGCGCGCACTTCGAACGATAATCACTGTCTAAGTCAATTCATGTGATACGGAAACGGTGTTGTAATGCGCACATATCACTGGAATGCGTTGACTGAGTTGATTGAGTTGACTGGCTAGTGATTAAATTAGCCAGTCAACAGTACCTATGATTTACGAATCACGCGTATCTCATCAGTGGAAGAAGTGACGAGTACCTGTCACATACATGGTGATACCCGCTTCTTGAGCAGCTTCGAAGACTTCGTTATCGCGGATAGAACCGCCAGGATGAACGATAGCCTTCACTCCAGCATCGGTGAGAATCTTCATTCCATCAGCAAATGGGAAGAATGCATCGGAAGCTGCCACAGCTCCCTGAGTACGATTGCGTCCCTCATCAAGAGTGTTCGCTCGATCTACTGCAAGATGAGACGAATCAACGCGATTGACCTGTCCCATTCCAATGCCGACAGTTGCTCCGTCATGTGCGATCAAAATCGCGTTTGACTTTACGGATCGAACTGCGCGCCATGCGAATTCGAGATCCTTCAAAGTCTCGTCATCAGCTGCTTCGCCTGCTACCAGCGTCCAGTTACGTGGATCGTCTCCATCCGACTGGAAGACATCCATATCCTGTACCAGCAGTCCCCCATCAATTTGGCGGAACTGCTCATGTGCAACTGGAGCGACAGGAACCTTGAGAATACGCAAATTCTTCTTTGTCTGAAGAAGCTCGAGAGCTTCAGGCTCATAGTCTGGTGCGACGATAACTTCCGTGAAAATTGGCTTGACAGACTGTGCCATCTCAAGGGTGACAGTTGCGTTTGCTGCAATCACACCGCCATAAGCACTCATTGGATCGCATGCATGAGCTTTACGATGAGCTTCAGCAACGGTATCAGCAATTGCCAATCCGCATGGGTTGGAATGCTTGACCACTGCTACAGCAATCTGATCCTTAAAGTCCCACACGCTTCGCCAAGCAGAATCTGCATCAACGTAATTGTTATAGCTCATTGGCTTTCCGCCAAGCTGCTCTGCGTGAGCAAAATCGCCGGATGTGAGTGGATCGACGAACAATTGAGCATCTTGGTGAGAATTCTCACCGTAACGCAAAGTTGCAGTCTTATCCCATGTGCGAGTGTAAGTGTGGAAAGATTCCTCGCCCGGAAGAGTTTCTGGCTTAGTCCACTGCCGAGATGCCCACTCGATAATTGTCGCATCGTAGGAAGCTGTGTGAGCAAAAGCCTTAGCAGCCAAGTAACGGCGTTCTGGAAGGGTGAATCCTTCTCCATTTTCAATGCGCTGCGCGAGGATTTCATAATCGTGTGGATCAGTAATCACAGCTACCGTAGCTGCATTCTTTGCAGCTCCTCGAACCATGGATGGACCACCGATGTCAATTTTTTCAATGGTATCAGCTTCATTTGCGCCTGAACGCACAGTGTCGGCAAATGGGTAAAGATTCACAACGACTGCGTCAAATGGCTCGATACCTAAGGTATTGAGCTGTTCCACATGATCTGGATTGGTCATATCTGCAAGAATTCCAGCATGAATGTGTGGATCCAAAGTCTTTACACGACCTTCGAGGCACTCAGGGAATCCTGTAACTTCTTCTGCTGTGGTGACGTTGACGCCAAGATTCTTCAGAAATTGAGCTGTCGAACCTGTAGATACGACAGTAGTACCAGCTTTTACAAAAGCCTGAGCGAGTACTTCTAAGCCTTCCTTGTGAAAGACTGATACGAGTGCGCGCTTAATTGGGCGTGCGGTGGTTTCACTCATGGATATCCTCCGATTCGTGGGTTGGGTCGTTTTCGGATAAATCTAATTCATGCATGGCACTGCTGTGCACAGTGTTTCCATGGACGGTGTTTTCATGCGTTGTATTTTCCATACACAGCGTTCTCGGATGACTGGTCATTCTCTGGATAATTGTCGTCAAAATTCTCACCAGAATCGTCACCAGCATCAGCATTTTCAGCACCAACTGGGGAAACATCACTCGAGCTTATTGTACGTGGAACGTCTGAATCTTGATCTACGTCATCGTCGGCGTTCTCATCAGTTGAGACAGACAATGATCCGCGCAGATACATCACACCGAGCTGGATGAGAGCAATAACGATAACGCCAAGCCATGCGCATAATAGTCCCCATTGAATTGGACGTCCAAATGAGCTCAGACTCGACGATATTGTGATTCCTACATGCGCAAGATTCTTTGTACCTAAAGCACCCGATGACAGGGCGATAGCACATGCCGAAATGAGTATGGAGCACATAATGCTGATAATGAACGAACCAATAGGATAAATATACGCGAGTAATCCACGCATCGAAAAATCAGGAGTGAGAAGACCGTATTCATTCTTGCGGATAAGACTGTAGAGTCCAAGAATCGTAATGAGAATGACAGGAAGGAGCAACGTTATGGTTCGTCCAGTTGCGGCGGTAATTGGTTCTGGGAAAAGACCAAAAACAGGAATTGGTGGCATATTTGATGACTGCCCGATCCACAGGCTGAAAGTACCGAGTGACCCCACAGTAAAAGTAGCTCCCAGAGTCCATGCAAGAGCCCATATCAAGATGTTAGGCAACCATGCAAGGGATAACACTGACGTCATAATGCGCGCACCGATGCCCATATGAGTCATGACGAAAACGGTGTTCATGGAGTGGTATCCACGAATCAGCCATACGAGGAAGGTAATAATTGAGATGACGGTGTAGAGAACAAGGATACGACGAGCTGTGCGCAATCCAAGTTCGATATTGCGTCGAATTGTCGCTGACCAGTACTGGTCAGTAAAGTCTTGAATTTTTTTGTAAGGTTCTGAGTCACGTGTCCACGACAAGACATACGCGATGCTAGCCACGAGAAGTGGATAACAGATACACGCCCATGCAGGAGAAGAAACATTATCGCGGCACATATAAGCTATTCCCGCTACTGCAGCTGACCATGAAAGGATAGTGGTCACATTTCCCCACACATCGCTTCGTCGACGAATCATCAGGGAACGCAGTAATACAATGCTCAGTAATGATAATCCAAGTGGAATGATGGACACAGTTAAGGCATCTGTATGAATAGAAATACCTTGTGATAACAGGATGAGGATACCTGTGAAGCTGCCATTAACCGTGCTTAAATCGCCGCCAGTTTCCATGGACGCGATGAGGAGAAAGAGAGATACAAAAAGGAAAAGTGCAAGAGCATACAGTCCGAGCGCGATAACTGTTGTGAGCAATCCTCGCAGAATGCTACGAACACGATTTCGAGGTCCTGAAGACAAGAATGATGAGCTTGTGGAGGAAGAAGATTGCCGACCAGCACGTGGCGATGATGATTGCTTATTCGAGTACGAGCTGCGGGTGTTCTCTGTACTCTTTACAGCTCTCTTCGTAGCGCTCTTCAGATGGCTGTCCTCAGCATTAAATTCAGCTTGTTTCTCATCATTCTTCTCGCGTGCAGTGAGCTCAGCATCTGCTGACGAAATCGTGCGTCCTTGTGACATATGTAGCAGTTCTCCTCTATTCCACGCTTATGTCATGCTTTCGCATCTTGTTTTCGTATGTTTTCTTAAGCTTCATGCTTATATAATGAGCTGAGTAAATTTACATGCTTTCCAAGATGTTTCTCATGAGCTGGGCAGTCTCACTTGGATTTCGACCAACGCTGATACCGCAAGCCTCCAGAGCTTCTTTCTTACCCTGTGCCGTACCGCTTCCACCAGAAACAATTGCGCCCGCATGTCCCATCTGCTTGCCTTCAGGAGCACTATATCCAGCAATATACGCGACGATTGGCTTCGTCATGTGTTCCTGAGCCCATACGGCAAGTTCCTGCTCAGCAGATCCACCAATTTCGCCGATAAGAACGCACGCTTTAACACGGGTATCATTATTGAGAATTTCTAACGCTTCCTGCTGCGTCGTTCCGACTATAGGGTCACCACCGACGCCAATAGCTGCTGCGAAGCCATAGTCAGCAAGTTCAGCCATTAATTGATACGTCAAGGTGCCTGACTTTGATACCAAGCCGAGCGGACCGTATCCGACGATATCATCAGGAATAATTCCCAAGTTAACGCCGTAGATACCTTGTTCCTTATCAGAGTCAGATGTATATGTCGATAAGCCTGGGCAGTTAGGACCCACGATACGCACATTGTGTTCTCGAGCAAGTGCGACACAGTATGCAGTGTCTGCTACAGGAATTCCTTCTGTGATGACGACAATGAGTGGAATCTCTGCTTCAATTGCTTCGACCATTGCTGCTTTTGCAAAACGTGGAGGAACAAAAATCACCGTAGCTTGAGCATTCGTAGCAGCCTTTGCCTCCGCGCATGTGGCATAAATAGCTACTTCGCGCGTGTCTGTCACATCGTCGAAAGTGAGCGACTGTCCGCCCTTTCGTGGATTAACACCTGCTACGATATTCGTTCCTGTTTTGAGCATACGAGCAGTGTGGGTCATGCCTTGGTGACCAGTCATACCTTGAACGATAACTGGTGCATTTGGTTCGATAAAACTCATGCTCGCCTCTACTTGGTTGGAATATTCAATTTCTGTGCAGCAAGAGCAACTGCCTCTTGCGCAGCTTCATTCATAGTACGTGCTACATGGATGGAATCATGATGTGCATCGGCAAGAATGCGTAAACCTTCTGCAGCTTCATAGCCATCAAATCGCACGACAATGTCACACAAGGTCTCACCACGAGACTCGATTGTATGAAGTGCTTCGAGAATTCCTTCAGCAACGAGCTTGCAGGAGGTAATTCCGCCGTATACGTTGATAAACACTGACTGAACGTGAGGATCAGATGTCACGATGCTTAAACTCTCAGCCATTAATTCAGCAGATGCACCGCCTCCGATATCGAGGAAGTTTGCCGGTTTAATGTCCTCTGCATATGCGGCACCTGCATCTGCGACGGCATCGATAGAACTCATGACGAGACCAGCACCGTTTCCGATAACTCCCACGTTTCCATGAAGATGCACATAATGAAGATCATGCTCTTCTGCGCGTGCTTCTAATGGGTCTTTTTCAAAGTTTGTATCGAAACGAGTCCACCCATCATGACGGAATGCAGCATTAGAATCCAGCGAAATTTTTGCATCAAGGGCGACGAGTTTTTTCGATGCTTCATCATCAGGATTTCCCACTTTTGCCAGTGGATTAATTTCTACCAATGTAGCATCGTTGTCGATGAATACCTTCCATATGTCAAGAAGAATATGGGCAGCCTGATCGTTGTCAGCATGATGGAAGCCAATTTCCTGAGCCATCGCACGAGCTGCTTCAAAATTGAAATCATCCAAAGGATCGATATGAAGTCTCTTCACGAATTCTGGATGCTCGCGAGCAATCTCTTCTACTTCAGTGCCGCCGGCTGCTGTAGCTAAGACATCATAATCGCGAGAGGATCGGTCTACAGAAATCGACACGTAGTATTCGTGAAGAATAGAAGCTACCTCTACAACTAACAATCCACGAACCTTGTGACCGTGAATTGTCATTCCGAGGATATGCTCAGACATAAACCGTGCTTCATCCTCATCGTGAACAATCTTGACTCCCCCAGCCTGACCACGATGACCTATACGTACTTGAGCTTTAAGAACGCATGGGAAACCAAGAGAACGTGCAGCATCCACAGCCTCATCTACTGTCGAGGCAAAGATACCTTCCGGGATAGGAACATTCTTCTCAGCAAGGAGTTCGCGTGCTTGGTATTCATATAAATCCATGTGAGGCTCTCCTTTTATGCAGGCATGACCATCATAGTAGAGACAGGATGATTCTCGAGCTTAGACATGCCATTAAGCCCATCGAGTTCCATAACGAAGCTGAATCCAGATACAGAGCAATCAATGCTCTCGAAGAGCTTCATTGCAGCCCATGCAGTACCACCGGTAGCAATCAAATCGTCGACGATGAGAATGCGCGACTGAGCTGGAACGATGCCTTCTTCAATCTCCATAGTTGCAGAGCCGTATTCCAAGTCATAGCTTTGAGATACCACAGGTGGTGGCAGCTTCCCTGCTTTACGAACCGCTACAAAACCCTTCTGAAGCTTTTGAGCAAGTGCAGTACCGATAAGGAAACCACGAGCTTCAAGACCAGCGATATAGTCAAATTCGCTAGGCTTTACTGGCAGTGCATTGACTAGACCTTGAATGAGCACATCAAGGCCGCGTGGATCTGCAAAAACAGGCATGAAATCCCTAAAAAGGATGCCTTCTTGTGGGAATCCAGGAATTGTTCGAATTAATGAGCACAAGTATTGTGCATCATCGTGTGGCAAAAGGGTACTGTCAGAAAGAGTGATATCTGAAGTCATAATAGAAAAAGCTCAATTCATACAAGCCGCGTATATCTCATGAAGTAATTAAGTATGAAAGCAATGAGATATACGCGTAATCAGTAAATATTATTCTGCATCCTTGGTGGATGGTGTTTCTTCAGAGGATGCCTCAGCAGAAACAGCGTCGGCAGAATCAGCGCCATGGGAAGTTGTGTCATCAGAAGCTGTAGCTTCAGAAGAAGCATCCGTATCGTCGATATTCTTCTGATCAAGAGGATTGCCATTTTCGTCTACTTCATCGTCACTGACATAAGCAGGAATAACTGGTGGCTCAGTAATTGCCTGAATGCGCCACTTTGACAAGCTTCCCTCAGAATTGATAACTACACTATCGTGATCCAAGTCAACGGACTCAATAGTTCCCAAAAGACCCGAATGCGTTGCAACTTCTGTACCTGGTTCGAGGCTTTCACGGAAATCCTTAATCTTTTCCTGCTGCTTACGCTGATTGCGCGAAGACCAGAAGGTAAAACCGATAAGAACGACGAAGATGATAATCATAAGGAAATTCATGTGTGGCTCCTTGAAAGTGTAAGATTCTTCAAATTTTAGAACAGCGAGGTGACATCATCCGGTGGTGTTAATCCAAGATGATTCCATGCTTTTGCCGTTGCTACACGACCACGAGGAGTACGTGCCATGAATCCTTCTCTCACAAGATATGGTTCGCATACCGTTTCAACGGTTTCTGCTTCTTCACCCACCATAGCCGCGAGATTGTTCAGACCGACCGGTCCCCCAGCAAACTGGCGACACATTGCAGTGAGCACAGCAATATCTAAACGATCAAGACCTTCGGAATCAATCTGATAGAGTTCAAGTGCATCAAGTACTGCATCTGACGTAACACGTTGCAAATTATGTACAATTGCCCAATCACGCACACGTCGTAGTAATCGATTAGCGACACGTGGTGTACCGCGTGAACGAACTGACAATTCGTAAGCGGCATCCTCATCAACTGTAATGCCGAGTACATCAGCGGATCGAAGTATCAATCTCTTGAGCTCGCTATGAGGATAATAATCCAGATGCGCAGTGAAGCCGAATCGTGCTCGCAGTGGTGATGGCAGCATGCCTTCTCGCGTCGTAGCGCCGATGACGGTAAATCGCGGAAGCGTCAGCGGAATAGACGATGCTCCTGGTCCCTTTCCGACCATGACGTCTACTCGGAAATCTTCCATCGCGATATACAACAATTCCTCAGCAGCGCGAGGCAAGCGGTGAATCTCATCGATAAAGAGTACTTCACCCTCATCGAGTGAGGACACAATAGATGCCAAATCTCCTGCATGCTGGATAGCAGGACCAGACGTCACACGAATAGGAACACCCAATTCATGAGCCACAATCATTGATAAAGTAGTTTTTCCCAGTCCCGGAGGGCCAGCTAAAAGGATATGATCTGGTGGAACACCACGTAATTGGGCCGCATCTAAGAAAAGCTTCATTTGCGCTTTAAGATGTGGTTGACCGATAAAAGTCTCTAAGGTATCAGGGCGCAATTCTTCATCGCTGACCTGTTCGTTATTTTGAGGTTCAGCAGACACCATACGCAAGGACTCTTCACGCGCATCATTGAGGAATTCAGACATTTATCGTCCCCTATCTAAACGTGACAAAGCATGTCTTAAGAGCACAGGAACATCCTGCTCGGTCAGTGGCGATGTCAATTCAAGCTCTTCGATAGATGTTTTAACAGCTGCTGTCGCATCATGCTGCTGCCATCCAAGGGAAAGCATTCCCTGAACGACTTGACTAGCATAAATATCGAGATCATCCGGTGCCTGAGTTTCTCGTGATTGAGAAGGCTTATCCTCGTCAGTAATCAACGAGTCAAGATTTACGGATCCGCTCAGTTCTACGATAATTTTCTGTGCGCCCTTCTTGCCTAAGCCAGGAGCTCGTGTCAGGGCAGTGACATTATTGTCGTGAATCGCATGAGCGAGCTCATCGCCGCTCAGTGTAGACAAAATAGCCATCGCAACTTTCGGACCAATACCGCTAACCTTTTGAAGTTGAGCGAATAATTCTTGACTCGTCTTATGTAAGAAGCCATATAGCGAAATGGCATCTTGAGAAACAGCCATAGTAGTCAGAACAAAAGTTTGTCGACCTTGGTGAAGCTGATTGAGATCTCGGGTAGACATGCGAACGCTGTACCCTACTCCTGCGACTTCAATTATCGCTTGAGTGGTATCTATTGCGATGACTTCACCGCGCAAACTCGCAATCATCTCATCACCTTCCGATTCGTTGACATAAAACGAGAATTCACCATTCGAACATTTGTTCGATTTCTAGCTTACATATCTCGTCGGACACCACGACCTGGTCGTGCTTTACGCTGGGCATCTGCCCATTGTTTCTGAGCTTTTGTCAAATGTTGCTCTCGCTCGCCACCCTCAATTGCACCTGCTGGACGGAGAGCATGGCAGATAGCCAATCCTAAAGCATCAGCAGCATCAGGCGGATTAACAATGGTATTCAGTCCCAAAATCTTCGTAACCATCGCTTGCATTTGCGCTTTCGTTGCTTGACCATTACCCGTTACAGCAAGTTTTGCTTCTGTAGGCGTGTGCAGCGCTACAGGAATTCCTCGTTGAGCAGCTGCCACCATAGCAAGGCCTGCTGCTTGAGCTGTTCCTAATACTGTGTTTCGATTTTCTTGTGCGAACACACGTTCGATAGACACGACATCGGGAGCAAACTCATCCAACTTTGCACTAAGCCCATTAAAGATAGCGAGTAATCGTGCATCTTGAGGGGTATTTGGCTGCGTGCGGACGACGTCAACATGCAAAAAAGAAAGCCGGCGCGAACGGCCGACTTCTATGACGCCGACTCCGCAGCGAGTAAGCCCGGGGTCAACTCCAAGAATAATCATTTACTCTTCGTCTAACTGTGCCATTACTTCGTCGGAAGCTGTCCAGTTTGCAAAGATGTCCTGAACGTCATCAAGTTCGTCCAAAGCATCGATGAGGCGATTTACCTTTACAGCAGATTCGTAATCGAGCTCCACTTCATTCAAAGGAAGAAGAGTGGATTCTGCTGAATCGTAATCAAATCCTGCATCCTGAATTGCCTTACGGACAGTTACAACGTCGCTTGGCTGGGTGGTAATGGTGAAGACATCCTCATCATCTGTGACATCTTCAGCGCCAGCTTCTGCTGCAACTTCAAAGAGAGCATCAAAATCGGCACCTTCAGAAGGTACAACAATCTGTCCCTTACGCTCGAAGTTGAAGGATACAGAACCATTTTCTGCCAAAGAACCACCGTTCTTAGACAAAGTCGAACGAACATCAGCTGCTGCACGATTACGGTTATCGGTCAAGCAGTTGATAATCAAGCCAATTCCGCCAGGTGCATAACCTTCATATGTAATCTCTTCATAGTTTGCACCGCCCGCTTCTTCACCAGAACCGCGCTTTACTGCACGAGTGATGTTATCTGCTGGAAGGGAATTCTTCTTTGCCTTTGTGATTGCATCGTAGAGTGCTGGATTACCATCTGGATCGCCACCACCATTACGTGCTGCAATTTCAATGTTCTTTACAAGCTTTGCAAAGAGCTTACCACGCTTTGCGTCAATAGCTGCCTTCTTATGCTTTGTGGTAGCCCATTTGGAATGTCCTGACATGACTCTCCTCGTGAATTATTACTAATAAACCTTTGTTATTTTATGCTTTCCATCAGACAGTACAACTGAGCGCGTACTCTTATGCGAGTTTTTTGCAGAATTGACCGTCTTGCCCGACCATGCTTTACGCTTTGTGAATTTCGCGTAATTGCGCCTGAATATACACCGTATGAATGCGTTGATATACCGTGATAATTCCCAATACACTGAGTAATATCATGGCGCAGCTCAGCACAGCAACTGGTACTCCGAGCCCTGTAATTCCCATCGCAACGAAGATTATGAGTATGCGATCAGAGCGTGTCGCTATACCAATTTTCGCCTCAAAACCCACTGCTTCTGCACGGGCACGCGCATACGGAGTTACGAATGATGTCATCATCGCAATTGCTGAAGCGATAAGACCAGCGATAATCCAAGGATTGTGAACATCGCAATGAAGCGCAAAATACAGCACAACAGAGAGAACGATTGCCCAGTCTGCGATGCGGTCAAGCGTAGAATCAAGAAATGCTCCGAATTCAGTGCCACCTGTGGTAAGTGCCGCTACCGAGCCATCCAATGAATCAAACAACACAAGAAGTGTCGTTATCAAAGTTCCTACGAAAAGGTAGCCCGAAATACCAGTCAGAAGCGCTGAAATGCTCGTGCCAATTGCGCCTACAATGGTGACCGTATTCGCCGTAAAATGCAGTCGAATCAGTAAACGAGCTATCGGCTCAATCAATTTCTTGAATGGCGTACGAATATTTTCTAACATGTGAATCCGAACTCGTGTGTGATTTTTTGAGCTTCCGCCGCATACGCAGCGCGCTGATTTTCAAGCAAAATAGGCATTGTACGAGTTTGAGCAACGATAGGCATGAAATTAGAATCTCCAACCCATCGAGGAACGACGTGTTGATGAAGATGCGTGGCAACACCTGCTCCCCCAGCCTCGCCTTGGTTCACGCCGATATTGTAGCCATCCGGATGAGACACATTCTTCATAATTGTCATAGCAAATTGCGTTGCCTTCTCGAACTCCAGAAGAACCTTATCGTCATGAAGATCAGTCAGCATGGCTACGTGCTCGTTTGGACACACCATCACATGACCAGAATTATATGGATACAAGTTCATGATGATAAAGACGTTCTCACCACGCCACACAATCAAACCATCGTCATCGGATTGAGTGAGTGCATGGCAAAATGGGCATGCAGGATGCTGCTTCGAATTTTCAGATGTCTCTTCGGCGCTTTTATCGCGCAAAATATAGGACATACGATGTGGTGTCCACAAGCGCTCATAATGATCTTCTTGAGCAGGAAAATCTCGCGGATCGTCAATTCTTACTTCATTCATTTCACTCATACCTTGACTTTACGCATACGAAACGACCTTGAAAGTTTTAACTCTCAAGGTCGTTATATTTTACGTGGAAATTATCTCACGATGTCACTTACTCAGCTGCTGGTGCTGGAAGTTCAGCATCCGTTGCAGCTGCGAAATCCTCAGCAGAATTAATCAACGCATGGGATTCCAGTGCCTGATTAATCCATTCGACAGCAGTATCCACGTTAATTCCATTGAGCTGGCTGCCATCGCGGAAACGGAAGGATACAGCGTTATTGTTCATATCCTCTTCGCCCACGATCAAGATGAATGGGACCTTGGACTTGGATGCGTTACGAATCTTCTTGCCGAAGCGATCGTTAGAAGCATCTACCTCATAGCGAACCATGTTCTTGTCGAGCTTCTCAATAACAGAATAGACATGATCCAAGCAATTCTCAGCAACTGGAACACCCAAAACCTGTACTGGAGCAATCCATGCTGGGAATGCGCCAGAGTAATGCTCGAGCAAAATTGCGAAGAAGCGTTCGATAGAACCGAAGAGAGCGCGGTGAATCATTACTGGGCGCTGGCGAGTGCCGTCAGCAGCAATGTATTCCAAATCAAAACGCTCTGGAAGGTTGAAATCAAGCTGAATCGTCGAAACCTGCCATGTACGGCCCAGTGCATCACGAGCCTGAACAGAAATCTTTGGACCGTAGAATGCAGCACCTGCTGGATCGTCTACGAGTTCGAGACCGGATTCCTTAGCAACGGATGCAAGAGTATTGGTTGCTTCTTCCCAAATCTCATCCGAGCCGACGTACTTGTGCTCATCCTTGGTGGAAAGCTCAAGATAGAAGTCATTCAAACCGAAGTCACGAAGAAGGTTAAGAACGAAGTTCAGCAAGCTCTTCAATTCATCACGCATCTGCTCACGAGTGCAGTAAATGTGAGAATCGTCCTGAGTTAAGCCGCGTACACGAGTCAAACCGTGAACAACGCCCGACTTCTCATAACGGTATACAGTACCAAACTCAAAAAGACGCAAAGGCAATTCACGATATGAACGCTGACGGGACTTGAAAATCAAGTTATGCATTGGGCAATTCATTGGCTTCAAATAGTAGTCGAAGCCTTCCTTAGTGATATTGCCATCTTCATCGCGTTCCTCATCAAGATGCATTGGAGGGTACATACCATCCTTGTACCACTGCAAATGACCGGAAGTTTCGTATAAACCGCCCTTAGTGATGTGAGGGGTCTGGACGAAGGAGTAACCGTGGCGCTTGTGAAGCTCGGTGGAGTATTCCTTCATCGCATTAATAATTGCTGCGCCCTTTGGGTGGAATACTGCAAGACCAGAACCAATTTCATCTGGGAAGGAGAACAAATCCATCTCAGCGCCAAGCTTACGATGATCGCGCTTTGCTGCTTCTTCGAGACGGTTGAGGTAATCCTTCAAATCATCCTTAGATGCCCATGCGGTTCCGTAAATACGCTGAAGCATAGGATTGTGTTCGTTGCCGCGCCAATACGCTGCAGCTGCACGCTGGATCTTGAAAGCCTTAATGAATCGAGTATTTGGCAGATGAGGACCATGGCACAAGTCCTTCCATACAACGTTTCCATCGCGGTCAACGTTGTCGTAGAAGCTCAACTCGCCCTGGGAAACCTCAATAGCTTCCTCAGCGCTGATCTGGTCTTCTGCTGCATCGATAAGTTCGAGCTTGTATGGCTGGTCAGCTTCTTCAGCGCGTGCTTCTTCCTCAGTAACAACACGGCGAACAAAACGCTGGCTTTCCTTAATAATGCGCTGCATGCTCTTTTCAATTTCCTTCAACTCATCAGGAGTGAAAGGTTCGTCAACGTCAAAGTCGTAATAGAAGCCGTCCTTAATTACTGGGCCAATGCCAAGCTTTGCGTTTGGACGAATCCGCTGAACTGCCTGAGCCATGACGTGAGTTGCGGAATGGCGCATAATTGCCAAACCATCTTCACTGTCGAGGGCAATGGATTCCACAACATCGCCTTCAGAAAGAGGCGTATACAAATCGCGTGGATTTCCATTGATACGAACTGCGATGATGTCTTTATCATCCGCGAAAAGTTCAGTTCCAGTTACGTTGGAATCAATTACTTGAGGTTCACCGTTAACGGTGATATGAAGAGAAGCTGCTGACACAGTCTTATTCCTTTACATTCGTGGGTCCGCGTTACAGGTGCAGACCGCTTGTTTGTTCAATAAAAGACTAGGAGGACGAGCGGACTTCTGGGAGGGTCCGTGGGGTCAGGGTCAGGTTTTGGCTTGAGTTGTGGGCTTTTAGGAGGATGTTTTTGGTGACGTTGCGGATGAAAGGGACGAGCTGTGGAATCAGGTTTTGGGGTGGAAAAAGCTGCACGAAAGTCTGGCAAAAGCTCAGAACGTGTGTGGTGAAAGCGTTGCTATCACTTTGTTTGCACTTTCTTCCACAGTGAGCTCCTATTCCCTATGATGCGGATGCTGAGATGGAAGAAAATGCAAACAATGAGAGTGGCGAAAAACTGGCGACTGTCTCTTTACGATCTGTGTGTGAGTATGCGACTGTGCGAGTGTGTGAGAAAGCGGAGTTTTCGAAGGATTAACGAGGCTGATAATTATGTGAATTGGGTTAGCATCTTGTTTGCACTTTCTTCCATCAGGCCGGTCTTTTCGGACATATAGTTAGGTCTGCATGGAATAAAATGCAAACAAGTATAGTAAGGCTTATATTGATCTACCTCGCTTAACCACTTTCGCGCTAACCGACGAATAATAGCGACTCGAAAGTAGAAATGACCACAGATAGGCCTACATAATCAAGCCAGCTATCCATCACTCACTGAAGATGCTGTACCTCATGCTTAATTGATTAAAGGCTCCTGAAGGGCGTCCTTGACATTTTCATATTGTTTTGCATTTTCTTCCATGACTATCTTCTAGGAGTACGACTTTTCGGCATGCAATGGAAGAAAGTGCAAACAAGTGGTACCTTACAAAACGGTCATCCAGCGCCTCACCCAATTGTAAAGATAAAAGATAGCCGCAAAGAAAGTCGTCAATATCGCATAGCTTGCCAAAGCTACACAGCTCTCATGAGAATGAAAAACAAAAATGCTAAAAACGAAATCTAAGATAAGAAAGACACACAACGTGGGCGATACAGGATTTGAACCTGTGACCCCTTCCGTGTGAAGGAAGTGCGCTAGCCCCTGCGCCAATCGCCCTTACTGGGTCCTTATATTTTAGAGTGGGCGATACAGGATTTGAACCTGTGACCCCTTCCGTGTCAGGGAAGTGCGCTAGCCCCTGCGCCAACCGCCCAAAATATAAAGAGAGGTGAGTACGAGAGTCGAACTCGTCTATACGGCTTTGCAGGCCGCTGCCTAACCGCTTGGCTAACTCACCGCTAGAGGTCAACTCGACTGACCGAGCGGACAACGGGACTCGAACCCGCGGTCTCGACCTTGGCAAGGTCGCGCTTTACCAGCTAAGCTATGTCCGCATGTACCGCTTGAAGTTTCCTTCTTGCTAAGCACGAGATATAACTATAACGATGAGCAATGGCTCGGTCAAGTTACGGCGTGTTGTTCGTCAGAAACGTCGCTCACTACCAACACATTGCCGCCTCCTTCTCCTCAGCATTTTTAATTTTCACAGAAAATATGCCTGTGGCGAGAATCACTATATAGTTTTTCGCATTCTCGTATGCTTAAAAGCATGAGTGAATTTGAAGAGATCTTTGCGCAGGAAAATATACCTTCCCAAGCGGACCGTACAGTTATGCTGACCGCGTTTGAGGGTTGGAACGATGCGGGCCAAGTTGCTTCGCAGACATTGAACCACCTTATTAACGAGTATTCGACACAAGCTCGTGAGGTTGCGCATATTTGCTGCGGAAGTTTCTTTGATTACACCACTACTCGACCGGTTGTTGTTAACGTGAACAATAAACGCAAGATTATGTGGCCTGAGACAACGTTTACGGAAATTGATATCGACCCGACTTTGACGCTGCTTGTTCAGATCGGGCCTGAGCCTAATTTCCGATGGACAGAATTTGCTCAGCGCACGTTATCTATTGCGGAAGAACGCGAAGTAGATGAGATTATCACACTCGGCTCTATGTACGCGGATTGCACTCATACTCGCCCGCTCCCCCTGTATTTTGCAGATACGGCCGATAATTCTGCTGACGAAAATTCATATGAAGGCCCAATTGGTATGACGAGTGTCTTGAATTTCACGGCAGTTGATAACGGATATATGTCTCATTCCATGTGGATTTCTTTGCCATCCTACAGCCAATACATCGATTCCCAGGATAACCCTATGGCGATGCTGCGTATGCTTGACGAGTTGTCGCGATATTTGGGTGTGTCCTTGAACGCTGGAAAATTGCCGTTTTTGTCGCTCAAATGGCAGACGCAGGCAGATATGTTGTCGACGATGAATCCGGAAATTAGCGAATATATTTCGACGATGGAAAAATACTACGACAATGAGGAGCGCATGAATGCATTCTCCCCTAAAGCCGCATCGGATCTTGTCGATGAGGCTGAGAAGTTTTTGCGCGGTTTCAGCTTGGGAAATGCTGACACGGGAGAAACTGCATAATTTCCCCAGAAAAATACATACGAGGTTGGAATCTTAGGTTCCAACCTCTTTTTATTATATGTTTTTATATGTTTTGGGGCAGCTACCACACTGGCAACTGCCCCAAAGTTGTATGACGTGACTGAGATTATCCGAGCAAAGTCATAACAATTGGCACAACAACCACGAAGAGAATTGTGCTGATTGTGACGATGTTCGTCGAGAATTCCACATCGCCATCGCCCAGATCTGCGAGAATTGGCAGAACAGCCAATGCTGGAGCCGCGGACTGGATGACGAAGGTATTGAACTCTGCGGTTGGCATGCCATGCGCAAATGCATAGAGAAGACCAAACATAACCACAGGCGCAAGGATAAAACGACCAACGAGTGTAATGATAGTGTCACGATCGAAGCGAACTGTCTTCAAGCCAGCCTTCTGCAGCGTCATACCAATGTAAATCAAGGACAATGGTGTCACGAGAGCGCCGATATACGTTAATGTATTTGTTGCGAAAGCAGGAACTGGAATACGGGTGACCAAGAATACGAGTGCTACGAGGAAGCCAATCAGTGGAGCTGGAAGGAGCTTCTTCCAATTGAACTGTGCACCAGCCTTCTTCTCGCCCGACTTGCTATCAGTTGTCATGAGATAGACACCAATAGTCCAAGTAGAGATAGTGTTCATGATGTAGTACACAAGGAAGTAAGGCAATGCGTCATTTCCGAACAAAGCGATATTCAAAGGCAAACCAATGAAAATTGTATTAGCATTCGCGAATGTGTTAATCATCGTTCCACGACGACCTGGACGCATTTTTGAAAATCCATACTGCGAGGAATGCCAAAGCATAGCTTGCTACTAATGCGATGAATACAAAGAGCAAAACCGCTCGACAAGGAAACTAATTTATCCAGTGTCAAATACTTCAAAACAGACACGAAGATCGAGCATGGAAGCGCCACGTTCATAATCAGGCGCGAAATATTTGGGCCAAAGCTATCTGAGAACCATCCACGAGCTTGAAGGAAGTAACCCAGAACCATGATGACGATGATTGGAATGATGCTCTCTAGGGAGGTAAGGAATGCTGTCATGTACTTCCCCTTTCTCATAAATTTTAATTAAATTGTAAAATGCGCTGACGCTATAGCTATGAGATATACACCTGCGAACATGTAACGTCGTTAATGTATCGATAAATTGTCAAGACTAATTACTTATCTCGCTGTTATGAGCGAAAATCAGTAGACGCCGCATAAACTTTATCTCGCGCCGCATTGTAAATTCGTGTTATGAATTACGGACACAGTGCCGAATTCATCGCGTGCTCACGTACGAGCATGCTCAGTCATGTGAACGCGTGGTCAACAGTCAAGAAGATGCATTCTTTCTCTGTGCCCAAAGCCGCTATCATTAACGCATGCGTTCACAGGACTATGCAGAGTATCTGACACGACCCCAATCAGATTCCTGAATCCCATGAGTCTAATCCCAAAAGCTGAATCCCGAGAATTGAATCCTCAGAGTCTAAAAACTTAAGATAACCAATCAGGGCCCGTGCCAGAAACTCTCTTTACTTATATCGTACTTATACCTTACTTATACCTTACTTATACCTTACTTATATTCTGGATACCACTTGAAGTCGTGAACAGCCTTAGCCATATCCTTTTCTCCGCTGCGAGCAAGACCTTGCTCCTGAGCCTTCTTAGCAACAGCTTCTGCAACCTTGATAGATACGTCAGCGACATACTTGAATGGTGGCAAAACTGGAGCACCAAGCTCGCCAGGGTTGACGATACCGCTCAAAGAATGAGCTGCTGCGCCAATCATTTCGTCAGTCAGCAATGATGCTTCAGATGCAAGCATACCGAGACCAAGACCTGGGTAAATCAATGCGTTGTTTGCCTGACCAATGATGTAGTCGATGCCATTGTAGTGAACAGTATCTGCTGGGATACCAGTTGCTACGAATGCCTTACCATCAGACCACTTAATCAAGTCTTCAGCGCTTGCTTCAGCGAGCTTTGTAGGGTTGCTGATTGGGAAGATAATTGGACGCTCAGTGATAGAGCACATTTCCTCAACAATTTCCTTAGTGAAGGACTTTGGCTGAGTAGAAGTTCCCACCAAAATAGTTGGCTTTACAGTCTTTACGACCTCGAGCAAGTCGGTAAGCTTATCTGCATGTGGATAATCAGAACGCTTCTTAGCGAATGGACGCTGCTGATCGGTCAAATCATCCATATCGTCGAAGAGCAAGCCCTGCTTGTCTACCATGAAGAAGTGCTTGTATGCTTCCTCTTCAGGCATGCCTTCGCTGACCATTTCGCTCAAAACGCGAGATGCGATACCAGCGCCTGCTGTACCACCACCGTAGCACAGGTAAACCTGATCAGTGAGCTTTTCCTTCTTGATATCCAATGCACCGAAAATACCACCGAGGGTAACGATACCGGTTCCCTGAATATCATCATTAAATGTAGGAATCTTGCCCTTGTACTTGTTCAAGATATTTGCTGCGTTGCCACGGCCGAAATCTTCCCAGTGCAAGTAAAGCTTAGGAAAAAGACCCTCAATAGTATTAACAAATTGATCAATGAAGTCGTAGTAACGATCGCCACGCACACGCTCATGGTGATTACCCAAGTACAGTGGATCATCAAGAAGTTCTTGGCGGTTTGTACCAGCATCAATGACGATTGGCATCACTGTAGCAGGATCGATTCCAGCTGCTGCGGTGTATACCATCAACTTACCTACAGAGATATCAACGCCATTGGTTCCCCAGTCGCCAATACCCAAAATACCTTCAGCATCAGTAACAACAACCAAACGAATGTCGCGGTCACCAGCAGCATTCTTCAATGTAGCTTCGATATTTTCTGGGTGATTGATATCGAGATATGCTGCATACTGAGGATCTACGAAAAGATGGCTGTAGTTTTCGATGGCTTCTGCGATGGTTGGATCGTAGACAATTGGGTTGAACTCTTCAATGTGCTGTGCAAACATGCGATAGAAAAGTGTGCGGTTTGTATTGAAAATTTCCATCAAGAACAAACGCTTTTCGAGGTCGCTCGTCTTCGTTTCCAGCTGAGCATAAGACTGTGCTGCCTGCTCATCAATTGTCTGAACCTGTGGTGGAAGCATACCGACAAGGCCGAGCTTCTCACGTTCTTCAGTAGTGAATGCGGTTCCCTTATTCAAGAATGGGTCGTTCAAAATTTCACGTGCATTCATGATGACCTCTTTACTTACTGAATTTCATTACTTATTTTTAATTGCCTGTTAATGGTATGGCAATAGATGTTACGGTGTTTAACCGTTCATGTTTCCACTCTATTACTATGTTTCGAATTGATTACCGTAGCGCCGTACGTGAAAAATTTTTCCAGACCATGAATTTTGTCCTTATCTCGTGGGCAATTTTTCGCGGTACAATTGTTCCTAATAATGCACCTAACACCGTCGCGTGTTACCGCATAAGAACTCAACGTATAAGAACTAAAAAGGAGTGAACATGACAAAGATGACATTGCATAGGAAATCGCGCGCGTTTGCACCTGACGGTTTCTTTGAATGTGAAGCTAAAGGCCTGCTTTGGCTTAAAGAGGCAGAGCAAGCGGGAGGGCCGCGTGTCGTATCGGTAGATTCATGGGGAACAGATTATCTCGATATTGAACGCATTTCATCAGCAAGTGCTACCCCAGATGCCGCGTATCAGTTTGGCCGGGCGTTGGCTCATATGCACGATTACGGTGCACAATTTTTCGGTGAAGCTCCTGCGGATTACGAGGGCAACTGCTATTTCGGACCACTGCAAGATCCTGTCATTATGGATCGTGGCCAGTGGGATAGTGCAGTGGATTATTATGCACAAGGACGTTTACTTCCTATGGTAAATCTTGGCGTTCATCGTGGTTTACTCACTCACGCTGACGTAGAACTTACTCACGATGTGTGCGATGCCCTTTCCGAGCTGATGGGTGCGGCAGCAGAAGATAAGCCTGCTCGTGTCCACGGTGATCTGTGGAGTGGAAACGTGATGTGGACTCGCACAGCCCCAGATGGTAGTGAGCTCGATGATGTCGAAGCAGTACTTATTGACCCTGCAGCTCACGGTGGTCATCGTGAAGAAGATTTATCCATGCTGTCTTTATTTGGTATGAGTTTTATGAGTGACATTCTTCGCGGATACCAAACTGTCCATCCATTAAAGCGTGGCTTTGAGGACCGGCGTACTTTGTGGCAGCTCTACCCTATTGCTGGTCATTGCGTATTCTTCGGTGGTGGGTATGTGAGCCAGTATCGCTCAATGTGTCGTGAGTTGTTAGAAAATCTCCGATAATTTTCTCTACGACGAAGGTGGTCATCAGAAATTGCTCTGATGACCACCTTTATTTTTTATAAATTCAAGCTTAGAACAACGAGAGCTCCTGAAGTTCTGGATTATTCCTCACACGAGAGAAATAGAAAATGGTAAAGTGCGCGACAATTGCAAACAGCATCGCGGTTGTAATGTACGTTACAACGTTGAAATTGGACGCAAAGAAGATGCACGATGCAAAACCGACAACGAAGAACGCAGCCAACAGTGCATAATACGTTTTCGTAAACTTCATGGATTCTTTGTTATAGCGAGCGTTGAGCAGAACTCCTAAGAAGATGAGCAACAATCCTATATAAAGGAAGAGATCAACGAAGAGATGATTCGCTTCAGGCTCGTTTAAGAAGGTGAAGGAAACGGTCACCATGCTCAAGCCGAACAGAACAAGATAGTGAGTGTAGAACAATCGCGATTCGGTAACAGTTAAGGATTCATCAATCGCGTGGTCATATTCGCCAAAATAGTACAAGAAGAGCAGCGCGATAATAATGAAATAGCATACCGAATCGAAAGTAAACGATTCTGGTGTGAAGAACGGGACGATACCCATAATCATCTCGCCAAAAGTAATAATAACGAGCAAGGATACACGCTCAATGATGTGAGGAATATTCACAATTTTGCGCATCTCGTCGAAGCGCACATTAAAAGGTGTCACGATACTTGCGATTAAACCAATCAAGAAAACAACAACGCCTGGAACGACAGGAAGTACAGCCGCAAGGCCACTGGTAAGGACGCGAATACCGGTGATCAAACTCATACCGCGAATCAGTTTATTTTCGGCGTCAGTATGCTCGCGTGCTTTATATTCCACGACAAATTGAATAAATTGCGTCAAAGCCAAAACGAAAAGCGTCACCGCGAAATAGCGGAAATTATTCTGCCACTCTGTAGAAATCATATTCGAAATAAGCAGTAAAGTCGCCATATCGACAAACATAACAGCGATGTTCAAGGCAGAATTTCGACCATAACGATTCGTGAAGAACGTCTGAATAGTCCACGTACTGACCAAAACGAGAATGCTAATCGTGAACGCAAAAAGTTGAGGAACGCTCACGATTCCGTGGTGCAAATGATGGATGACTGCGGTCATCTTCGAAATGGCGAACACGAAAACAAGGTCATAGAAGAGCTCGGTAAATTCAACTCTTTTATGTTCCGTGTGATTGGCGGGTTCGTTATGTTCTGTCTGTCCGATGACGGCTTCTTCCATAATGAATTTTCTCTTCTTATCTGTTTATATGTTCTCTGTTATATGGGATTGTGTTCGGCTTTATAAATCGCACCAATTCAGTGTAATCAGTGTAAGTCAGTGGAGAAACGCGAGAATTAAGAATTATTAGCGCTCCTCCATAGTTGATGTCATGCCTCACTAATGTACGCTGAATGAGGTCTCAGAAACTTACCTGAGTTTTGGCTAGTCTTCAGCGTTGAGCTCGTGTTTTTTACGAGAATGCGTGACGCAGCTTCTCGAAGAATCCGCGATTCTGCTTAATAGATTTTGCAGATTGTTCCGGCTTGTCTGAAATCTGAGATTCCTTATTTAAGCCCTCAAATTCACTGATAAGCTTCTTTTCCTGGTTGCTGAGCTTCTTTGGAATACTAATATCTACGTGGACGATAAGTTTTCCTCGCTCATTGCGATTAAGAAGAGTAACGCCAAGATTATCTAAGGTGATGGTATCTTCAGGCTGTGAACCCGCAGGAATAGACAGCTCTTGATTGCCATCAAATGTGTCAATTGTCGTGTGATGTCCCAGCACGGCCCATGTCATCGGAATGCGAATCCAGCAATGCAAATCATTGCCATCACGTGTAAATGTATCGTCTGGTCGAATCGTGATATCGACATACAAGTCTCCAGCTGGACCACCGCCCCCACCTACTTCACCTTGACCAGTCAAGCGAAGTCGAGTTCCATCCTGAATTCCTGCAGGAACAGCTACGGTAATTGTCCTCTGCTTTCGGACGCGACCTTGTCCCAAGCATGATGCGCATGGATCTTCGATAATAGTGCCATGACCTTCACAGCGTTCACATGGTTGCGAAGAAACCATCTGACCAAGCATTGTGCGTACGACACGTTGAACAGAACCGCTCCCATGGCAATCAGGACAGGTAATTGGATCCTTACCATCAGCGCTTCCGCTTCCTGAACACGCATCACACACAGCATACATGGACACGTCAAATGTTTCTTTTCCGCCAAAAACAGCAGTTTTCAGATCAATGTCGATACTCTTCAACGAATCTCGACCAGGCTGTGTACGAGGAATTGGACCGTGGCCTGTGCCAAACGCATCTCCAAAACCGCCTCCGAAGAAGGTATTGAAGATGTCACCGAAATCACCAGCAGCTCCATATCCGCCCGCGCCTGAACCAGGTGCTAATGGGTCAACGCCCTGATCATACATGGCACGCTTTTGGCTGTCGCTGAGGACTTCATATGCCGTATTGACTTCCTTGAATTTGTCCTCAAATTCTGGCCCTGCAATATCGGGGTGATATTTGCGGCTTAATTTGCGATACGCCTTCTTAATATCGTCGTCAGAAGCATCGCGAGAAACGCCTAAAGTCTCGTAATAGTCTGCCATAATTCCCTTTTAATTCAATGAATAATTGTGTACCCAATTCTTGTCACCCACCACTTGTGGTAATTTACTAAGGAATATTTAACCACTTTTCAATGACCGCGCGCAAAAAATTATCGCTGGGAATGAACGTTTCATCTACGTATTCTCACGAGCATGGCGGTTCCATGACAGAAAGTGCAAAATATACGAAAACTTATGCGCTGATGGATGAATTGAGTATGCACTGTCTGAAGTATGTTCGCGGGAATGCCGAAATAAACTCGGCACACCTGTGCAAAATCAAGGCGTTAAAGGTCTTCATACTTTATTAAGATGAATTTACGTAAATGGGTGGCGGTGCGCACTACGGTGAGCGTCACGTTACTTTTACCTATTAGAAGGAAAGTTGGTCTACATGTCCGATTTCACATGGACAGAACTTGATGAGCGCGCAGTAAAGCTCGCTAAGGTTCTTTCGGCAGATGCAGTAGAAAAGGCTGGCTCTGGTCATCCAGGTTCACCTGTTTCTCTTGCACCAATTGCATATACCCTTTATCAGCATTTCATTAAGCATGATCCGCAGGATCCAAACTGGGAAGGTCGCGATCGCTTCATTCTCTCTGGTGGTCACGCTTCTTTGACTCAGTATGTACAGTTGTACTTCTCTGGCTATGACTTGACTCTCGATGATTTGAAGAAGTTCCGTACTATGGGAACTCGCACTCCAGGTCACCCAGAGTATGGTTTGACTCCAGGAATTGAAATGACAACTGGTCCACTCGGCCAGGGTCTTGCTTCTGCAGTTGGTTTTGCAATGGGCCAGCGTTATCAGCGCAATCTCCTCGATCCACAGGCTCCAGCAGGTGCTTCCCCATTCGATCACAAGGTATGGGTTATCTGCGGTGAAGGTGACGTTGAGGAAGGTATTTCTGCTGAAGCAGCTTCTATCGCAGGTGGTCAGAAGCTCGGCAATTTGACTGTTATCTTCGACGCAAACCACATCCAGATTGAAGGTGACACTAAGCTCACCTTCTCTGAGGATATCTTGAAGCGCTTCGAGGCTCAGGGCTGGTACACTGATGAAGTTTCCTTCATCCAGCCTGACGGTTCTTATAAGGAAGACACTGAAGCTCTTGCCGCAGCATTGCACAAGGCTGAAGAAGTAACCGATCGTCCACACTTCATCAAGGTTGATACTTTGATTGCTTGGCCAACCCCAGGCAAGACCAATGATGAATCTTCTCACGGTTCTAAGCTCGGCGCTGAAGCTGTAGCAGGACTTAAGGAAGTTCTTGGCTTCGATCCTGAAGTTGCATTCCCAGTTGATGAAGAAGCACTTGCTCACGCTCGTAAGGTAGCAGAGCGCGGTGCTGAAGCTCACAAGCAGTGGGATGCTGACTTTGACGCATGGCGTGCAACGAATCCTGACAAGGCAGCTCTCTTCGATCGCATCGCAGCAGGTGAAATCCCAGCTGACTTCGACAAGGCTATCGACGAGCTCGAAGCAGGTATTTCTGCAGGCGCTTCTGTAGCAACTCGTAAGGCTTCTGGCGCTGCAATCAACGCAATCGCAGCAGTTATGCCTGAGCTTTGGGGTGGTTCTGCTGATTTGGGTGGTTCGAACAACACCACAATTAAGGGTGCTCCTTCCTTCCTCCCAGCAGAATACGCAACCAAGACCTGGCCAAACGTTTCTGAGGGCGGACGCGTTCTCCACTTCGGTGTACGCGAACTCGCAATGGGTGCAATTACCAACGGTATTATCCTTGGTTCTCACACTCGCCCATTCAACGGAACCTTCTTCATGTTCTCCGATTACGAGCGCCCAACCGTTCGTCTCGCTGCATTGATGAACATTCCTAACCTCTACGTATGGACTCATGATTCCGTAGCTGTTGGTGAAGATGGCCCTACCCACCAGCCAGTTGAGAACCTCGCTTCTATGCGTGCAATTCCTAATTTGGAAGTTGTACGTCCAGCTGATGAGTTCGAAACTGCAGAAGCTTACCGTTACAACTTCGAGCGCGAATCTACCGCTCCAGTTGCAATGATTCTTACCCGTCAGAATGTTCCAACTTTGCCAGAAACAATCGCTAAGGCAAAGGAAGGCGTCAAGCGTGGTGCTTACGTTCTCGTAGACACTGAGGGCACTCCAGACGTCATCCTCATGGGCTCCGGTTCTGAAGTTCAGCACGCTGTTGAAGCTGCTAAGACTTTAGCTGCTGAAGGCATCAAGGCACGCGTTGTTTCTGTTCCATCTATGGAATGGTTCGAGCAGCAGTCTGAAGAGTACAAGGAATCTGTACTTCCATCTGCTGTTAAGGCTCGCGTTTCCGTTGAAGCAGGTCTTGCTTTGTCTTGGTACAAGTACCTCGGCTCTTATGGTAAGGCTGTTTCTATCGAGTCCTTCGGTCTCCAGGGGGGCGGCGCTGAGAACATGGTTGCTCTCGGAATTACTCCAGAGCACGTTGTAGAAGAAGCTAAGGCTTCTATCGAAGCAGCTGCACGCGCATAACTTACGGTTATTCGTAAAAGTGATTCATCCGAGTACATACGTTTCTTTCGGGGAACAGAGCGAGTATTTGTCGCGTTTACATCGCGTTTCTAACGTGTAACTCGACTTTCGTGTATTCGGATGAATCGCACCACAGATTTTGGGACGATGTCTTCGTGCGGGTTTTGCGCGCTTACAGGTGCAATTCTCAAAACGGCAATTACGGCAATTCGTCCCGCTTAAAAATTCCACAATAAGGGGAAAAACTCATGACACAGAATGTGCATACACAGAAGACCAGCGACTCTGGTGTTTCTATCTGGCTCGATGATTTGAGCCGTACCCGCATTGAATCCGGCTCTTTGCAGGATCTCATTGCACACAAGAACGTTGTAGGCGTTACCACCAATCCTTCTATCTTCCAGAAGGCTTTGAGCCAGGTAGGCCCATACGATGCACAACTCAAGGAGCTCGGCAAGGTTGACGTAGAGACCGCAATTCGCGAGCTCACCACCACCGACGTTCGTAACGCAACCGATATCTTCCGCGAGATTGCAGAAGCTACCGATTTCGTTAACGGTCGCGTTTCCATCGAAGTTGACCCACGCCTCGCTCACGACACTGAGAACACCGAGAAGCAAGCAGTTGAACTTTGGGAAAAGGTAAACCGTCCAAACGCAATGATCAAGATTCCTGCGACCCTCGAAGGTTTGCCAGCAATCACCGCTACCCTTGCTAAGGGTATCTCTGTAAACGTAACTTTGATCTTCTCCATCGAACGTTACGAGCAGGTAATTGACGCTTACATCGAAGGTATCAAGCAGGCACATGCAAACGGTCACGATCTCACCAAGATCGCTTCCGTAGCTTCCTTCTTCGTATCCCGCGTTGATTCCGCTGTAGACAAGCTCCTCGAAGAGAACGGCTCTGAAGAAGCTAAGGCTCTCGAAGGTAAGGCTGCAGTAGCAAACGCACGCATCGCTTATGAACTCTTCGAAAACAAGTTCGCTAACGATCCAGCATGGGCTGAGCTCGAAGCTGCTGGTGCAAAGCGTCAGCGTCCATTGTGGGCTTCCACCGGTACCAAGAATCCTGCATACTCCCCATCTAAGTATGTCGATGAATTGGTTGCTGAAGACGTTGTTAACACCATGCCTGAGAAGACCCTCGATGCTCTCGCAGAGCAGGGCAACGGCGCACCTTCCATCAAGGGCACCTACGAAGAGTCTCATGCAGTTATGGACAAGCTTGCTGAGCTCGGCATCGATATCAAGCAGGTTACCGACAAGCTCGAGGCTGATGGTGTTGCAGCATTCATCAAGTCTTGGGATTCCGTAGTCGCTGATGTTCAGGC
>CAUTYZ010000003.1:0-206290 GCA_963543015.1 uncultured Alloscardovia sp.
TCTCAAACCACCACAACACAAACACACACAAACCACAACCAAACAAAAAGAAAAAATGATTCATGCCGTATCAGGCAGCGAATAAAAACAATACACCACACACACCCAAAACACAACCACCCGCGTGTCGCACACACAAACAGCGATTTTGAGATAGCGAACCGCTCCCTCTTTTCCTAAATTATAAAAGAGAGGTACACTATCTAACGTTAGTGCACCTCTGTATTGATGATTCGCTTTCATCGGGTTATAGCGCAGTTTGGTAGCGCGCTTCGTTCGGGACGAAGAGGCCGCGGGTTCAAATCCCGCTAACCCGACCATTTATCTCATGACACTTTTTCCTGTTCGCGCATTCACAAGATATTTTGCAAGAATGCCATGTTTCGGTGCAGCAATCCATACACACACAAATACTGCTGTAAGCACGCAGACAATTGTCGCGCCCGCAGGCAAATCAAGCGACCAAGACAAATATATACCTACGAAACTTCCGATGATGGAAATTGCCGCAGATACTATCATCATGTGCGATAAACGTTCTACTAAAAGTCTTGCAGTTGCCGCTGGAGTAACGAGCAGAGCGAGGATAAGAACGTTACCAATTGTTTGCACAGAAATAACGACGGCAAGCGATACTGCTACGTACAATACGATATCCATGACGAGAACGGGGATACCCTGAGCTCGAGCGGTTTCACGGTCGACAGAAACGGCGACTAATTCTTTATTGAAGAAAGCAATAATTCCTACGACAAGCAGGGACCCGACGAGCAGCACAGGAATATCTTCTGTAGGAACGCCCGTAATAGATCCAAACAGAAAATCCTGGAGCGAGCCCGCATATCCAGCAGCGCGAGAAATAATAATGACACCGACGGCAAATGCCCCCACGAAAAGCACGCCGATAACCGAGTCTTCCTTCAGACGCCTATTTTGCGATAACAGAGCAACGAGGATAGCCGTTGCTATTCCAGCCACCGCGCCGCCCAGCACAAGTGAACCACCCATAACGAACGCAATTGCCAAGCCTGGGAAAACCGCATGGGCTACAGCATCTCCGATAAATGCCATTCCGCGTAGCACGACGTGTGAGCCGACAATTGCGCACACGAATGCGCTCACCGTAGCAACGAGAAGCGCACGAGGCAAAAAGGACAATACTGGATTGCAAAAGTCGGTGATGAATTCTGAAAAAGTCAGCATGTTAGTGGTGTCCCTCCTGCTCGTTGTAATTTTCTCCGTAATTTTCGCTGTGATACTTGTGCTGCTCGTTCTGCTCGTATAGCTCGTTGTTATTTTCGCCGCAGTCGCTCTCATGTGCTCTGGTGTGCACTCCTAAAGCTGCGAGCAAAGGATTCGTTTCGCGAATGCGGAAAGTATTAATCCACACCTGAGCATCCACAAGATCGTCACGCGTTCCGCTTGCTTGAACCGTTTGATTAATGAGATACAAGCGGTCGCACTGATCGAGCGCGGAAATAAGATCATGCGTTGTCATTAATACTGCATGTCCTTCTTGCGCCAAGGTGTGGAAAAGATCATTCAGCATCTCTTGAGTAGGCATGTCCAAACCTGTAAAAGGTTCGTCTAGCAAAAGAATAGATGGCTTCAAAACTAAAGCACGCGCGACAAGAACGCGCTGACGCTGACCACCGGAGAGCTCTCCGATAGGACGATTCGCTAGATGCGCAACATCTGCTCGTTTCATTGCTTCTTCGACAGCCTTTTGATGTTCCAGCTTTGGACGACGCCCAAAACCGAGAACGCCTGTTAAACCGCTGACGACGGTTTCGCGAACAGTAATAGGAAAATCCCACGCAAATTCATGTCGTTGAGGAACGTAACCGACAGTTCGAGGATTCAGGCGGACTCCACCAGAACTAATTCCTGCGTCACTATGCTCGATAAGACCCAAAATAGAGCGAATAAGAGTCGTTTTTCCAGCACCGTTAGGACCAATGAGTGCGACGAATTCACCCGCATCCACGTAAAGACTGACATCATCTAAAATTCGCCGACCGCTCATCTGAACGTTCAGACACCGCACGTCCAGAGCATGATGACGATGCTCATGCGCGTGCAAAGCATGCGTGCGCAAAGCGTGAGTGCGCGTATCAGATGCTTGATCAGCATATGCATGCTCACTATGAATCTGCTTACTTACCCGCTCCAGAGATTTTCTCGCTACACCACTTTTAGCTACGCCACTTTCTGCTACGCCACTTTCTGCTGTACCGTTGCCGACGGATTCTACTGCCACAATGTCAGTATTATCCGCAACGCTCTGATGCTGCTCGTAAGAATTATTACGGCGCAATTTTTCTTTCAGAATTTCTCTCACGCTTTCTCTCGTATTTTCGAAAAAGCGCGCACTCGCATGATGTCTAGTCGCCAGATTGAACTTATTCATGGACGTCCTCCTCATGCGAAACTTCTGCACGCGCTTGCTCAATTTCTCGGCTCATAATGCGTGAACGGCGAATGAGGAAGATAACTGCCCCCACTCCTGCTACGACGATGAGACCGATGACGAGAAGGGTCATTCCTGACACTTGCGATGCACTGCCATGAGTATCCGCTGAATTCTTCCCCTCGCTCTTTTCCGCAGTGCGATTACCAGTCTTCGTATCCGATGTTTTCGTATCCCCTGTCTTCATATCCGCTGTCATGCTGTTTTTCGGTTGAGCAGCAAACGCATCATCCGTTGACGTAGAATTTCCGACAGCAAAGCGCAAAGTCGATTGAGCACATTTCTCCTGACCGTCAGCTGTATCAGTTTTTTGTGCACAAAACTTAACTGGCATGAGGTAAACGCCCGCAGCCGTAAACACCCAATTGGCGTGAACATGCGTATTAACATCCAACCACGTATCTTGAGCGCCGGTCTTGTTTCCATCAAAAAGAACGCGAGGCTTGCCAAAAGTACCATCTTGTACAAAAACCCAGCTTTGTCCACCAGCAGGATGCACATCTGACTGAAGACTCATGGTCGCGCCACGATTCATCAGACTGCTCGCCGCAGGGTCTTGGGTATTCCATCCCAGCCACACAACGTCAGGATTCTGCGTTTGTGGAATTACCCACCACTTATCACCCGACTTTGCGCCAAATTCCGTATAATCACCATCCGTTGGCGCATCCAGCAAAGCAGCATCGGACACCTTGAAGACTACATTTTCTACAGGTCGCCACACAGGAGTCGCACCCGAATCATCACGCGCAAGAATTTTCCACTCCCCGTTAACGACTTTCGGTCCGATATCCGCATGCCCCGTCTCCATAACTGCTCGCTCGGTCGACATTGTTTCGTTTTCCGACACTGTTTGGTCAAGCTCATCGGCGTGGGCAATTGGGCTGACATATCCCAGCGCACAGAGAAGAGCACAACTGAGAATGCACGACAGAAGAACCACATACATTCTTCTCCAGCGACGAAGTACTGTCATGTCAGAAGCATGCACGCCCCTCTTGTGACGGCGAGCGCCCTCTGCAATTGGTCGTCGTGTGAGTAATTGCAATGACTGTATATATGAATGAATCATGACTTCTTGCCACCTAAACATTGAGCAAGGGAATGCGCATTGAACGTCATCATGTCGATATACGTCGGCGCATTGAAATCGAGAGTATCTCCGTACAGCGGGCACACTTCAATGCCGTTTTCTGCAGCAACAGTTTTGAGAACTGAGCGTGACCGCGCTAATTGTGGCTCGAGAAAAACTGCCGGAATATGCAGGTCTCGCAACGTAGCCGTCAATTTTTTGCGATCCGTGATCGACGGTTCCGCGGATGCATTCGGCGTCACGAATCCTGCAACGGTCAGTTTGTACGCGTTTGCAAGATAGCCGTACGCATCATTAGTAGTTACCAGTTTGCGGCGCTCAGGCGGGATTGTAGAAATGACATCTGTCATCTGCTGATCGAGTTGCTCAAGCCGAGTTAAATATTTCTGCGCGTTTGTCCGATAATCATCTGCGTTTGCAGGATCTCGTGCGATGAGCGTATCGCGGATGACCTTGACATAGGCAGCAGCATTATGAACGTCATGCCACAAATGAGGGTCAATTTCCCCGTGAACGTGCTTGCCCAAAACTGCCTGAGGAAGCATATACACATCCGAGCCCGGATTGGCGATAAAACGAAAATTCGTCTGCCCCGGAACTTGGGTCAACGTACGCGTAGGCACTTCGACGAGGACATCTTTCAAAGAGTACGCAGCCATTCCTGGCACGCTGGCTGCTCCCGCAATTTCACGAGCAGAAAGAGGAGAGCTGCCATCTTTGTTTGTATCAACCATCAGCGTTACGCGGCCTGTGTTGAGATCCGTGGTCACATCAGCATGTCCAGAAGAAATAACGTGACGGTTCATCTTCTTCGCCACACGGCTCGCATCCACGCCTACAGCGCACACAAGATCGCTTTCCCCGAGCTTAATAGGCTTCGACGAATCGCTCACACGGAGCTGAGCCTTGATATGAATGGTGTATACACCTGGCTTCGTAAAGGCCCAGCTCATGTGCTGGTGAGCATCAGCAGGTAAGGTCGTTGTGTCCGCCGCATACCCATCGGCTGCACGGAATCCATCCGAGGATGCAAAACTAATTTCCGGTGCACCAAATGTCGTCGTTACATAGCCAGCAGCATTTCCCGGACCGTCAACCGAAGTAACTGTCAGATCAATTTGCGACGAACGCAATGCACCAAATTTTTCACCTGTGCCTGCTACACGCATTCCCAGCCATACCGTATCCAACGAGCGATCTTCCACCAGAGGCAGGATCGTAGCACCTGTTTTCGTTGCCTCTTCAGCAAGGGAAACAGACGTCGCATCTTGTGGCAAATTCGCATCAAGAGCACGAATTAAGGAATGCTGCTCTAGGAGCAAATAATTCGTAAAAGCGATATCCGCGTACGCGACATTACGGATAGCGCGAAGAGACGGTTCCCAGCTATGCGAGTCAGCGCCTTGTGGAATCAATTGGCTGACATTGGCATGCTCACCGGCGACGTTACGCACAAAATCCGCGAGAATTCCTGTCGTCGTTACGACATTGATGGTGCGCGAATTCGAATTATATGTATTTCCGCCCGCACTGCTGTGCGATGAGCATGCGCTGACAACACACAAAGAGACAGCAAGAACTGCTGCACATGCATATGTCAACGCACGGCGATGGCTCTGGCTAGGACGGTGCTTATCATGACTGTGCTTGCTCTGACGATCCTTACTCAAGCGAACGCGGTGTGCACGTGCAGGAATTATCGGCGTAGAAATTATCTGTGCAGGAATTACCCGTGTGAAAGAAGCGCCGAACGCACGACGCTCAGACCCTGCCGTACGATGTGTACGCGCCATCACCGTCAATCCTGTACCGCACAGGGCTGCTATCCCCAGCACCAGCATGACGGCGTTGACATCGCTTCCTGTTTCAGGAAGGGCACAGGCTGTGCCATCTGCACGACGCCCCACAGTTTCACGAACAATTGGCCGTCCGTGAGCACCCTTCGCCCCTGTAACTTCCATATGTGCAAAACGCGATTGACCAGCACCTGCAAAACCGCTTCCCTGAAGCTCACCAGAAGTTGGCTGCACGCGCATCGTCAGGGTGACATGGTACGTGCCAGGCTCGGTAAAAAGCCACGTCTGATGAGCATGCGTACGATCTGGCAATGTATAGGATGATCCCGGTCCGTCAAAGACATGAGATCCCACACCTGAACCAAAAGTTCCCGCGTTAAATACAGCAAACCGTCCAGGACCAGAAACACCGTCTAGGGTAAAGGTCACGCCTGCCCGAGTGCGAGCAGTAATTTCTGGATGCTGAGAATTCATTCCCAGCCATGGAACTCCTGCAATCTGCGTGGATGGAATCGCCCACACAGTATGTCCCGGATTTGTCACGAAGGACAGGCTTGATGGAGCAGACAGCTTTCCCGCATCGCCTACTGCAAAGACGAGAGAGCTTGGATTCACCCATGCGCCACCCGCGACTCGGTCGTCCTTAATCTTGGCGACGAGAGTATTGCCCTCAATTGCCGGACCCAAGTCAAAATGACCTTGCGCCGCGTTACCGCGTGCTTGCGGACCAACGGAGAATGTGAGCGTTGTACGAGCGGAATTAGCTGGCGATGCACCGCCTGCATGACGAGTTCCCGTTCCCTCACCCGCTCCTGCGAGCGCGCGAGCTTCCTGAGCGGTTGCTTCACGCTCAACTGTCGTTGGACGGCATTCACCAGAATTAACATGCTCGAAAGGAGCAGCCGCTGAATCAGAAACTGGCGAAGACGACGTAGCAGAAGAGGAAGAACCAGCCGAATCCGACTGCTCTTCTCCCACATCGAAGGTATAAGTACGTTCTTGGCTTTCCAATTGCGCGCGATCATTGTTGTAGACACGTGCTTTAACTGCCAGCACATATCGTCCCGGTTTCGTAAAAGCCCAGTTTGCATGTGCATGAGCTGGATATGGCTGAACGAGGGTCGAGCCATGCGGATTAAGGATGAACGCCTTATCCGCAAGTTTCGACTGAGGTCCAGCAAAAGCATCCTGAACCCACAAAGCGATACGACCGCCCTGAGGAGCATGATACGAAATGTCGAAGCTCGACCCCTCAAAGCCCGCAGACTTAATGTCTTGAGTATCCCAACCCGGCCATAATAGCTGCGGATTTTGAGTTTGTGGAAGCACATACGCGGAACGCGAGCCAACGATATCGGCAAGTGATTGAGGCAGCCGTGCAAAATATGCACTCTTCTTGACCTTCAATAAGACGTCAGCAGGATTATGCAATGTATGCATTCCCGCGCCGTTCTTCGCGGTGACATCTTCAGCAAGTGCGAGTTGCAATTGTCCATTGACTCCCACACTCAGATGGAAAATATCCGCATGTCCGTGGTCGAGGGTCACAGCAAAGTTTTTGCGTGACAATTGTGCCGAATCAGCATGGGCAGAATCCGATGTATCAGACTTGCCATTGCTATCACCCTTATCACCCTTATCGCCGTGATCCCCGTGATTCGATTCGTTATGATGCGCGGAGTCTGCATCTTCGTGGCGCATGCCATACTTTGCGTAGAATTCCTCACCACACGCCTTCTTAATTGCCGCATCACCGACTGCATAGTAGACGTCGTAGTAGTCGTACGCAAAACTCCAATATCCCGACTGCTTGGTGTACGTTACATCGTACGAATAACTCGCCTTATGCAAGCCAGGCTGAGTAAAGCTCGTCGCCAGATGACGATGCGTAGCCGTTTCGAAGAACATGGATGCATCAAGATTCTTCGTATCCAGCAAGACATGCGAGCCGTCAATTGCATTGGAATCCCACATCATCATGCGTCCTGGGCCTTCAAAATCAGAAATTTCCGCTTTAATGCCCGGATTCAAAATCTTTGTGTAATCCAATTGCTGCGTATTCATGCCGAACCAGCCCAAATCCTTATCTTGGATTTCTGGCAACGTCCATACGCGGCTTCCACGCGCACCCAATTTCTTGAGAACCGCTGGAGATTTATCTGTCAAACGAGTGGCTGCAAAATCAGGAACAGGGATAACTGCCGTGTAGCTGTCGTGATACACGCGCTCTGTGCCAGAATCATCGGCAAGGGTCATACGCAAACGTCCATTGCGCTCATCGTGAGTTGCCATCAGATCATAGTGCCCTGGAACAAGGCATGAATGGACTTCTGGTAATTCTGGCTCTTCCTGATCGTCTGCAGAATCAGAATCGTCACCGCCAAAATCGCTTTTGGACTCGGCATCTGTGAATTTTTCTGCTGGCGTTTCGATATGAGCAGAAGGCGTAAATCCATGAGGAAGGCTCACATCCGTATCCTGACCAACGAGCCAGTCCACGGTAAATTCTTCGGATTGAAGACTCTCGCCACTGCGCAATTTTCCAGTAGCAACCCATGTCATCACATAGCGGCCCGGCTTGGAGAACGACCAATTATAGTGGCCATGTCCACCTGCTACGAGAGGCATCGTCAGCTTGTCAGGATTGCGCGAATCAAGATCTTGGGCAACGAAATCTCTACCGCTTCGCCAGACGCTGACCCAGCCTGGACCATCCACGCGAGCAAGTTTCAGAGTTAAGGAATATGGATTCACTGTTTCTGGCATTTTTCCAGCGCCCACTCCAGCCCATACGGGATGGTGACCTTGATACCACTGGCCAGGCGCATTCCACAGTACATCTCCTGGTTTGCTCAAGAAGGACAACGCCTGACTTGATGGAAGCTTAATACGTGACACTTCACGACCGGTACGCTCATCAGCATCTGGGCCTAAACGTACAGCCACTTTATGGGCAGGGCGAAGAGTCGAACCGTCGATAACTCCTACTGCAAGTTTCTGAGAGTCTTTATCCCAGTACACGTGAGCAGCATCAACGTGGGTACGGAAAAGAAGTTCTTTACCAGTAACAGGATCGAGTGGATGATTCTCCGGAGCTTTCTGGCTTGGAGTATCGCCTGTAAATGACTGAGAATTCTCGGAATTATGAGTATCCGATGACGAATGTGAGCTGTCGGAACTGTCCGAATCCGCCGGTCCGGGCTCATCACCTGCCGAGGAAGATGAAGATGAGGAAGACGACGAGCTCGACGAATTCGCAGCCGAATTCGAGGATGAATTCGAGGATGAACTCGATGCTCCCGATTGCGCTCCACCTCCAACTTTCACGTGATAGGTATAGTTCTTCGCATTGGAATACACACCCTGATCACTTTCAGCAACAGAGCGTACGGAAAATGTGTAATCTCCTGGCTTCGTAAAGACCCACGTCATGGAACGCTTCTGCTGCCCCTCTTGGACAAGCCACGAACCCGTAGAGCTTATTTCATAGCCTTCATCATCGTCGAGCAACGACTCAGCAGAATTATTCTTATGCGCATACATATACACGCGAGAGTCAGCAGGACCCGAGAAAGAGAGCTTCAGCATATTTTTTGCATACTGGCTCGATGTGGTATCCCACTGGAGATCAAGACCGGACGCTGAAGAATCATACCCTTCAGGTATATCCTCATTGTCTTGATGATTCGTTGTTTTGCTTGATTCAGCGACACGAATCAAAGCAGCCTCAGGCGAGTAGGATGATTGTTCATCTGCTACGTCTAAGGTGTATGAAGCATCCTCAGCAATATCGCGAGGACTTGTTGAATTAAAAACGCGGACTGTGCCTGATTGGATGACATGTGGCGAATTATCGGAAACGCTTGCTGATGCAGGCTGCCCTGTCAGTGCGAGCGCGCATGCAGTAACAAACGCGCAGCTTATTGCCACGAAACGATTCATCCACGTCCTAGCTGTGGTGCTAGATGGTGCGGTGACCATAATGTACTTTCTACCGTAAATGGAATTGACGTCAACGTCACTTTGAATCGTACGGGAAGAACACACACCTGTCAAGCATGAGCACGTCTCGGCGGTCAGGCTTCTCACTTCTCCTCTGTGTCGAGCATGTGCCGTCTGCTTATCCTCGTTCCTTACCATTCATCAACCGAGCGTATCGCGGTACAATATCCTCATATCATGTCTCAATCGTTGTGACAATTCTCAGGTGAATGAAGGTGTGCTGATGAGTATCGCAGTTTTTACAGGTGCAGGTATTTCCACTTCTGTCGGTATTCCTGATTTTCGCGGACCCGACGGTGTCTGGACGAAACATCCTGAGCAGGCGAATGTGTACGATTACGATCTTTTTATCCATGATCGCGCTGCCCGTGAGTATTCGTGGCGTTGGCAGAAGGAATCAGCCGTGTGGAAAGCACAGCCAGGGCCTGCACATTATGCTCTTGTGGAGTTAGAGAAAGCGGGATTGCTCAGCATTATCGCTACTCAAAATTTTGATGGATTGCATGAACGCGCGGGAAATTCTGCCGAAAAAATTACGAACTTGCACGGTACCATTGCCACGTCGCATTGCTTGGATTGTGGAAAGAAGTATCGTACATCAGACATTATGGATGCCTTGGATGATACTCCTGACCCTCACTGCTTAGTATGTGGAGGAATTCTTAAAACGGATGTCACCTATTTTGGAGAGCAACTTCCAGAAGGCGCGTTGGATAAAGGCGCACAGGGAATTCTCAACGCGTCTGAATTATGGGTCGTCGGTTCAAGTCTTGAAGTATATCCCGCAGCTTCTTTGATTCCTTTTGCAGCGCGCTATGACAGAAGAATTCGCATTATTAATGCACAGCCAACCGATATGGATGGGCTCGCAAACGATGACGATATCATTCGCGAGCCGATTGAAGAGGTTCTTCCACAGCTCGTGCGCGATGCGATACAACGCGGGTGACACGAGCCGAGCTAAGTTCGATTCCTCACTAAGTCTGATTAATAGACGCGGTTAATGCGGAATCCCTTTGCTTGCAGAGCATCCAAAACTTGCTGGATATGCTCAGGGCCGTTGGTTTCTACAGTCACTTCGAGCAGCACAGTATTCGTGTAATGCGACTGTGCCTTGAACTGGTCATGGTTCAGCTCGATAACGTTTGCGCGCAAGTCAGCAAGAATTTGTGCAATTAACGCCAACTGACCTGGCGTATCTGGAAGCTCGACACCAAACTGCATAATGCGACCGCGTGTGATCATACCGCGCTGGATAACTGCACCCATAGTAACGGTGTCAATATTTCCGCCCGAGAGAATAGATACGATGACGCGATTTTTCATAGGAGGAACGCCCAAAAGCTGAGCTTCATCGCCGTCATTTTCCAAAGAACTGACCGAGCGAACCTTATCCAGCTCGTTCAGCGCAGCCAGCGAAACAGCTCCTGCTGCCTCAACGACGAGCTTATGCTTTTCGAGCATGAGCAGAATCATCTCCGCAATATCACGTTCGGTAACTGTGACAAACCCATCGAGATACTGCTCCAGCAATGCGAAGGTCAAGTCACCAGGCTGCTTGACAGCCACACCTTCTGCCGCAGTATTGACCTGAGCTGCAGGATGAACTGTATGATCGCCCGATGTGAAGGACTGCTTAAATGCTTGTGATCCTTCTGGAGTCACACCGATTACACGGACATGAGGAGCGAAGGCTTTCACGGCCATAGCTACGCCAGCTCCCAAACCACCACCACCAAGTGGAACGAGGATATCCGTTACCTCTGGGCAGTCCTGCAAAATTTCGAGGGCAATTGTTCCCTGTCCAGTCAGGACCTCGTAATCATTGAACGGATGAACGAAAATCAGCCCCTGCTCCTGCGACAACTTTGCAGCATGAGCACTCGACTCGTCGAATACATCTCCCACCAACGCAACCTGTGCGCCCAATGCACGCGTTGCATCGACTTTAATAGGTGGGGTGCTACGAGGCATAACAATCGTCGCCTGTGCTCCACGCTCGCGTGCTGCATATGCAACACCTTGTGCGTGGTTTCCTGCAGATGCGGTAACAATTCCTCGATCAAGCTCGTCCTGAGTCAAAGAGGCAATTTTGTTATATGCTCCACGAAGCTTGAATGACCCTGTCTTCTGCAAATTTTCAGGCTTGAGAAGCACTCGAGCACCTGTACGCTCCGACAGAATTGGCGATTCTTCGAGCTGTGTATGACGGGCAACACTAGCGAGGCGCTCTGCTGCCGTCTCGATATCCTTCACGTGGTCGCGGTCGATATAAGCGCGCACTTCTTCCGGCGTCATTGGCGATACCTCCAACCTGAATGTCGTCCTCGCTAGGCACATCCGACAAGCACCAGCTGGCACTGATGTGTCTCAGTAAGGACGATATGTGACTATCATTCTTCCTCACAGTGTAGTCGATTGGGGCATACAGACGCTGACGACGATACGTCAATATCCCACATTAATATCCCACATTGCAAAAATTAAGCCGGATATTTAACCACCCATCGCTTATAAAAGCATGCTATCTCACCGTTTCGCGCGTTCTGACATGTGTAGTATAAAGAAGAGGAAAAACACAGTCAGCACGACGAGAATCAGCAAGGTGGCATGATGAAAAATTCTCGGGAACATCAACGTTCTTCGAAAGCCCGCACGCAGCACACGCATGCCTCCCGAAACCATGCTTCCCGAGTGTTTGATGCATCCGCACTTGTCGATGATGATGCTCAAGCTTTTGACCTTGAGTCAGGCAGTTCCTCACTTTCTGAGAATTCGTCAGATGCACAGATGGATCATTCGCGAGCAATGAGAGCTTCGCATTTTTCAGATTATCGAACGAATATTCAGGAAATTCTTTCCGGGTCTTCTCGCCGTCAGTGGTCTATCGCAGCACGAGGAATTGTATGCGGAATTGCTGCTGGATTGCTGGTCGTGGCATACAGGGCTGCTATCGCGTACGGAAATTCTTGGGCGGTCAGTCTTTACGCATACCTAGGAGCGCATCCGTGGTCAATTATCGCGTGGATTCTTGCCGCGATTGCTGCTGCTTGGATGATTTCCCGTCTGATTGCATGGGAGCCGATGGCGTCTGGTTCGGGAATTCCTCAAGTGGAGGGTGTGCTTCTTCTCGGTTTGAAAATGCGCTGGTGGTCAGTGCTCGTTGTCCGTTTTACTGCTGGCATTGTGTGCGGATTCTTTGGAATGAGCCTTGGACGCGAAGGCCCTTCTATTCAAATCGGAGCAGCAAGTGCTGCTGGTGTGAGCTCTCGCATGGGGCGTAATAAAGTCGAGAAGGATAATTTTGTCGCAGCAGGTGCAGCTGCTGGCTTGTCTGCAGCTTTTAGCGCGCCGTTATCCGGCATGATGTTTGCTCTTGAAGAGGTCTATAAAAGTTTTAATCCGACCGTTCTTTTCACAGCAACCACAGCCGCTCTGACTGCAGATCTCGTATCCAAGATTTTCCTTGGCTTTACGCCTGTTTTACAATTCGCGAATGTCGAGCAGCTTGATTTGCATACGTACATCTGGCTGATACCTCTTGGAATTATCAGCGGTCTGACAGGTGCGGCAATTAACCGAATGCTTCTGGGCATGCAAACGCTCTACAATCGCATTCCAAGCATGTGGCGAATACTCATCGCACTGGGGCTTGCCCTTCCTGTAGGACTCGCATTCCCGCTGGCTCTCGGCGGTGGCGCAAACCTTATCAGTTATGCCGAACGAGCCAGTGGGCCGATTCTCATACTTGCTGCTTTGCTCGTTGTTAAGATGCTTTTTACGTCCACGAGTTTTGGAAGCGGCGTCCCGGGTGGAATTTTCCTTCCCATTTTGACTATCGGTGCGGTAGCGGGAAGTCTTTTTGCGAGAATTCTTGGACTATTTAACTTTGGAGATTTTTCGCTTTCACCTCGTTTTGTTGCAACTTTCACCGTACTTGCCATGGCTGGAGCTCTTGCCTCGTCCGTTAAAGCGCCAATTACATCCATGCTTCTGGTCATTGAAATGACAGGATCACTGGTTCATATGTTCCCTGTAGCGGCGGTGACGTTAATTGCTTTCTTAGTATCGGATATTTTGCATATTAAGCCGATTTATCATGAATTGCTTGACCGTTATCTGGCAAAAAATACCGCTGATTCTGCGCATGAAAATTCTCAGCATGACAACCAGTCAGGAATTCTGTCACTGCCTGTCGAATTAGGAAGTACGCTTATCGGACGACCGGTAGGAGCAATTGACTGGCCAGAGGATACATCCGTCATCGCTATTCGTCGCCGTGGACGCGAATTCGTTCCGCAAGAAAGCACAGTTATCCATCCTGGAGATGGTCTCGTTGTCATTTTCCGCGGACAAAATCAGCAAACTGCACGCGAGGAATTAAGCGCGCTCTGCTCGCCAGCGTATTAAAATTAACGCACATTACAGATGCAGCGATACAAAGAACATCAGCGCTGCCAGCATAACGAGTACAGGAATTCCCACAGCAACGAGAAGGTAGACGAAGAATTCTCCCCAATGCTTTCCTCGCGCAAGTGTAATAATTTCGTTCATTGCGGTCGAGAAGGTCGAAAATCCGCCTAAGAAACCTGTCGTAGCAAGCGCATAAATCTGTGCGTTTACATCGCGTACATACACTAATGCTGCTGCAAAAAGAATGACGGCAAGAGAATTAATAAGTAATGTTGACCATGGGAAGATCGTCGGGCTCATGCGAGAAATAGCGCGTTTAATAGACGTGTCGAGAACGAAACGAAGAACAGCTCCCAATCCTCCGCATACGCTTATGGTGATCAGAGTGACGAGATTCACGGTTCACGCCTCCTTACACCTGTATGCCTTCCAGCAGAATGGTTCTCCGCACCTGCAGCACCGCCATGACGACCGCGCGATACGCCCGAACGTGTGGACTTCGTCAACGATTGGCCGAGAGCTGCACCCAAAAATGCGCAGAGCACGCCGAGAACGACAGAAACCACTGCATACACCCAGCCCATCTGCCCTGCAGTAATTTCCAAAGCAAGAGTGGACATAGTCGACAGCCCGCCGCAAAAGCCCATTCCCAGACCACGCGATATCAATTCACCCGCACGCTGAGCGCCTGCCGGAGCAAACTTCGCACCGATGCTACCTGCGATAAGAGCAGTTAAAAAGGCGTAAACAAAACTCGCAATAATATTCGCAGCCAAAGTTCCCCAATGGATGCTGTACAGTTCTGGCAACGAATTCATTGACTGCGACAGCGCATACCGTGCAGCCGTTCCTAACGAACCGCCAAGAAAGACAACGATATAGAGAGCCACATCAGTAAGTGGACTACGTACAGGTTTGCCTTGAGACCTCGTCACCTGTCTATCTGCAGATGCGCACTGAGACTGCCACGGCGTATGAGCGGACTGTGCATGAGCAGACTGTGTATGGGATGAATGTGCTCGTTCTGACTGTGCTCGTTGTGAATGTGCACGTGCAGAACGCGACGACCGCGAGGACGCGGAAGTCCTCACGGATCGCTCTCTACCTTGACTATGTTTTGCCATATTGCTGCCCTGCTAGATTCCTACGCGCGTTCACGACTGACACGACTGAATTCTCGTCAATTCTCTTTCAAGAAGAAAAGAAACTTTCGCGAGAATTCGAAAAATCTAGTCTTCGTCGATCAAGGAGTGGATGGAAATAATATGATCGCGCTGTGGACCAGTTCCGATAGCAGAAATACGGCAACCAGACAGTTCTTCCAAACGACGAACGTATACCTGAGTTGTTTCTGGCAAATCTTCAAAGCGATGAACCTGGGAAATGTCCTCATCCCAGCCTGGCATCTCTTCGTAAATTGGCGTTGCGCGAGCAAAAGCTTCCTGATCCGTTGGCATCTCATCGTAACGAGTATGCGTTCCGTCAGCATTTTCTACATCGTATGCCACGCAAATGGGGATGGTCTTCAAACCAGTCAACACGTCAAGCTTGGTCAGCACGATATCCGTTAAACCGTTTGTCTGGACAGCGTAACGGTTAACCACAGAGTCGAACCAACCGCAACGACGAGGGCGTCCGGTAGTTACACCGAATTCATGACCCTGTGCGCGCAACCATTCGCCGTCTTCATTATCGAGTTCGGTTGGGAATGGACCTTCGCCAACGCGAGTGACGTATGCCTTGGAAACACCGATAACGCGAGAAATCTTCGTTGGGCCAACGCCTGTTCCTGTGCATGCACCACCAGCAGTTGGGTTCGAGGATGTCACGTATGGATAGGTTCCATGATCGACGTCCAGCATGGTTGCCTGGCCGCCTTCGAAAAGAACTACTTCCCCACGATCGAGTGCTTGGTTGAGCACAAGACCAGTATTTGCTACATACTTGCGGATCTTTTCACCCAAGTCAATCAAGTATTCGACAGTCTCCTCGATGTCGATAGCGCGCTGATTGTAGAGCTTGACCAGCATCTGATTCTTCTGATGCAAAGATGCCTCGACCTTGTCGCGCAATACTTCTGGGTTATACAAATCATGAACGCGAATGCCGATACGGTTAATCTTATCCGCATACGCTGGTCCGATACCGCGACCGGTCGTACCAATCTTGCGCTTTCCAGCATAACGTTCGGTTACCTTATCGATAACGCGATGATATGGAGCGATAATATGTGCCGAATCAGAAAGCAGCAGCTTGGAGCAATCAACTCCGCGAGCCTCCAAACCTTCAATTTCTTCGAGCAGCACTTCAGGATCGACCACAACACCGTTGCCGATAACAGGTGTGACGTTTGAGTTTACAATGCCCGATGGGAGTAAGTGCAATGCGTACGACTCATCGCCTACGACGACCGTGTGGCCTGCATTGTTACCACCATTAAAACGTGCGACGTAATCGACCTTACCGCCGATTAAATCGGTAGCTTTGCCCTTGCCTTCGTCGCCCCACTGTGCACCTATGAGAATAATGCCTGGCATTTTCCCTCCCCTGGCAATTGAAAAGAATTACATTAAGACAATACCGTGAACGCTCTACGAAAACGCTCACGGTATCGATATCGTTATGGAGTTAAATCGTTTTATTTCAGGGCTTTGCCCGCGGAACCAAGCTGTACACACGCTTCCACAACGCGTTGTGCCATCGAGTCCTCAGCCTCACGACCCCATGAGCGTGGATCGTACTCGCCCTTATCGCCCACTTCTCCGTCCACTTTGAGGACCTTGTCATAATTGACCATCATATGTCCGGCAATTGCACGAGTAAACGCATACTGAGTATCGGTATCGATGTTCATCTTAATAACGCCGTGGCTTACTGCTTCTGCAATTTCTTCAGGACGAGATCCAGAACCACCGTGGAAGACCAGATAGAATGGCTTATCTCCGTGAGCCCCTGGCAGTGTACTGAATGCTTGCGCCGTTTCCGTTTGGATTTCGCCGAGCAATTCCGGACGAAGCTTGACTACGCCTGGCTTATACGCACCGTGAACATTTCCAAAAGTAAATGCTGCCATATAGCGCGCATTGCCTTGTGCATCCGTGCTCAGCCCTAGTGACTGAGCTACCTGAGCTGCATCATCAGGAGTAGAGTACAATTTTTCGTTAATTTCTGCACGATGACCATCTTCTTCACCACCGACAGCACCAATTTCGATTTCCAAAACGGTGTGCGCGTGAGCTGACTTCTCGAGTAAGCGTTCAGCAATCTCGATATTGTGGCTGAGAGGCACAGTCGAACCGTCCCACATATGAGACTGGAACATTGGCTCATGGCCGTGCTCTACTTCATCAATTTCCATATCCAGCAATGGATCAACCCATTCACCCAGATACTGCTCAGCACAATGATCCGTATGGAATGCGACGGTAATGTTCGGATACTTGCGTGCGACTTCATGTGCATATGCTGCAAAAGCACGAGAACCCACCACGCGGTCTTTGAGCTTTTGACCGCTCAAATATGCAGCGGAGCCAACGGATACCTGGATAATTCCATCAGATTCTGCCTCAGCAAAACCTTGGAGAGCAGCGTTCAATGTCTGCGAGCTGGTCACATTGATTGCTGGGTAAGCATAGCCGCCGTCGCGTGCTGCAGAGAGCATGGCGGAGTAACGTTCTGGTGTTGCAACTGTCATACTTTTAATGTACTTGGCAATGCGTACAGCGTGGGGACATGTCGCTGGGCTGTCTACTCTTGCTTTATCCCCCGAGCTGTGCGAGCTATGCAATCTGTGTGAGATGTTCTTCTATCGTGTGCCAGCCAGCTATCGTGCGCTACGCGGTTCGCGTGATGCATTCAATGCCCACAGAATGGAGATAACGTCAATTGCTTCTTGACCAAATGCTCCGATCACTGCAGGAACTACACCGAACGCTGCCACCAGCATTCCCACTATCGCCAATGCGAGACCTACCACTACTGCTTGAAGCATGACAGTGTGCGTACGACGAGCAATGACCATCGCGCGTGGAATAAGACTGATATCGTCATTCATGATGACCATATGCGCTGTTTCGGAAGCTGCAGTCGATGAACCATCTGTAACTGCTACACCGATATCCGCCGCTGCTAATACTGGCGCATCATTAACGCCATCGCCGACCATCATAGTAACCGTTTGGCTCGAGTGGTTTTCCGCGCGAGAAAGTCGACCATTGGTGAGGATGCGCTGCTTATGCTCAGGAAGAAGCTGTGCATGCACTCGATCAGCATCGATGCCCACCTGTGCAGCAATGCGCTGAGCCGACTCCACGCCATCACCGGTCAGCATAGAGATCGAACGAACGCCAAGCTGAGTAAGTTCAGAAATTGTGCTTGCTGCCTGAGCGCGTGGCACATCTTGCACAATAATGCGCCCGACGACAATGCCATCGATAGACATGTATGCTGCCATCGATGATGGTTCAAGGTCTCGCCCATGTCGGCGGGCAGAACTTGCGGAGCTTCCCCTATACGTTCTGCGAGCGCGCATGTGGTGGAAGCCCTCGTCGTCGCTCGTTCCCTGCGCAAAAGATTCACGACCGATTCGTACATCATGTCCGTCAATTTGTGCGGAAATTCCCAAACCGCTATGCTCTACGACATGGCTGACGGTTTCTGGATTAAGCGCTTCTTTCTGATTATCTGTTAAACGCGCGTATGCGTGACGCCCCGCTTGGGAAATTCCTTGAGCCAGAATATGAATGGAATACGATTCGATAATTCCTGCTGCTGCCAGTAACACATCATCAGAAAGATGTGCCCATTCCTGAGCACCCTCTGAATCAGAACGCTCGACGCGGACGACTTGTGGATGTTTTTGAGTTAATGTACCCGTTTTATCGAAGAATACATCAGTTACTCGTATCAACTGCTCGATAATTTCTTGACCTTTAATCAAAACTCCTGACGCTGCAAGCCGTGATGTTCCTCCCAGATACGCTACAGGAGCAGAAATAAGCAATGGGCATGGAGTTGCCAGCACAAGAACTTGAGCGAATCGTACAGGGTCTCCACTGATAAACCACGCTAAACCTGCGATAGCAAACGCGATAACGGTAAAAGGAACTGCCAGTAAATCAGCAGTTTTCACTACCTGGGGATGCGAATTTTGAGCATAACGTACCAAATCAACAATGCGCTGATACTGAGAGTTTGCAGCAGAAGCTGTCGCTCGGATGATAAAACTTTCCGAACCATTAATTGCTCCAGAAGGAACGCGCTGCGCATTCAAAACTGTCTGCGGCAAGGCTTCGCCATTAATCATCGAAAGATTGACCACTGCACGTTCAGACATTACTACACCATCGACTGGAACAGTTTCACCCGGCTTCACGAGAAGCAAATCCATAACGCTCACATCATTCGCGTCAATATCGACAAGTGCACTAGCCGCATCATTAGCATCGATACCCCGCGCAGATGGATTCGACAGGCGATGCGCAATCTGAGGAGTAGCGGATAAAAGCGACGTTAAATTCTGTTCCGCCGAATCATCCGCATACGATTCAATAACCGAACCGGAATAAATCATCAGCACAACGGTCCATGATGCCCAAAACTCCCCCACAGCAAGAGTTGAAAGAATCGCGACAACTGCCAGCACATCCAAGCCCACATGTCCATCTTTGATGTCCTGAACCATGCCAGCAAGAGTATCGATCACCGTCACACATACGAGGACAGCGACAATCCACATACGCCACGACGCGTATGCACTCATGCTCGGCAAACTCAATATCGCCAAAGCGACAAAAACACCAAGAGTCACGAACAGCATCGGCACTTCTCGTACGCTCTTCCACACTTTTGCCCACACTGATGATGCTGCCATAATTGCCCTTCTTCTCGCAATTTCGGATTGCATGTATACCGATTTTTCTCGATCTCTTGTCTCAGCTTCTTAGCGGTTGCAATTCTAATACGTATGTCGATTTCGCGGTAGATGTCTGCGAGGGAGATGTCGGTGAGATAGATGTTTGTGACGAATCATTCTTTGCGCATTCACCATTCACGACCAAATCAATGACCACTATGTGACCAATTTCGATATATATCGAATTCCTATTACGGCCTATGATAAAGAAGATGTCAGTGAGGTATTCGAAGAGCTGAACTGCTCGTGACAGACCTGATGAGCAAAGTTGCGCACCATCGGGAAAACCAGACAGTCAGGGAATCAGGACAGTTGGGAAAGTCACGCACGAGCTTTCGAAATACCAATAAATAAATACAGTAGGCACAGAAACTAGGTGGGACAATTGCCGAAACGTACGATACTGCAACGGTTGCGTATCATTAATCCAGCCCTGCGTTGGGCTATGCCCGGATTCTCCTTATCCATGCTGGGAAACAGCGCGTACGAAGGATCCGTTCTTCCATCCGTTATCCTCGTTGGACTTCCTGCATGGGTGGTCGCTTTCCGTAAAACTTTCGGCGTTGTAGCTGATTTTGCGTCGCCTGCTTCCGCGTGAATCGTGGATAAACTTGGCGGCTTTCGAGCGTTGGCTCTGACCGAAGGAGTGGAAGGCTTCCTCAGCTTAATTCCTCTTCTTATCCCGATGTCTTTGCCGATGTAGAAGTAGTCGCTCTTAGGACTGTCATGCGCATTGCTCCTTACAGGGCAGGTTATTGACATCGCAAGCGAAGTTTTTGAAGTCGACGCAGCTGGCGGCGACGAAGATATGCTGGTCGATTACAGCGGTGTGATTGGAATTGTGTCGAGTGTGGCTGGAAGCTTGCTCGGATCACCATTAGGCGCATGGATGGCTAATTGGTCTATTCCTATCGCTCTCGCTTTCTCCGCTATCACGTCTTTCGGCGCGTGCGCGACTCGTTTTGCTATGCGAGCAGATATCACTGCAAGCATGACTTCTCCTGAGAAAACGTCTGAGAAAATAGCGATACCGATACACACATTTCCGACGAGGCAGCGGATTCAGATTCGAATTCCGACTCGGATTCAGATTCAGTCGATTCGACGTCATCGTCTGCTTCCGCTTCTGCATCTCCTGTCACGACGCGAACTCGTCTGGGACTGCTTTTAGGCTCCTTGCTCGTCGCTCTCGTGCCTTCATGCTCGACCGCGTACATTTTGCTCGGAATGGGCAACGAATATGGCCCACAAGTTCTGACTGTAACAGCGCTTATTTCCGGTATCGCTGATGTACTTGCATCGTTCATTTACGCGCATTTTGCATCTCAGCTGGGAATGCGAAAAATGGCGACAATTGGCGTTGCTGTATACGCCGTCGGCTTTGCGGGTCTTCTCGTACCGTGGTTGCCGGGGATTTACACTGCATATGCTGTAGCGAGTGTGGGAGCAATTTTGCTCGTTCACCCAATTATCGTGTCTCGTCAGCTCCTCTTTAGGGGAAGCGAACTGGCACAATTCTCAGGACGCGCACGTTTTGCTTACGCTCTCGGCGGTACGGTCGGATCATGGATTGGCTGGATGCTGTCCTCATCATGGCGTTTCTTGCCTATCCTGCCGCTGATTTTAATTCTCGGATTCTTGCTTGTTCTGCCACAGCTTCCAGCTACGCAAAAGAAGAAGTAACGACGAATTAGTACCCCGACGACTGCACTCTCCTCAGTGGTATGCGCTCCCACGCATACCACTTTTTTGTAGAATTTTGTAGAATATCCCATTCCGATATACTCGTATCACAAGCACTGCATGACATCTCATGACATCTAAGGAGCGCCCATGCCTACCCCACTCCCACCAGAATTTGACGAGTATCTTGAAGGACCTCGCGTTCCTGACACGACCCGTGAATTTTTGCGAGAACTGCTCACTTGGATGTGCGAAAATCATCCAGAACTCGATACACGCATCGCGTGGAATCAGCCTATGTTTACCCATCACGGCTCGTTTATCATCGGTTTTTCTGCATCAAGCAAACACTTAAGCTGCGCTCCTAGAAGTCCCGACGCTTGAACTTCTCCGTGATGAATTCAGCGAGCGCGGATATAAATGCCTCAAAAAGACCATTAACTTTCCGCTCGATAAACCGCTGCCCTATGATCTTGTCGAGAAAATAATTACGGAGCAAATGAAGCTTAAGAAAGATGTGGACACGTTCTGGTTCCATGCATAGTCACACATGTGCAGCCGTAGGAATTACATCAATTGAATTCTAAAAATAAAAGAGAATGTTTACGAGAGCGAATGACGGGAGTCGAACCCGCCTCTAGAGCTTGGGAAGCTCTCATTCTACCGATGAACTACATTCGCAAATGTGCTTCTTAAGTGCACACGAAGCACGTGAATTAGTGTAGCACCGACTGCGCCTATCCTCCAGTAGCGTCGTCTACACACCATTCATCTAGCGCGTCGGAAAACAAAAACTCTTGCTTTTAGCTATCTGGGAGGAACCCTAAAAGCAAGAGTTAAAATTTTAGTAGCCACAGCATATCACATTTTATGACTGCTGATAGCCCATTCCATTATTAGCCTGCTGGCCATATGGATTTTGTGGTATCTGCCCCATCTGCACAGCCATCTCGTTAAGACGGGCGATACGCGCAGCTGTTGGTGGATGAGTTGCAAAAAACTTATTGATATCTTCTGCCCTAAAAGGATTCGCAATCATCATCGCCGACACATTTTCCGTACCCGGAGTTTTGCGTAATGGGACGTTCTGTACAGTGTTTTCAATTTTGTACAATGCTGATGCCAGAGCCAGTGGATCACCACTCAAAGTCGACCCATCTTCGTCAGCATCATACTCACGCGTACGAGAAATTGCCATCTGCACAAGCGATGCACCAATTGGCGCAAGAATCAAAGTCAGCACTCCACCGATAACAGCAAGAGGACCAGAACTGCGGTCATTATCCTTTGACGATACGCCGAAGAATTGCAATGAATACGCCAAATACGTCACGATCATCGACATGGCTGAAGCAATGGATGACGTCAAAATATCGTGGTTATACACATGCATCAATTCATGTCCCAAAACACCACGAATTTCGCGCTCATCAAGAAGATCCAAAATCCCCTGCGTGCAGCACACAGCCGCATGATGCTCATTTCGACCCGTTGCAAAAGCATTCGGTGACATCGTTGGAGCGATATAAATACGAGGCATTGGCTTGCCTGCACGCGTGGAGAGTTCGCGCACAATGGCATACAGCTGAGGCTGCTCCTGTTCGCTGACTTCACGCGCTTGCATCGACGCGAGGGACAGCGAGTCTGAGAACCAGTAGCTAGCGAAGGTCACACCCACCGAGAGCAGCACATAGAAGCCCAAGGTGGCTTGCGAATGACCGGTAAAGTACCATACCGCATAAATGATGACCCACATGATGGCAAAAAGACCAAGAGTTTTCACACCATTAGCATGTCTTCGAATGCGCATATTCGCCTCCCTACTGGTAGTTACGCGTAGCATGGATGAGCAATTCTTGCTGAAAATTATACTCGCTTCACGCCGTCATTTCTTGTGTTTACTCGCCACGCGCAATCTGACGCAACTGATTTTCATCAATGACCTTGATGTGTTCACGCTTGACCTGTGCACCCATCTCACGCTCATAGGTATCTACTCGCTGCCATGCTGCATAGTCAAGTGGACGCACGCCGCGCTCAGTAAGAAGGTCTACGATATCCGACTCAGCATTGCGAGCAATTCGTCCTTTACCGTCAGACTGAGCCCAATCCTCAAGAATGTTTTCCACAGTCTCGAGAGCATCAGATTTTGTAGAACCAATTAAGCCCACAGGACCGCGCTTTGCCCAACCAGTCGCATACACATACGGATGATCTGCAATGCGACCGCCCTCGTTATCGAGAGTGTATGCAGCCTCGTCGTAAGGAATACCCGGAACTTCTGCCGGCTTATATCCGATAGCATGATAAACAGCCTGGACTGCGATATCTTCCACCACACCTGTTCCCGACATCACGCCTTCAGGAGTTGTCACTGTTTTTTCGATACGAAGTGCCTCTACCGAACCGTCATCAGCTGTTACTACTTCTACAGGATTTGCGTTGAAGTGCAGATAGAAACGACGGCGAGCAGGATTTCCTTCATAATCGACGTGCTTATCCATCATGGTTACGCTCATCTCACGCACAGCAAGAAGCTCGTCGACCATTTGACGTGTCAATTTATCCTGACCAGCCACTTCAAGGTGTGCCTTGGTCAGTATTTCCGCTCCGAAATCTTCTTCATACGTGACAATTTCCACACCTGGCAGTGCTTCCAATTCGCGCAATTCCTGAACCGAGAATTTTGCATGCGAAACGTCACGGCGTACAAAAACGTGAACGTCTTCTGCTTTATTCGCATCCAAGCCGTCATACACATTCTGAGGAATATCCGTATGCAGCAGATTCTGAGGATAGCGAACGAGCAAACGCGACACATCCATTGCGACATTTCCGCCGCCCAATACAGCGACTTGGCGAGCATCCAATGGCCACTGTGGAGAAGCCGTTGGATAACCGTCATACCATTCCACAAATTTTGCAGCACCGTACACACCACGTGCATCCGCGCCAGGAATAGTGAGCGGACGATCGTCAATTGCACCCGTTGCGAAAATTACCGCATCATAACGGTCACGCACATCGTCAAGATCGATATCGCGTCCAAACTCGACATCAGCAAGAAGACGAATCTGAGGATTATTCAGCGTCTTTTCCAAAGCTCCAATGATGAACTTAATCGCTGGATGATCAGGCGCTACACCATAACGCACAAGCCCAAAAGGAACTGGCAATTTTTCAAATAAATCAATCTGAACAGTGGTATCGGCGCCTAATCCAAGCTCCTCGCGCTGTGCTTCAACTTGGCGAAGGAGGATGTCCGATACGTACACGCCCGCAGGCCCCGCTCCAATAACTGCTACCTTGATGTCACGCATAAATCTGTACGCCTATCTGTTATCTGTGTTAATCGTCAATCTATATTGTTCATTGCTCATCATCAGCGCGAGACGCATGTATTGTCTGTAGTGTTACCATGCATTCAGCGCGCTCGCGTCCAATTTACTGATTACTAGCTTATAGGAAAGCGTGAGCAAAGTACATGGAATATGAAAAACCTCACTCTCTGTGACTGCACCGATGAGTGTATACAGAGAATGAGGTTTTAGCGCAGTGCAATCCTGAGCTCTATGAGCGGTTATCGCTATTAGTCGTTATTGCCCTGCTGCTCGCGGTAACGCTTGAGCAAATCTTCCCAGCTTTCGTTGGAATTATTGCCGTTGTTATTGTTCTGCGAGTTATTGTTGGAGCTGTTGTCATTTGTTTCTGGAGTATCTGCCTTCGTTTCAGCACTATCCAAAGTAACAACTACCTGCGTAGTCGAATTATTACGTACGACAGTCAGCGTCGCTTCCTCACCTTCCTGAGCAGCACGAATATATCCGAGAAGCTGGTTAATGGAGTTTACGGTCTTACCGTTATAACCGATGATGACATCCCCCTCGCGAAGACCAGCCTTCTGTGCCGCCGAGCCGCTCTTGACAGAAGCAATTTGTGCACCAGTCTGCGTACCATTCTGGCTTGTAACTTCAACTGTACGCGCGGTAATACCCAATTCGACGTGAGTTACAGAGCCGTCCTGCATGAGGGAGTTAGCAACCCACTTTGCCAAATTCGATGGGATAGCAAAACCGATACCTACAGAACCCAAGCTTGATCCGCCGGACGTGGTGGATGCAGTAGCAATAGAGGAGTTGATACCAATCAATTGACCCTCAGTGTTGAAGGTTGGGCCACCAGAATTACCCTGGTTAATGGATGCATCAATCTGGATTGCGTTCGTTGCAACTACTGTGTTATCCGACTGTTGCACGGTTACAGGGCGGTTCAATGCAGAAATGATACCGCTTGTTACCGTATTCTGGTATCCCAATGGGCTACCAATTGCCATGACCTGCTGGCCGACAGCGAGCTTGTCTGAGTTTGCAAATTCTACGACGGTCAAATCTGAAGGGGCATCCTCCATCTGGATAACTGCCAAATCGGTACTTGGATCAGTTCCGATAATCTTTGCACTGTAGATCTTGCCGTCAGACATCGTCACGGACAGATTCGAAGCGCCATCTACTACGTGATTATTGGTGATAATATAACCATCTTGGCTAATAATTGCACCCGAACCAGTAACAGTTCCTTCAGAAACTTGTCCACGAATCAAAACAACTGCTGGGGAAACCTTCTTGGCGACTGCTACCCAATTTGCTGAGCCGCTTGAGCTGGAGGATGTATCAGGAGCATCGATAACGGATGTCGCGCTGCCTGATCCTGGAACCTTGATCCATCCGCTTGAAATTGCTGCAACGGTCATACCGAAGACGAGTAAAGCAGCCAGAACGCCTGCTGCCACAGCAGACCAAACTGCAGCAATTGTCGTCTTCTTTTTCTGCTGAGTCGATGCGTATTGAGAAGCACCGTGAGCAGTGACGCTTGCACGAGTACCGGATGCGTTCGCTGGATCAGCAAAAGGATTTGCAGCATTTTGGTTAGCTACATACATTGGCGAACCAGGTACGCTGGATGGCTGCTGAGCTGGATTTGCAGCTGGGGTCGCAACTGGATTGGTAGCCGCTGAGGCATTATCCACCGGTGGGATTGTCTGTGTTGGAACTGCTGACGTGTTTCCTGCCGGAACGATACGAGTTGGATTATATGCTGGGACGACCGTTGGTCCCTGCTGTGTGTATGGGTTGCTCTGAGGAGCAGCTGGCTGACCCTGAGCTGAGTAGTATGGTGCATTCTGTGGAGCAGAAGGCTGAACAGGCTGCTGTGGCTGAGTCTGGTTCTGCTGTGGAGCTACACTTCCCTGCTGTGGAGCGTTCTGCTGAGCTGGGAATGTAGGATACACGCGGGTTGGGTCGGAAGACTGCGTAGGATACTGCTGAGTTGACTGCTCCTGTGCAGGCTGTGATGCATCGTTGGAATTGTTGTTTACATTATTGAATGACGAGGCGTTCTGTGCCTGGTCGAAGGTTTCATCTGCCATTTTTCTCCTTTAGCACCTATATGACGTCGTGACGGCGATCTTCTATTTGCTAGCTTATAGGAAAACGCATAAACCTGAGAGGATTCTGAAAATGGACTCAAAAGTTTCTGTTTTCTGCCCTCAGCGCAGGATTCTCCAAAATTAATGCGATTAACACTTCTATTTAACCATGTCGGATATATATCAATTCTGCAAGATTGCTAGAGGAAAATATAAAGTGTCGTTAAAAGAACCCTAATGAGCATGCACTTTTATCCGGGAATTCTCACTGTCCATTCATAGGCATGATTTACAGTAGTAGTATGACTGATTTAGCGGAAAATTTACCAGAGTTGGAAAAAGAGAATCCTACCAACTCTGACCAGGAACATACTCTCGAACATACTCTTGAGGGTTCAGAAGTTCCTGCTACTCCTCAGCGCAAGAAGCGTCGTAAGAAGAAAAAGAAGAAAAGCATTCCTCATTTCAACTATGTCAAGGTAGAAACTCAGGCTCCTGAAGGAACCGTTTTCCCGAAGCCTAAATTCTCTCCAAAAGGTGCTGAACTTGGCAAACCTGGCGATCGCAGCGCTTTCGGTTTCCAGATTCATACGCGTCTTGAAGGGCGACACGGTCGCACAGGCGTTATCCACACTCCACACGGCGATATTAAGACTCCATGCTTCGTTCCTGTAGCAACGCAGGCTACGATGAAAGCCGTCACGCGCGAGCAGATGGAAGACAATGGAGCACAAGTTATGCTTGCAAACGCATTCCACCTGTACGAACGCCCAGGCGAAGCTGTCATGGATGCTGCTGGCGGTTTGAATGAATTTATGAATTGGGATAAGCCAACCTTCACTGATTCTGGCGGTTTTCAAGTCATGAGTCTTGGCGCTGGTTTTAAGAAGACTTTGGCAATGGATGTCGAAGGTATGAAAAGCGACGACGTCATCGCGGAGGGCAAAGAACGTCTTGCTTTCGTGGACGAAGACGGCGTAAGTTTCAAGTCTCCACTAAACGGTGGAATGCACCGCTTCTCTGCGGAAATTTCCATGCGCGTACAGCATCACATCGGCGCTGATATCATGTTTGCCTTTGACGAGCTCACCACGTTGATGAATACTCGTCGTTATCAGGAACAGGCTGTGGAACGTACGTATCGTTGGGCTCAGCGCTGCGTTGCCGAGCATAAGCGCTTGACCGAAGAACGTTTAGGCAAAGCATATCAGGCATTGTTTGGCGTAGTTCAGGGCGCAAATTACGAGGATTTACGCCGTAAAGCAGCTTCGCAAATTGGTTCTCTCGATTTCGATGGATTTGGAATCGGTGGAGCTATCGAAAAGCGCATTATGGGCGATATTTGCGCATGGATCTGCGATGAACTTCCTGAAGATAAGCCACGCCACGTCTTGGGAATTGCTGCTGTGGATGACATCTTTGCAGGTGTCGAAAATGGCGGAGACACGTTTGACTGCGTAGCCCCTGCGCGTACTGCACGAAACGGCGCTGTCTTTACCAAGGATGGACGCTGGAATATCAAGCGCGCTGCGTATAAGTTTGACTTCTCCCCGATTGAGGATGATTGCGACTGCTATACCTGCCGAAATTACACACGCGCATATGTCAATCATCTGCTCCGTGCAGGCGAAATGACGGGCGCTACCTTGGCAACCATTCATAACGAGCGATTCTTTATCCGATTGCTGGAACAGATTCGCGAATCCATGGATGGTGACTATTTCGACGAATTCAAAGAGGCGTACTTGGCACGTTTCTATGCGAACGGATCACGCGGATAATTTTTAGCGAATCATTTTTAGTTGTCGGCTGATATGAACGAATATTCGTAGATGCATTCAATAAAAGACCAGACACGCACTCGCATACTTTGCACGACTCGCGGGGTTATGCTAGTGTAAATGTGTCTGCGCACATGGCGGAATGGTAGACGCGCTGGCTTCAGGTGCCAGTGACCGCTAAGGTCGTGGGGGTTCAACTCCCCCTGTGCGCACAAAATATGTGGTGTGAGCTTGTATGGTTCACACCACTTTTCTATATATGTCTGTATATGGGCTCTTTTAGACTTATATGCCCTATTCACGCTCTTTCACTCAGCTCTCACTCATGTGATTGATTGAACCATTAACTCATTGAACAGCGTTCTCCCTACAGCAAGACAGCATCATTTCTCCTTTTTCTTTCGATATAATGAAGTCATCACGTGTCTGACGGATAGCGTTATAACGCCGTATAACGAGCGAACCTCGTACTTATATTCGCATACACGCACATGCACGTGCTCACGAAATGTATGAAAGGACATCCCATGATCGGCCTTACAGGAGTTTCAGGAAAACTTGGATCATTAGTCACAGCAGACCTCCAGTCCATTCTCGCAGATAATTCACAAAGCGACGGCTCTCATGAAACAGTGCGCTATATCGCTCGCTCTCCTCACAAGTTGGAAGGAAAAGTTCCTGAAGGCGTAGAAGTACGCAAGGCTTCATACGAAAATTCTCCAGAATCGGTAGCTGCTCTCACAGGAGTGGACACCCTCTTCATGGTTTCAGCTGCTGAAAGTCCTACTCGAGTAGACGAACATAAGGCTTTTATCGACGCTGCTCGCGCTGCAGGCGTTCAGCATATCGTCTATACGAGTTTTTATAATGCCGCTGCGGAGTCAACGTTTACTCTCGGTCGAGATCATGGTCATACAGAGGACTACATTAAGGCAAGCGGCATGACGTATACCTTCATTCGCGATAATTTCTACTCAGAATTTTTTGCTGACATGATTCTTGAAGGCGGAGAGCTTCGTGGCCCAGCAGGAGACGGCGTTGCTTCCTTTGTAAGCCGCGAAGATATCGCTCTCGTCGCTGCTACTATTCTTGCCAATCCCCGGAATTGGAAAAATGTGACTCTTAATATGACCGGTCCTGAAGAGCTTAGCTTGAGTGATCTCGTTAAGATTACGCGTGATGCATTGGGAACTGACATCCCATACATCAACGAGACAGAAGAGGAAGCGTATCAGTCGCGTGAGTCTTACGGCGTTCCAGACTGGCAAGTCGAGGCATGGGTAAGCACGTACACGGCTATCCGCGATGGCGAAACTGCTGGTTTAACGGACGATATCGAACGCGTCACAGGAAAAAAACCACGTCGATTTGAAGACGTGCTGCGCGCTGCACATGCAGCATGCGTCGCCCAATCTGCTTAAATCTGCACAGTCCGCTTTTTTGCACAGCCTGCTCATTCTGCAACTCAAAGCGGTTAATTTCACTTCCTTGAATATCACCCATGGCAACGCAACACACACTTCATCTCAGTAACGGTCGTACCATCCCTGCGCTCGGCTTTGGTACATTCCAGCCCAGTGCTAGCGCAGGCGAAGGTATAAGCGATAGTATCGCCGAAAATGCGATTTTTGAAGCTCTCCGAACCGGCTACCGTCTTATAGACACTGCAGCCTTCTACCAAACAGAAGGTGCAGTTGGTTGCGCGGTTCGCCGAGCTCAAGAAGAACTCGGCATATCACGTGAAGAGATTTATGTGACATCGAAGCTCTGGGTGACAGATACGACTTACAATGGCGCTTACCACGCATATTCGGCATCTTTAGAGCGCTCTGGGCTTGATTATTTCGATCTCTATCTCATTCATAATCCGATGAACGATGTCTTCGGAGCGTGGCGTGCACTCTCCGACATGTATCGTGATGACAGGGTACGTGCAGTTGGCGTGAGTAATTTTTCTCGAGCACGTATGGAAGATTTGCTGTCCTTTGCATCTCTCGCCCCGCATGTGAATCAGATTGAGGTGAATGTTTTTCACCAGCAGAATGCGGACATCGCATATATGCAGGAGCACAATATCATCGTTGAGGCGTGGGCTCCTTTTGCGCGCGGAAAGCATAATCTTTCCGACAACCCAATTCTACGTGAAATTTCTGAACGTTATTCTGTGACAATTCAGCAAGTAATTGAACGCTGGTTGATACAGCGATCTGTTATTCCTCTTTCGAAGAGCACGCATGCTGAGCGTATTAGAGCAAATTATGATGTGTGGGATTTCGAATTATCTCTCGATGATATGCGAGCCATAGAATCTCTGGATACGGGCTCAAGCCAATTTTTTGATTGGGATGATCCTGCTGTGTTTGCTCGTTTTGCGAATTTGCCTTTCGAAGGCTAATTCGATATCCATATTTGGGTGCGGTGAGATTCCACTGCTAGCGGTTTCCCCGTTTTCGGGTAAACTTATCGATATGCCAACGATGACGAGTATCATTCCCCATGTGTCTTCGGACGCAACTCTCTCCAGACCATCCGAGCACAGCACTCGTGATGCTTTTATGAGTGCTTTTACCGATTTGATGTGCAATTATCCTCTTCACGAGATTACCGTAAAAGAAATTGTGGCTAAAGCAGGGTTGTCTCGTCAAACATTTTATAAGTATTTTGCGTCGAAGGACGATATTCTTGATGCAAAATTAGACTCACTCTATACTGAGTGCTACGCGGATATCGAGAGCGCTCAGTGTGCAACGTATTATGATTTTGCTCTTGCGTATTTTACATTTTGGCAAGATCGGCAGGCAGCTCTTCGTACCATTCTTGAGCATAATCCGCATTGGCTCTTTTCAGAGACATCGCATGCGTATATGCATCGGTTATATCCGCTTCTTGCTGCGATAAAGAACTCGAATGAAAGCATTCAATCCTACGGTGATTCCACACATGAAAAATATTTTCAGAACTTCGTTTTTGGCGGAATCGTTCAGGTGGAAGCGACATGGCTGAGCGATGGATGTGCACAATCTCCTGAAGAAATTGCATCGTTGCTGTCAAGTTTTTGGGAGATCACACCGAACCGAGCGTAGCGTCATCCCGTACATAAAAACGTGGGTAGCAAACGAATGCTACCCACGCTCATGTGAGGCTAACTCATAGAAGCCGCACCATCTCCTAGTGCTTGCGCACGCGAATGAGGCTTGCTCCAGCTAGCATTATCGCCAAAGTGATGATGCTCACATAGCCAAGTGAAACACCAGTTTTAGCGAGAGTGCGCTTTGGTTCTGGCTTCTTGGTTGGTACAGGCTTAGGCTCTGGCTTTGGCGCAGAAGCCTTATACTGAACGGTGAAATTAATGCCATTTGGAGCCACTGCATCTGACTCGTCTGCCTTTTGCACGCCATTCCATTCGAAAGCAAATGGAATAGAGCGACTTGGCAAAGTTGCTGTAGCGTTGAAGTTTCCGGATACTTCACCCTTGATAGTGTAATTCGTCCCTGGCTGAGAATCCGTAGTGAACTTCACGTCTGGGACACGAATTACCAGTGAATCTTCCACTCCCTGAACCACTGCATTGACCTCTTCATAGGTCGTCAACGCAGCTGGGTTCGCCAAGGAGAAGCGAACTGTCAATACTCGTCCCTTGTAGAAGGTCTGAGAAGGGTCCTGACTAATGGTAAATCCTGGAGCTCCGATGAGTTGCAACTTCGAGATGTCTGTAGAACCATACTCCATGCCTTCAGGCAACGTGAGCTTCGCGGTAAATCCGAAATCAATGGCAGAAACCTTGATATTTTGGAAATTGCTTGGAAGCTGATGGTAGCGTTTTTCGATGTCCTTCATCTGATTCTTGATGGAGTCAGATACATGAAGCACACCTTCGATATCCAGCATCGAGTCTTGAGAGTCAGCTACATATACCTTGTCATGCTCAGTGTCCATAGTCTTGCCCTTTTCTGCACCTCGCAAATCAGCAAGCAAATCTTCCTGAACTGGCTTGATATATTCTACGGTCAGCGACAACCCTGCATGACCTGTAGAATCAGCTTCCTCTGGCTTCTGCGTAGCCGAGTAGGTATAGGTAAAATGACGGACGACGTTATTGATATCAGCGATAGCGGAGAACGACCCATCCGTACGTCCAGTAATGGTGTATGGTGTTGCTGGCTGAGCATCGGATGTAAAACGAATACCGTCGAGAGTGACCGACAAATCGTCATTCAACCCATCGATAATTGCCTTCAGCTGAGCAAAGGTCGTAATCTTATCGACATCCTTTAGCCCAATAGTGACTGTGGCTTGCTTGCCATTGACATCTGTACTCTCTACTTCGAAACCTTGAGCACCTTCAAGAGTTGCCTTAATAGCATCCCCCCCCCCTTGAGCACTAAATTCCATCTGCTCTGGAAGAGTTAAAACGGATTCAAAAGCGAAATCCATCTTGCTCAAAACAATATGGTCAAAAGTCTGAGGAGACTCGTCATACTTGCGAATGAGATCACCCATCTGACCTTTGACAAGATCATTAACATGCAATGTACCTGTTACAGCGAATACAGAATTCTTGCTATTGGCCATCAAAATAGAGTCATGCTGCGTAGTGCGTGGAGCACCATCGACACTTCCCAAGAGATCAGCTGTTAATGTAGCATGCTGCTCGCCTTCTGGGATAACATCCGTAGCTTTCATCTTCTTCTTGTAGGTATATGTCTTTGTATTACCATCCGCCGAAACTTCCGCGCTGACGAAATCATAATCAGCGAAAGTCTCTTGAGCTTCGAAGTCTTTACCCGTCACAGCAGTCTTTAGAACCGTTCCATCGTCCGCTACCCAGTTCGTTGTCTTTTGAACTGGCGGAGTGAAGCATGCTACCGTATTTGTCGTAAAAGGCACGGAAGCAGTGTCAGAGGTATAGGTGACGAGTCCATAACCAAAGATAGCTGCCGTACCGCTTGGATAGAAGCTAAACGATCCTTGTGACGTTACCTTTTCTGCATCGTAGCGCGCTGCATCATCATAGCTTGATATGGTCGTGGTATATGGAATCTGAATATCAATCTTATGCGCATTAGGATCAGCTTTATCCCTCATATATAAGTTATAAATAGTCTGCCAGTTCACATCATTGAGATAAAAACGGAAGTTCACAGTACGCCCATTAACCGTATGGGTAATACGGTTTGAATTGATGTACGAAACGGTGTTCGCAACGGTAATATTTCCAACATTCACATCTTCTGGGAATGTTACGTCATAAGAAATATATGCAATCTTATTGCGACCTTCGAGTCCATGTGGGTACCATCCGGATGCACCAGCCTGCTGCATGTCAGACTCATGCGACGCCAAAACATTGGACATCGGAACACTCAAATTAACCGTGCCACTGTATGTCGCACTTTCTGGATTCGTCGCGCATGCTGCGTTACCCGTTGAAGTTACATACTGAGCGATAGGTAAAGTGCCATCATCCGCACGTGCCGTTTGAGGCCGCAGTACAAAAATGCCCGCACAGAGCATGGCGAACGCAATTATCGCGCCCATAAATCGCGAGATAGAATTTTTCATTCCCTCATCTCTCCCTAAAATCCCCTTAAAATTGTCATATCTCATAAATATGACAACAATAACAAGGTGTTATTAGTAGACATCATATACCTCAACCTCCCCAAAGTGGTATAGCTCACATTTTGTGAGAATCTACTAAATTTTGCATAACTGCCCACTCCCTCTCCCCATTTCCACCCCTCCACCCCAGAGACATAAGTAAGCGCTGGAATGGTTTCACAACGATTCCAGCGCTTACTCGTTCAGGCGTTACATCTGTTTACACCTAGCGCCTAGTCGCTCTTCACTTCCTTCTCTCCGTATACGCCCGTCTTGGCAAGCTGATCGGAGATGAATGTGGTTCTCGACATCGGAGGTGCGAGCACAAGACCGATGAAGAGCGATGGAATGAGGAAGAGCGCAAATTGACCGAGTAAAATCCAGTACTCATTGTGGTACGAACCAGCAATAGCCGCATGCATCGCCCCGATTCCATAAGGGAATGGCAAAAGCGGATACACGCGCTGGAAGAATTCCGGTAGCAATTGCACAGGGAAAGTAGCACCCGACCCTGCGATTTGCATCACCATGATGATAACGGCGACAGCTTTTCCAGCCGCACCAAACGCGATGGTGAGCGCATACATAAGAGTTGAGAAGATAAGACTTGCCACCCATGCCACGAGGAAGAGTCGCAAAGGTTTATCAATCTGCACTCCCAAATACCACAGGTCGCCCATAACGATAAGAGTTGACTGCAAAAGTGAGATGAGCAAGAAGGTTAAGTAACGCCCCCAGTACTCGGAGTAGAAACCCATACCGAAGCGTGATGCGTTACCTAACATATCTGGCCCTGAATGCTTCGGTAGGTTCGCATAAATGTCATCGACACTTGCCAAGCCGAGAACCTTCGCCTTGCGACGGTCAGATACAGACACTTTCATCATGGCGACAAGGAAGACGCTTCCAACCCAAATCGCCAAAATCGTGTAGAACCCAGCCATGGAGGACCCATAGTTTTCAATAGCAAAGACCGCGTGGCGCTTCAGCACAACCGGCGATGAGAGGATTGCAGCAAACTCGACTGCGGAACGGTCAGACTTGCTTAATTGTTCAAGTTGAACCGTTCCCGAGCCGATGCCATCCTGAATCTTTGCTACGACGTTACGCAGTGATTGAGCAGCTGAGCTCAGCTTATCGTGCGTATCATTCATGGAGGCAATCACGTCGTCAACCGTTGCCGCAGCTGTCGCCCCCTGAGACTCCAAGCGCTGCATAATGCGACGGACAGAAGCTGATGCACTGCGTGCACGATCTGCTGTCGCGCCGAGCTGCTGTGCGACCTGATCAAGACGAGGTTTGATATCCGAATCATATGAAGCCTTCACTCGCACCAAAGTGGACTTCACGGATTCGATCTGCTTCTTCAGCTCACTCTTCTGATCCGCAATGACCTTTTGAGCATTGCTTACATCTTGTGAAGCACTCGAAATATGCGTACCAATAGTTGCGACATCTGATGATGCCTGGTTGAGCTGATTAATAACCGAGTCGATAGCACTTGTAATCTGATCTTTTGTCGCCTGCGAGAGAGCTGAGGAATTGACATTGCTCTTCACCAGATTCAGGGCATCCACTAATGGACGATACTGATTGGCAGAGTTTGCCATAGCCGTACCCAAAGCGTTAATGCGCGTACCCAAATCCCCTGCAGGCGTGGATACCGACGATGTCAAAGTGTCCAACTGATTAATTACCGAGTCCAGACTCGACGCTGCACTCTCCAACGCAGTCGTTACAGACGATGACGACGTCTTAGCAGCATCTGCCAATGTTCGCACATGAGAGACCGTATCCGACAGTGCTTCTCGTACATCCTGCGAGCTTTGCGTACTCTGAGCGATAATATCCTTCGACGAGTTCACTAATCCAGCACTCGACTGGAGCAAGGCGGCATACGATGACAGTTGCGAACCTGCCGTATCCAAGTCGTCAGCAACCGTATTCAAACGATTGACCACCGTCGATACATACTCTTTGCCCTCATCACTATTGGCTAAATCATTGACCTTTCCAGCGAGATTGAGCGCAACGGTTGCGATAGTTTGAGAGAATGTGCTCGATACTTGGGACACAATCGTATCCGCTGCGCCTTCTGTAATGCGTGGAGCAATGGCATTCGATTTTTCGTTAATATAGTACTCAATTTTTGCCTGCTGAGCGTTCGACGACAGAACGGTCATCATCATGGTACTGAAGTTTTTTGGAATGACAATTGCCGCGTAGTATTCACCCGAGCTTACACCGTCAATTGCCTTGTCCTTAGACACGAACTGCCAGTTCAGCTTGGTATTTGCGCGCAGGGATGCTTCCACATTATTGCCGATGCTAATCGGTACAGGAATGAGATCTGACTCATAGCCTTCATCTTCATTTGCCACTGCTACTTTCAGCTGGTTCGTATTTCCGTAAGGATCCCAACTTGCTGCGATATTAAACCACGCATACATCGCTGGAACGATGACAAGACCCATGACGACGACGAGTCCAATGACATTACGCAGCAAATGACGCTGATCTTCAATGAAGATTTTCCAAATATTAACGAACGGATTCTGCCGACGGATGGAGTTCTGAGACTTTTTGGTAGCCATCGTTACGCCTCCTTCTCGTTCTCATTATGGTCATTCATAGTGTCTGCACCGCTACTTTCATTCGTAGCACTCTGCTCGCTTGGTTCTTCGTTTGGCTTTTCATCTGTTTTCTCACCCGGTTTTTCGCCCGTGTTTTCCAGCTTCTTCCAGCGACGAGCCACATGGTCAAGTACCTGTGCGCGCAATGCCTCATCCGACAGGACGCTCATGCCCAGTTCACGCTCATAAACTTCGCGAATGTACTCGAGTCCAATCAGGTAGAAGTCCAGCAAAACGACAGAAATCAGCCACAGCATCAGGAAGACCAACTTGGATTCCACCGTGAAGAGAAGAACCAGGAAGAGAATCGGAATGACGATAATTGCCCCGATTCCCCAGCCGACCATGCGAGGGTAAATTGCCGCAAAATGCGTCGCACGACGACGAATCGACTGGCCGAATTGCTCTCGGCTCATCATGGACTGCAGCACAGAAGTCAAACGGAATCGTGCATGCTTCTCCTGTGGTTCTTCGCCGATAAGCAAATCCGTATCTGCCAAACGCCTATCGAAGAGAGCATTCAAATTCAGCAAATATGGACGTACGAGAAGCCCGAGTACAAAGGAGAAGACAAGGAACAGCGACAGAACGCCCAAATTTTGCCAGTAATGCCCATCATAGAAACCGCCAATTGTTTCGCGCATTGCGTTAATGCTGTATGTAAATGGCAGCCATGGATTGAGACGCTGGAAGAACGGCGGCATGATTTCAATCGGATACGTTCCCGACGATCCCGGAACCTGCATGACTACGATAATCACAGCAAGCGCTTTACCGATATGCTTAAAAGTGGCAGCAAGCGCATAAATAAAGCTTACGAAGACAATGGATGCAAAAATTCCTGCAAAGATGAAAGCAGGTGCGTTGCGCATCTGAATACCAATTATCAAATCACCGACCGTTGCGATAATTGCCTGCGCGATACCAATGGTGACGAATAAAAGCCAGCGACCCATATACGCATCCCGATTGCGGATACGACGATTTTCGTGAACGCCTCGCATATTCTTACGATCGACTTCAATTTTGACGACCGCGATAAGAACGAAGCCTCCCACCCACAAAGCTACATTCGTGAAGAACGGAGCGATAGCCGAACCATAATTATCTACAGGGAACACAGTCTTTTGGGTCAGCTCGATAGGTGACTGCATGAAGTTACCTAAAGCTTCCGCATTGATATTCGTGCCGCGCAATGCTTCCACAAGACGGCTCGAATCCAAAGCAGCCATATCCGTACGCACTGTCGTGAGCTGCTTCATAAGATCGTTCAACGCATCTTCAGTCGTGCCCATCGTGTCATACGCCGTGTGCAGCGCTCCAGCAAGTTCATCAAGAATGGTCTGTGCTTGAGATAACGACGAATTCAATTGTCCCAGTGATACACTCGTCGCGCGAGCCAGCGAAGCCGCGCTATCCAGAGTCCCCGTCACAGACTGACCAAGAGAGCCGTTTAAAGCCGAGGATGATGAGCTCAGAGCGTTAGAACCGCTGATAGCCGCTGACCCCAGTGAGCCAGACATACCACTAATTGCATTATTCGCCGCGGTGAGAGAAGACTGGGTATGGCTAGTAAAAGTATTGAGAGCATCCGTCTGAGTATTCGTCGTATTTTGCAATTGTGTCACAATGGAACTCAATTGCTTATACGCATCCGAGTTGTGATCCAAGGATGAGCTATTAAGAAGCGTTTGAAGCTGCGAAAGAGCCGAATCATTTTGCGCGAGAATGGAGCTGACGTTCCCACTTACTGTAGAAATATCGCCGTTTACGGTGGACAATGCCGAGCTCATAGACGTTCCTGCCTGTGCCGCTTGAATTCCCAAAATAGACAAGGAAGCAGCGGAATCGCTCAAAGTCTGAGCTGCAGAATTGTTAAATGTCCCCACAGCAGATGATGTCGACGATGCAGCCTGCGCAGCTTGATCTGCTGCATGCTGAACAGAGGACACTGATTGCTTAATGGAATTGATAGATCCACGAACCTCAGTAATTGTCTTCTCGGTGCTTTGCAAAGATTCGCGAGCAGACGAGACCTTGTCCTTCATCGTTGCCAAGGTATCGGAAGCATCATCAACCTTTGTAATCGCCTGCGAATACGCCCCCTGGATAATTTCTTGAGCCTTATCCGTCGAGATATTCATCTTATCCGAGATAGTTTTTGCAACAGTGCCCACGAAAGCCGAATTAATCATGCGATCTAAAGTCGTCGCACCCGAGTCAGTAATTTTCGGCGCAACTGGATTCAACTTTTCATTGACAAAATAGTGCAATTGTGGCTGCTCACCACCATCTGTCACCATGTCGATAAGCTGCTGTGAGAAATTTTTGTCGATGACGATGGAGGCATAATATTCGCCAGAAGAAACACCGTCAATAGCAGCCTCGCGCGTAGAAACGAACTTCCAGCCAAGTCGATGATTCTGCTTCAATCGACGCACAAGCTGATCGCCGATATTGAGATTACCTGTCAAGTCGGAGCTTCCACCGGCATCCAAATTTGCTACGGCCACCGAAATATTTTGCGTATTTTCGTATGGATTCCAGTTTGCGATAATGTTCAGCCACGCATATGCAGATGGAAGAATTGCAATACCAAGCGTCACGATAATCGCCACAGGATTGGTAAAGATTCTTTTAAGATCGCGCCTAAAAATTGCCCACATAAACTGACTTTCTGCCCTCGCTCGTCATGCCATCGCATGCATAAACGCATATATACATTGCCCGCACATTCCATGGGGCCTCAAAATGGCATAATCCTCTACTCTAAGCGGTCAAGTTTACTCTAGTGTGCCGTCTTCATGTTTTTTACGGAGTTATCACAGAGCACAATCAAACCTAAGCCGGTCGTACGTTCAGAACTCAGATACGCTACTCAGCAACGAACTGAAGCATCGTATCCACCATGTCATGCATAACGTCAGACTTTTCAGCTTCGACTTCATGACGTGCATTGGTCAACACATACGGTGTGATAGGAGCTTTCTTGCCGGAATTTTCCGCGCGAGAATTGACTTCCTCGATAAATTCTTCCTGCTGATGCGTACTCACCCACGCATCATCGTGCACATACATCATGAGGATATCCGACTCAATGCGCGACTCATTGTTCGGATTGCGCAAAAAGCGGGTAAGCTTCAAAGCTTCATCCAACCATCCATAAGAAGCCGCATACATTTGGTTTTTCTCATCAGCGACTCGATGATTGTGCAACCATACTGCGCGTCCGTGGTGAAGTCCCTGAGCAGCTTCTTCATCAAAGACAGGATCAAAGCCGTCCGCGTGACCGTCTGCACTGTGACCGTCTGCATTCAGAGCGCGTTTGCTCATAAAGAACGCCCCCCAACGAGCAGCCAACCGCGTTACCCAATCCGCATGAGGACTGCGAGGAGCAATCATCGGACACGTCACGACATATTTATCCACTAATTGTGGAGCACTCTCTGCGAGCGCGAGAGCAATTGCCCCACCCATCGAGTGACCGTACACGTGAATCGGCGCATTCGAACTGAAAGTTGTTGCAGCGTATGGCGTGACAATTGTTCGGATGAATTCTTCTGCATCAGCAATGTATCGACGGTAATCATCAATCCACACTGTGCCAAGATTATCGACATCACGTGGCGAATAGCCTTGCCCACGATGTTCGAGAATGTAAATGGTATAGCCTGCTTGCCACAGATAGTAGGCGATTTCAATCATATGTTCAACGGACTCGGTAAAACCATTGAACATCACCATAGTCGGCGTTGTGCTCTGTGGATGCTTCGCGCGAATATGCACGTAATGAAGAGCATTACCATTCTCAGCGATACGAGGTTCAGGCACTGCTTTCATATCATGCATATCTGCAAAAGCAGCGGAATCATCTACGTCAGATGAATTCGCACACTCGACCCAACCGTCCACCATAAAAGATTCAAGAAGCGCGTGTACTCCTCGCATCCCCATGACATACGATTCGTCAGTCGTATCGTCAAGGAAGGTGACACCGAACTGAGCGGCGCGTTCATCTAACTGCATCTTCTCTCCTCACGCAGCTCACTATAATGACGTCATAATGACGTACGACTTTCATCACGCTTGTGCGACAACGTTTGTGCGACGTTGTGCGGCTCTGGGGCATCACGCACATACATTGTACGAATGCTTATATTATCCGTATACCCACTACATTACAGCGTTCTGAAAATGGCAACGCAGAATATGCGCAGAACTGCCCACGATTATGACCATTTTATGATCATTTTTGCAAAAATCTCGTCTTCTTCTGCCGTTTTTTGCATAGACACCAACTTTTTATCCCGAAAATAGGCAGATCCGAAAATAGGCAGAGTCGCGTCACACAGTCCGCAGATCGACTATGGTTCCTTCTGCGTTCCTTCAGCGTTTCTTCTTCGCGCGCACTCGCATACACCTCATACAACGCTTTCGCCTCGCAACACGTCATAAGTTGTGTATGGCGTGTGTGAATGCTTGCAAAAAATGACCATGCTGCTCGATTTTGCACTACAAATAGAGAATAGTTATGTGCATAGCTCTATGAAAGGGACAGCATGGGATTCCTTGATCGCTTGGAGAAGTCTGTGGAAGGCGCGGTTGAAGGCGCTTTCTCTCGTTTTGGTTCCAAAGATTTGCAGCCTGTAGATCTTTCGAGCGCGTTGGAGCGCGAAATTGATTCGCAAAGCATGAGCGTTGGCAGTGACCGCACTGTCGCGCCAAATGAATATCGCATTAAGCTGTCGACACCTGATTTTGACAATATCGAAAAGTGGGGAAGCGAAACTCTCGCAAACGAACTCGCTGACAACCTCACAAAGTATGCCGAAAGCCAGCATTACGCTTTCGTCGGTCCAGTAGTCGTTATTTTTGAGGAAGATTTAGACTTGGCAAAGGGCGATTTCCATGTCAGCTCTGAATCTGTACAGGGCAATGCAGCACCTGTTACTACCCCAAATGACACAAAGGACTGCCCAGTTCTCGAAATCAACGGTCGTCAGTATCTTTTGACCGCAAACAAGACAGTTATCGGTCGCGGTTCAAATAGTGACATCGTTATCGATGATCCAGGCATTTCTCGCAACCACTTGGAAATCGATATCACAGAGAACGGCGTTATCGCACGTGATATGGGTTCAACCAACGGTACATATGTGGAAGGTCATCAGACTCCTGCAGCTACTTTGCTTGATGGGAATACCATTACCATCGGCCGTACGCGTATCCTGTTCTGGACGAGTGCACTTTCGGAGTAGAATTCCTTAGTAGTATGACTGATTTAACGTTTGCCATTTTGAAGTATGGCTTTTTAATTGGCTTGTGGATTTTCGTCTGGTTAGCTGTTCGCGCCATTAATCGCGATGTGGAGTCGATTGCTCCTCATCGTTCGCGCCGCCGTCAGCAGCAGCGAAATCGCAAACCACTCGTTGCTGTGGGCGCTACGACACCTGTCGTCGTGCCTGTCGATAATTCTGTCGCCTCCCAGTATGCAGCGCAGAATCCAGCAGATACGCATTCCCATGGTGCGCAATCTCCTCGCAGCACATCGTCAAACCCATCAGTTCTTACCATCATTGATGGCCCTCTGTCGGGAACTACTATGCCACTTGGTAACGAGCCTATTACATTGGGTCGCGCGGCAAATAACAATCTCATTTTGGACGACGAATTCGTCTCGTCTCATCATGCGCGCGTATTCTTCGACGCCCCTTCAGGGCAATGGGCTGTAGAAGATTTGGGCTCTACCAACGGCACAAAGATCGCTGGTCAGTCTATTCATTCTGTATCTTTACTTTCTGCAGGAGTGCCTGTTCGCATCGGTGCTACCACATTTGAATTGAGGTAGACTTGTGGCTCTTCAGATGATTTCTACCACGGTTTCCGACATCGGTCTCGTCCGAAAGGATAACCAAGATTCAACTTTCGCAGGCGTTCGCCTCGTCGCTGTCTGCGATGGTATGGGCGGCCATGCTGGCGGAGATACCGCTTCAACGATTGCCATCCGTTCCCTTGCACATATCGAAACTATTCCTCTGACTGCAAAGCGTTCTAAAGCTGTCGAAGATGTGGCAACTATGCTGTCGACATCCGTCATCGCTGCACATGACGCTATCGTCGGTCGTGCGCATCGCGAAAAGCAGCTCGCAGGAATGGGAACAACCGTTACCGCAGTAGCACTCGTCGCGGGATATTGGATTATTTCGCATATCGGCGACTCTCGCGCGTACCTTTTGCGCGAAGGCGAAATTACCCAAGTGACGAAGGATCATTCCTACGTTCAGCATTTAATTGACACTGGTCGTATCACGGAAGAAGAAGCCAAATCGCATCCTCAGCGCAACGTTGTTACGCGAGTGCTCGGCGATTTCGATATTGATCCTCGACCAGATATTTCCATTCGCAAAGCTCAAGCGGGAGACCGCTGGCTGTTGTGCTCAGATGGTCTTTCTGGAGTTGTCAGCGATAACTCTATTCGCGATACATTAATGACTCATCCACATCTGCAAGAATGCGCTCAGACATTGATTGCCATGGCAGAAAAGGGTGGAAGCACCGATAACGTCTCTGCCGTTATCGCGGATGCTTACGATGTCAACGATGCTGATGCGCCTATTTCCATGGCAAACGCGTCATCCAAGATGTGCTTAGTGGGCGGTGCTGCAAGTAAAGAGCCGCAGCCAATTGCTGATACATTGAATATGCTCGTAGCAGTATCTCCTCGCTTCATTTCGGACGATATCGTCAATTCCCCTGCGGCAAAGGCTGCTCAATTATCGTCTGACACACGTCACGAAGAGTCAGAAAATTCTGGCGATACATCTGACGGCAGCACGCGTTCTGAGGGATTCTCTCATTCTGACGTGCAGAACGCTCATCAAGCGACTGCTGAATTCGTATCCTCTGTATCTCTCTCCTCAGAAGAGGCAGATTTTGAGGCATTGTACGAAGTCCAGCGCATTGTCCCGCCAAGCTATGCAGGGCATAATGGCGATGATGATTCAGTCGATATCGCAGCAACGGGTGAAATTCCTATCGTTCGCAAGAACGACGGTTCCATTGCTGATGATCCACACGACCCTGATGTCGCTGAAGCATTGCGTACCAAGCGCCGTGAAGAGGCTGAAGCGAACCGCAAGAAGAAGGCTCGCCGACGCATTATCCGCCTTGTTGCGTCCTTTATCACCATCATCGTTATCGGTGTCGGTGCTTTCATCGGATACAACTGGAGCCAAGACCATTACTTCGTCAAGGATAATAATGGTGTCGTCGCCATCTATCAGGGCATGGATACTAATATTTTCGGATTCTCTCTGAATCATGTTTTGGAAGATTCCGACGTATCATTGCGCTCATTACCGCAAGGCTGGCGCGAGCGCGTTCGTCGTGGTATCGAGGCAAATGGTTATCGCGAAGCACGAAATATTATCCAAAGCATAGAAGATCAGGCAGAGGAAAATAGCAAGACGAATAGTAGCAATTCGTCATCTGAGGCGTCGTCGAATTCATCATCACAGTCATCATCGGGGTCATCATCCGATCAAACGCAATCTGGGGGCTCCGGTGAAAACTAAGCTCATTCAGAATGTGTTCCTCTTCCTGCTTGTAGCAGTAATCGCAACCGTTGGATTCGTGCACATGTTCCAGCGCGTCACTGATAACGTGCCTACGCGCTATATCGCGGCGTTAAGTATTGCTGCCGTACTCAGCGTTATCGTGCTTATTATTACGAGCACTGCAAAGCGCTACGCTAACCAAAGCATCCTGTGCGGAGTTATCCTTCTGTCGCTTGTCGGAAGTATGGAAATTATTCGTATCGATTACGAAAATACGAGTTTCGGTCGTGCGAGCGCAGCTGGATTTAACCAGCTCGTATGGTTTATCTTGTCTTTGGCTTTGACCTCTGTCATCCTCCTTGCCGTACGCGATTACCGAATTTTCCGCAAATTCAGCTATATTTCGATGATTATCGGGTTGGCTTTGCTCTTCTCGCCGATGGTTCCAGGATTGGGCGTTTCCATTAACGGTTCACGCATTTGGATTAATGTCCTTGGTCACAGCGTGCAACCAGCCGAATTTGCAAAAATTTTCATGGCTTTCTTCTTTGCATCGTACCTTTTTGATCACCGCGATCAGCTTGCTGTAGGCGGACGCAAAATTGGCTCGTTGCATTTGCCACGTCTTCGTGACTTGGGACCAATTATCGTCGTGTGGGCTGCATGCATGGGTGTTCTGGTTCTCCAGCGCGATTTGGGTACAGGTTTGCTGTTCTTTGCCATGTTCGTCTGCATGCTGTACGTCGCTACTGGCCGTATCAGCTGGATTATCATCGGTTTTATTTTCTTCGTCATCGCAGCTCTCGTAGCAGTGCGACTGTTTAGCCATGTGGGCAATCGTGTCGAGGCATGGCTTCACCCATTTGACAACCGCGTATACCAAGCAGTTGGCGGATCTCAGCAGCTTGTCACTGGTATCTTCGGCCTTGCATCGGGTGGATTGTTTGGCACAGGTTTGGGACAGGGATATCCTGCATTAACTCCTTTGGCAAATTCCGACTTCATTTACTCGTCATTGGGTGAAGAGCTCGGCTTGACTGGTCTTTTTGCAATTTTGGCTATTTATATCGCCATTATCGGTGCTGGTATCGTAACTGCTATCAAGGTCAAGGACGGTTTTGGCAAACTGCTTGCTTCTGGTCTCGTCTTTACTATGGCGTTCCAAATTTTCACTGTAGTCGGCGGCATTACTCTCGTCATCCCATTGACCGGTTTGACCTTGCCATATATGGCTGCAGGTGGTTCAAGCCTTATCGCAAACTGGGTCGTAGCTGCGCTTCTGCTTATCATTTCGCATCAGGCGAATAAACCAGAGGAAGATGTCAGCTCTGATACATTTGCTATGGCTGCTATGGACGTTATCAATGAGAAGAAAGCTCAGGAGGAGCGTAAGCATCGAGCTCGTCATACATCTCGTGAGGTGGCTTCAGAGGCTATTCCAGCTGTAAACCAGCCAACATTGGGAGAAATTGTTTCCGATGGCGAGACACAAGAGACCTCTCATAGTACTGACGATACCGATTCCTCAGTATCTGAACTATCTGCGTCCGAGCCATCTGCTCAGACCACCATGATGGAAACGACAGAATCCACGACATCAACAGAAGAACCAACGGAAGGAGTTGAATAATGAATCGCACATTACGCCATATTTTCTATGTCATTATCGCGTTGTTTACGATTTTAGGCATCTCCTCCAGCATGCTGACAGTCGTACGTTCTGAAGCATTGAACTCTGATACGCGCAATACTCGTGCGTTGTACCACGAGTACGCTCAGCCACGCGGCTCTATCTTGGCAAGCGATGGCACAGTTCTGGCAAGCTCTACAGAATCGAACGACATCTTCTCCTATCAGCGTTCCTACTCTGCAGGAGATGTGTATGCTCCTGTGACGGGTTATTTCTCGGTCACTGTCCGTGCTGATCGTGGTATCGAAGCATCGCGCAATGCTCAACTTTCCGGTCAGTCAAGCGCATTATGGTTCTCCCGTTTGCATAATCTTTTCACAGGCACGAAAGATTCGGGCGCAATTATTACAACGTCCATCGATACAAAACTGCAAAATCTTGCATATGAATTGCTTCAGCGCAATGGATACGACGGAGCAGTGGTCGCGATGGAACCATCAACAGGACGAATTCTTGCTATGGCATCCACGCCAAGCTATGATCCAAACGTCCTCGCAAGCCATAACACTGCTGAGGTCGCTCAATCATACGAAAGCCTGTCTGCAGGATCGTCAAGCCCATTAATTAATCGTGCGACGAGTCAGCTGTACTCTCCAGGATCCACCTTCAAGGTCGTCGTCGCTGCAGCTGCCCTCGAATCAGGAAGGTACACCTCGGAGTCCATGATTCCAGCTGGTTCTGGCTACACCCTTCCTGGCACGAATACCGTTTTGCCAAACGCTGTCAGCCAGGGAAATGGCGTCAACGGTGAGATTTCTCTTAACGATGCTCTCACGTATTCGTCCAATACTGCATTTGCTCAGCTCGGCGTAGCTCTTGGACAAGATACTATTGAGAGTATGGCGAAGAAACTGGGATACGACAGTACCATCAATATCGATGGCACTGATAATATCGGTGTCCCTATGGAAGCCGTTGCTTCCCAATTCCCAAGCTCGCAATCCGCAGATAAGCTCGCTCTGAGTTCTATCGGTCAGTCCAACGTGACGACCACTCCTCTGCTGAATGCGATGATTGCATCCGCTGTCGCTAATAACGGCGTTATGGTCAAGCCAACCTTAGTCGACACCGTGCACGCAAGCGATTTATCCGTTATCTCGGAACGAACGACTACTGTACTTTCTGAAGCATTTAGTTCCAATACTGCATCGCAGTTGAACTCTATGATGCAGTCAGTTGTCGATAACGATACACCAACTCTGAAAATGGATAACGTTCGTATCGCTGCAAAAACCGGTACAGCAGAGCTTGGCGATGGCACGAATAACGGCTGGCTTATGGGCTTTGCTCCAGCTGATGGCACACCACGTATCGCCATTAGCGTTGTTCTCCACGGCATTAAAGGCTATGGCATCCAAGAAGCTGGTCCGATTATGCGTTCCCTCATCCAGGAGTATCTCCAATGAGATTAGTAGAAGGTCAATTAATTCATCGTCGCTATCGCTTGGATAAGCGACTGGCTCAAGGCGGCATGGGCGAAGTATGGCGTGGCGAGGATATGGAAATTAACCGTACCGTCGCTATTAAAGCTATGCGTGCAGATCTGACTGTAGACGATTCCAAATTACGTCGTCTGCGCGCTGAAGCACGCAATTCCGCAAACTTAGCACACCCAAATATCGCTGCTCTCTTCGAATATTACGAGGAAAATGGCATTGGCTATCTCATTATGGAGTACGTTCCAAGTCCAAGTTTGTCGGAAATTTATAAGAAGCGTGGCGCATTGCCAGCTACGGAGCTTTTGCCAATTTTAATTCAAACCGCTCGCGGTCTGTTTGTCGCACACTCACATGGCATTATTCATCGCGATGTGAAGCCAGCAAACATCATGGTATCTGATACCGGTGAAGTGAAGATTACTGATTTCGGTGTCTCCTACTCCACTGATCAGGGGCAGATTACCCAAGATGGCATGGTGGTCGGAACTGCTCAATACATTTCACCTGAGCAGGCTCAAGGTGAACAGGCTACACCACAGTCAGATATTTACTCGCTCGGTGTCGTCGCCTATGAAGGATTATGCGGTCATCGACCATTTACAGGAAAGACTCCTGTGGATATCGCCGCTGCACATGTGAACGAACCAGTCCCACCATTGCCTGATTCCATCGACTGGCAGCTCAGCGAATTCGTTATGAGCATGCTTGCAAAGAATCCAGCTGATCGTCCTGAAAATGCTTTGGTGATTTCGAGAACTCTTGCAAAAATTGAGCGACGGCTTCTAGATCGAGAAGCAGAAGAAATTTCCGGCGAATTCAATCGGTATGTGGAGCAAAATCCGCGGGCACGGTTGGCATCACGGTCACCGCAAGAATTACCTGAACCGCGCATAGTACGAAGCGCAGAATATTATCCACGATTTATTTATACAGCAGACGCAAAGGAAGGCGAACGATGAGTATCTTTACACCATCGACTCTCTCCCGCGGGCGATATACCGTTGGCGAACTCATTGGTCACGGAGGCATGGCCGAAGTACGTAAGGGAGTTGATACACGTTTAGGACGTACTGTCGCTATCAAGATTATGCGTTCTGATTTGGCAAACGATGAGACCTTCTTGAAACGTTTCCGCCTCGAAGCACGTTCCATTGCTTTGCTCAATAACCCAAATATCGTGTCTATTTTCGATACGGACGAAGAGGAAATTACTGATCCTGATACAGGGCGCACAGTTCGTCTGCCATACATTGTGATGGAGTATGTCAAGGGTCAAACTCTTCGTGACATTCTGAAGGTTAACGGTTCGCTCAATCAGCGCGATACTAGCCAAATTATGCTCGGTATGCTCAATGCGTTGGAATACTCCCATCGTATGGGCATTATCCACCGTGATATCAAGCCTGGAAATATTATGATCAGCGAGCAGGGCGCGGTCAAGGTCATGGACTTTGGTATCGCACGTATGCTTGATGACTCAGCAGCCACTCTGACGCAGAATCAAGGTGTGGTCGGAACCGCACAGTACTTGAGTCCAGAGCAGGCACGCGGAGAAGTCGTCGATACTCGCTCCGATTTGTATTCTGCTGGATGCGTGCTGTATGAAATGCTCACAGGCCGTCCACCATTTACAGGCGATTCCGCTGTGGCTATCGCATACCAGCATGTCAGTGAGTCTGCTCCAAAGCCAACGGATATCATTCCAGCTTTGAACCCTATTTGGGATGCTGTGTGCGCTAAGGCTATGGCGAAAGATCGCACTCAGCGTTACGCTACTGCAGCTCAGTTCCGCAAGGATATCGCGACAATTGCCGCTGGCGGTACTCCAGTTATCGAAGGCTTTGATCAGGTCGCACCTATGGCTGCGGCCGGCATAGCGGGAGCTGCGGCTGCACAGGGTGCAACTGCGACCCTTCCTGCATCAGCAACTCAGTCTCTTCCACAGACTCAAAGCCTGCCAGTAGAGAGCACACAAACGCTCAATAACGTTGATTTCAACGATGAGGGCGTGGCAAATCTTGCAAATTCTACCGCTCAGGCAACTCCTCCAAGTCGCTCTCAGCAGCGTCAGCAGGCTCTTGCTCAGAAGCAGAAGAAGCGCAAGCGCGTTATCATATGGTCATCTATCGTCGCCGTGGCAGTCGTTATCGCTGCAATCACTGGATTCTGGTTCTTCAACCGAGCTCAGAATACTGCAACCGTGCCAACGATTACGACATCGATGACTCAGGCGCAAGCGAAGGAAGCTGTGGAGCAAGCAGGCTTCGTCTTCCAAGCTGAAGTCGACTCTGAATCTTCTGCAGATGCGGGTACATTCACAAAGCAGTCACCTGACGGCGGATCGAGCGCAACTCGCGGATCGACTGTACGCGTGTGGTTCTCCTCTGGTCCACAGTCTGTTTCTGTCCCTGATGTATCGGGTATGTCCCAATCTGAAGCTCGCAAGGCTTTGGAAGATGTAGGTCTCAAAGTCGGACAGACATCCTCGGAGGATTCCGACAGCGTCGATAAGGATCAGGTCACGCGCACCGACCCTGCGTCAGGCTCAAATGCTACACGTGGTTCGAGCGTTCGCCTTTATATCGCAACCGGTAATGCTGTCATCCCAACTGGTTTGACAGGTCAGACTCAGGATGCTGCTACTCAGATCTTGACAAGCCATCACTTCAATGTCGTCGTTAAGACAGGCGATTACAGTGATAGTGTTCCTGAAGGTTCTGTAGCAAGCGTCGAGCCTGGTGAAGGCAGCTCCGTATCCCGTGGCTCTTCCGTTACCCTTGTGATTTCACGTGGTTCTCGACCACAAGAGACGGTTTCCATTAACCCAAGTCAGTATGTAGGACGTAGCTACAGCACAGCAACGTCTATCCTGTCTGCACTCGGATTTACTGCATCCGCTCAAAATGGTGAGACGCCAAATGACAATGCGACTGTAACCCATATCTACGCCAATGGAACGGAAATTACGGAAACAACAGACGTTCCAAAGAACGCGACAATTACGCTGAGCACGCGTTAATACGTTTATGCGTTAATACGTTTGTCCGCGCGTAATTCCTACTCATCTCACAGTGGCTCTCATTCAATTTGGATGAGAGCCACTGTATTTCTGATACAATTTTCCTCAGAAGGAACAGTCTTCTTATGGAAATTCCAACGTCGGATTTTTCATAAGAAACTCCCGTACAATACCTAACTCGCGAATTCAGAGAGCCGAATACGTATGCACGACGCAAAGATAGCACAAAAAAATTCCTTTTATGGAGCGAAAGATTACCCCTCTCGCGTGGTTTCTTATCCTAACGAGTGTTCCTCTCCTCATTCTTGCTTGGAATATCGTCACTATGGCATTCCCCTATGAGCTGAGCATTGCTAAACCTGAAATCACAGTACACGTATCGTCTTCCCGTTATTTTACCGATTCTCAACTTCGCCAGCTGCCTGAAATAAGAGACCCTTTTCATGCAGGATTCCAGTTTGGAGCTCAGCAGGTTCATATCTTCTGCGACGAGGAAGCAACGCAAACTACTCTTGATATTGAACGTCGCACTGCTATATGCGCTGATGGCACCCAGAACTGCAATAAGCTTCTTGAGATAGCCCACACGTATGGGCAAGATCATATTATTTCTGTACAAATTGATTCCATCAATAATGATTCGCCAGATTTTCAAAGCACGACGATTCGCCATTATTACGCGTTAGTGGGTACAGGTGAAAATCAGCATTGGGAATACCTCTTCCTCGTGCGAGGAAATTAGCGATACCCATCGCCGCACTTTTGCCTTTCAAGCAGCCTCGGACTATAATTATTTCTACCTTTTGTTTTTTTTCAGGGAAGAAGAAAACACCATGAAAAAGTCAACGCTGAATATCATTATTGCTCTCGCCAGTCTTATTGCAATTGGCGCCACGGTAGGGGCAGTATTCTCGTGGCAAAATCAGCCTCATCAAATTATGGAAAATACTTTTGGCGTTGATATCCCATCAGGCGTCACAATTACAAAATTTGAAGATGAAAATTCGTGAGATGGCCGTCTGTACTATGGCACTCTCACTGTGGACAAGGACAATCTTCAGGGGATTGTCAATACAAAAAACTTCAGTCCTCTCAAAGATTCTACCGATTCACGCGTGACGAAATTGATAGAGGATGTCAATCAATCATTTTCGATATCGCTTGCTTCTGTGAATTCTCCCGATATACAGTATCAGCGCTTCACAATTACTGGGGACAGTCTCCTCGTCATTTTCTATAATTCCGATACTCAAGAGTACTTCTTCTACGCCACTCGGTATTGATTGAGGTAGTGATTGAGGCATTGATTGCGTTATCGAGCGAGAGAGCACATCCATAGCAAAGTCGTACTTCTCATGAGCTCCTTGCAAAAACAGAGGTGGTGCCAGTTTTCCAACTGACACCACCTCATTACATGGACTACCGCATGTCATCGGCGGTAGTCCACCTACATCGTGCTTAGTTCACTGCAACGTAATTGGAAGACACTTGCAGATATGGGATATGGGTTGCCGCCCATGGATATCCCCACTTAAAGAGAACGACCACAACGATCAGCGCAAGGATGACTCCCAGCACGATTCGCACTGGCTTAATACCTGGCTGCACTCGCATCAACCAGCCATACAGGCTAAAGAGCCCCTGAGATCCACTACCGGATTCCAGTGCAGCCTTCTTCTTGTCCCTATAGACACGCAATGCTGGCCAGCGCCATGCCACAGCACCTGCCACTGCGATGACGAGATACGCTACGACAAGCCACAATGCGACAGTACTGAGCTCTGGGATACGAGATGACAAGGAACGAGTAGAATCCGTTGTAAAGGTAACTTTACCGTCTGCAGACTTTTCAGCAAGGACGCTTGGCACGCCTTGCGACACCTTAGACCAGCTCACGAGCTTTCCGTGCACGATTAAACGATGGGTCGGGGTGGCATACTTTGGTTCACATGTAGTCAGCGTAATATATCGCTCTGTAGGCGTTGCACCGCTCTTGCCCGGCACAGGAGCAACGACGTCATACTTATCTGGGGTAACGATTTCCGTGCTGTCATACTTGTATACGTACCAATAATCCTGTGTACGCATCACAATGTAATCGCCATCTTTAAGCTGATCAGCATTTCCTAACGGTTCACCATAGCCCGCGCGATGTCCTGCGATAGCAAAGTTTCCGACTTCACCCGGCTTTTGCGTATCAGAGTAATGACCCAAACCATGACGATTCAGCTGAGTATCATCCGTTCCCTCAACGACCGTACGGCTCCAATTTTGACCGAATCGAGGAATATACAATTTTCCAATGGTTTGTCCGTATTTGTATGATCCTGAATCCACAGGTGCTGTATCGGCAGAATTATCCGGAGCAATTTCTGTGCTTCCATTCTTGGACGCAGGAGCAGACCATGACGACGTCGTGGAATCGTTAATCTGAGTCTTTTCTGCTTCAACGCCGGTCCACCATAATTGCCATACGATGTACAAAGCACACACCACAGCGACTGTTAAGAACACTTCACCGATGACGCCAAGAGTGGTGTTAATGATTCGGCGTCGCTTGACCACGCGAGGATCAATTGCCTTATGCAATGCCCTCTGCTGGCTACTACGCTTGTCATCAGACTGAATTTCAGCTGTTTCAGTAGTGTCCTCTGCCATTTTTCCTCACCATCGCTGAATGGTTATGCGGATTACGCATGTGCCGTAAGCCGATCGATAACCGTACTTCATCTCATTACACCTGAGCATCTCATGTGTCTAACGTCGCACAGATGCGTATTTCATCGCTTGCGCAGACACCGTCACAGCCTTGAAACGCAACGAGTTATTTGTCACAAGTTGCCAACCAAGTCCATCTGCATCTACGTATTGTTTATAAACTTTTACAGTTTCCGAATTATTAATTGTATCGGTAAGTGTGTCTATGTCGCCGATAGCGGAAATTCGATACGGGGGCGCGAACTGTTTGCCGTTGAGAAGCAAAACATTTCCGATACATTTAATAGCCGACGTCGATAGCAAACGCTCATCTTGAATCGTAATGGCTTCAGCTCCACCCGCCCACATAGCGTTAACGACTGCTTCGATATCTTGCTGATGGACTACGTAATCATTAGGATTCGCGTCTTTGCTTCGCGCTGCTTGCTCCCATCGCTGGGAGTCACTCAAAGTAACTGTAACGCCTTCACCTTCAATTTCGGGAAGAGTATTCGATGCAGAATCTGCTGATTCGTTATCGTTCGTATCCGTAAGAACGTCTTGTACTGTGTCAATTTGCTGAGCGGTCGTATCAATGTCTTTTTGTAATTCACTAATACGCTTTTGACGACTGGCGATGATGTCAGCAGTATTCGTATGGTACGTATTTCCTGGGTTACGCACGTTTGTCACCGCTACCCAGCCCACTAAAGCAAAAGATACGAAAATAGTTACAGTCTTCACCAGACCGTTTCGATTTGAATGTCGCCCACGTTTACGCAAAGCCGCGAAAAGGGCGCGAGTTTTCTTGCTCATACGACACCGCCTCTCGCACACTATCGGAATTCCCGAGCATTTATTACTATATCTATTAGCATAAACCAAAAGGAGAAGCTTTCATGGCTGAAAATGAAGAAACACGTGAGACTTCTGAGGCATCGGAAGAACTACTCGACAACGCTGCCGAGGTAGAAGTGGACGTTGTAGACGTCGAAGACACCGATACCCAGGAAACTGATGCTACAGAAGAGACAGAAACTTCTGGCGCTGAAGCTGAAGAAACCGCAGAATCTGAGGCAGAAGAAGAAGATGTCGACGAAGCAATTGAAGAGACAGAAGAATTGTCTGCTGAAGCTTTGGCAGGTCAGCGTGCTGCAGAAGCGTTGAAGAAGACTTTGGAAAATCCTGAGTCTCTCAGCAAGAGCGTTCAGGCAGCAGTTAAGCGCACAGAGGAAGAAACTCGTCGCGTGGAGAAGGCTGTCGAGCAGACAAAGTCGAATCCTGTATGGTTTGTTCCATTGTTTAGCTTCTTCCTGATTCTCGGTCTTATCTGGGTTATCACGTACTACATCAACGCAAACTACCCAATTCCAGGAATTGCAGCATGGAATCTCGCCATCGGCTTTGCCATTATGATGGTCGGATTCGTCCTTATGATGTTCTGGCACTAAAGAGCACATATACATACATAACGCAAGTGCGCCCAGCCTGTGAGACTGGACGCACATTTTTTATACCGTTTTATACCTGCTCATGCCTTATGTGCATGACTGATGCGCATGAGGTTTACGCGATGAAGAGCAGCATCATACCAACGCCGACATAGCCCATAGCGATGCTAGCCACAGTATAAGAAGAATTGCGGTGAACAATCCCCCATACACTGCCATACGTTTATTGATACTTGTCGAGCGCAATCCCCTCAATCCGCGCATCATAAGAAGTGATAGCAACGCCCCGACGATAAATCCGCCCACATGTGCTTGCCATGCGATATTTCCCCAGAACATTGGAAGGAACAGGAGCACAAAAAGGAAAATAGCTGTACCGCGCGTTTGCATGCCCACACGGCGATATACCGTCATCAAAGCACCAAAAAGACCGTAAATTGCACCCGATGCTCCAATCACAGGAGTCATCAGATTTCCTGGCCACAAAGCGAATGCCACATTCCCGCCAAGAAGGCTGACAAGGTACAGACCTAAGAATGCCCAGTGTCCTAAAAGTTTTTCCATTTCACGACCGACGACATAGAGTGCCAGCATATTCATCACGAGATGGAAAATTCCCTCATGCATAAATCCTGCCGTTATAAGCATCCATGGATTTGTGAAGGACTGCCGAGGAATCATTTCGAGATGAATAATTGTGCTCGTATATGCTTCAGGGAACAATGCAAGAATGCGCAACGCAAGAAAGACAACGACATTTATCCCCACTAAAACTTGCGTAATATTAGGGCCATTCATGCGCCAATTATTGTTCCAACGACGTGTCGCACGCTTCCAACGCTCGCTCACACTCATACGAGATGAGTTAGGATTTCGCGGATCCCACGAGCCTGCTGGGCCAGATGCGCCTTGAGTAAATGGATTTGCCATAGGACTATAGTATCGAAGACATCAACATGCCAATTATTTCACATGCACACCAACTTCACATTTACGCGATACAATAGTAAGCAATACTCGCCATAGATGGTGAGTCACTTGGACGAAAGGAGCACTACATGGAGAACAATCGATCTGGTAATGGCTGGAAGTTCTTCGCGCTGTTATTTGGCGCTTTGCTCGCAGGCGTCGTAGGTTTGTATATCTACAGGCAGCAGAACCCAGAGTACGATCCATGGGAGGAACCATGGGAGAACTCTTCTTCTCCTGTCGATTTAGGCAACGGTGCAGCTAAGGAAGTTGCTGCGGAATATGAAGAAGTTGCAGACGAAGAGATTGCAAGCGAAGAATAGTTAGCGAACTCTAGCTCATTACTTTTTACGGCAATGCGGAGGAGCTGCACCTCGGGTTTTACGTGCGCAAAGGTTTAATACAAGCACATGAGGAGCTGACTTGTTTGGCGACTGAAACATTGCCCCAGCCTATAAGGCATTAAATGTATGGCCGTGAGGTCACAGGGGAGGCATCCACGCGAGCGCCTCCCCTTTTGCATGCTCTTTGTATAATATACCCTATTTATGCTTATACCTGGTTTGTGGGGAGTATTTCACAGAATACTCCCCACAAACCAGGTTATCTATTTATTGTCATTTTTTTGACATTTCTTATCTTCTGGCTTTTTATCTTCTGGCTTTTTATCTTCTTCCCCGTAAAAAATACCACGAATGTAGCGCGTAAGGGGAACCGCGAAGATTGCTGCCAGAGTAAGCCAAATAATGTCAAAGACAACCACTGGCCACCACATGATATTTAGCAGAAAGTCCTAAACCACGCGAATAGTGCTCCACTTCCTGCACTCGCTAGCCATCCCAAGGCTGGATTACCTGTGAGCAATGTAGTAGCCAGATTCCATGCGCCACCGTGTATAGCACTGATTGCAGCAAGCGCCACCTGGCATTCTTTAGTATGAGCACCGCGCTCACGAGCTATATTTGTGACATATGTTTGTTGCTCGGGAGTCATCAACTCAATTGCCTGCGCCAGCTGTGCAGCTACTGAACGGAAGTCTGTCACTAGCACAGTACCGTCAGGCTTCGTGAAAACCATCTCTCCCGTATCATAATTTATACAAGCTTTAATAGCACCCACACCTTGCACGACTTCGCTCTGAGTTTTTATACCGGACATCGTCCCCCCGAGAAATCGCGGCAAATTATCTGCTGCTACCAAAGCATCATTATTCGCATCCAGCGTCATAGCTTGAGCATTGTTTAGTGGCACGACTATCACCATGCACGCTAAGCAAAGAAAAGCGACTACGACTTTGTTAAGAAACATCTTCATTTCTTATCCTTTTCTTTACTTATTTTTATCGAGTTCTCCAGAAACCTGAAAAACTTACTAAGAATTATATTGCTTTTTCTTTATCTATTCAACCTCACCTTTTGGAAAAGCCGAATGAAGATAGGAAGAAACCAAGTATAGGAAAACTGTAGAATACTCATATGCCAGTTATTAAAGCAGAAGATATTCTTGAAGGCGAAACGTCCCTGCGTGAATGGGCTGCGCGTGCTCGCCAGGAGGCACAAGCATCGCACACGTCGTCTGAAGATCTCGTGACGATTTATCCTCGATTACCTCGCCGTAGTATGGCTATGGCCGTGCGATACTCACTGTATATGCTTCAGCTTCGAGCTCCTGGCCCTGGAGTTGAAGTGCGCGTAGCGCCGTTTGCTGCAGCGAAGATTCTTGAAGGACCTAAGTCGGATCCGCATAATCTCACGCCACCCGATGTCATTGAGCTTGAGCCAGATGTATGGTTGCGCGTAGCATGCGGCATCACAAGTTGGGAGCAAGAGAGAGAAGCGGGACATATCAGCGCCATGGGTGAACGTGACGATTTAAGCCATCTTCTCCCATTGCCAATTGATTAAACTATATCGGTTTCTCATACTTTTGATATAGCTAAGGGGACACAATGGATAATTGTGTCCCCTTGACTTTTCTACGCGTATATCTCTCTGCTTTTAGTACACCATGCCCATAGCTTCGCGTACTTCATCCAGGGTCTGATTTGCGATTTCGTTTGCACGCTTGTTTCCTTCATGCAAAATATCGCGAACTGTATCCATATCCTGAGCAAGCTCAGCGCGACGCCCGCGGTGAGGAGCCAAGAAGTTATTGACAGATTCGATAACGTACGCCTTGAGAGCACCTGCTCCTGATTCGCCAATTTCCGCGGCAATATCTTGTGGCGCACGACCTGTGACCAAACCAGCAGTGGTCAGCAATGCGGATACCTGTGGACGCTTTACTGGGTCGAAAGTGATAACGCGTTCGGAATCAGTTGGGCTCTTCTTAATGAGCTTTGCAGTTTCCTCTGCAGTAGCGCCGAGCATAATGGAATTGCCGTAAGACTTGCTCATCTTGCGACCGTCAAGTCCTGGAATTTCTGGAGCTTCAGACAAAATAGCTGCTGGCTCTGGGAATACAGGGTTCTTCTTTGCATAGCGCTCGTTGAAGCGACGAGCAATCGTACGCGTAATTTCCACATGAGGAAGATTATCCTTACCAATTGGCACAACGTTTGCCTTGCAGAAAAGGATATCGCATGCCTGATGAACTGGGTAAGTGAGCAGCAATCCGGTCAATGCGTGACCAGAGGATTCCATTTCTGCCTTAACTGTTGGGTTACGATGCAATTCAGCTTCAGTCACCAAGGACAAGAATGGAAGCATTAGTTGGTTTGCCGCGGCAACAGCGGAGTGCGTAAAGATCATGGTCTTCTCAGGGTCGATGCCTGCAGCCATGTAATCCAAAACGAGGTTCAGTACGTTGTCCTGAATATTATCTGTCGTATCACGATCGGTAATCACCTGATAATCCGCGATAATAATGTTTGTATTAACACCCTTGTTTTGCATAGCAACGCGCTCTTTAATGGATCCGAAATAATGACCCAAATGCAAGCGACCCGTTGGACGGTCGCCTGTGAGCATCGTAAATTTGCTTGGGTTTTCTTCCAACTTTGCAACGGTCTTCTCGGAACGCTCCTTTGCTGCCAAGAAACTTGCGCTGATCTCATTACCCGCTGCAGTGAGTTGCTGATCATCAGTCATAATGCTCCACTTTCTATACTGTGTGCTTCGTGCAAAATGTATACCCATTATCCACTAACCCTATGAAAAGATAGGGTGTTTCGCGTCCCTTTTCGATTCATGGATAATTGTGAGGCTTGAGCGTGCGAAAATGTGCTGATATAGAACGTGCGAAGGAAATTATCGGCAACTGAATACGCTATACAATAACGCATCGTGCTGTGGAGAGAGAAGATAGTGAGAAGATATCGAGAGGGGATTATCGCATGAAAATTTTCAAACGCATTCTTATCGGCGTATGTGCGCTAATCGTCGCTATCATCCTCATCACCGTGGGAGGAATCATATACGAAATGAACCAGCCAACAACTGAGCCTTACCACATCACGAAAACCCAGCAAGACAACATCGTCATGGGAATTGCACGTACCTACAACGTAAAATCCATCACTTTCGTAACATGCGTACGCCACAAAATAGCTGGCAGCGTACACGTTATCGTAGAAATCAATGATAATCCAGATTTACAAAGCGACATCCCTTATCTCGATGTTAAAGATCTTGATAACTCCGGTTTCCAAATGGGACTTAACCCTATCGATAAATTTTATGATTTAGAGCGCAACCCTTATATCCCAGAGAACGAACCTGTGGATATATCACATATCCAAATCACCTACCTTAAGGATTAACTTATGCCATTTACTGCAGATGAAAACAGGTATCTTGCTGATGGTGTATACGGAGTCGATCCTGAGGCAGATACAACTCTCCAAGATAACTTTCACCCGCAAGCTGGGCACGACTATCTCCTTGACCCGAAACATCGCAATTCCGGTCAGTACCGCGTCCTCGAAACAATTGACGACCAAGGAACTGGACTACAAGCTATGGCTGTCGCACCTATCGGTGAAGACGGCAAAGCTGATACTACTCAGGTAACCATTGCATACGCGGGCACTAATATAAAGAGCGCCGGCGATGACGCAACCGACATTTTAGCGTGGGGGGTGGTATCCGCACTTCTCAAGTAAATCAGGCGGATCAGTTTGCTCAGCACATAGCCGAAACCTACAAGCCTACAGATCTTAACTTCACCGGACATTCCTTAGGCGGTTATCTGGCGATGACGATGGCAGGGCGATATAGGGGTTCCGCCACCACTTTCAATGCGCCAAGTGCGCTATCTGATCTGAAGGGTGAACCAGAAGTTAAGGCGTATATCGCTCGAAATCCTGATAAGTTCAACAATTACATTGTTTCTAATGACGTTGTAGGAAGCATTGGGCTTGATGACGATAATGATTTGGGCACGACTGTCCGCATTGGCAAAGTCACTAAAAAATATAAGGACGGCCGGGATCCTCGCAACTGGTTAGATAACTTTAAAAGTTGGCTATATGAGTCCACTCATGGTCTCGATAATTTCCATGCTGACAAGCAGGGACGCATCTTAACTGTCGACGGAAAAGTTGCTAAGAAAAGCGACGATGTTAAAGTGAGCGTTAAGCGTGGTATTCAGAACACTATTAATACCCTGTCACGCGCTCAAATGAGTTCGGTATTTAAGTTCCAATCGTGCGAAGCAGAAATTATCACTGCTGGACTGGAAGAGCTTGCTGTCTTTACATCTCAAGAGTTTGAAGATCACGCACGTGATACGTATGATCATGTCAGCAATCTCTACGATAGGACTATTCACACTCCCCCTCAGTCCATTGCATGCTTATCTGCGAGTGAGATTACAGAAGCTCTTGCGAATGCAGGAATTACCCAGTCCAGCTACGTTGACACAGTAGAAAAACACTTCAGCTACGCGTTGTCGACGTCAAAAAATATTGCGCAGAATTTCAATACTTTGCACCAAAATATGATTGATGCAAGTGGCCAGGTCACGACAGCTGACTTCATTCTTGGCGATCTGGCGAGCGGACGAGAAGTTCAGCTTCCTCACACAAACCCATAGGAGATACTGCGATGAACTCATGGTCGCCTAGTTCCCACAGTAAACTTCTTCAGGAAAAACGGGATAGCTTGCAAAAATTATCCCGTGAATACAATGAGGAACTGGAAAAAAATTGAAGAATCCCGTCGCAATCTTTCACGTCAGCGTGCCAAACTCATGGATTTAGCAGACATGTATGATTCTGACGTTACGCGTTATCTCCACGATACTGAGGCAAACGCAGACGTCGTTGCCTCGGCTCGTCATCTGCTGAATTTATTGAGAGAAGAAAGCGAAAATCAAGCTGATACGCTCCGACGTAAACTTGATGACCAAGAAGCAGATGCGACTACATCGTATCAAGCGCGACGTTCTGTCCTGATGGAAGAAATCAATGATATCGAGATGCGCTCGAAGATAGAAGAAGGACGATAAACCCCATGATAAACATAGTTTCCCTCGCCGCCGCTATTTACTCAGCTCTTACCAGTAAGAGTACTGACGATGTCCAAAAAGAGATGGCAAAAGCATTAATTGCATCCGTTATCGCACCAAACTTGCAGAGCAAGCGCACCGAAGAAATTGAAAAAGGGGAAAAGCAAATCTCCACAAGTGCTAAGAACGGAAAATCACGCATTACCTCTACAGCAAAGGAATTCAGCTCCTATCTTAAAGGTGAATTCCATGACAGCGTAGAGACGGTGGTAGAAGACAACGCGAAAAAGTATGATTCTTTCATTAAAGACTAGTACACTACACTCGTTGCAACATATTCACGCCACGATATGACGCTTTTCGAGTAATTCCTCACCCGACATTAAGGATTAGTGGTACTCTATGAAAGGTGAACTAGATGTCGTGCGCTATAAGAGCGCTATTAAACATGTGAAGGGGGTCAGATGGGCCGCGGACGCCAGAAGGCAAAACAGACAAAAATTGCCCGTAAGCTCAAATATCTGACAACTGATACGGATTATGACGAGCTCGCAAAGGAGCTGAGTCACCACGATTCCGACGAAGACGTGGTGGATGGCGATAACTACGAGACCGTTTCCCAAGAATCAGTCGAAACGATTGAATCAGAATCTGATTTTGCTCAGGAAACTGTTGCATCAGAAGCAACGTCCCCAGCAGACGATGATTTGGACGATTATGCAGCATGGGCTGCTCAAGCTGCAAAGCGTGCAGAAGAGAAGCCAGCAGCCACTCCTGTGGCGCATAAGCCTTTCCCAAAGATGCCTATTCCAGGTATTAAATCACGACCAAAGGCAGATAAGGCTGAATAAGCAAGCTCAGCATAAGCGTGCATCCGCGTATATAAACGTAGATAGTAAATAAGGCAGATACGAAATCTGCCTTATTTTTTGCCGTTTTGCGGTTTTTCAGTTTTAAAAGTTCTGCGGTTTGCCGTTTTAGCTGACACCCCTCACAACTTACAGCACGTTCCGCGCCCGCGTAATCCTACGCGAGATAGTACTTCTGCCCTCGCTCATCACGACGAACAATTGCCATATCAATGCTGTATCGACGAATCGTCACAGGATCATTGACAAGCATACTCAGTCGCGATGTGTATTCCGCTTCTGTCAACCAATCACGTAGATCAAGCTTGACACTGAACACACGTTCACAGATGACTCGAATGAGTTGCTTTCGCTCTTCCCAATTCATTGGCAAATCATCGACTCTCTGAGTGTAAAGAATGGAATTTGGCCCGAGCAGTTCGTTCAGCTGGTCAATCTGCTCCCCCAATTCTTCCATGCTCTCCTCATATGTGCTATCAAGCCACTCAATGCGTCGAAATGGCTTATCCAAGCCGGATTCAGTAACAGGAGTCGCGTCAGAATTCGCATCCTGAGATGCAAGGAGTTCCTCGAAACGGGCGCGCAGCTTAGGTGTGCGCAAACTTGTGAGCATAATGCGATACTGCTTAATGACTTTTCCATGGTCAGATCAATTGTCATCAGTATCCTCCCTCGTATTGAGTATTCTCGCTCGTGTCCTCGCCGATTATCGAGCACTCTGAGCTCGGCGCTGTACTCCACGATAGCATTCAACGGCAATCGGCACGATGAAGAAGGTCAATGTACTGGACATACCTACTCCCAAACCGAAATGATCCGTCAGCCATCCGCACATCGGACCGACGACGACAGCCGCGAGAGCAATTGGTGCAGACTGAAGAGAGAAGGTCGTTGCGCGTTCGTTATCGTCAATGGATGCATGCACAGATCCCGCGTACACGTTTTGAAGCCATCCCAGCAAAACCACGTGTGGAAGGTACAGCACCATTCCCAGCCAGAATCCGCTCGTCCATGCAAGCGCAACGCACAAAACGATATTCACAAGAAGTACAGTCAGTACTCGCCACGTGCGTCCGAGCGAAATTTTTTGGCTCAATTTTCCTGCGATATATCCAGCGATATTCATGACGATAAGACCGCCAAACTGGTTCCATACTTCCGTCGTATCGCTGCCGCTCAGTCGCACCTGCCACAGCAAGTACATACTCAAGGATGCGGTATCCACCATGAGAAGCATCCACCAATTAACATTCGTCACAGTCTTGCGTCCGACAGCGATAAAATCGCGTACAAAACTCGCCGCGCTGACCGCTGTTTCTTCTTCCATGTCAGAATTCAGTGGCATGCGAATAAGAAGAATCGTCGCCGCAAGATATATGACCGCAGGCAAGATCCAAATCAAACGAGCATTGATGTTATACGCAATCGCACCGAGAAGACCTCCAGCGAGCATGGCTACACTACCAAATTCAGCAATTTCGCCCATAATCTTTTCGAAGGACGACTCGACTTCCTTGCGCTCATTCACATACAACGCAGACGCTGCACCACTTTCAGTCGCGGAACCGATACCTGTAAGCACCTGACCGATGAGCACAACTGCAAAATTTGCGGGATTAAGAGCAAAAAGAACGAAACCGCATAAGCGCATCACGTTACCGATAGCAAGCGTAACTCGTGGCGACACTTTGTCGAAAAACATGGACGTCGGAATTTCCATAATCGATGATGCCACATCAAAACCTGAGCTTGCCAGAGTAATCAGTGCAAGCGTCAGACTCGCCTCACGAAAATACGTAATATCGTACGCGATAAAGATACCTTGTCCCACCATGAGCAAGATATTGTAAATCTTTGTCATGCCCCCTATTTGGTGCATTCCTCACATAAAACTGCTGTGTTTTGGGTTGCCAGTTTTTCCTAGCAATTTTTCCTGTCACGTGACATACATTTCGTCTCGTGACAGTTACATACTACGACATACTACTCAGAGCACCGACTCGCGTTGAGAGATACGCGGGATTTTCTCGAAATATGACGATGGCGGGGACCCGTGTGAGTACTCCGCCATCATGTATAGCTTGGTTGCCAACGTTTGGTAACTATAGCTTGGTAATTATCGCTTGAGGTTTCTCGCGAGACAATTCCAACTGCTCCAACTGTCTACTTTTCCTCAGCGCTATCAGCGCCTTCCTTGAGCAAATCCTCTTTCCTGAACTGACGGATTGGCTTCTTTGGCGCAAGCTTTGGCGCGCGCATTGGCGTTGCTGGAGCCATTTCTTCTGGGCATGGCAGTGAGAAGATATGCGTTGGATGATTTGCAGCTTCGACCTTATTGCCCTTCTCATCCCAAATATCATCTTCTACAGTAAGCACGTATGGCTCTACTCCAGGGCGCACAAACTCGATGGTATGCCCCGGAATGACCTTGTTCTTCGCCTTGAATGTCACGCGACCATAGTCCCACGAGATGACATCGCCGACCATTTGCCAGTCGTTGATGTAGCCACCGCGCTCAGTTTCCTGACCAGCTGGTTCTTCTGGGTAGTAGAACGCTGTGCAGTATGGACGATGCACGACCTTGTAAGGCTCATCCTTCAGCCATTGTGGAAGCTCGAGAGGGCTGTAATCTCCTGCTTCACGCTTTTCGACGTACATATTGGTCGCCATCTTATAGGCGTTCGTCACCACTGCTGAGTACAACGCAGACTTTGCACGACCTTCAATTTTCAGGCTAGTCGCACCCGCATCGATAAGATCGTCGATGTGTTCCAGCATGTTCATATCTTGCGAATTAAACAAGTATGCTCCATGCTCGGTTTGTTCGATCGGATAGAACTCATTTGGACGGCGTTCCTCGACGACGCTCCACTTCCAGCGGCACGACTGAGCACAGTCACCATGATTTGCATCGCGACCTGTCATGTGCTGAGAAATCAGGCATCGTCCTGAGAATGCCATACACATCGAACCGTGTACGAAGCATTCGATATCCAGATCGCGTGGAGTATTCTTTCGAATATCACGCACAGCATCCAAGCTCAATTCACGCGCAAGAACCACTCGTTTTGCACCCAACTCATACAAGGAATTTGCTGCCAAATAATTGACCACACCTGCCTGAGTGGAGATATGAATTTCAAGCTGAGGAGCGACACGATGAGCCATCATCATAACGCCGATATCCGAAACGATAACTGCATCCACTCCGATATCTGCTAATTCGCTGATATACTGCTGAATTCCCTCAATTTCCGGGTTCGTTGGCAAAACATTACATGTGATAAAAATTCGCGCTCCACGAGCATGCGCGTATCGTACAGCTTCTTCCAAATCTTCGTGCGTCAAATTCTTTGGAGCAGTACGCATACCAAACATTTTTCCCGCACAGTACACAGCATCAGCGCCGTAATCGATAGCCAATTTTACTGTCTCAAGATTTCCCGCAGGAGCTAAAACTTCTGGGCGATGACGACGAATCATCGGACGTTCGAGACTGTAGGGTGCTTCAGAGTCGAGAATCGGTGCAGTGATGCGAGGTGCATCATCACCAAAATAATCGAGATTAACTAATCCTTCAATTTCCCCGCGCTGGGCGGGCTTTGCTGTGCTACTTTCATTCATACATATATTGTGCCTGAACCGTCCCGACATCGCTCGTCACTCAGAGCTGAATTCTCCTGCGAGCGCGTCCTCCACGTTGCTCGTTACAGATCGTATCGCCAGCTCTTATCGGTAAGAATTCGCGCACATGCAAGGCCAATTGGCAGCCCGACGATAACGAGCATCGCGCGGAACATCCAATCCAACGCATGAACAGTTTGTAAATTACCCAGCTCATACACAGCGCGATACATATACAATCCTGGAACCATGATGACGATTGCTGGAACGGTCAAACTAATACGCGGGAATCCCCAGTTCACCGGCAAATATCCATGTCGTACGGAAATTCTCCATGCGGATGCCAAAAGTCCCGCGATAAGCGCTCCTAAGAAAGCTGCCAATTCGAGTGACATCCCTCCGTAATTAACCATGACAAGACGAGCCGTGTCAGCGATTGCTCCGATAACTGCTGCTACTAACGCCATTTTCCATGGAGAATTAAATAGCACGGAGAAGCCCCACACACCGCCAATTGCCGTCGCAAAAATCAGAGGAACATCAATCCATATCGATAATTGAGGCGATTCAAAACCGCTCGGACTCAGTCCAACCATCGTCGCCACTACCCATGCGGCAAGCGTACCCACGCCGACAATGCACAAGAAGTAGGTAATGCGCTGAACGCCCGATGGAAAATCGAGCTTCGCCAAATCAAGACCGCCGGTAATCAACGGGAATCCTGGGACGATGAAAAGAATTGCACCGATATATGCGGTATCGTGACCTAAAGCCGCCGCATCGACGAAACCAATCAATCGCAAAGTAGCAATTGTCACCAAAGCTGCAACGATAACGCCGACAGCCACGCCTGCAAATTGGTTCAGGCGCTTCGCCCCCATGCGGCTTCGCACGTATTGACCTGTACCCGCACCGACAAAAGCGCCAATCATGTCATACGGAGCACCGCCCAGCAAATAGACGAAGCACGCGCAGGCTACAGCCGAGCCGAGTGCCTGCATCCATGGCTTGTATAAGCGTGGGCGCTTTTCGATAGCGTCCAATTTAGCGTGGGCTTCGCGCACTGTGATGACGTGTGGCGCGCGAGAAGTCGAGCGAGAGGCAGTATGGGTGTCTGTATGCGATTGCTCTGAGTTCGAAAAATTTTCTGCATCTGCCATTGTGCGCGAGCTTGACCGTCCATCAAAACCATAATCAGCAGCCGACGATTTCATCAAAGACGCTTCTGTGTGGTACACGCCTTCCTGCCCCAAACTCACCGTGAGCCAATCTGCAAAATGTTCCATTTGCCAAATGCGCTCAGTATTCACACCAACAGTTGGCAAATCCACAACTTCTGTCACGCGATCGACACCATCAGAGCAAGACACCTCAATGCTCGTCAAATTCACATCCGCACGGACATACACTCCCAACGCATATCCGATACGGTTCATAATTTCTTTCACGCGATAGCTACCCGTGCCCGCGCTCAAATCAAGATATCCCGTTCGGACAATAACACTTGCCTTCGCCGCCAAGCATGCATCCTGAAGGGGCGTATCAAGGTCAGCGACGATATCATCCATATCCAATGGAATGGAGTGACGATGCTGAAAATTGGTATGCATAGACTTTTGCATGGAACGTCCAATTCTGCGCTACAATCGCGCACTCTCCCGCGATTCATACCCCGAGAAAGTACCGCTGTGCTCTAACTGCTCTCCCAAGCCACTATTTCTAGTAGCTTCCTGTTATGACTCCATTGTTCGCTTGAGTATTGACAGAGCGTAATGAGCGAACCAGATTGCACAGATCGAATTAATTCTTGAGTTATCCATAACATCATCTATGACATAATGACGACCGACTTTCATGAGCAGTGTCTCATCCATGCGTTTTACCCCGGTATTCGTCTGCCCCACAGGCGTACACTAAACATGTACACGTTTACTCGTGCGATGGATGTAATGGATTCGAAGACTCCGATAAAAATAAAATCGACAACTTCGATGAATTCGCGAAACGAGCTGATGTATACCGTCAGCAAGTTTTCGTCGGTCTTACCGCACTCATAATTGAACACATGACTACACAACGCCTCCATAGCGCACGTCATCACGTGGTCAATTACATAACTCAATATGAAACGTGTCAGATTATAAGTGGATTATCAGCGCCTAAGTGGCTTTGGGTTCGCAACGTTTAACTCACATAACTGGGGAGGAGCCCCAGATGTTAAAAGACCGAGCAACCATGAAGGTGTTGGATGGGAGTCACATGACTGAAAGAAATCTGCCTGAACGTCTCCAAGACAACCTCGGGGTGTGCTTGGAAATTTTGCGCAAGGTTTTGGGCGAGTATGACGCCGACCTTCTTGCTCAGTTCGATGAGCTGCGCGAAGACGTAACTGTGGCAAGCAATGTAGAAAAAGAAGACGATGCTGATGCATTAAGCATTGCAGCTCGTAGCCTCGAAAAAGCATACAATCTTCTCGATAATGCATCACTGAAAGATGCAACTATGCTTTCTCGCGCATTTACCGTCTTCTTCCATTTAGCGAATCTATGCGAGGAAAATTATCGCGTTTCCGTATTGAAAGATCGCGAATGGCAAGTCGATATTCATGCAGCAACTGACCCGGTTAACGAATTAACCGTTGCATACAAGCAATTGATTGACGAGGTCGGATTAGCTGGCGCGAATGAGCTTCTCGAGAAGCTTGAATTCCATCCTGTTTTCACCGCTCACCCAACCGAGGCACGTCGTAAGGCTGTCGAAGGAAAGATTCGCCGTATTGCTGTCTTCCTCGACCAGCGTGCACACACCGGTGGATCCGAGCGCGCGGAAATTGACCGCCGACTTCACTCCGAAGTCGATTCGCTCTTCCGCACATCCCCAATTGGCTTGAAGAAGCCAACTCCAGTAGAAGAAGCCGATACCGTTATCGACGTCTTTGATAATACTTTGTTTGACGTTATTCCAAACGTCTACCGTCGTTTTGATGACTGGATTCTCGGCGCTAAGGCGGGAACCGTTCCACCTGTGTGCCCTGCATTCTTCCACCCAGGAAGCTGGGTCGGCACTGACCGCGATGGTAATCCAAACGTTACCGCTAAGGTATCTCGCGACGTAGCACGCAAGTATTACGAGCACATGGTCTCTAAGCTTGCTGAAGCTACCCGCACTACCGCTACTCGTTTGACTGTCGAAAGCGGTACTACTCCTGCAAACGCTCAGATGAAGGCATTGTGGAGCCGTCAGATGGAAATGAGCGAGCACCTGACCGATCAGGCTGCTCTCATTTCGACCAGCGAACCACATCATGCAGCTATGCTTGTGATAGCTGACCGTCTGGATGCAACAGTCGAGCGCGATGCTGATTTGATGTATCACAGCGCAGAAGAATTCCTCGCAGATTTGCGTATCGTCCAAAATTCTCTTGCAGAGGCGGGCGCTACTCGCATCGCATACGGAGACATCCAAGTGCTTATCTGGCGCGTGGAAACATTTGGCTTCCACATGGTTGAGATGGAATTCCGCCAGCACTCCGTCGTTCATGCACGCGCTTTGGAAGACATCCGCGAGCATGGTTTGCATGGCGAGCGCGGCGAACTTCAGCCAATGACTCGTGAAGTGCTGGATACTTTCCGTGCAATTGGTTGGATTCAGCGTCGTCATGGCCGCAAGGCTGCTGGACGTTATCTTATTTCCTTCTCCAAGTCCGCACAGAATGTACGCGATGTTTACGAATTGAACCGTTTGGCATTCGCTGATCCTTCAGCAGCACCTGTTTTGGACGTTATTCCACTGTTTGAGCAGCTGGAAGATTTGGATAATTCCGTGTCCGTTTTGGATGACATCATCAAGATCCCTGAAGTTCAGCAGCGTTTGAAGGAAACCGGCCGTCGCATGGAAGTCATGCTCGGATACTCTGATTCCTCAAAGGATGCTGGCCCAACGTCCGCAACCTTGGCTCTTCACCGCGCTCAGGAAAAGATCGCAACGTGGGCAAAGGAAAACAACATCGACGTCACTCTCTTCCATGGTCGTGGTGGTGCTGTCGGTCGTGGTGGCGGCCCTGCAAACCGTGCAGTTTTGGCTCAGCCTGTCGGATCGGTAAATTGCCGCTTCAAGCTCACTGAGCAGGGTGAAGTTATCTTCGCGCGTTACGGAAACCGCGTTTTGGCTACCCGTCACGTCGAGTCTGTCGCTGCAGCAACTTTGCTCCAGTCGGCACCATCGATCGAGAAGATCAACACGGAAATGACTCACAAGTTTGCTCCAATGGCTCATGACCTTGATGAAGCATCCCACCATCGATTCCTTGACCTTCTTGAAAGCGACGACTTCGCTCCATGGTTCTCCATCGTGACACCATTGACTGAGGTTGGTTTGCTTCCAATTGGTTCACGTCCTGCAAAGCGCGGTCTGGGAGCTAAGTCTCTGGACGATTTGCGTACTATCCCATGGGTCTTCTCATGGTCTCAGGCACGAATCAATTTGGCAGCATGGTATGGTCTGGGTACTGCATGCGAAGAATTCGGCGACTTGGACACTCTTCGTGAAGCATACAAGACATGGCCTTTGTTCAATACCTTCATCGACAATATCGAGATGTCTATCGCAAAGACAGATGAGCGTATCGCACGCTTGTATCTCGGACTGGGCGATCGTGAAGATCTGACTCAGAAGGTTCTCGATGAGATGGCATTAACTCGCCGCTGGGTACTTGCTATCAAGAACGCTGAATGGCCTCTCCAGCACTCTCATACGCTGGGTATGGTCGTGAAGCTGCGCTCCCCTTACGTTGATGCGCTCTCCTTGGCACAGGTTCGTGCTCTGAAGACTTTGCGTCGTCGCGTGGATAAGGAAGAGCTAAGCGAATCTCAGATCGCCGATTATATCTACCTGATTCTGTGCACTGTGAGCGGAGTCTCTGCAGGCCTCCAGAATACCGGCTGATATTAAACGCATACCTATGCGTGAGGGCTCGTGAGCATGTACTGTGCTCGCGAGCCCTCGCCATATAATTCCATATAATTCGTTGAAGCTACTCTTCTCGTCTTACTTTTCTAGCTTTACTTTCCCAACGCTCCAAAATCGATAACTTCATCGTACTGAGCTAAGTCACCCGGCTGATAATGATGAATAACTTCGATAAAAGTCAGATTCGAATCCAGCAGATAGCGATGCACAGCTTCCGCAGTTTTGTGATCCAACGATGCATTAATCTCGTCCAAGAGCAGTATCGGTCTCTCAGACAAAATCGCTCGCGCAAGGTCAATGCGTGCCAATTGACCTCCGGAAAGCTGATCTGCGTTCTCCCCAAGAGAGTAGTCAAAACCTTTATCGCGCACAACTTCTGACAGCTGCAAGCGTTCACACACATCCTCAAGAGTTGCCTGATCGATGTGCGCTCCCAGCGTCAGATTGAACTCCAACGAATCTGCAAAAATTACCGGAGATTGGCTTGCATACGCAAAGTTTTGAGTACATGTACCCGCTTCAACGGCAGTACCATCAATGTCAATTTCCTGAGCTGTTCCGTTCTGCCCGCTCATGATAAATTGCAAAAGTGTAGATTTTCCACATCCTGATGGTCCGATAATTGCAATCTTTTTGCCCTGTGTAAGCGCGATATCAATTCCCGATGCCAGCTGCACGCCATCACGATTCAGCGAAATATTACGGAAAGTCATCGAATTCTTAAAGAGAGGAGAATTTTTCGATTCAGCTGAATCCTCATGAGCAGAAATATACGCATTGACTTTTTCGACGATGCTTTTTGTCGTAGATAGATTATTGCGCTCACTCAAAATTTGCAAAATTGGATTCACAAAGGAATTCGACAGCTGCATCACCGTAAAAAGTGTCCCAATCGTCGCATAATGATTGATAATAAGCACAACGCCGATGACGAATGGGATAAGGAATGTTGCAAATTCAGCTACCAAACTCACAATCGTTTGAGTATTCGCGTTGAGCACATTCATACGCATCAAAGACGATTCCAGTCGGCTGATAATTCCCGTATTCCTGCGAACCGCATTATCTTCTTGATGATACAAGTTAATTGTCTGCGCACCAGACAAGAAATTCTTCGTATGAGAGACGTACTTACTATTTGCTGAGCTCCACTCTTCTGAAGCTTTCTGAATCGGCTTTTGGAAGAAATTCGATGCGATAAGTGGGATGCACGAGCCTACAAAATAAATCAGCGTCAGTCCCCAGTTAATATACAGCGCATATCCCAAAGAAAGAACGAGCGTAAAACTCGATATCGCTATATCAAGCTCTGCACCGAAACGATTCGTTTCAAGCAGCTTAAAATCATTGGTCAAAAATCCTAAATTATCCGAATCATCACTCTTCGCACGTGTAAACATACCGCGCAAAACTTTCTCGCGCAGCACCTGATTCGTATAACGAATAGCATCGTTTTTGAAATGGTTATATCCCAGCTGAGATACCAATACGACCACAAGGAAAATCGCCACTTCCGTCACAAACAGTGGAAGCTGATCGATGTGGCCGCTTAAAGCGATATTGGTCAATCCTCCGACCATAAATGCTAGAGCGATATTTTCTGCGCTAGAAATGAATCCCAGCACATTCAGTATGATGAACTTGCCTCGTGGATAATACCGTGCAATCATTGCACTCTCCTTTTTCTTCTATCCTCCTGCACTCACTACAATAGTTATTGTTTTTTTAACGCGCGTATTTTCCACAATGTGACCCTCTGGGCGATTATATGGATCACATCGGTCTCAACTATCTCTATCCCCATCGCTATCTGATCTAGCTGTGTGGTAATCTCATCAGCCATCTCAGTCTTTTTCACGCACGTCCCGCTATGCAATTCGCGCTGAGCATCTTGGCTTCTCACCCGAGTAAACTATGCCGTATGACTGAACTTACTGAACTAGCTGAAGAAAACCAAGCAAACTCCGTATGGACTCGCATGCTGGAGGGAAATAAGCGCTTTGCACGTGGAGAAGCTGTCCATCCATGGCAAGATGAAGAGACCCGTAAGAGCTTGTGCGATGGGCAGAATCCTTCTGCAGCCGTTCTCGCATGCAGCGATTCGCGTGTAGCTCCGGAAATTATTTTCGATGAAGGATTGGGCGATCTATTTACTATCCGCACTGCCGGTGGTGTGCTCGATCAGGCGTCTATTAATTCTCTCGAATTTGCTGTCGATGTTCTGCACGTATCCGTCCTCGTTGTTATGAGCCACGAACATTGCGGTGTGCTTGAAGCAGCGATGAATTATGCAAAAACAGGCAATGCTCCTGAATCTTTGCGTTATGCCATTGAACAAACTGCAGGAACAATTGAAGCATCCGAAGATGCCGAGTCTCAGGCAGATGTGGAACGCATCCATATTTCTATGCTGATTATGCAGCTTGTCGAACGCAGCCCAATTATCGCGCACGCTTTGGCACAGGAAGAGCTCAAAATTGTGGGCGCTCGGTACACTATGACTAACGGACTTGTCGAAGTTCTCAGTTTCTAGCATCGGTTTTACCCGCCGGTATTTCGGTACGCATGGGGAATGAGATAAATACATTAAGCAGAGTATGAGTACCGCCAGCATTATTTGCTTACCGATTATCTGCTTACCATTGAGGAGCACAATTCATGCCAGTTTGGCTTAATATCTTCTTTATTTTCCTTTTCATGCTTGTGGGAAGTATCTTCTCCGGAACGGAAATGGCGCTTGTATCGCTGCGTTCCAGCCAAGTAGAGCGCATGGAGCAAGAAGACGAGCGAGGCGCACACGTTGCCCGAGTCGCCCGTGACCCAAATCGTTTCTTGTCTGCATTGCAGATTGGCGTGACCCTTGCAGGCTTCCTCTCGGCGTCCTTCGGTGCAAGCTCTTTATCCCCTCACATCGTGCCTATTTTGATGTCATGGGGTATGAGCGAAGGCGTGGCAAGCGGTTTGACGATGGTCGTTCTCACTTTGCTGATTTCGTACTTCTCGATCGTCATCTCCGAGCTCGTTCCAAAGCGCATCGCATTGCAGCAAAGTGAGCAAATTGCTCGTGCAATGGTTCCAACTATCGACGTTTTTGCGACAATTACATCCCCAATCGTATGGTTAATTGGCAAGAATACCAACGGTATCGTGCGATTGCTCGGTTTCGATCCTAATGAGGTCGAAAGCGAAGTCAGCAACGACGAATTGCGCGTTCTTGTATCGTCAAATACGCGTCTGAGCACGGATGAGCGCGAAATCTTGGCAGACGTTTTCGGTGCAGAGCAGACAATTGTCGCTGAAGTTATGCGTCCACGTGCTGATGTGGTCTTTCTTGACAGCACGTTGAGTCTTCCGGCAGCAGCTGCATTCGTGCGTGAACAGCCATACTCGCGCTACCCAGTGATGCGCGAAAGCTTCGATGACATTATAGGTTTTGTACACGTTCGCGATTTGCTGGACGTTCGCGATCCTCACGCACAAACTGTCGCAGACGTTACCCGCGAAATTATCCAATTGCCAGGAACTTCTCGCATTCTTCCAAGCATGAGTATCATGCGTAAGCGCGGAATTCATCTTGCTGTCGTTATCGACGAATACGGCGGAACTGACGGCATCGTTACGCTCGAAGATATTACGGAAGAGCTCGTCGGCGATATCCACGACGAATACGATTTGCCAGAAGAAAACGATACGGATGCACAGGCTGCATTTATCGATGGCGTGCTGACAATTGAGGGCGGCATGACTCTCGAAGACTTCCAGGACGTCTCGGGAATCGAGCTCAATGACGGCCCATATGAAACCGTTGCAGGCTATATGATCGCTCACACAGGCGAATTGGGATATGAAGGTCAAGTTCTGTCTGACGATGATGGCTATGACATGATCGTGACTGAAGTGGACGGTCGACGCATTCAAACGATTGAAGTGCGCAAGCATGATGAAAACTCGGACGAGCATCAGCACATTCACGAGCAGACACACGAACGCTCACACGAGCATCACGTATTCCGCAATCATGATGCACACAGCCATAATGCAGATACTAGCGAGCATGGCGAGGTTTCTCAGAACGATACAAACAACGAGTAGCACTCACACGAGTGTGAACTTGCCGACACTGTGGGGTGGCGAATTTTCCAATTCGTTACCCCACAAGTAAACTTAAAGGTAGTCGCATGACTTCAGAAAGGAATCATTATGTCGTTGAATTTCACTATCGCAGGTTTGAGTGAAGAGGCTAGCGAGAAGGTAATTTCTATTCTTCAGAGCCGTTTGAGCCAGGAACAGGAAGCAGCACTTGTTTTGAAGCATGCTCATTGGAACGTTTCCGGCCCTAACTTCATCGCTGTTCATGAAATGATTGACCCACAGGTCGATATCGTTCTCAACCAAGCAGATGAGTCTGCAGAACGCATTTCCCAGCTCGGCGGAAGCCCTGATGGACGTGCAGACGCTATCGTACGCAACCGCGATTGGGCTGATTTTGAGGTCAGCGGAACTCGCTCTACCACTGATTACATCAAGGGTTTGGTAGCATACTATGACGAGTTCATCGCTAACGACCGCAATGCAATTGCTGAGCTCGACGAGCTCGATGTCGTCAGCTCTAACATCATTCAGGATCACGTACAGCAGCTCGAAAAGTTCCAGTGGTTCTTGCGCGCACATCTTGAGTAGGATGTAGCCCTGCTGATATAAGGCTTCATAAGAGAAGGCTTTGCAACGGATTCGTATTAACGATTCGTGCAAGGCCTTTTTCTATATCACATATTTCTATGCAACATATTTCTATGTCAAGTAATGGCGGCGTACACCTTCTCTACCCTGACTTGTCCACGAGCTGGACATCGTTCTACATTTTGTATCAGCTCCCGATATGGTACTTTCCATAACACCAAACTTGTTTTACTGTGGGTAATTACTGCGATGATTCGTATCATCGCGACCGCTTAAAGGAGGAAAAGATGGGAACGGTTTCAATCCCAGCAATTATCATTATCGCACTTGTCATTATTATTCTTGCAAGCTGCGCATACGTCGTACCACAGCAGCAGGCATTTATCATTGAACGATTCGGAAAGTTCAATACTGTCAGCCTGGCCGGTCTGCATTTTAAGATTCCCCTTGTCGATCGTGTAGCTCACAAGACAGGTCTTCGCGTTCAGCAGCTTATCGTTCGCGTAGAAACAAAGACTCTCGATAACGTTTTCGTTAATGTAGTTGTATCAACTCAGTTCCGCATCGATGCACAAAACGTAGCAACTGCATACTATGAGCTCGGCGATCCTGCTGGACAGCTTCGTTCTTATATGGAAGATGCTTTGCGTTCGGCAATTCCACAGCTCACTCTTGATGATGCATTCGCACGCAAGGATGATGTCGCTCGTGATGTTCAGGAAACTGTCGGATCTGAAATGTCTCGTTTCGGTTTCACTGTAGTCAAGTCATTGATTACAGCAATTGATCCTTCTGAAGAAGTAAAGGCAGCAATGGATTCCATTAACGCTGCACAGCGCGAGAAGGAAGCAACTCGCGAACGTTCTGAGGCAAAGCGTATCGCTATTGAAGCACAGGCTGCTGCAGAAGCTGAGAAGACCCGCTTGCAGGGTGAAGGTCAGGCAAATTACCGTCGCGAAATCGCAAACGGTATCGTTGATCAGATTAAGAGCCTTCAAAATGTCGGTATGGATATCGAAGATGTGAACAACGTCGTACTCTTTAACCAGTATTTGGACGTTATGCGTTCACTTTCTGAATCAACAAATGCCAAGACAGTAGTACTTCCAGCGGCTACGCCTGGTGGATACCAAGAACTTTTCACTCAGATGACCCAAGCTATTACCACTGCGAAGGAAACAGAGTAAGATAGGTAATATGAATAAGTATCTGATTGTTACTCAATGTCGAGTAGGAGAAAAAGAGGTCAGGGCTATCCCTGAGCATGGCGAATAGTTTCCCACCTCCTTCTATTCGCCCAAGGCGAGCACTCGCTACATATATCTCTCGTGTAGTTAATAACTCCCATAGGAGTTGAGTGCTCGCCGTTTTTCTTTCCAATCAGGAAGATAACGGCTGATTCGATGCTGAAATCCTGCTCCATGGCCACGCTCATAGAGGTGCGTGAGCTCGTGAACGAGGACATATTCCAGTAATTCTTCAGGCACAAATGCCAGCGCCAAATTCAAACGAATTCGACCCGTAGCTGGAGTACACGACCCCCAGCGCGTTTTCATCACACGCAAAGTAATATGCGACGGTTGTCTTTCAATCACACGACTCCACTTTTCAAGAAGCGGTGGCAAAGCATTATCTAAAATTCGCCGAGCTTCTTTTTCTCGTTCCTGAGTCCATCCCGTCAAAACATTCTCATGTCGAGGACCCCTCGGACGGTCATTGACCATAACCACACGATCGCGCGCATTATCAATCCATTGCGCACGAGACTGTACTAACTTCACAACGTCACCGTAATGGACATAATAAGGCGCAGTCACTTCCACCCGACCTTCAGGTGGACGCACACGCAGATACATATTTTTAACGTTTTTCAGAATAACTGTGACAGGAAAACCATCAATATCTAATTCATACGTCTGAGGCATATTCTTAGTCTGCCATATGAATAAAAAGGAATTCCACGACACGCGCACAGAGCTAAATTGACTTTCTACATTCTGTGGTCTATGATTTTCTTTTGTTGTGACTTAAGGTTATAACTCCATAACAGAAGAATGGGCCCGTAGCTCAGCAGGTTAGAGCGCATCCCTGATAAGGATGAGGTCGAAGGTTCGAGTCCCTCCGGGCCCACGCTGAATGGCGTGTCGCAGTCCATCAAGTATGGTAAGCTCTTTCTTCGTATGGGGGTATGGCGCAGCTGGTAGCGCATCTGCTTTGCAAGCAGAGGGTCAGGGGTTCGAGTCCCCTTACCTCCACAAATGAAATCCGAGTCTTATGACTCGGATTTTTTGTTTTCTGATTTCTGCAAATTCACACATGGTAAGCAGTAAGGACACTGCCCAACCTTTCACTCTTAAATCAACACGACACGCATTTCGTGTTGATTGTTGGTACATCAGCCTATCCGTACGATAAAAGCTATCAACTACAGATAACAAACAGATAGGAAAGAACCATCATGAACACCGACAAGATTTACGCAGAGCAGGTGGCAAATGAATACGCACCAAAGGATGATTCTCAGGTCGTAGCACTCAAGAAGCTCGATGCGCGTGCTAAGCTCCCAGCCACCATTTTTGTATACTCCTGCGGAATCATTTCCGCACTCATCCTCGGTTTCGGTATGTGCTTGTCGATGGGACTGATCGTAGCGGCAACTACCACAGTTTTCGTTGCAGGTATCTTCATCTGTATCGTAGGACTTATCGGTCTTGCTTTAACGTACCCAGTCTATCTACGCATGCTTGCAAACGGAAAGCGCAAGTATGCACAGGATATCTTGACTCTCGCACGTCACATCAGCGACGAAGAATAATACTGAATAATACTGAATAATTCTGAATACTACTTCTACTCCAACGAAATGGGGAGAACGGTCGAATCCGTTCTCCCCACATTGTGTATTCAGCGCTTATTTCGCCTTATACGCCAGCGTTAATTCGCCTGCAATGGACTTATTAATCCATCCAGCCAATTCCTGTCCACGCAAGCCTTGAGACAGCAAGAAGACGATTTTTGCATATGCTGCCTCGAGAGTCATATCGCCCGTTCCGACAGCTCCTGCACGAGCAATTGCATCACCCGTCTCATAATGACCCAAAAGCACTTCAGACTGCTGGCACTGTGACGATACGACCACAGGAACTCCAGCAGCGATGGCACCGGAAAGAACTTCTGTCAATCCTGGCTCATCTGAAGGTACATTACCTACGCCATACGCGCGCAAAAGCACAGCATCAGGATGCGGTGTCAAAATGTGTTCAAGACGCTCAGCCGTGATGCCAGGAACCATATCGAGAACGACCACATCGTGGCGCTTATATGGCAATGGATTATCCCAACCGCATCCTGCGCGCTCGATAGGATACCAACGCCATGGAGCACCTGTACGAGCCAATGGGCCAGTAGCTGGTGAGGAGAAGCCTTCATACGCCCATGATGAGCTCTTCGTCACTCGATTTCCCGCAAACAAATGATGTCCAAAGAAGAGAGTTACGCCATCTGCACGCTTACTCAGCGTCGCATTAAGAGCACCCGTTACATTTGCTGTAGCATCAGTTTCCACCATTCCCAGTGGAAGCTGTGATCCCGTGAGCACAACTGGCTTCCCAAAGTTTGTCAAAGCGTAGCTCAATGCTGCTGCCGAGTAACTCATCGTATCCGTTCCATGAAGGACAACGAAGGCATCAGCATCATCATGGTTCTGCCATAAATCGTCAATTATCGCTTGCCAATTATCAGGCGTAGCATTTGAGGAATCGATGAGCGGATCGAGATCGGTAATTGTCACATTTCCCTTGCCGAGCTGTGTACCTTCAAGCATGTGGTCGAGCCACCCATGCAAATCAGCACCAGGAATCAGACCGCTTGGCGAGTCAATCATGCCAATTGTTCCACCCGTATACGTGACGTGAATGCGCATGCTGAACTTCCTCTCTTCAAAAAATCTATGCCTCTACACAGTTGTTTCTTATATTTTACTGTAATACGGGAATGGCGACCTTGAGGCCGCCATTCCACATCATTGACTACGTATTATCGTGTCAGTTTATAATTTATCTGCTTCCGCAATTCCGTCCGTTGTTGTCTCGGTAACGGCTTCAGATTCGAGAACCTCATCGACATCCGCATCGAGCATATTGTCCATAAGATTTCCGCGAATTCGTCCGCGCACGCAGAACCATCCGATGATCAAAGCGACGATAACTATCGCAAAGAGAGCCAAAGTCTTTCGTCCAGAATCGCTCCACAAATTCGAGATAACGACAGAGCCAAAGAAGATCAAGGAGATATAGTCCGTAAATGGAGCCCATGGCATGTGATAGTCCGGACGCTTCTCTTCGCCCTTCTTTACCTTGCGCATGAATGCGATGTGGGTAATCAAAATCATCGACCATGTACCCGCGATACCGATACCTGCAAGATCCATAATGACGTTAAATGCGTCTTCAGCCAGCACAGCATTGAGCACAACGCCGATCAAGCCTAAAGCAGACGTGATGATAATTCCACCGTATGGGACCTTGTTCTTGTTCAACTTTGCCGCGAAACGAGGACCCGAGCCAGCAATTGCCATCGAACGCAATGTACGTCCGGTTGCATACAAGCCCGCATTCAGCGACGACAATGCTGCCGTCAAAACGACGACCTCAATGATATCGCCTGCGTATGGGACGTTAATTCCTGAGAAGAAGGTAACGAATGGGGACTCAGAAGACGAGTAGGACGTGTATGGAAGAACCAACGCCATTAAGATAACGGATCCGACGTAGAAGACGAAGATACGCACGATCATCGAATTAATTGCCTTTGGAAGCACCTTCTGTGCGTTCTCTGTTTCACCAGCAGCAACGCCTACCATTTCAGTTCCACCGAATGCATAGACGACACCGAGTGTCAGCGAGAGGACAATTGGCAGACCTTGAGGCAGGAAACCGCCGTAATTCGTAATATTATGCAATCCAGCGGTGAGAGCAGTGCCATCCGATGCAGTACCTGTACGCGCGTGGAAGATAATTGCTCCGATAGCAATGACCATAAAAACGATAATGGTCGTCACCTTAATAGCTGCAAACCAGAACTCTGCTTCGCCAAACATTTTCACGCTCATCATATTGAGAGCGAAGACGACAGCGAGCGCGATGAGAGCGAGAACCCACTGTGGAATTGGCTTAAACAGCGACCAGTAATGCATATACAGTGCAACTGCTGTGATGTCTGCCATAACGGTGGTTGCCCAGTCAAGGAAGAACATCCATCCGGTAATGTATGCGCCCTTTTCACCCAAGAATTCACGTGAATACGAGACGAATGCACCGGAGCTTGGTCGGCGAATCGCCAATTCACCTAACGCGCGAACCATAAGGAAAGCAAAGATACCGCAGATAGCGTATGCAATCATGAGGCCTGCGCCGCCCTGTGCCAAGCGGCCGCCCGCACCCAAGAAAAGACCCGTTCCAATAGATCCACCGATAGCAATCATCTGGATGTGGCGAGCCTTGAGCCCCTTGTCGTAGCCCGCATCGCCTTGATCGACACTCTTGTGAGAGTCAGTTGAATTAGATGTGCTTGCCTGCACTGACTGATCTTCCATCTCTTCCATACTCTTACTCATTTTTCTACTTTCTCTCTTCCAGCCATTTCTCGATGCGTTCAGCAGCATCTTGCAAATTCTGCATACTTGCCGCATAGCTTGCACGCACCCAGCGGGACTGTGGATCACCAAAAGCAGCTCCTGGAATCAAAGCTACCTTAGCTTCATACGCAAGCTGTGTACAGAATTCCAAACTTGTCCCTTCGAACCATTCTGGAATTTGGATAAACAAATAGAACGCTCCATCTGGATATGCGACATTCAAGCCCATATCGACAAGTGCCTGATACAAGAAATTACGACGCTCAGAGTATTGAGCAACCATACTTTCGATATCGTCGTCGCCATGCACGTAGCCTTCTTGTGCTGCATCCATGGTGAAGGTCGCACCTGTAGCGACGTTAGACTGGTGAACTTTGACGAATTCATTCGCATACTCCACAGGAGCTGCGATGTAACCGACTCGCCATCCGGTCATAGCGAACGCCTTCGATGCCGAATCGATAAGAATAGTATTCTGTGGCGCATAGCGGGCAATAGAGTCCGCACGACCATCGCCGTAATGAATTTCGCTATACACTTCGTCTGATACGACAATGATGTCATGATCGAGAACGACGCGTGCGAGAGCTTGAATTTCCTCGCTTGTCAGCGCGACACCTGTTGGATTATTTGGATAATTGATAATCAACACAGGGCGCTTACCTGCATTCTCAGCACGAGCAATTGCCTCTTCAAGCTGCTCAGGAGTGAGCTTAAAACCAGTATCAGTGGTGTCAATTAAATCGACTGTTCCGCCTGCAAGCAAAGTTTGAGTCTTATATGCACCAAAAGCTGGGATAGGGATAATGGACTGCGTATCCTTGCTCAGCAAAGACCCTAAGGACGAGGACAATGCCTCAGAGCCGCCAACCGTTGCCACAATGTTATCGACGGTGTAATCCAAGTCGCGACGACGCTTCAAGTACCCGACGATTGCTTCACGAAGACCCATAGTGCCTGCATTTGGCGCGTAATGAGTACGTCCCGCGCGGATAGAATCAATTCCTGCTTCTGTAATACGCGCAGGCGTTGGGAAATCAGGTTCACCCAACGTCAGTTTAATAATGCCGTCAATTCCCGAAATATCCGCATCAAACGAGCGAATCAGGGAACCGCGTAAATCGCGCACGGCTGGGCGCACAGTATTTTCTGCCATAATATCCTTTAATTGGAGTCACCGTAATGGAAAACAGCAACGAATCTCAGCTCACCGCTATAACGTTTGCTTTGCTTAACTTTACTCACAAATAAGGAATTTTCGCACGATAATGAGCGAGGTTGTCTTACAATCTGGCAAATTGCGCACTATACACAGGGTTTGCATAGACTTTGCACGACTTTCTATACGGCATATCGATGTGTCATTGCACACAATTATTCACCATTGCACATAACGACACTGACACTCACGCGCTTTTATTTTTTATCTTTCCGATCCGAAACGTTGCTGCATGTAGCTCAGCACGCTCTGCGGAAGAGTATATGCAGCGCGACTGTGCAGTTCGCCCACAGAAGTCACACCGAGAATTGTCATAATATTTGCTATATGCTCATCCCACTCATGAACGAGCTCGATGGTGTGATCAACTGCCTCATCATCATTATCTGAACTCGTCACACTCTGCAAAAAAGCACCTGATAATCCAACCGTATCTGCACCCAAAGCGCAATACCTCACAATATCCAGAGGACCTCGCACGCCTCCCGATGCAATGATTTCGAGACCCTCTGCTCGTGGATCATCGTGAGCTTGCATATCATGGCGGGCGCGAACCGCTTCCATCACAGAGCGAATCGTGGTCATTCCCCAATCTTCTAAATACCCAAAGTCGTGCGAGTTATTGCGCGCATTTTCGATACGAACGAAATTCGTACCACCACGCCCCGCAGTATCTACTGTGTTCACACCCAACTGAGCAAGCTGCTGCACAGATTCATAGCTTAAGCCGAAGCCCACTTCTTTCACGATAACTGGCACGTCCAGTTCGTCTACACAATCGCGAATATTGCGTGCCCACCCCGTGAAATCTTTCTCCCCTTCTGGCATGACGATTTCTTGCACAGCATTGACGTGAATTTGCACTGCTACCGCATCGATGAGATCTCGCACAAAGCGCGCGTTATGTGCAGAATGTTCCGCGCCAAGATTTGCGATAAAACGAACGTCAGGAAAATCATCACGAAGACGTGCATAATCATCGCGCACGTCTGGATTTTTCACTGCAATACTCATAGACCCCAATGCCATAGGCATCGTTGTTTCTTGAGCAACGCGTGCCAAGCGACGGTTAATACTCTGCGCAAGCTTTGTACCGCCCGTCATCGCATTGATGAAGAATGGTCGACACACATCAAGCCCCGCCCACGTCGTAGCGATACTCACATCATTTCTGTTTGTTTCAGGTAATGCCCGTGGCACAAACTGCATCGCGTCGATTTCATTATGATTTTCTGGACGTGACATGCTTTCGCTGTGAAATTGCTGCGCAAGACGTAAATGATCATCTTTACGCGATGAAATGTGTGTGTCCATAACCGTCATTCTTTCTTGTACCGTCTTCTACTACTGTGATTTTACCCGAGTTTCCACGGCATTGGCTCAATCCCTGCTTCTGTCCATTTTTGAGCAAGTTGAGAAATATGCGTATAACTTTCGTTATTCTTTGAAGTAATTGCGATTCCACAATCGCCTCCACCAGCACCGGAGAATTTCGCAACCCAGCCCATATCTGAGGCAATTTTTTGCAATTGTGCCAGTTGCGCAGTTTCTGCAAAACCGCCCGTTTCTACAGAAAAATGTGACATGAGATTGCGGGCACGGCGATATGCAGCAAGAAACATGCTTGTATCGTTGTCTACACACGCATCTCGAATAGTTCGGGAAATTACATCCGCTTCGCTGACAAATTTTTGATACTTCTCTGCATGATTCTTCTTATACCCACGAACCGCATTGACTAAATCATGCGAACTTGCTGGATGCCCTGTCCACCCAACGCTCGCTACTAAATCCTCTGGCCATATCAACGGGGTGATGATAAGCCCAGCCCACTCCTGCTCTACAGCATCCACGACAGAGAGATGCTCAGCACTGCGAAGCGCATCCAGCATATTTCGCATATAGTCCATTGACGGACGAACGTAATATATTAATTGCCCAAAACTGCTACATGCCACATCGCCGAATGAGCCGTTATCCCCAGCTAAAAGTAGCGCAAGAACGGAAAGTTTATACAATGTTTCACGTGAAACATTGATAGTGTCATCCGCGAATTCTTCTAAAAATGCAGAAATAATAGCCACAGTTACCGCACCTGACGAGCCAAGACCAAATTTTCGGCCGCTCTCATCCACGAGATGTGACGTAATGTCATACATTACATACTTAGGTACGTCTTTACCGCTCTCACGCACATAACGAGCTGCCACGTAGAGCCCAGCTTTTACGTACCGTAAATCGTCAGACAGATCAAAAACGCGCATACCACTGTCGAGTATCTGAGTGAGATTCACAGAGGTCCCATCTGGATACTTCGTTGTTTCCTCGCCAGCTACTATGCGCGCTGTCAGTTCGCGATTGACAGCAGATATGACCGCACCCGCCCCATCAACGACGGCATACTCTCCGCTTATATACAGTTTTCCGTTAGCCATACAGCTCATCCCACTGCTCGCGCGATAGGAGCTCAGGAGCATCCCCCGGCTCGGCGTCAAAAAGAGTTACCTCGGGGAATTTCTCTGTCAGCTTGGCATGAATGACGTCCTGATCCGTTTTGCGACACAGGATTTTGACATTCGGACCAGCATCCATCGTGAAGTACGCGCTTAATCCTTCATCACGCAATGCCTGAACAAACTCGATAATTCCCCAGCTTCGCGCTGTTAAATACGTAAAAGGAGGATTTGCTGCAAACATCGTCGCATGGAATTTCATGCAATTTGCTTCCATAGCAGCGCCAATTTTATCGATATCGCGCTCAGCAATTCCCTCGCGAACGACACGCAAATCTTCCTCAGAAGCTTGCTTCCATATCGAATAAAACGCAGATGTTTCAGCAGTATGCTTCATGCCGTACGTACTTGAAATCTTCTTTGGGCCAGTCGATACTGCAGCAAGAACCATCGCAATATCCCACTTCGCATCATCACAAGGAACCGCTACTGAATCCTCACTCCCTGTGCCATAAGCCCATTCGACAAAACCGCCGAAAATGCTTCTCGTCGCAGATCCTGATCCACGACGGGCAAAAGTGCTCAATTCTGTGTCGCTCATGGTTGAAATCGATGAAACGGTCGAAACAGATGAATCGGTCGAAACGGTCGAATCTGCAAAATTCTTCGTGCGATTCTCCATATGCACATTTTTTTCATACAAATCACGCAAGGCATACGACAATGCAGCAAATGCGCTAGAAGAACTTGCAAGACCCGCGGCTGTTGGAACGTGATTATGGCTTTCTACACGTACGCGTGCAGAATTTTCCATGCCATAGCGTTGCCTAAAAAGATTAATAACTTTCACTACTTTTGCAGTCGCTTTGGCATCTTGAATAACGCCATCAAGGATGAGGACGTCATCCATTAATTCCTCATCAAAACACACGCTCGTATCTGTATATAACGAATCGAGAGTCAACGACAAACTTGTACTTGTGGGCAAAAATAGAACGTCATCACGTTTTCCCCAGTATTTAATCAGCGCAATATTCGTGTGCGCGCGAGCGGCAGCCCATGTGTTGCTCTGATTCACTGCTCTACCCCTTCTACAACCACTCCTGATGTACTGTGTGACAAGCTGTGCGATGACGCCTCATATCCTGATCCACCATGAAAAACTTCGCTATGAAAAACAAGCGGAATATTCCACGTGTGCACTGCTCCTGATTGCCGTAAATTGTTCGCAATACTTTCAGCCTGCTTACTATCCTGAGCAAGAGCAATCATGCAACCACCGCGTCCACCGCCAGTTAGTTTTGCCCCGAGCGCTCCAGCACGGCGAGCACAGCCCACTAACGCATCAAGTTCAGGACTGGACACAGTCAGCTCAGATAGTACATTATGTGCGGAATTCATCGCATCACCTAAAGTATCAAGCTCATTCGAGCGCAAAGCATCAGCACACGTATAAGCAAGCGTACCCAGCAGCTGAATGCAGTCCTGAGCACGACGAGCGACAGAAGCATTCTGAGACTGTAATAATGCTCGAACATCGCTAACCGCACTACGCGTCTCACCAGTGACACCCGAATCCGCTACGACAATGCCCCCTGACGTATCACACGAAAAAGTCGAAATTTCCTCATCGCGCATAAACCACACAGCACCATCCGAGGCAACCGTGGCGCTATCCATTCCTGATGCATTCGAATGCGCAATGTTTTCAGCAATTTGCGCATACTCAAACTCTTGCAAAAAATTCAACGTACGATGAGTAAACTGAGCCACCGCGCGAATGACGGCCACTGCCACAGCTGCAGACGATCCCATTCCGCGTGCGTGAGGAATACCCGACACGATGCGTATCTGAAAACCCTGACCAGCCAATGAAAAATCACGCACTAAACGATGAATTAATTCGCGAGTATTACGCAAATTTTCCGGTGCATCATCGATATTTCCCTGAAAATACTCACAATCTATCGTGATGTGGGCATCCGAACGCGGGGTAAGAGTTGCGCTTAATTGCGCTTCATGAAGTGGGAGGACAATTGCCGGCTGAGAATACACCGCCGAATGCTCTCCAATGAGTATGACTTTGCCATGCGAGACCCCTCGATACACATGGTTTGCATTCATGCTCTCTACTTTAAAAGATGAATGCTTTTTTGCATCTTCGGACGGCTCACTCTATACAGTCTCTATACATGCTCTCTACATGCTTTCGCAAGGATGTCATACTCACATACAGTATCCATGTGGAATTTATTTGTCACACACTATGAGATTCGTACACAGTAAGATTCATTCACTGTCAGATTTACACACTATGAGATGCTCTCGCGTGAATTTTTGCTCAGAAACATAAGGGTTCACGGTGTACTTCACAGAATTTTTCTGCCGCTGTGATGACGTATCGTCAGCATTTTCTTCCACTAGAACATAACGACGTAATTCATCTACTGCTTGGGAAATGCCAATACGAGGAGTTACTGCAATTTTTTCGTTAATTTTCAATGCAACATACTCAAGACGCAAAGGATCATTCTGCACATTATGCAGATATAACTGTTTATCGATATTCAAAGCTTTCGTAAGTTTTGCGGGACCATTCGTCATAGCAACGCCACGGGCACGCGGACGACGTTCTTGAATGAGCTCTACCCCTTCGCGAGGTTCCACCGCTCGGATAAGCACGCCTGATCCATACCCTGCCCGACCGCACACGATATTAAAGCAATAATGCATGCCATACGTGAAGTAGATATACGCTACCCCACCTGCTTCAAACATTGCGCGATTACGTTCACTTTTCCCATGAAATGTATGAGATGCGGGGTCATCTTGATCGTATGCTTCCGTTTCCACGATACGCACACGTGCTATGCGACCATCATCAAAAGTACGTACAATCTCACATCCTATAAGCATCTTCGCTGCTTGAGGTGCTGTCAGATTGTCGTCATGCATAAAATCAGGAAATGCCATAGTTCTACGTTACACCTCTCGCCGCTACTGCTCACCCTATAAATTCTGTAGCACATGATATCCCCACTGCTATGTCTGCCAGCCATTTTGATACAATGAGTGTGTTTGGCTGACAATTACATACACACATACATACACACAACACAGCCAAATACACTGAGTACACGAGAGTTGAGTTGGTTATGGCGAACAAAACGATTTCCTTTGTAGTTCCTTCGTACAATGTTGAGGATTACCTCGCACGTTGCGTGGATTCCTTGCTTGACACATCACGAACGGACGATGTGGAAGTCATTATCGTTGACGATGGTTCGAAGGACGGAACTGCAGCTGTTGCAGATTCTTATGCTGAAAAATATCCGGATGTCGTTCGCGTTATCCATCAAGAAAATGCTGGTCACGGTGGTGCATGCAATGCGGGAATTGCCGCTGCTACAGGACAATACCTGAAAATTGTCGATGCAGACGACTGGATTGACCCTACTGCATACGTGACATACATTACGTTCTTGCGTTCGCAGGTAGCAACAGAAGATCCTATTGACTTGCTCGTCAGCAATTACACATACGAAAACGTAGCAAAGAACCGTTCTCATACGATTCGCTATACGAATATTTTCGAATCACATAAGCGTTTAACCTGGGATGATATGCAAAAATGCCATATCGATCAGTATTTGCTCATGCATACTCTCACATACCGCACTCAAGTTTTGCGAGATAGCGGTTTGAAACTGCCTGAGCACACGTTCTACGTCGATTTCATCTTCTCCTTCCAGCCTCTGCCATGGGTGAAGACTTTTACGTACCTCAATATCGATTTCTACCGCTACTTCATTGGCCGTGAAGGTCAGAGTGTGCAAAAAGACATTATGATTAAGCGCGTGGATCAATTGATTCGCGTCAATGATGTCATGATGCATGCGATGCCAACTCGTGAGAATTCTTCCGAAGGCTTGTACCGTTACATGCTTCACTATCTCGCATCCGAGTACATCGTCACCAGTGTCTTCCTCACTTTGTCGAACGATAAAGAACGTTGGGCTCAAAAAGAAGAATTGTGGAAGCGCCTGAAAGATTACAACGAAACAATCTACAACGATATGCGCAGGCAAGAATTCCTGACACGTGCAGTAACCATTCCTGGAATGCTTGGTCGCGCGATTATTAAAGTGTCCTATGCGGTCACAAATGGAGCTGTAGGGTTTAATAGCTAATTCGATTTAAGTTTACTGCAAACGCTTACTACAAAATTGTGGGTATCATCACTATCAATTCCATACTGATGATACCCACAATGCGTATTGAGTGGTTGTTCTATCCCATATCTGCCCAATAATTACGCCAATTTATACATTTACTCAAGAATATGATGCGTAATCTTTTGAAACTGTTCGAGCTTTGCCGTATTAATTGCCGGTTTAACAAGCCAGTACACAAACAGAGCTGCAGCGAGAAGCATTGCAGTAATTTGCATACCTTGCAAAACTTGATAGACCCCATGTCGAAGCAGTAGTACCAGCTAAAACGAGCGAAAGAAGAACCGTTCGCACAGTGAGTTCAAGTGCTGCCATAATGACAAAAAACCGACCAACAAACCGCATAACCACCAGCATCCACATGCTAAGAATAAATAAACTCGTCAGGGTAATTTGTCACGTATAAGCACCCAAGAACTCCAACGACTGCCGATGGTCAGAATCTATATACTGACAAAGAAACATCGATAAGCCCATGGTGACAGATATATACGCAATAAATACGCCACTATTGAGCATGTTGCTGTTCCGTTTTATGAAACGTAAAACTTGCGCTTTCATCATTGCCTACTTTTCAACTTTGAATAGTTATGCAATTTTTACCGAGTCGTGTAACTCAGTAAAGTTATTTTATTCTATCATTTTTCTCTTGTAAATGTACATATTCCGCGACTACATTACCGGTTTCCAAGATCTTCAATCTATTCAGACTAAGTTCTGTCTTGTTTATCACATTTCGCTAGCGTGATTTGCATATGTATTTCTCCTGAGTAATGTTATGCACGTAAGGAAGTGCTACCCCATGAAGTCAAACAGAAAATATCAAAGAAGATATGCAAAAAAATACGCGCTGAAGCTTGCTCGAATTAACTTGCTCAGGTTCATGATGAGTTTGATTACATGAGTATCTATTCTTCATGATGTCACGTAACTTTCACATCATCCAGTAGCTCACAATTTCCTCACTCTACAGATTCTTATCTGTGCATATTTATTATGTTTCCATCACAAGAGTGATCAGTACAAACTAAGGTTTTCCATGGATTCTTCTTATCACCCTTCCACACCACACTCACCATCCCTTGTGCTGCAGCTCGAGCACATCTCGCGCTCTTACACTCTGGGCTCGGGGTCAAAAAAATCTACCCGCACTATTCTTCACGACATTAATCTTGCTATTAAGCAGGGTGAAGTACTCTGTCTCGTGGGGCCTAATGGGGCTGGCAAGACCACTACCGTTAAAATTTGCGGAACACTTCTCACCCCTGATAGTGGGGATGTTCGCATTGCAGGAATCGATGCGGTACATGATCCGCGCGAAGCTCGCTCCCATGTTTCTCTTCTTTTAGGCGGCGAAAGTGGGTTTTATCGTAATGTCAGTGCATTAGATAATCTTCGATATTTTGCAGATTTGGCTGATGTTCCTTACCGCGAGCGCGATACTCGCATTATCCAAGCACTAGAACGCGTAGGTCTTACCGATAAAGCCAAGGAAAGAGTTCAAACATTTTCTCGTGGTATGTGGCAGCGTCTTCATATCGCCCGATCACTGATTGCTCATACGGAATTACTTCTACTGGATGAGCCAACGACCGGCTTGGATCCAGAGAATGCTCGTAATGTTCGTTCTCTTATTCAAGATTTACGCAATGATGGTACTGCTATTCTCTTAACGACGCATGAAATGAGTGAGGCTGAAAAACTCGCTGATAGTGTCGCTGTCATTAATCGTGGCCGTATCATTGCACGTGGTAACGTTCAGGAACTTTCTGCTCATCAGCATATCGATCATGTGAGCGTATATGCATACGACTCGGAAGTTCTTCCTCGCGATGCTGTAGAGCGTTTGGAACTTATCTCTAGTGTGCGCTGGTGTGAAGCTTCACAGTCTCACGGCGTATGGAATATTACTATCGCGTGGAGTATCTCTGAAGAAGAAAGCACGCGGGTTGAACTTCCTGTGGAAGGTGTACGACTTTTGGGACATCGCCGTGCAAGTTTGGAAGAAACGTATCTGTCTATTCTTCATAATGCACACTCCAATACACACGAGTCGGATGACCAGGCTGATCACTCTACACACGAAGAGGATGCTCATGACATCGCCTAAAAATCCACAACACTTTTCACACACATCTCGCATTCCTGTTTCCGCTCGATTTCGTTGGTTAGGAGCTGGAATTCGTGGATGTTGGTTCCAATTGCGTAGTCTTGCCAGCACGACTTTCTTTATTCAAAATGCTGCCCTGACGCCCGTATGCTTTGCTCTTATGAAAATCGTCGCACTGTACGCCTTAGGAAATAAGTTTGGATCTGGTCTCGATGCCACATCCATATGGATTGATGCAGCAATTGCTGGTTTATGGTCCACAACGACGACAGCTGTGGGAATTATAGGATATCAGCGATATCTGGGAACTATGCAATATCTTGCGACGAGTGTGATCTCGCCATCTGCAGTCTTTCTCCCTGTCGTAGCATCGGCAGCACTCTTGGGCATTATCGGTTTCCCACTGTCACTCTTAACTGTTGCTATCTGCGCTCATCATGCTATGGCAGTGTCCGGATTGCAGATTCTGGGATATTTCCTCGCGATGCTCGCATGCGTTGCCTCTGCATCCGTTCTTGCAGGAATTTTCGTATTATTCCGCCGAGCAACGGCTTACGAGCCACTCATTCTCCTGCCGATTTGGATGCTGTGCGGTTTAGTGACATCAATTGATATTTTCCCTATGCCTGTGCGAGTTATCGCTTTCCTTCATCCATTGACATCTGCAGTCTGGGTCGCTCACGCGTCGTCTTTCTCACCGACAGTGTGGCTTATCACAGCTCTGTGTGTATGCCTTTCGATAATTTTCCTCTACACTGCTTCCCGCATGCTTCGATATGCGATTAAGCTCGCTACTCAAGACGGGAGCTTGAATATACTATGAAAAATTTCTCTGATTTGTGTATGACAATTATTCATCGATCATGGAATGCAGCGCGCGTGACATTTCACAGCATTCCAAGTTTGAGTTCACGAAACACTGCAGCGATGCAAATGCTGGTCGAACCACTTCTGTCGACTTTCCTCTATCTTCTACTGTCAGGGATAATTGGTTCACACCTCGCAGATCAGCATAACCTCATTCAGGCAACTCTTGCAGCCGTATTAGGTTCGTGTAGTATTTCGACGAGTATGGTCGTATCTGAAGCTCTCGCATGGGATCGCTTTGAAGGAACTACACCGTTCGTACTTCTCGCGTCCAGAGCTTCATGGTCTGTATGGATGGGACGTATCGCAGCATTAGTAGTGGTAAATCTCATCAGTAACGCTACGACGTTATTCATCACTCTACTGCTTGTAGATGCGCATTCATTCCTCCTTCTTCCATGGGGATATATCTGCACTGTACTTGTGTTTGCGCTCGTATCCTCCACAGGATTTGGCATTGCTGTAGCGGCAATTAGTATGCTTCTACGCGATATTTATACGCTTCCAAACCTTTTATCTGCAATTTTGCCAATTATCGGTGGAGTGATTGCACCTTTTAGCATCTTCCCTGCTCCTCTTCGAGCTGTGCTCAGTATCATTCCTCTTCCACATATCACAGAGTCCGCACGAATTCTCAGCAATAGCGATAATTCCGGATGGCTTACTCCTGCTCTAACATCCCTAGGAGTAGGAATTGCATGGGCAATTATCGGTTTTGCTATTTGGCGTATCAGTTTGCGTATCCAGCGCCGCCGAGGAACGCTTACAAATTTGGGAATTTAAGTACTCTCATCTCGACACATGTGGGCTTACACTAATGAAAAATATCATATATGTGCAAGCCCACACAAAAACATATTCTACGACCTATCTCACTTCTTCTTATTTTTGTCGTTATCGTAATATCGACAAGTAAGATAACTCGCTACAGAACATGCTGTAGCCGTCATAATGATAGTGATAATTTTATCCATCCACCACCACATGAGTGAATACCTTTCTTTATTCATTGTTTATTCAATAGCACTCACAAGTAACAGAATTAATATGCCAATTTTTTATCACCTTCTTCATCGAAGATAAAACTTTACCTACTATGGTCACGCATTTAGCAAAAAAATCAAATTGCCCACACAAAAAGGCTCGTCTTCACACCCTCAGATGTGCAGACGAGCCATTCCTTAAAATCTCAGAATTTTACTTCTTATCGCCAGATTTCTTTGGCGCGATCCAGAACTTCAGCAATGGATAAGCCACGATTGTTGCCGCAATGGTATTGAAGATTGCACTCAGCGTACTCGCTATAGCTTCCCAGCCAACGCTCTTTGCCCATTCATTGATATAGCTCGGAGCAAATCCAGAAATCATAATGATGATAAGTGACAAAACCACGTACTTCCATGCAGCAGACATGAAGCTTGCATCTGACTTGAAGACCCACTTCATTTGAACGAAGAAGTTCACTGTCTGAGCGATAATTTCTGTGATAATAGTTGCAAGGAAGATACCTACACCACCAGCATTGCTATCGTAGTTATAGAATGCGAAATGGAATGGTGTGGTCATTCCCAAAACCGTGACAAACAACGGGGTCAAGATCCACAGCATAACGAAGCGAACTCCCGTAGAAATCTGCGATAATCCATTGAACTTAATGAACTCCCACAAACCAGGGTGTTCTGCAACCCACTTCTTAAAACCCGTTACGTTCTCGACGCTATTGTCATCCTGAGTCTTCTGCTCGTTACTCATGCAGAGGTCTCCTTCATCATATGTATCCATTATTTTTGGATAAAATCTTATTAACCAGCGGTATCGTGCGTGTACACGTGCATTTAGTTCGTGCATAATCGCCGTAGTATAGCTTTCTTTATTGTTACTCATATACGTGGTGTAAGTTGATACTTTCTCCGTACGAGGAATCCTCAAGTCATGTCCCGTATCACGTATATTTCGTATACAAAAGTCTGCCTGGCGATACACCAGACAGACTTAATTATATCAAGAGCCCTTTAAGACCGCTCTCAAGCGACGAGAAAGAGTAGACGAGACAGAGGAGATTAGTCTTCTTCAGTCTGAGCACTTTCCTTGCTCTTTGGCATGATCCAGAACTTCAGCAATGGATACGAGACAATCACCGCAAGCAGCGTATTAAAGATTGCCGTCAAGAGGCTTGCATAGTTCTCTACGCCCACGCTAGCTGCCCATTCATTGATATAGCTTGGAGCAAATCCTGAAACGATAATCAAGATAATGGATAGTACAACGTACTTCCACGCTGCATCCTTAAAGCTCGAGTCTGACTTGAAGACCCACTTCATTTGAACGAAGAAGTTCACTGTCTGAGCGATAATTTCCGCGATAATTGTCGCCATGAACGTACCCATACCGCCTGCCTTCGTGTCATAGTTGTAGAAGAGGAAGTGGAATGGCGCTGTCAGATGCATGACTCGGACAAACAATGGAGACAATGTCAGCAGTACAGCGAATCGAGAAATCGTAGAAACGTTAGACAAGATATTGAAGAGGATGAATTCCCACAAATCAGGATGCTCTTCCATCCACTTCTTAAAGCCTTTCGATTCCTGAGTACCGTCAGCAACCTGAGTCTTCTGCTCATTAGTCTGATTATTACTCATGGGTAATCTCCTTCAGTGTCTTCTTATTTGCGGAAGCATTGCGGAAGTATTCAACGATGATGTGAGTCAGGCCACGCCAGAAGTGCTTGTTCGCGATATCGACGATACCGTCCACCATTTCTGGAGATACTGTGCCACCTGTCATCTTCGCCATAGCACGTGGAGGCATATTCAGCACGAAGAGTGCATTCAAATCTGGAGAACCAGTCTCTTCGAGAGCCTTATTACTTTGACGAGTCACCGCACGGGCTACAGTACGAGCAATTACTGAACGTGAGCTTTCCCATGAGGAAATTGCATCGTTTGGACCCATCACACCTTCTGGGAAGTACAGATGTACCTGAGAACCGTAGAGAGCCTCAAACTCTTCATCTGTGACATTCTTGACATCACCAGTCCAGTAATGGCTTAATTCTTCACGGCGAGGACGAGGTTCCATCGTTCCCCGAATGACGTGAGTAGCAGTCAGTGGAGTGTTATTCACATTATTGCCGATAAACAGCTCCCACGCGCCTGCTTCACACTGCCATGACTGCGATTCCACATCGTAATGACGGTATGTGTACTCATCAAAATCGATGCGCACTTGCTTCGACTCATGAGCGCCCAATTCAACGCGCTGGAATCCCTTCAATTCACGTGCAGGACGTACAACTCCGGAATGTGCTGGATGCACATACATTTGAGCAACGTCCGCACCTGGAATATCCGAGGTATTTGTCACGGTAAAAGTGACACCATTATCGTCGACGCTCAGTCCCGAGTATTCAAATGTCGAGTAGCTTAATCCGTAGCCGAATGGGTAACGAACTGGAATGTCTCGAGTGGTGTAGTAACGGTATCCGACGAACAGTCCTTCGCGATAGACGGAATCGCGATTTTCTGCTGGATAATTGTCAGAGCTTGGCACATCGCTGTAATGAATTGGCCATGTTTCTGCCAAATGACCCGATGGATTGACCGCACCCGTCAAGATATCTACAGTTGCGAGAGCACCTGCCTGGCCAGCAAGACCTACGTACAGAATGGAATCGACCTTTTCTGCAAAATCAACTTCTACAGCAGAGCCAGCAACCAAAACAACGACGATCTTCTTGCCTGTCAGTACGAGCTCATTGAGCATATCCAACTGAACTTGAGGAATGTTCATATGTGAACGGTCCAAGCCTTCAGACTCAGAGCGTTCATCCAAACCGATGCATGCCACGATGACATCAGGATTGGTGGAATTAACAGTATTGACAGCTTCAGTAATCAATTCTGGACGCTTCACACCCTGGCGATCATACCCCTGTGCGTATGCAAGCACGTTAACGGTATCATTGTCCTTCAAAGAATCCAGCAGAGTATCGACGTGATACGCGTTCACCTTCGAGGAACCCGATCCCTGATAACGTGCAGTTTCTGCCATATCGCCTACGACGACGATGTTCGTATCCTGCTTCAAAGGCAGAGTGTTATTGTCATTGCGTAAAAGAACAGCTGTTTTCTGAGCGATACGACGAGCTACTTCATGATGCTCAATTTTCTGCTCTTCGGTCAAGAATCCGTCACCAGATGGCTGAGTTCCACGAGTTTTTTCGACGATATTAATGACGTCTTGAGCTGCTGCGGACAATTCGTCATCAGTCAAGCGACCGTCTTCGACACCCTTCACCAACTGACGAGCAGATGCCAAACCGGCTGCAGGCATTTCCAAAGCAGCACCTACACGAGCGGATTCTACGATATCGTTTGATCCACCCCAGTCGGAGATAACGATTCCGTCAAAGCCCCATTCGCCCTTCAAAATATCGCGAATAAGATGCTGATTTTCGTGAGCATAAGTTCCATTCACCATGTTGTACGACGACATAATCGTCCAGGGCTTTGACTGCTTAATAGCAATTTCGAAAGCAGTCAGATAGTACTCACGTAATGTGCGTTCATCGACGATAGAGTTGGATGCCTGACGACGCAATTCCTGAGAATTAACAGCAAAATGCTTAGGGCATGCACCGACACCATTGGCCTGAATGCCCTCGATAAATCCAGAAGCAAGTCGTCCTGCCAGCTGAGGATCTTCAGAATAATATTCGAAATTACGACCGCATAATGGGTTACGCTTCATATTAATTCCAGGGCCCAGCAATACGTGAACACCCAAGTCTTTAGCTTCTTCACCCAAAGCACGACCCATAATGCGTGCTTCTTCTGGATCCCATGAGTTAGCCACTGTTCCAGCAGTTGGGAAGCATGTAGCTGGCTTAGACTCACCCAAGCCCAAATGATCGCCTGCACCTGTTTGACGACGAACGCCATTAGGACCGTCACTCATCACAAATGATGGTAAGTCATACTGTGGAAGGTCGCGGCTCTCCCACTCAGACTTTCCAGAAAGTAATGACGCTCGTTCGATACGCGTCATATCCTTTGCATTCACCATTATTTTCTTTCCTCCATGATGCAAGCTTCCTTGCACACATCTCTTTACGAGTTATCTCATTAGAGTTCCTCACCCATGGTAAAGGACTCTTCAACCATATCATGTGAGTTTTGCACGATATGTCATATTTCATGCGCGAAATGCACATACTTCAGTGATATACCCACAATGCACGAAGTCGTGTGTAATAACGCTCTATCCCTGTGCGTTGCCTTATATGAACAATGGGTGGCTCAACGTCTGTCGAACCACCCATCCTTCTGAGATGTGAAATATTAGATTTTCACTCTCATCGCATCAGCTGAGCATGTGCGTATGTCAGCATTACTCAGCGTCAGATGGCTGAGCAGCTTCTGTAGAATCAGCAGCTGGAGTGTCTTCAACTTCCACTGTTTCCTCTACGACGTCGATGGTGACAGCTTCCTTTTCTGCCTTACGACGCTTGATGAAGCGGCGGATAGATACGAATGCTGCGAGCAGGAGCAAGAGTGCGAGAACTGCTACAACGACGTAGTAAATCCACTGCCACAGAGCGATCTCAACACGTGGAGCACCGTTTGCGTATACGTAGGTGTTTACAGCTGCATACAAGATGCCGTGTGCTGCTTCACGCATATGTGCCACAGTGTTTGCAGAGTGATCTGTGATCTCGTTTGTGGTTGGAACTGTAGCAAGCATACCGTTACCACCGTTGTAGATGGATTTAGTACCTTCCATATATCCGTAGCCACCGAAGTAATCAGTAAGAACGAAGCCGTTGAAGCCCCATTCCTTACGCAATACATCGTTGAGGAGAGCACTATCTGCACCAGCCCATGTGTTGCCAATGTAGTTGAATGCGGACATTGCTGCGGTTGCGCCACCGTCCTTGACAGACATCTCGAATGGCTTGAGGTAGATCTCACGAAGAGCCTGCTCGTTAGTCCAAGTGTGAAGCATAGCCAAGCGATGATCTTCCTGATCGTTCAAAGCGAAGTGCTTCATGAATGCATACATACCAGCATCCTGAACTTCCTTAATTTCTGCGGAAGCCATCACACCAGACAAGAGAGAATCTTCAGAGAAGTACTCGAAGTTACGACCTGCATAAGGGCTACGGTGGATGTTCATTGCTGGAGCATACCAACCAGTGACCTGAAGATCGTGACCCATTTGGGCGATAACCTTACCGAACTCAGAAGCAAGCTTCTTGTTCCAGGTAGAAGCAACGGTTGTGCTCGAAGGCAAACCAATAGAACCCTGGTTGGTGAAGTTATTATTCAATGCTGCAGGACCATCAACATCATTCTGACGAACCTTACCAATAGATGGAATAGCTGCATTGTTATAACCAGCAAAAGCAATCAACTGGTTCATCTCATCATAGGTCAACTCATCCAAAAGCTGATCCCACATCTTGTCGTCATACTTCTTGCCATAGAGCTGATACAACTGGATACCATTCTTAGCACCAGTTGTAGGCATCTTAACATCGCCTTCTTCAGACTTGGTCTTTTCCAACCATTCCTTAACATTGCTGGAGTTAACAAAAGTATCCTTGTACTTTTGAGCAAGTTCAAGATTAGTAGGAGCAGCCAAAGCCTGAGCACGGTTAGCAAACTTATTCGCACGAGACAAGTAAGTCACCGAACCATCACCATCAGTATCAGCGAAGTGATTGACAGCAGCAGTCTTATCACCATTGTGAGGATTCGAAGAATCATAACGAATAGTGCTTGCAATATTCAAATTCTTAGAATCAATCTTGGTATGAGAATCAGCATTTACACTAATCTGATAATCACCAGACTCAAGAACATATCCACCATCACCAGTGGTGTCATAGGAAGCCATATCAGACTCATTGAAGGATACCTTCACTGTCTGAGACTTGCCAGGCTCGATAATATCTGTCTTATCAAAAGCAACCAAGTTAGCAGTTGCCTTTTCGATACCACCATTGGTGTAAGGAGGGTTGTAATACACCTCGACAGCAGTCTTACCAGCAACAGAACCAGTATTGGTTACTGTTACATCGAAGGAAACCTTACCATTATCATTCGTGATATCACCCATAGACTGGGAGAACGTGGTATAAGACAAACCATAACCAAATGGATACTGAACAACGTCATTGTAATTAATAACGCCCTCAGAAGCAGCAGTTTCGAAATACTTGTATCCTACATAAATACCCTCAGAATAATTAACGAAGGAAGGAGTGAACTTTCCGAAGAAGCCTGCATCGGTCTTGAAGTCGTTCATATTGGTGTATTCCCAATGACCGATGTTGTTGTACCAAGCAGCCTGAGTGAAGTCCTTGATAAAGGTGTCTGAGGTCTTACCCGATGGGTTCACAGCACCAGACAAAACAGTACCCAAAGAATCAAAACCAGTCTGACCCGCAGGAGGGCACCACAAAACAGACTTAATCTGAGAATAATCATTCACCCAGCTCAAGTTCATAGCATTAGCACCATTATAAATAACGGTAACATCATCGAAGTTATCGGTCACAAGCTTTACCAAGTCCTGCTCGGTCTTGGACAAAGTCAAATAACCCTGACCCTTCTGGAAGTCGTCGTAATCACCATTATTGACATAATCGTGAGTTTCTTCGCCACCGAATGCCTGAACCTTAGACTTGTAACCAGGAGCATGAGTAGAGATAGTGCTCATATCAGTTGGTAAATCAGCACCTTCACCACCGGAACGACCGATAACGAGGATTGCCTTCTTGGAGAAGTTCTTTGCCTGGTTCAATTCAGCCTGAGTATAAGAAGCAGCCGTTGGCTCTGGAAGAGACCAGTCCTGGCTTACCATACCGACGATTGGGCGATCTGCACGATAATCAGTGTACTTCTTTGTCAACTGTTCATTAGTCTTGAAACCAGCATCCTGAAGACCCTGAATAAGGGAAGTAGTTGGATACTGAGCATTCATCGAACCAGAACCAGTACCACCATAAATTGGGTTAGAAGAAGCCCAACCAAAAACGTTTACAGAAGTATTCTTCTCCAATGGAAGACTAGAATCATTATTTTCCAGAAGAGTAATACCTTCATTTTGAATTTCAGTAGCAAGCTTTTCAGCACGAGCCTTTGATATTTCAGACAATGTACCCGAACCCGACATCAGGTTCAAAGTAGTATTCAAAGGACCAAAAAGCATCATAGACACAGCAACGATAACTGCAACTGTTGCAGCAATCCATGTCCATGAATGAATAAGCTTTCGCCACCCCTGTGACTTCAGCCACAACTTATTAACAGCAATTGTCAACACAATTGCAACGCAGAGAGCTACACCGATGACGATCAACTGAGACTGCAAAGAACGAATCATTGCAATAACGTCATCCATATTAATGCCGAGCATCCCTACTCCTTTCTTTCTCTAATCTCATCTCACTGAGATATTTCCTCGTACAGACTCTCTTGTCTGCGTAAGGAATGCAGTGCAATTTTATGACAACGGTGGATAATTTTTCTAGTTTTTTCTCACTATGTATACAAAGTTTTTTCTTTTGTTTCCACGGTTTATAAGCTATGAAAACGTTTTTTCTCGGCGTGTTTGTTAAAGCGTTATATTAACCCGATTCGTCCTACTCTTCTCACCCCTCCTCCTTGCTTTCCCCTCAACTTTCCGCTCACTCCCCCACTCCATACAACACAAAAACCCTAGGAGCTAAAGTAAGCTACCTAGGGTTTTTGCGGTTAATGGAGAGAAGTATGTGCTATGGCGTAATCCTTAGCTTTAGCCCTTCTTGCGCTTGGACATCAAGTCCACTGCAACTGCGCCGAGAAGAACGAGACCCTTGATGGTCTTAACAATTGCTGTATCAACACCCATAATGGACAAGCCCTGGTTGATGACACCCATCACGAATGCACCGATAACGGCACCTGGAATAGTACCGACACCACCAGTTACAGCAGTTCCACCAATGAAGCATGCAGCGATTGCATCCATTTCGAATTCCATACCTGCCTGAGCAGTTGCCGATGCCAAGCGAGACAGCATGCACACAGCAGCTACCGCTGACAAGAAGCCCATATGAATGTAGAGGAAGAAATCAACCTTACGATCATCGATACCAGACAGGCGTGCAGCCTTGCGGTTTCCACCGACTGCATAAACGTGACGACCGAAGACTGTACGAGTCAAAATGAAGTTGTACACCACGACCAGAACGCCCACAATGACGAGCATGATTGGGATACCACCAGTTTCCTCATTACCAGACAAAGACAGGAGATAGGTGACGAATCCGATAACGAGACCAGCCACAACAACCTTAATCCATGTCAAGCTCATTGGTTCCGGCTCAAGACCGGATGCAGCTACCTTTGCACGGTTACGGAATTGAATGAAAACGTACAGACCAAAGATAAGAGCACCGACGACCAATGTCAAGAGAGACATATCGCCTACAAATCCCAAGAAATTAGGAATGTAGTTACTTGCAATTCCACGGAAATCACGCGAAGTAATTGGGACGGATTCACCTACAATAACCGTTGCCAAACCACGGAAAATTAACATACCTGCAAGAGTGGTAATGAAGCCTGGAATGCGTACATAAGCCACCCAGAAACCGTTCCATACACCGATGAGCAAGCCCAAGACGATGCTGACGAGGATAGCGACCATCCAATTGACACCGTAGTGTTCCATCAGCAATGCACACACACCACCGATGAATGCTACCAAGGAACCAACCGACAAATCGATATGTGTCGCGATGATAACCATCACCATACCAATTGCCAAAATAATAACGTACGCATTCTGCTGAATAAGCGATACGAAGCTATTTGGCTTGAGGAGAACACCACCAGTCAAAATCTGGAAGGCTATAACAATCACAATCAGTGCACCAACGATACCGTACTGACGCAAATTGCCTGTAATTGTTGCAAGCAACGTATTTCCGCTTGCCTTGGAGACTGCGCCCATATCCGATGGACGAGCTGTTTGAGTTGACGTTGTCATCTTAATTCTCTCCTTTTTCTTGGGTCATGCAGCGCATGAGATATTCCTGAGTAAATCCTTTTTTGGATACATCAGCGGTTATCACACCTTGATTAACAGTATAGATACGGTCACAAATACCGATAAGTTCTGGCAGTTCTGACGAAATGACGATAACAGCCTTGCCTTCATCAGCCATGCGGTTAATAATTTCGTAGATTTCATATTTTGCGCCGACATCGATACCGCGGGTAGGTTCATCAAGAATCAGAATATCTGGATCCGAAATAACCCATTTTGCAAGAACGACCTTCTGCTGATTTCCACCAGATAATGTTCCTACATTGACATCAATATTCTGGCACTTTATATTGAATCCCTTGCGATATTCTTCCACAGCTCTACGCTCGGAATTATCATCCATAATGCCGAACTTACTCATTTTCATGAGGGAAGCCAACGATGAATTCTCGCGAATATTCTGTAGCAAGTTTAAACCGTACGATTTACGATCTTCCGTCGCATATGCAAGACCAGCATTAATTGCCTGCTGTACGTTCTTAATGTCTTGCTTCTGCCCACGAATGTACATATCGCCCGAAATATCTACACCGTATGACTTACCGAACAAGCTCATCGCCATTTCTGTACGACCAGCACCCATCAGTCCAGCAAATCCGACGATTTCTCCAGCACGGACATGGAAGTTTGCGTTATCAACAATCACGCGTGAAGCATCAAGAGGAGAGTGAACTGTCCAGTTTTCGATGCGCAAAATTTCTTCGCCAATTTTTGATTCATGATATGGATACAGATTTGTCAATGGACGGCCTACCATCTTACGGATAAGTTCATCTGTATCCAATGGCTGCTCTTCATCGATATACATCACGCCCACTGTAGAACCATCACGAATAATCGTAATATTGTCAGCAATATCAGCGATTTCGTTGAGCTTGTGCGAAATGATGATGCTCGTTACTCCATGATTGTCACGCAAATCGCGGATCAGGTTGAGCAAGTGTGCGGAATCTTCATCATTCAACGCTGCTGTTGGCTCATCGAGGATGAGAAGTTTTACATCTTTGGTCAAAGCTTTTGCAATTTCGACCAGCTGCTGCTTACCTACACCGATATCCATAATTTTTGTTTCTGGATCTTCAGGAAGGCCTACGCGGTCGAGCAAAGCCTGTGCTTTTGCATGGGTTTCTTGCCAATTGATAACGCCATTCTTCTGGGTTTCATTTCCCAAGAAGATATTTTCGGCGATAGACAAGAATGGAATTAATGCAAGCTCCTGGTGAATAATAACGATTCCATCATTTTCAGAATCCTTAATATTCTTGTACTTGCAAATTTTGCCTTCAAATTCGATATCACCGCTGTATGTTCCGTACGGATACACACCCGAGAGAACGTTCATCAATGTGGATTTTCCTGCACCATTTTCTCCACAAATCGCGTGAATTTCTCCTCGGTCTACACTCAAATTCACATTGGTCAATGCCTTTACTGGACCAAATGTTTTGGTGATATCACGCATACGCAGAATCGTTTCTGCCTCAGCCATAATCACTCCTTTAACGAATCGAGCTGTATATCACCTGTATATAATCATGCCCCGCAGCCGAAACTCCACAGCTATAAACTTATTAACTCTGCGGATGCGAATCATGAGAAGTCATATATTCTCTGGCTATATACAGCTCGAATGTGCAGATTTTTGCAGTGTGGGCTCGTTACTCAAGCCCACCTGTTCTGAAGTTGTATCTCAGTTCACGAATTACTTCGTCAGCTGATCGAACCTCTCTTGTGTTACGTATCCAGCCTTCACCAAATCAGTGAGATTATCCTTGGTAATAGATACTGGATCAAGCAACTTAGACTTAACGTCGATAACTCCGTTGTTGAAGGAACCATTCAAGCCAGAAACGGTCTTTCCTTCAGCAATTTCGACAACCATGTCATACACAGCCTGAGCGAGCTTATTAACATCCTTGAATACCGTCTCGCCCTGCAATCCCTTCGCAATATTTGCGATTGCGATTTCCATTGCATCCTGACCGGTCATTACTGGCCATGATGAGGTACCTGGCTGCATATCAGGACGCTTGGTCTGAATTGCGTTAATAATACCCTGTGTAATTCCATCGTATGGAGACAATACTGCATCCAACTTCTCACCGTGTGCGTAGGTAGAGTCAAGGATGGATTCCATGTCAGTTTGCGCCTGAGCGGTCTTCCAGGACTGTACAGAAATTTTCTGCCATGAATTATCTACTGTGCTCTGTGCATTAATGCCACCACCGTGATTCGATGGAGATACCAAAACGCCCTTTGCAAAGTATGGCTGGAGAAGATCCCATGCGCCCTTGAAGAAGTACTTTGCATTGTTATCATCTGGTGAACCAGTGAAGAGTTCGATATTGAATGGTCCAGTTGCGCCCTTTTCCAAACCAAGCTGATCGATAATGTACTGTGCTTCCAGCACACCTACCTGCTCAAGCTGGAAGGTTGCGTAGTAATCTACAGCCTTGGTATTCATAATTAAGCGATCGTATGCGATTACCTTTGCGCCAGCTTCATGAGCTTTTTCAACAGCTGGACCTACTGCCGTACCATCCTTAGCTGCAACAACAATGACCTTAGCATTGTTGTTTACCATGTTTTCGATATCAGCATTCTGCTGTGCTGGCTTATCATCTGCAAAGGAAAGATTAACCTTATATCCTGCCTTTTCCAGCTTTGCCTTGAGGTTATTTCCATCCTTGTTCCAACGCTCTTCAGACTTCGTTGGCATGGAAATACCGATAACTGATCCCTTTTCGATGGTTGAGGATCCGCTGCTTGAGCCACCACGGCTCGTGGAGCATGCTCCCAAACCAACCATCATTGCAGCCGCAGCAACGAGTGCCATGACCTTCTTTGTAGTCCTCATATCCTTCTCCTTCGTAGGAATGAATGTCCCTGTATGGGTTGTTCCCCTCTTTGGATGACAACCACAGTATTGATTGTAAGTTATTGTGTTTAAGAAATCAACTCAAGAACGTGTCTTATATTTTTTTGCGTTCGTTTCCCTAATACAATATATTGTTTGCCATCATTTTTTCAGTGTTATGCTTGGCTTTTGTACATTCTTATGTTTATTCTTAAATACATGGCTCATCATATTTCCGGTTCTCAGACTTCGCTACGTGAAGCGAATATGACACTGCTTTTTGATGCCATTACGAAGTTCGGCGCGATGACACAGGTTGAATTAGCAGAAAACACCGGCCTGTCTACTGCGACCGTATCTATTCTTGTTCGCCGTCTCGTCGATGACGGCTTGTTTACCACCACAGACACTATACGAAGTGGACGTCGTGCCACTCTGGTTTCTATTGCCCGCAAAATGGGTATAGGCATCGGTCTGCATATCGGCCGTAGTGAATTAGCTATCTGCATTACTGATTTTTCTCAGCAAACACTGGCATATCATAACCGACCACTGCCTTTCGGACATAAGCCTGATTCCACTCTTATCGAGGCAATTCGTCTGATTCACGAAACTGTTCAGTCTATTGCAGCGTCCCTTGATGAGATTGTAGCGATTATGGTTTCTCTTGCAACTCCTGTGGATTGGAAGCATCAACAAATTGGTGTGCGAGGAATTTTGCATGATTGGGACGATGTGGATATCGTGGCACAATTGCGTACATCTTTTGACTGCCCTATTTTTATCGATAACGATGCAAATACCGCTGCCGTTGCAGAATCTAAGCAAGGAGTCGGAGTGCCATATCCGAATTTCTTGTATGTCCAAGCAGGAAATGGCATAGGCTCGTCGCTGTTTATTAATGGATCTCTCTACCGTGGTTCGATGGGCTTAGCGGGAGAAATTGGTCATATTCAAGTTGATTCTTTTGGTGATATTTGTGCATGTGGAAATCGTGGATGCCTCGATACGGTCGTAAACGAACAGAGACTAACATCCGTTCTCTCCTATACTCACGGATCTATTACCCTTGATGATCTTATTCGCACAGCTCTGGACGGTGATGCAGGATGCCGCCGAGTTATTTCAGATGCAGCAGTTCGCGTCGGTACGGTCGTTGCTCAGACTTGTATTTCTGTCGATCCACAATGCATTATTATCGGCGGAAAATTAAGCAAAGCGGGAGAAGTTTTTCTTGATCCGTTACGTCAGTCTATTGAGAGATTACTATTTCCTAACGCTGTAACGCCGATTTTAATTATTCCTTCGCAGATGCCAGATTCGAATACTGCGTTGGGAGCAGCATTGGCTGCCATCGAACTTGCTCCACCACAGACACGATTAGAAAACTGATATAGTTAATTCATTACACAATCGAGGACAAAGGTGACTTCAGACGATGACAGTAAGCAACCCCGCAGCATTACTAGAGTTGGATAATCTCTGCCTGGGATTTGATTGTATTGAAACCTTGAGCAATGTACATCTTACACTCAATGCCCATGAGGTTGTTGCTCTTGTGGGCGATAATGGTGCCGGCAAATCCACACTGCTCAAAACGATTTCCGGAGTGTATACACCTGATTCGGGAACTATCCGAATGCGTGGCAACGAGGTGTCTATTCCGAATATTAAGGCTGCTAATGACTTAGGAATTGCTTCCCTTTTCCAAGATCCTAGTTTTTGCACGAATTTGGATATCGCGGCAAATATTTTCCTAGGAAATGAATTATCAACAAAATTAACCATTCGAAATGATGCTGATATGCATTCTCGAGCGCGCGCTTTGCTGTCACAATTAACGTCACCATTGAGTGCTTTTCGTTCTATGGATGGATTATCAACGGGGGAAAAGCAGACTGTAGCCATTGCTCGTGCGATGCTTACCAATCCTGACATTATTTTGATGGACGAGCCGACAGCTTCATTGTCTGTCATTCAAACGGCACAGGTCCTCTCGTACATCACAGAACTTCGCAATCAAGGAAAATCAATTCTCCTTGTCTGTCATAACTTACCCGACGTTTTTTCTGTAGCAGACCGTATTGCAATTATGCGTCACGGAAAAATTGTCGCCGTACATAATACGTCAGAAACGACGTACGAGCAGGTCATCGCGGAAATTGCTGGAGCACGTCAAGTTAATAACGACTTCATTACTACTGAATCCGTGACTGTTTCTCATAAACTCATTGATCGGTATAACTAATTAAACTCAATCCACGCACATTAAAGGAGGTTATGATGTCGCTGGGTATTCTTATCGGAAGTGGAATTATCGGCACACTTGCTGGTATCCTTTTTGGGGCTTTTCCGCTCCGCACATCTCACATGACGAAAAAGCAGGAGAGTTACACATCCGCACTGGGATTTGTTGCTTTGGGACTTTTCCTCGTACTTATTCTTATTAATCAAAATCTCGCGTCGTATATTTATATCGGCGGTCTTGTACTTGGTTTTGCAATTGCGAAAATTCCTGTTATTCATAATTTCTTCGTTGCTCGATTTAAGATTTTCAAGCCCAAGAATAGTACTCAAAGTACTAAGTAATTCGGAAAAATGTTTATGCCTCATACACACTATCTGTATGAGGCATAAACATAAGAATTGATGTATTTGACGTTACGCGAATCACTCTGTGAATTAGTATCGAAATCACTTTTCGGAATCGACATCATTATCATCATCAGTGTCATCGGAATCAGCGTGAGTCTTTTTATATAAGCTCCATCCTTGATATCCCGAATACACTACGACGATACCGATGCACAGTATGAAAACCCAACTCGACCAATGCATAATCGTTCCGTCATTAATAGAAGTATAAATATTTTGGCAAAGCCAAATTGTGCATGCTAAAGCGGTGAGCATATAGAGTCGCGACTGTGCTGTTTCATTCATAATCCTTAGTGTATCAAAAAAGCCCATGCACAGAGCATGGGCTTGTCTTGTGAGATGACGTATTTTTAGTCATCACCTAATGTCACATGAATACCGCCAACCAGCGAGCTCACGATATTGTAGAGGAATGCGCCAATTGCTGCGAGAACAGTTCCTACAACGATTTCGAAAACACTAATAATCGTAAAGATAGAAATCACACGACCCAAGCTGATAAAGCTTGAAATATCAAAGCTACTTGAGTTGAGACCAGCACTCGATACAATGGATGTCAACGAATCAAAGATACCTGCTGCCTGCAAAACGAAGTAGAGGAAAATAACTGCAATCAGCTGAATCAATGCTCCTGCAATGAGAAGCATGAAGGAGACCTTGGTTACAGACCATGGATCTACCTGTGTAAGGCTCAGCTTCATACGACGAGCACGAGGAACTGACTTCTTCTTCTCGGTATGTTCAGTTGATTCTGTGTGAGACACGGAAGTTTCATTATTCTGTGTTCCCTGTGCACCACTCGAAGCAACGCGTCCTGCTGGTGCAAGATGTTCCTCTGAAGTATGAGATGCATCAGCTGTATTCTCTACAGCCTTCATTACTTCGGTTTCATCACTCATTGTGATTCCCCTTTCTCGTGTAACCTCTCGTATAACAACTGTTATAACTTATAACCACTGTGCCACTCAATGCATGGCACATACTGGTTAATAGATTATCAAATGTTGACTCTACTCAGAAGTCACAGCGCTATCTGTTACTGCCTCTTCACTAACAGTTACTTCTGTTACTTCTACTGTGTCCTGCGTGTCCTGCTGTGGAGCTTGATTCTCCTGCGAGGTAGCATCATCAGAAGTCAATTCTTCTGATTCCTTTTCCTCATTACGAGCAATGGATACAATCTCATCGCCCTTATCTGGCTTAGCAAGTGTTACTCCTTGAGTTGTACGACCTGTACGCTTAATTTCGTCGACATTCGAGCGGATAACCTTACCTGACTTCATAATTGCCATGATCTGGTCATCTTCAGAAACAACGACCGCTCCTACGAGTGATCCTCGTCCTTCTACGAGATTAATTGCCTTTACGCCGTAACCATTTCGTCCTTGCAAACGATACTCCGAAAGTGCAGTACGCTTTGCGAAGCCTTCATTTGTTACTACGAGCAAGTCAGAATCAGAATCTGCTGGAACGACAGCCATGCTCAGCAAATAATCAGTTCCAGGAGCACCCTTGAACTTCATTGCCTGTACACCTGCTGTTTGACGACCCATCGGACGCAGGGTCTCATCATCAGCTGCAAACTTTACAGACATACCACCGTGAGATACTACGATAATTTCATCGTTACTATCACACAAAGCAGCACCGATAAGCTCATCATTTGCTGGAATTGTATTGCCATCGTCATCCGTTGTGGTGACGCCTTCAAGCTCCATCAAGCGCACAGCAATCAAACCACCTTGGCGAGTGGAATCATACTCGGTAAGACGAGTCTTCTTGATCTTTCCACTCTTGGTAGCAAGAACCAAATACTCAGCAGCTTCATAATCCTTAATGGACAAGATTTGCTGAATCTGTTCTTGTGGTCCAAGCTGCAAAAGATTTGCGATGTGCTGACCCTTAGAATCGCGAGATCCTTCAGGCAATTCGTATGCCTTCAGACGATAGACGCGACCTTCATTGGTAAAGAAGAGCAACCAATTATGCGTTGAGGTCGAGAAGAAATGATCGACGACATCATCTTCGCGAAGCTTTGCACCCTTGATACCCTTACCACCACGATGCTGAGCGCGATACTCGTCAGCCTTGGTGCGCTTAATGTATCCCGAGTGAGTAACGGTAACAACGACGTTTTCTTCTGCAATCAAATCTTCGACATTCACTTCACCAGAGAATGGAAGAATTTGCGTACGACGATCGTCACCATACTTCTCGATAATTTCGTCCATTTCAGCGCCGACAATTGCGCGTCGACGTTCTGGACTGCTCAAAATATCGTTGTAATTAGCAATACGACGCATGAGTTCTTCATGCTCGTCAAGAATCTTCTGACGTTCCAAAGCTGCAAGACGACGAAGCTGCATAGCAAGAATTGCATCTGCCTGTACTTGATCGACATCCAGCAATTCCATCAATCCGGTGCGAGCCTGATCAACATCAGGGGAACGGCGGATCAATGCAATAACTTCTTCGATCATATCGAGAGCCTTCAAATAACCCTGCAAGATATGATCGCGCTCTTCTGCTTCGCGCTTCAAATATTCAGTACGACGATAGATAACGTCAAGCTGATGATTAATCCAATGGCGGATGAATGCATCCAAGCTCAATGTACGAGGAACACCATCCACGAGTGCAAGCATATTTGCACCGAAGGTTTGCTGCAGCTGAGTGTGCTTGTACAAATTATTGAGCACAACCTTTGGCACAGCATCGCGCTTCAATACGAGGACGAGACGCTGACCTGTACGACCGGAAGTCTCATCGCGCATATCAGCAATACCCTGAATCTTGCCATCGCGAACTCCTTCACGGATGGACGATGCAAGACGATCAGGATTAACCTGATAAGGAAGCTCAGTAACAACCAAGCACAAACGGCCGTTGATTTCTTCAGTATTGACGACTGCACGCATGGTAATCAAACCACGACCAGTGCGGTATGCCTGCTCGATACCGTTATGACCCAAAATCGTTGCGCCAGTAGGGAAGTCTGGTCCCTTAATAATTGCAATCAAATTATTAAGAAGTTCTTCCTTAGACGCATCTGGATGTTCCAAAGCCCAATGCACGCCTTGAGCAACCTCACGCATATTGTGAGGTGGAATATTTGTCGCCATACCAACTGCGATACCTGAAGAACCATTAACCAAAAGATTTGGGAAACGGCTTGGGAGTACGGTAGGCTCCTGAGTCTTTCCATCGTAGTTTGGAACGAAGTCGACAGTATCCTTATCAATATCACGGACAAGTTCCATAGCCAATGGAGCCATACGGCACTCGGTATAACGCATTGCTGCTGCTGGATCATCACCAGGGGAACCGAAATTTCCTTGACCATCAACGAGCAAATAGCGCATAGACCAGCTCTGTGCCATACGCACGAGTGTGTCATAAATTGCAGAATCACCGTGTGGATGGTACTTACCCATCACATCACCCACAACGCGGGAGCACTTGTTATATCCGCGATCTGGGCGATAACCACCGTCATACATTGCGTACACTACACGACGATGTACTGGCTTCATACCGTCACGTACATCAGGAAGAGCACGCTCCACGATAACTGACAATGCATATGCAAGATACGATTCACGCATTTCTTGCTGCAAGTCAGTCCTCTGGACTCGATGACCAGCCATCAAACCTGAATCTTCTGTTACTTCAGGTGATTCATTCTCTGGCGTTAATTCGTCTGCCATGTTGTAACCTTTATTTCTGTGTAAAACTTACGAGTGTGAATTCTGATCGAACTTATGCATCAATGAATCGAGCGTCGTGAGCATTACGCTGAATGAACAAACGACGTGGTTCTACATCATCACCCATAAGCATGGAGAATGTCTCATCTGCTTGAGCTGCATCTTCGATGTGAATTTGCTTCAAAATACGCTGCTGTGGATCCATAGTTGTCTCCCACAATTCCTGGTATGACATCTCACCCAGACCCTTATAGCGCTGAATTCCTTCACCCTTTGGTAGCTGACGACCAGCAGCACGACCTGCTTCCAACGCGCGGTCTCGCTCTTCATCGGTGTACACGAAGTCGTGATTTCCCTTCGTCCACTTCAAACGATAAAGAGGAGGCATAGCAACGTAAACGTATCCTGCATTAATCAATGGACGCATATAGCGGAACATCAATGTCAAATTCAATGTAGCAATATGTGCACCATCGACGTCAGCATCAGCCATAATAATAATGCGGTGATAGCGAACCTTGTTGATATCGAATTCTTCGCCATACCCGCCACCAATTGCGGTGATCAGAGATTCGATAGTGTCCGACTTCATCATACGATCAAGGCTTGCACGCTCAGTGTTCAAAATCTTACCGCGCAATGGCAAAATTGCCTGCGTAATAGGATTTCGTCCCTGAATTGCGGAACCACCTGCAGAATCACCCTCAACGATAAAAAGCTCGCACTCTGCTGGGTTATTTGACTGGCAATCCTTCAACTTATCGGGCATACCTGCAGACTCAAAGATGGACTTACGACGAGTATTTTCGCGAGCCTTCTTTGCAGCCAAACGTGCACGTGCTGCTTCCTGGCCTTTTTGAACAATCATCTTTGCTTCAGCAGGATGCTCGCCCAACCAATCAGAAAGCTTTTCTGCTACTACTCGCTGTACGAATGTCTTCGCTTCAGAATTACCCAGCTTAGTCTTCGTCTGACCTTCAAACTGTGGAACGGTCAATTTTACAGAAATAACTGCAGTCAAGCCTTCACGTACATCATCGCCGGAGAGGTTCTCATCCTTGTCCTTGAGAAGACCCTTCTCACGTGCATAACGATTAATCAAACCAGTCAATGCTGCACGGAAGCCTTCTTCGTGAGTACCACCTTCAGTTGTAGTAATGGTATTTGCGAAGGAATGAATAGATTCGGAATACGCACGAGTCCACTGCATAGCAATTTCTGCAGAAATTCCCATAGTAAGATCTTCGGATGCAAAGTCGATAACTTCATCCTCTACAGGAGCGGACTTCTTTGCCTTTACCAAGTACTCCACATAGTCCTTAATACCGTTTGGATACTTGTATGTCACGCTTTGATGATGTGGCTGTGCATTGTCTGATTCGTCAGCAATTTCATCGCCAGCTTCGTCAAATGTACGCTCATCAGTCAGAGTAATTTGCAGTCCCTTATTCAAGAACGCCATCTGCTGGAAACGTGCGCGCAAAGTTTCAAAATCGTACTCAGTTACTTCAAAAATAGCTGAATCAGCCCAGAAAGTAACTGATGTACCATTTTCTTCGCCTTCTTCAAGAGCACGACCTTGAATCAAAGGAGTGGTGGAATGCTGGTTTTCAAAGTTCTGAGACCAGAAATATCCCTGACGACGAACTTCGACGTTAATGCGAGAAGACAATGCATTAACGACGGAAATACCTACACCGTGCAAACCACCGGAGACAGCATATCCGCCGCCACCAAACTTTCCACCAGCGTGAAGCTTTGTCAAAACAACTTCTACACCAGACTTACCTTCGCCTGGAACTTCATCTACTGGAATACCGCGTCCATTATCAACAACGCGAATACCATTATCAGGCAAAATCGTCACTTCAATGTGTGAAGCATAACCCGCCAATGCTTCATCCACAGAGTTATCAACGATTTCGTACACCAAATGATGAAGACCACGTGGACCAGTCGAACCGATATACATACCTGGACGTACACGGACAGCTTCAAGGCCCTCAAGAACCTTCAAATCACTCGCATCATAATGGTCAGGGGACATTGTGTCATCGAGTTGAACGGAATTAGTGTTGTCGTCCGTCACTGACGTTCCTCCCTATCATAAAAAATAAACCTCGTTTTTTTCTTCATTGTTGAGGTTTATTTCAATCCTATGTACGCTAAAAACAAAAATAAGGGGTCTTCAACGCACTTGTGCTATTAGGTAATAGGGTACCAAAATATAGGGACACTTCACAGAGAAAAGGCGTTAATATCTTTTCCTCTTAAATGGCTCTGGCTGAGGTCCAATTATGCGGATATCACGCACATCCAAAACCTCAATATGCTCATGAATATTCGAAATAATCTGCTCTTTCATATAGCCTAATTGCGTTGCCCATGCAGGTGAACTCGTATAGATAGTCAATTCTCCTGCCTGAAGACGTCCTACTCGTGAATTTTGAGCAATAACATCGCCGACAATCATATGCCATTGTTCATGCAAACGCGTCACAGCCATACGATTTTTCCACAACGGATTATTCGTAATTGTGGCAAGAACTTCGCCAAATTCTACCCAATCGCGCCCTTTTTGTCCAAAACTTTGAGCAGCAAGCTGATTCGTTTCGTCATAATTACTCTTGTGCACAAATTGATGAGCATACGGTTCAAAAATACTCGCTGCTAAAGCATCCATATCGACAGAAAATCGTTCAGGAATTGGCTTATTCATGATTTTCTCCAGACAGATTTTCTTCAGCAGAATTATTCATTGCCCCGTGAGCAACTTTCGTCATAAATTCTTCCAATGATGGCACATACGAATTCATTGCCTCATGATCACGTAATCTTTGAACGTCAACAAAATGTACGCGATGACTGAGTTCTTCACTTAATAATTCCTGTGGAACATCTTCTCGCGCAGCAACGGTAATCAACACCTGGTCAAGAGAAGCAGCAAAATCAATAATTTGTGAGCGCCGGGAATTATCCAACTGCGCAAAAACATCGTCCAAAATCAAAATAGGTTGAGTCTGTGTTTCACGAGCAATAACCTCGTATAAAGCCATTTTCAAGGCTAAGGCAATGCTCCACATTTCACCGTTAGATGCGTATTCTTTTGCATTCATGCCATTAAGCATAAAAGTCATATCATCACGATGTGGGCCGATAAGATTGCGTCCTTGAGCAACTTCTCCCTCATATAAGCGCTGATAATGAGCAATAATGGCATCATATACATCATTTTCTGCAAAAATTTCATCGAAGGATGGGATATACTTCACTTCTGCAAAATTGTGTTCACCAGCAATATGACGATAAATTCGCGTAAAAGGTTCCGAAAGCTTACTGATAACGCTTTCTCGAGCACGAGTCAATTCGATACCTGTCTGGGCTAATTGAGTCGTCCAAATTTCCAGACCTGTAAAAATATCTTCCATCGAGGTTGATGAATTATTCTGCGAACGCACAAGAGCAACGTTTTTCAACAATGCTACACGCTGCTTAGCGATGTGATTATAGCGCTGAAGAAGATCATAATATCCAGGAATGAGCGACACAGCAGCAGTATCAAGGAAATGCCTGCGAATGCTAGGATCCGAGGAAATGAGTTGCTGATCTTCAGGAGCAAAAGTAACGCTAGAAATATCGCCGATAATATCGCGTAAATATAACGACTTTCCGTTGTTAATTTTCGCTCGATGTCCACCACGAGATGACAAAGTAATGGAATACTGCACATAATTGTCGTCGTTGTGGCCGTCAGTTTTTTCTGAAACTTCTTCTGAATTCATTGCTGAAGCCGCGACAACATTTGCGCGTATATAACTTGTTGTATGTCCTGCCTGAATCAGTGACTTTGCAGAATTGGCACGATGACTCATGCCTGTTGATAAGAATTCCACAGATTCGACAATATTGGTTTTGCCTAAGCCATTATTGCCATAAAAAATCGTAATTCCTAGAGCAATGTCAAGAATGCATTGCTCCCAGGAACGAAAGTGGTCAAGAGCGAGTCTTGAAATATACATTAATCAATAAAACGCATAGGAACGAGCAAATAACGATAATCCAAAGATTCATCGCCATCTGCTTCTTGCTGACCGTTAAACTCGACAGCTCGAGCAGCATTAACCATCTTCATACGAATATATGGCTCATCGATTGCGCTCAAGCCTTCCTTGAGATATGAAGGATTAAAAGCAACGGTAATTGGTTCGCCATCAAGTTGTGCATCAATGGTTTCTTTTGCTTCGGATTCGTCAGCATTTCCAGCAGATAATTGAACTTCGTTTTCGCTGAAAACCATGCGAATTGGAGCATTCTTCTCTGCTACCAATGCCACGCGAGTAATAGCACTAATCAATTCATTGCGATTAATTAACGCATGAATTGGATATTCATCGACAAACAAGCGATCAACTGCAGGGAATTCTCCATCAATGAGCTGAGCTGTCGACTGACGACCAGCATTGGAGAAGCTCAACAGTGTAGGCTTGTCAGGGTCATATCCCAAAACGACGTTATTGGTCGTATCAAAGCTACGTGAGGTATTACGCAAAACGCTTCCATCAATGAGCAAAGTGCCATTAAAATCAGGATGTGATGGTGTCCAGGTAAAGCTGGTACGAGCCAAACGGAAACGATCAGTCGAGGTCATAATGACCTTGTCGTTATCGATGGTGATGCGAATACCCTTCAGAACCACGCGATTTTCTTCGCGAGCAACTGCTACAGCAGTCTTGTTTACTGCGCTTGAAAAAGTTTCTGCGTCGACCTGACCCAAATCAGCTGGAATTTCTGGAAGCTGTGGATAGTCACCTTCTGGCATGAGTTGCAAAGAGAAGTTTGACTTTCCGCCCGAAATCGAAATACGCGAGTTGTGTGTTTGCAAAGAAATCTTTCCCTGAGGAAGAGCTTTTGCAATATCTGCCAGCAAGCGACCAAGTACGACTACTGTTCCTGGCTCATCAATATCAGCCTCGATATGGTGACGAGCAGATTTTTCATAATCAAAAGTCAACAAAGATAAAATGCCATCAGCTGCTGCAAGCTTGATGCCAGCGAGAATAGGCGTTGCTGGACGTGATGGCAAAATACGAGTTGCCCATGCGACAGCATCCGAGAATGCTGCGGAATCAACTTCAATCTTCATAATTTCTCCTACGTTAAGTCTAAGAACTTATTGTAGCTGAAAAATTTACAAGTTTGTGCATTAATTTTCTTAACGTTTCTTCTATGATGACTATTAAAGAAAAGAAATAAGATAGTAGTAATAATAAGCACTGTGGAAATGTGGAAAAGAGCGTTCGGAGCAATAATTGCAACGCTGAGAGGCGAAGAGGACATGTTGATAACTTGCTTAGAAATTGTGGATAAGTATATGAGTTATCCACATGGTTCAGATGGTCTAGAAATTATTCACATTTAGCAAGGCTTTATACGCGAGTTGCTCACGGGTTATGCACTGGTTTTTACGCATAATGTGGATAGTGTTGTGGATAACTTTTCTTAAAAATTATTTTTTATCGGCGTGGTGAAAATAAAAAATGCTCGTCAATACGGAATAAATACGAAAAATCGCGTCGAGAAAAGCTCTCTATGAAAAAGTAATAATGATAATAATAAGGAGCCACACATCTGTGCAGCTCCTTGGTATGTATTGTATGTATAAATGTATAAGTCTCTTAGCTCACAAACCTTAGCTCGCAAATGAACGATTTTGCTTTAATTGAGTGGTTAAATCATTTACAGCATTATATGTTTCTGGGCTTTCCTGCATTTCTGAGGAAATCTTTCGACATGCGTGCATAACTGTGGAATGATCGCGTCCACCAAAAGTAGCTCCGATATCCACGAGAGACATAGAAGTCAGTTCACGAGATAGATACATAGCCACCTGGCGTGCCTGGGCTACATTCTTTGTACGCGATGAACCCACGATATCTTCAAACGTGAGCTTGTAATATTTTGCAACAAAGCTAATAATATTTGTCGGCGTAATTTCAACGGTCGAATTTGCAAAATCTTTCAGTGTCTGTTCTGCAAGATTCTTCGTAATAATTTGATTACTCAAACTCGCCATTGCCGATACACGCGTTAAAGCACCTTCGAGTACACGAACATTATCCGTTACTTTTTCAGCAATCAGATTCAGTACATCCATAGGAATATCGATATGCTGAGCCTTTGCTTTCATACGTAAAATTGCCACGCGCAATTCATGTGACGGCGGGTCAATGCTTACAGGAAGACCTTGGCTAAATCGAGAAATTAAGCGATCTGGAAGACCCTTCAAATTCTTTGGAGGGACATCAGAGGCTAGAACAATTTGCTTACCCTGTTCATACAGTTCATTAAAGGTATTGAAGAAAGCCTCAACAGTTGTGTCACGACCTGCAATGAATTGAACATCATCGACGAGCAAAATATCCACACCACGATAACGACGATTAAATTCCACCATTTCCGCGCGGCGGCTGCTCGCATTATTTCCTAGTGCGATAACCAATTCATTGGTAAATTCCTCAGAGTTGGTATACCGAACTTTTAATTGAGGATTAATTAACAAAGCCTGATTACCGATAGCGTTTAGCAGGTGAGTCTTTCCTAAACCTGATCCGCCATAGATAAAGAGAGGATTGTATTCAAGACCGGGGCGCTCAGCAGCAGCAAATGCGATACTTTTTGCAAATTGGTTCGATTCACCAGGAACGAAGTTATCAAAACGAGCATTCTTATTAAGATGAGTGACCTCATCACGAGAATTCATAGGAGTTCCAAGCATCGGCGATGACATGGAAACGTCCATAGGCTCAGGAGAAGAAACTGTCGCCACATCTGACATCGAGGACATAGGATTCATCGATGGTACAGATGCTGGTGAAAGAGGCTGAGATGCTACAGGTTTTTGTACAGGCTGTACATTCTGAACATTCTGAACTGGTGATACAGAAGGAATTTCAGCAGATACAGGTGTTACAGTCAGAGATACTGAGGTTACTGGTGGTGTAACAGGTGCAGTCGGAGCCGCAGAAGAAACAGGCGGAGTAACTGGTTGAGGCAGCTGAATAGGAATTTGAGAAGTGTTGATATTTTCCTGCTGCTCTAAAATATGAGGATCAATTTGTACGACATAGGTCATTGGCTGACCAGTAACCTGCGAAAAAGTTTGGGTTAAAGGAGTATGCAGCTTCTTTTCAATGACTGTACGCGTCGATTCGCTCGATACAGTAAGAACAATCATCGTGCCGAATACGTTTGTAGCCTTGATATCGTTGAGGCATGCAACTTCGCGAAGAGTAAGGTCAAGAGGCTGATCAAGTAACAATTGATATGCCTGGTTCCATATTTCACCAGCATTCAATGCATCGGCCATGGTGTTACCCCTCTTTTTAATCCTCTATAGTCAGTCATGTGCGATGCTGACTATCTTTTCACTCCATAAAGTATACAAAAGTTAACGAAATTCATAGCAGAGACTGGCAGATAGTGTGATTCGTAATGCAATGTGACACTCTCTGTGAAACTCTTTTTCGTCGTACTTTTTTGTCTCATACATTTATACACTGTCCACAGCAAGTTATCCACAGCTTAGCGTGTTGTAATTACACAAATGTGAATAACATAGATGTAATTTGTGGATAAGTGGAATAAGTTATCCACAGAGTTATTGACATATTCACAAGGAAAAGAGTGGATAACTACACGCGTGTAATTTTAATTGTGGATTGTGAAGGCTCATGTTATCTACAGTGCATAATCTGTGGATAACTTGTGGATGTATCGTGGACAATACTGAAATTCAGGCTCTGACTTGCCCTCAGTACAGGGTTTCGAGTAAGGTTGTAGAGATTGACTTAAAGGAAGCCGTGAAGAACACGGCTACATATGGGAGCGTTAAACTATGAAGCGTACATTCCAGCCAAACAACCGTCGTCGTCACATGAAGCACGGTTTTCGTTTGCGCATGCGTACCCGTGCGGGTCGCGCAGTAATTAATCGTCGTCGTGCAAAGGGTCGTAAGTCCCTCTCTGCATAAACGTAGCGTGAATTAAGCGCCTGACGGTGGAGCGGTTAAAAAGTCATAAAGACTTTGCTGCTGTATTAAAGAAGCGATCAAAAGTTTCTACACATGATATAGTCGTCCATTTTGCTGTAATTTCTGGTAATGCCACGAATGAGCAAGTGGACGACTTAGTCAGTTCTATAGGCAGAAAACGCCTTGGTCTTGCAGTAACAAAGTCGGTAGGTGATGCGGTTAAACGAAATACGGTTAAGCGCCGTTTTCGTGTACTCGCACGCCAGTATGAAAGCCTTCTGCCTCAGGAATATTCCATTGATATAGTGATGCGTGCAAAACCACATTGCTATAACGCAGCTTTTAGTGATCTTGATGAGCAAGTTCGTAAGAGCTTGACGAAGATTGCTGACATTATCGCATCACGAGCATCAGATGCAGCGCAGTCTTCATCATCTGAATCAAGGAAATAATGTGAGCTGGGTAAGTAGGGGAATTATTGCAGCTATTCAGTGGTATCGAACGAAGATATCAGTGAATACTTTTCCTACGTGTAAGTACTATCCAACGTGTTCCACATATGCATTAACCGCTGTAGAGCGATTTGGGGCATTTCGCGGAACAATTCTCACAATTTTGCGTTTATTGCGATGCCGACCATGGTCACGTGGCGGAATCGACGATGTACCACAAAAATTTTCGGTTTTTTATCGATTCTCATGGTCATCGGCGCATGAAGAACCGAGTATAGAACCTGTCTATCATCCTTTCGAAAAGGAGTAAATATGAATCTCGATCAAGGCTTCTTCGGATTTATTTACCGAATCCTGTATCCACTTGAGTGGGTTATGACACAACTCATGGTTATTTTCCATCGAGTATTTGTATTCCTTGGAATGAGTGATGGTCCAGGCTTTGCTTGGGTTCTGTCTATTATTTTCTTGACGATTACTGTGCGATTAATTATTCTTCCATTCTTCGCACGTCAGATGGCATCTATGAGCAAGATGCAGGCTTTGCAGCCACAGATGAAGAAAATTCAGAACAAGTACAAGGGTAAGACTGATGCAGCGTCACGCGAAGCTCAAAGTCGCGAGACAATGAAGTTGTATCAGGATAATAAGGTCAACCCTATGGGATCATGCGTGCCAGCGTTGATTCAGGGTCCTGTCTTTATGGCATTGTTCTACATTCTTTCTGCAATGCAGCCAATTGCTGAAGGAACTCGTGCTGAATTGGGCGGATTTACCCGTGAAATTGCTCAGCAGATCATGCATACAGAAGTATTTGGTACTCGAATTTCTTTGAACTTCACCAACGCTTCGGGTACCGGACGAATTGTCATCGGTTTGTTCGTGGCATACATGTGCTTGAGTATGTTCCTTTCTCAGTATTACAGCTTGCGCCGTAATATGCCTAAGGAATCTATTGGTACTCAGCAGTACAATACTCAGCGAATTATGGCATTCCTCTTCCCAGTGATGTACATCTTCTCTGGTGTGGCATTCCCATTCGCAGTTCTCGTTTACTGGTCTACGAACAATACCTGGACGTTGATCCAGATGATCTTCCAGGTTGAAAACTTCCCAACTCCTGGTTCTGCTGCATACGAATCCAAGGAAAAGCGTGATTATGCTAAGGAAGTTCGCCGTCGCGAGCGTCTCGGATTGCCAACAATTGAGGAAGAAGAATTGCAGAAGGCTAAGGAAGAAGCTGAAGCAATTAAGAAGAACGGCGGTAATCAGCGTCAGCAGCCTTCTCGTAAGAAGAAGAATCGTTAATGTTTCACGTGAAACATTAATTCTTATAACCGCATAGACGTTTCGATTACATACCCAAAAATACTTATACAGCGCTAAACTGAAAGTAATGTAAGGAGCATTATGGATCAGAACACTGAAGTAGATCGCGAGCAGCTCAACGAAGAAGCTGACATCGCGGCTGATTACCTTGAGGGGTTGCTGGATATCGTTGATTATGAAGGCGATATTGAAATGGGCATCCGTCAGGGTCATCCTGTTGTCCAGATTGTAGCGGACGACGATACAGATATTCATAACCTCATCGGTCGCGATGGTCAGGTAGTGAATGCGTTGCAGCATTTGACTCGTTTGGCTGTTCAGCAGTCTACAGGTGAGCGTTCACGCATTATCGTGGATATTGATGGATATCTTAAGAAGAGGCGTGACCGTATCGTGTCTGCAACTCTTGATGCGATTCAAGAAGTTCTCGAAACAGGTGAACCAGTTAATTTGCGTCCTATGAATTCATACGAGCGCAAGATTGTGCACGATGTCGTTCGTGATGAGGGACTGAAGTCTCGTTCTCATGGCGTTGATCCAAAGCGTTATGTCACTGTATATCAGAAGCAGAACGTCGAGGATGATGTCGATGAGTTTGAAGTAGAAGAATCTACGGAAGAATACGATGACTGATATTCTTTCCTCTTCGCCACTTCCTCAGCAGGTTTTGGGTGATGCGTATGACAAGCTTGCTCTTTTTCATGAGAAATTAGAGAGAGAAGGTGAACCACGTGGAATTATCGGTCCACGAGATGTCGATATTATTTGGGAACGTCATATTCTTAATTCGGCAGCGCTGGTTCCTTTCTTGACTCAGGAAATGAGTAAGCTTTCTGCATGTCAACCTATTATCGGTGACATTGGAAGTGGTGGAGGATTCCCTGGAATAATTGTCGGAACATGTTTGAGTAATGTTCCGGTATATTTAGTTGAGCCTATGGAACGCCGAATCGAATGGCTTCACGAAGTTGTCGAAGAATTAGATCTGAGTAATGTGACTGTCGTGCGTGCACGAGCTCAAGAAGTTATTCCAGGAAAGATTAATAAAGATATTAAGTCTCTTCTTCCACGCGATTATCAGGGATTTGATATTGTGACATGTCGAGCAGTAGCTCCTATGTCGAAATTAACAGGAATGGTTTTCCCTGCAATTAAGCCAGACGGTAAGCTCGTCACACTGAAGGGTCGAAGCGTAGAAGCTGAGCTTGACAAGGCAGCACAAGAAATGAAAAAATACGGGGCATATAATGCGCATGTGTATGATGCACCCGTCGCTGAAGGACTTGAATCTACACGAGTACTTGTCGTTGATAAGAAAAAGAAGAAATAAACGGAGGTAAAAATGAGCGATGTTTCACGTGAAACATTACAGAATGATGATCCTCAGTTTGAGACCGCAACGGATGTAATTCAGCGAATTTTTAAGAATTCATCTGGCTCTTCTTCTGTAGGTATGGAAATTGCTGATGAAAAGAAGCGTCTTCATCAGCTGTCTACACAAACTTTTACGCGTCCACAGTCCACTCGTTTTATAGCGGTGGCAAATCAGAAGGGTGGAGTAGGTAAAACAACGTCGTCTGTCAATCTTGCGGCAGCTTTTGCTGAAGCGGGGATGAACGTTCTCGTACTCGATATGGATCCCCAGGGTAATGCATCGACCGCATTAGGAGCAGAGCATGGCTCGGGTACTCTATCCTTGTATGACGTCATTGAAGGTCGTGCAGAAATTTCAGAAGCAATTCAGGTCTGCTCAGATTTTGACAATCTTGATGTGGTTCCATCAAATATTGATCTTTCAGGTGCTGAACTCGAAATTGCGAGCTTAGATAATCGTGTGTATCTGTTGCGTGATAGTTTGACTCGTTTTATTGAGCAAAGCGATAAGCATTATGATTATGTCGTTATCGATTGCCCTCCAAGCTTAGGGCTCTTGGTACTGAATTCTTTGTGTGCTGTTCATGAAGTTATCATTCCTATTCAGGCAGAATACTACGCTTTGGAAGGATTGGGACAACTCTTACGTACAATCCAGCTGGTTCAGCGCGGAATGAATCGTGAATTAGTAATTTCCGCAATTCTTATCACCATGTACGATAAGAGGACATTGCTCAGCCAGGAAGTATATAACGAGGTTAATCAGCATTATTCGTCGTTGCTTTTGAAGACGACAATTCCTCGTTCTGTCCGAATTTCTGAAGCACCAAGCTTTGCACAATCGGTCATCGCATATGATTCACGTGGATTGGGAGCAATTGCATACCGAGAAGCTGCATTAGAAATTAATAAGAAAAGTTCTCATATTTTTGCACTCTTAGATCGATTGAAGAAGGAGAATTAAGATGCCAGGACGTTCTCGACTTGGAAAAGGCCTTGGAGCACTCTTTCCAACAATTGATGATGACGGTTTAACCGAAGATGTTTCACGTGAAACATTGACTGAGGAATCACAGCAGGATGCACATAAGAACACTGCTGTAAAGTCTGCGACTAAGAAAAAGAAAGCAGCGAAGAAGAATCAGCGCGCGACTATGCCTTCTGTGGAATTGAATAGTTCTGCAGATAACTCCGCAGAGGAAGAAGAGCGTCCAGAAATTCCTTCCTTGGAAAATTCCATTCCTCGTTATGAATCTACCGCTGCTCTTGATGCTTTGCTGTCGTCAACAGAAGGTGCAAGTGTTATCTCAGGTTTGCGCCCGGTTCATGGTGCATACTTGACGGAAATTTCTTTGGATGACATCGTTGCGAATGAGCATCAGCCTCGACAGATTTTTGATGAAGATGATTTGCAAGAATTGTCCAACTCAATTAAAGAAGTTGGGGTTTTGCAGCCAATCGTTGTCCGTGAAGTAGATGAGAAGACTCATGATGGACATCATTATGAACTCATCATGGGTGAACGCCGTACTCGTGCAAGTCGTCTGGCAGGATTGGAAAAAATCCCAGCTATCGTTAAAACGACTGATGATACGGATATGCTTCGCGATGCGTTGCTCGAAAATTTGCATCGTGTGGCATTAAACCCTTTGGAGGAAGCTGCTGCATATCAGCAGATGCTCAAGGAATTTGGTTTGACTCAGGAGCAGCTCGCTCAGAGCGTCTCCAAGTCACGACCTCAAATTACGAACACTTTGCGTTTGCTTCAGCTCCCACCAACAGTTCAGAAGAAGGTTGCTGCAGGAGTTCTTTCTGCAGGACATGCTCGCGCACTGCTGTCTTTGGAATCTGTCGATGATATGGAAGCACTTGCAAATCGAATTATCGCAGAAGGTCTTTCGGTTCGTAGCACTGAAGAGCTGGTGATTTTGAAGAACGGTTCTTCAGATAAGAAGAAAACTCGTGCTGTTCGTACGAATCCATGGGAAAATTCTGAACTCGTACAGCGTTTGGAAAATCGATTTGATACACGCGTGGCGATTAAGGGATCAGCTAAGCGTGGCCGAATCGAAATTACCTTTACATCGCAAGAAGATTTGGACAGAATTTTGGCTGTGCTTAATCAGGAGAATTCATCTGCATCATCAGATGGATGGATGTAAAAAAACGGCATATAAGGATGGCGAGTAACATAACGTTACTCGCCATCCTCTTTATGAAATAAATTTAGTGTTCCATTAAATAAGTTTGTGCATCAAGAGCTGCTTGGCATCCCGATCCTGCAGCTACAATAGCCTGACGATACACCTTATCTACAGCATCTCCAGCAGCGAAGACTCCTGGAACGGAAGTCTGAGTGCCCTTTCCTGAAGGAACGATGTACCCTTCAGGGTCGAGTTCTACGGAATCGCCCAAGAATCCGGACTGTGGAATGTGACCGATTGCAACGAACAATCCTTTTACATCCATGACAGATTCAGTACTATCGACAGTATTACGTGTCTTTACAGCTGTAACACCATTTTCAGCATCGCCGATAATTTCTTCAACAGTTGTATTTGTGACGATAGTAATTTTCTCGTTAGCACGAGCACGTTCAAGCATCACTTTCGATGCACGGAAATTCTCACTACGATGAAGAATTGTGACGGATGAACCATAACGAGACAAGAAGTCAGCCTCTTCCATCGCTGAATCTCCGCCACCGACGACGATAATTGGCTTGTCTTTGAAGAAGAAGCCATCACATGTAGCACAGTATGATACGCCGCGGCCTGAGAATTCTTCCTCACCAGGTACACCCAAATGACGATATGAAGCGCCCGTTGCGAGGATAACTGTCTTAGCCTCATACGTTTCACCCATATCAGTAGTGACTACCTTAATGTCACCACTAAAATCGACGGAAACGACGTCGTCGTATTCGACTTCTGCACCAAACTTTTCAGCCTGTTCGCGCATATTTTCCATCAGATCAGGTCCCATAATACCCTCTGGGAAGCCAGGGAAATTCTCGACTTCAGTGGTATTAACGAGCTGACCGCCAGGAGCAAGAGCACCGGCAATGACGAGTGGCTCATATCCGGCACGGGCAAGATACAAGGCAGCTGTGTAACCAGCTGGACCAGAACCGATGACGATGGCATTACGTACTGTCATCTTGTCTCCTTTATAAAGCTTACTTCTCAATAATTCTTAGAACTATAAGACATAACACTACTCGTCAGAGCACTATTCCGTGTTCACTGAGAGTGTGATGTCTCTTACAACGATGTTGGAAGATGGGGGATATTGCGATTTTGCTCAAGAACCGACGATACAATTCGTGAGTACAATTCTCCCAAATTAAATCCAGCAGCCACAGCCTGACGAGGCAAAATAGATACGTCAGTCATTCCTGGAGTGACATTTGCTTCCAAGAATTGCGGAATTCCTTCATTATCCACAATGAAATCAATTCGCGAAATATCGCGCATTCCCAAAACTTCAAAAGCTGTCAAAGCGTCAGCCTTTACACGTTCCAAAACATCTGCATCAAGACGAGCTGGAATGATAAATTCCGTTTCGCCAGGAGTATAACGCTCCGAATAATCGTAAATACCTCGAGGTGCGCTAATTTCCAATGGTGGAAGAGCGATAATTTCGTCCCCTGTATCGATAATCGATACGGAAACTTCTGTTCCTTCTACAAAGTGCTCGATCAAAGCGGTATTTGCGTAGGCAAAGCAGTCCACGAGAGCTTGAGGAAGCTCAGAAATATCGCGGACGACAGTGCATCCAAGAGCACTTCCGCCCATATTTGGCTTCACGATAAGAGGAAGATGAATAGACTCCACAATGTGGTTGATAATTGGCTGAACGCCCAGCTCGCGGAAGACCTCCTGAGGAAGAGTGACCGAATGAGGAGTATGGAGTCCACCAATTTTACGCACAATATTCTTAGCAATTGGCTTATTCCATGCGACCATGGATGCCTTTGCGCGCGAACCGATATAAGGAAGATTCAGCATTTCCAATACGTCACGAATAGAGCCATCCTCACCATAAGAACCGTGAAGCAATGGCCAGACGATATCTGGACGAGTTTCAGGACTGCTCAAATAATCCAGCAGTGTGCTATCCACATCGTGAACAGCGACGTCCCATTGTGCAGTTTCTTCCAAAAAACCAGCTACACGATGGCCTGAGCTCAAGGACACGTCACGTTCATGACTCAAACCGCCACACAAAATTACAACTCGAGGATTCATCGTTGATCTCTCCTTTTAATTCTCTGAATTCTCAGGCTTGATAACGGGGATAGTGGATGTATGAGTAGTGCCGAAAAGTTCAGCAGTAGCAAGCTCATCATCGACGACCGTAGACAGCCTACGAATACCTTCAGTAATGCGCTCTTCTGTTGGATAGCAGAAGCTCAAGCGCATATGATCTGCACCTTCGCCTGTATCGTAGAAAGCAGTACCAGATACATATGCTACGCGAGCAGTAATTGCACGTGGAAGCATTGCCTTGGCATCAAGACCTTCAGGAATTTTCAGCCAAATATAGAATCCACCCTTTGGCTTATTCCACGAGCAGTACGGCATATACGTGTGCAAAGCAGAATCCATGGCATCACAGCGAGACTTATACATCAAGCGATAATCTTCAATCTGCTTTTGCCAGTCAAAATTATCCAAATACGTCGAAATAGTCATCTGGCTCATATTTGATGGGCTCAAAATGGATGACTCATTCGCCAAAACAAGCTTATTTCGAATTCCTGGAGGTGCAATCATCCAAGCAACGCGCATTCCAGGTGCGATAATTTTCGAGAAGCTACTCAAATACACGACGTTGTCAGGATCCATAGATCGCAAAGCTGGGTACGTCGTATTATCAAAGGACAGCAATCCGTATGGATTATCTTCCACGACGAGTACATGATATTTGCGCGCGATCTCCAAGATCTGTGGACGACGCTCGATACTCATCGTCACACCAGCTGGATTGTGGAAATTAGGAACGGTGTAGAGGAACTTTACACGCTTTCCCTGCGACAGAGCAAACTTAATTGTCTCTTCGAACGACTCAGGGATAAGACCATCCGCATCCATATGAGCATTGATAACTTCCGCTTGGAAGCTCTTGAAAACTCCTAAAGCGCCGACATAATTTGGATCTTCGGCGATAATGACATCGCCTGGATCGCACATAAGGCGGGTAATAAGATCAAGACCGTTTTGGGATCCGTTCGTAATAACGACGTCATCTGCCTGAGCGTCAGTAATGTGCTCGAGACGAACAATATCGAGAATGCGCTCACGCAAATGAGGATCTCCCTGAGCACTTCCGTACTGCCATGCCTTTGTGCCTTGCTCGCGAAGCATCTTGGCGACGAGTTCAGACAATTCATCAAAGGGAAGGAATTCGAGATAAGGCATACCGCCAGCAAGGGAAACAACTTCTGGACGACTTGCTACTGCAAAAAGAGCGCGAATTTCCGAGGCGCGCATATCTTCTGCACGTGCTGCATATGAGCCAAACCATGGATCATTTTTAATGACGTGGGGAGAATTATGCGTCATAATCTGTCCTTTGTATCTGTCGATGTCTGTTCTGTGTCACTATTTGTTGTCGTGGTATGAACAAGAAACGGTAAGCGTGTAATTTTCTGGTTCTGTCATCCTTTTTAGTAGAAGGCGTAGTGTGTCAAGCGGATAACTTGAGGAAGAGTTGAGGCGTCAGTACCATCAATCCATACGACAAGAGTGCTTGCTGTCACTGGCTTCTTAAAGATGACGTTAGTCGGTTGGTTATTATCTGCAAAGCTGAAAGTGGCTACTTCTGTTCCTGAGCGTGGATCGTCAGTGGTTGGATCAGCGTAGATGTGAACCTGTCCACCACCAGTTTGATTGCCAATTTCCGCACGCCAAATAGTCGTCGGCTGGTCAAAAGCGAAGGAATATCCCCATCCGCGAATGCCTGCTGGGCGTTCCAAATATGTGTATCCACGTGGATTAATTGCTGTGGAATTGCTTGTGCCAGCTGGAGTTGGGACAGCAGAAACAGACTTATTCTTTGGAAGTTTCTCTGCCTGAATTTTGCTGTCGTCAAAAGTTGATGTCGTCTTCTGAGAATCAGACTTCTTCGAGTCGGTATTCTTTGATTCATCGCTCTTCGAATCGTCAGACTTTTGTGAATCAGACTTATCAGAAGAATCATCCGACGTGGAAGGGGTATTGCTGCCCTTGTTATTTTCCTGACCAGGGAAACGGACGGTTTCCTGGGAAATCTGAGACCATGGATCCGTATTATTATTCAATGAATTTTGACCAGCGAAGAGAGAATACATCGATGCGGACACGAGGATAATCAACACAAGTGCAACGCCGATAATTACTGCTGCACGTGTCTGAAGAGCGGGACGGAGCTTCTCCCACAACTGTTCAAAGCGAGCTGTAAGAACGGACTGTACAGAAGAGGACTGTGCTGAATCCGACTGTGCCGTTGACTGGGCACGCACAGACGAATCCGCAGACGGGGATGCGGTTCCTGAAGAAGCTGCGGTACTAGCTACACGTGTCGATGGAGTTGCTGAGGCTGGTTGAGCGTCAGATGATGTCGTCTTCGTGCGCTGTGTCGGACGTGGTACAAAACTTGGAGGGATGACCTCAGTCTTTGGCTCATACGATGACGATGTTTCACGTGAAACATTTTTGCGTGAACGATTCGTTGTCGAGAATGAACCGGTCGAAATCTCGTCCTGTGCAGAGCTGGATGATTCTGCATGCGATTCTTCGGATTCAGAAGAATTTTCAGGATGACGAGATGATGCTAATGAATCTGAAGCAATGCGAATTGCCTGCGTATCCATACCAACAGTCTTCGTATCGCCCTCTACGAAATCATTAAAATCATAAGGATCATATACGCGTTCAAGCTTGGTAGCATCCAATTCTCCCAATGCATGGAAGAGGTCGGTCGATGTATCAGGTTTCGTGATATCGACAGCGTTATTTCCACCGAAAATAAGTTCAGAGGCGCTCCATTCCTGGAATTGCTCGCTATGCGCAGTAGCATCTGGATTCTCGCGCAAAGAGCGAGGAAGAGGAGCAATTGCCTGTGCATCAACACGGCGGAAAACTGCCTGTGTAATGGATGGTGCCGACGATGGACGGCCAGTGATATTGATGTGAACCTGAGGATGCTTTGCCAAATCGTGCAAAGAATCATACGAGTCGAGCAAGAATTGCATCTCAAGAAGAGTAACCAGAGGAACAGGAGTGTGTCCATGATCATCTGGCAGAGCCAATCCGCGAATGCAAATCAATTCCAAATCAGCTGGAGTATCCACATCGCGCAGCATGCGACGAGCCTGTGGAGCAAGAATAGATGTATACGCTGTACCTGTCAGCAATTCAAAAGCAACGGCAGCAATTTGGTAGACCATGACACTTTCGACGTCATGATTCGTAGCCTTAAGACGAGGAGCTGTCGGAGGGAGCAAAGCTGCCGACACAGGGAAATTCGCCAAAACAACACGGTCATCTGTCAAGCGAACGGTGATATCGTCGATGCAGTAATGCGCCTGATTATTTGCATCAAGACCTTCGCAAATATGTGTCAATTCGCCGATAATCGAGCGAACAGCATCGGTGCTTAATGGATAATCTTGAGAGTTTTCCTGAGAATTGGTCAAATAATCGCGAACAGTAATACCAGAATCGATGTCAGTGACGATAACGCACACTTCGCCGTCGCGATAGAGATGAAGAACGCGTGTGAAGTGTGGGTCTTGGGAAAGAGCTAATGCTGAAGCCGCTGCATTAACGCGAGAAATAATCGTTGAATTGGCAACGATAAAAATCTCGCAGTTACGCTGCAGCGTGTTGTCGTGTGCTATCCACACGGAAATGCTTGGTTCATTGCGCAAAATCTCAACCAAGCGGAAGCGATCAAGGAGTACATCGCCAACTGAAAAATTCATAGCATCTCTCTATATGCTGGTATTTGGATTCTTCTGACTATTCTAGCGATTGGGGTAGCGTAAATGAAGCGAAAATCTCGCTCTTTTGTGGAGGTACTGTCTAAGCTTTATTTAGTGCTTTCTTCTACGCTTTACTGTGCGTTTTTTCCCGGTATTTTTGCTGGAATTTCTGATGCTTCCATCATGAGGAAGAATTCTGTCGATAATTGCCGAGACAAGAGGGAATCTGTCGAGATGGAAACGATCGATAACTGCACGCATTCCGTCGACGAATTCGGCCGTTTGCAGGAGCAAAAGAACTGCAGAATAAACGATAAAAGCGATAATTGATGTGCATGCGCAGATGAAAACAGCGCAGAACCAACCCGCTCTGCCTTGTGCGGATGACGGAGTGAAATTCAGAAGGTCGCTAAGACCTTGCGCGACAAATTCAGCAGCACAGTATGTGGCAATACTTGCAATCAAAATTTTGATATGCGTGACGACGAATTTACCAATTCTAAATTCTTCTCGGAAACGGCGATACACCATCACGAGAAGCAAAGGTATACAGAGCATATAGCTCAGGCCCACCGCAAATCCCAGAAGAGGAGTTTGAGACTGAGGTGGAGCCATACGCCATACCAATAATTGGATAAAGGCCATAATTGCGCTTTGAACAGCGGCAATAATAAACGGACTCTTACCATCCTCAAAGGCATAGAAAGTTCGCTGAGCAAGCAGCACGAGAGACGTGAACGGAAGTCCCAGGGTCAAGAAGAAGATGATAGGACTCAAAAGCATCATCTGGGTGCCATCGATGGATGGAAGGAAAACCGCGCTTAATTGGAATGGGATCGCGAGCATGACGGCTGTGAAGAAGCACATAATTAAGCTGGATGATCGCATAGTTCGGCTGACTACGGATGCAGCGGTCTGAGTTTTATGCTCAGCGATAAGGTCGGAAATTTGTGGGAAAGTAGCTGTCGCAAGAGACACAGCGAAAAGGGAATACGGCAAAATGTAGATACTCATCGCATTTTGGTAGGATCCATTTCCGGCGACGTTGTAGGCATCATTGGCAGCAAGAGGAGCGCCGGATGCGATACGAGACGTCAAGATGGACGTAATCTGAGTCATAATCGTGATTGCTAGACTCCAAACAGCGACGCTACCCATAGAGCGCAGGCCAATTCCACGGAATCCCCATGAGAAACGGAACTTATATCCACTTTGAATAAGTGGGATAAAAAGCAAAATAGCCTGAACTGCTACACCCAGAGTCCATGCGCCAGCGGTGAGGGCAATTTTATCGCTCGTCCAAAAGGTCAGTGGCTGACGGGATGCATTGCCAAAAAGAACAAGGAAAATGATAAATCCTGCAGAGCTTACGACATTAGCAGCTACAGAGCTCCACGCGTACATCGCAAATTTATCTTTAGCAGCAAGGATTTGCCCGAGGACGGTATACAAACCGTAGAAGAAAATTTGCGGAGTGCACCACAAGGTGAATGCATTAGCCAGAGCGCGCTGAGGGCCCGTCCACGAGGCACTCAAGAAGATAGAAGTGATGATATTCGTTCCCAACATCATCACGGCAGTTACTCCAATCAAAATGAGAATGCTCAACGTGATGAGCTTATCGAGATGCTTTTTGGAGTCCTCCATCTTGAGAGTACGCACAATTTGCGGAACGAGGATAGCGTTAAATAGACCACCCGAAATAAGCGTATAAATAATTTGTGGAACAGAAGAACCCGTCTGGTACGCGTTTGCTGCGATACCAGTCGTTCCCACGGCTGCAGCAAGCAGAATAGTTCGAATCATTCCGGTCAAGCGAGAGGCTAAGGTTCCGGAAGCCATGATAAGTGAATTTTTACCTACAGAACTCATAGAACAGGAGAACCTTACTCTTGTGGTGACGTGGATGAGGCGAAAATATCGTCAGAAATGTTTGACGAGAAATCGGACGCGGCGTCAGACGTGGCCTCTGATGTGGCGTCTGACATGGCGTTAGACGTGCCCGATGCTGCATCAGACGCATCTGATGCATGTGATGTGTCAGCTGGTTCTCCAGAGTCCTCGCTGCTTTCCGCAGACCGTCCACGAGAAATTTGACGCTTAATTCCCAGCACTGCAAGAAGGATAGCTAATCCGAAAATTGCGTACCCTGCGTTGTCCATAATGGTGAACGAACTCGAAACAGTGATACTTTTCTTCGTGTTGATAATCGTACCTTCTGCAGTCGTGAGGTAAATCTGGAAAGTCGTCGTCCAGCCAGAAATTGCACGCACAGGAAGTGTGATTTGCTGCTCAGAATGGGCGGCAAGAGTAATGTCCTTCATGCCATCGATAGTAACTTCAGAGCGCACTTTTTCAGACGACATCGTGGCAACGTTGACCTTGAGAGAAACAGGCAAATTATTGGACAAAGTCACAGGGACTGTCGCCGTTTCGCTTACGACATGCAACGATTGAGGAACGGAAATATTCACGCTGTTGAGCAGCTGCTGTGTTACTGCTGAATATGCCTTCAATGAGGATAATTTTTGAGGATTACGAGCATAGGTCGTAATGCTTAATCCCGAAAGAGATGAAGATGCAAAATTCTCTGTAAAGGTGGTGAGAGACTTCTGCCATGTTTGCAATTCATCAGAGGATAGCGCGCGTGACTGGTCTGCCTTACCGCGTGCCAAATCTTGCGGATTGCGAGAGTCCTTGGACGAGGATGGCGACTGGGCACTATCGACAACGCTTCCCAGGAAGCTCGTAATGCGGGACTTGTTTTTTTCAATCTGTGTCACGATTTCCGAAATAGCTTGCGTGTTCCCCTTGCTCAGCTTGGCAGCATCTGCAATAAATTCATCTACTTCTGCAGAAGTATAAGGTGACTGCGCAGATACCAAAGAATCGAGGTTGCTCAAGTTCGTCCATGGAGCAGAGGACAAAACGTTGGTAAGAGAGGAAATAAACGATAAACGTTGTGTTGACAAATCGCTGGAAACGCTTGCCGCGTTTACGAGAATTGTGCGCTGCTCATACGGTGCTTGAGTCTCGTAAAATGCCGTTTGAGCGATGAAACGATTGAGAAGAGCTGCTGATGTATTTTCCGCATCATCCTCAGCTTTATCTGAGGAAGCCTGTCCTTGTGCTAAAGTGCTCAATTCATTTTGTGCCGGAAGAACAGTCATGCGAGAACCATTGATGGTTGTCTGCGCTACGGAATTATGTACAGCACTATCAGATGAGGAGGAAAAACCTTGCGTTGCGATAACAGTCGAATACCCTAATGATTGCGCTGTTTTAAGAGCATTTTGTGACCATCCGCTCAAGCCGTCGATGGCTACAGAAGATGTGGATACTGATGACGCTTGTGCCGCCGAGAGTGAACTCGTGTGCTCACTATTTGCCAAGGATGAGATATCCATAGCAAAAGGCTGAATGGTGTGGGAAACCGACACGCTTGATGCATTGGACGAGCTGCTCGATTCGCTTGACTGCTCATTATTCAGAGCGCTCATGAGCTGGGGATCTGCCAAAATTTCCACGTTAGGATTATCTTGCTTAATTTTTGCAAGACGGGATACAGCGGAGGCATAGCATGTTTCACTCGAATGTGAAGATTCGTGCGAAGAATCCGACGAATTGGCCGAGCCAGAGGTAGTGCTCGATGTAGTGTCAGAATTCGATCCGGAGTTCGAGTTTGTATGAGAATCTTGGGAATTGTCATTCGATGAGGACTGAGACGATGAATTCGCGGATGAATTCTCAGATGATCCAAGGGATGTACCCGACAAAAGATTGCTCATAGAGTCCTGAGCATTTTGTGACGTATCAGAATTTGTCACGCATGCAGCGATATTTCCTTCACTGACAGGAACAGTGAATACGACATTGAGAGCTGGTAATGATTCAGAATTCGTTCCTGCATTAGAGCGGGTCAAAAAGGTATGAATGCTATGCGTTAACGCGTCATCATTGGACTGATAGCGAGCCAAAAGAGGGCGTGCACCCCACGTAGTCAGAGCTGCCAGTGCAGGGTCTGAAACATCGAGATGGACACGAACAGTAGCGCTTTTTCCTGCCTTCAATGCAGGTACATCAGCTTGGGCAAAAAGACTTAATGAACGAATAAATATATCCCCATCAGCCCACTTTTGCATAGCATCGGCCGTTTGGAATTCAAAACGAGGAGATGTCAAAAGCGTCAACGTTCCAGCAGATACATCCGCATCGCTTGTATTTGTGACAGTAAATTCTGCAAAATAACCAGAGTCAGCAGTGACGATACGCGTGGAATCTTTCAGAGTAAGGATACGAGAGCTTTGAGTGGTGTCTTTATCGGCCGCATATGCAGGAGTGGATGCGACAGCAGATGTGACAGTGGATGCAAAGGGAAGAGCGGAGCCATCCATGGAATGTGACATGCCTAAAGCGGCGATGCCCAGGGCAAGACCTGCTACTGTGGCAGCACAACGTGTTACAACTTGGGACAATGTAAAAGACGGCATAAGCTAAATGTCTTTCCTATGTTTCTTCGCGTATAACCACACAATTCGACGTTCATTAGGGTAACTCAAAACGTCTGTTAAGTCTTCAAATTTGACCCACGTAGCATCCTCTGCCTCATGATCAGGATCGCCTTCGACAGTTAAATAGCCGCCTGTCATACGTAAGGCATAGTGATGAACGAGCTTATGAATGCGCTGAGCGTCACCAGTAAACCAGTAATCAATTGTCGCGATAGAGTCGATGACTTCGCCCTTGATACCAGTTTCTTCAAAAATCTCACGAACAGCCGTCTCATCAGGAGTTTCGTCCTTTTCGATGTGACCTTTAGGAAGGCACCATTCCAAATGTCCTGAGCGAGAATGACGAGCGATGATAGCAACACGGTCTTGGTCGTCGAAAACTAAGCCGCCTGCCGAATATTCGCGGACAACAGGTAAATCGCGGTTATCCAATGATGCAAACGTAACAGGACCGTCTTCCCTTTTACGAGCCATAATTGCCGGTGTAGGGACTGAATCATGAACTTCCTCGATGGCTTCGCGCAAAGTTGCTAAATTGAGCGCGCGCAATTCATCAAATGGATGTGACGCGCGTGTATTATCGCGGTCGCTCGCGGAAGAACTGTGTGAACCGTTTGAGCTGTCCGACGTGCCCACAGATGTGCCTACAGGTGAATTTCCCTGTGACGATGATGCAGTATCGACGTCTGTTGCATCGTCTGTCAGATCTGTTAAATCTGTCAGAGGAGAGTGGCTGGACGTCGAATACAGAGGAACGATTGAGCTCGAAATGCTACTAAAGTGCGAGGAAAGCCCCTGCGTGTCGAGCTCGAGGTCATACTCAGCGCGATACTCCTCATCCTCCATAAAATAACCACTGGAGTAATGAGAGGAATACGCTATCTCGATGCGTTCCGCAGAGTCGTCATTTCCTTGAGATTCTGGAGTTTTTTGGGCAGACTGAGCTGCAGCGTGCGCCCGCTGAAGCATACGTTTAAGGTCTGCCGGATTAATCATAAAAACCATTTTACTTGCCACTGTGTGCAGGTGGGGTAACGGAAAGTGAAAAGGTGCGCTAAAATCGATATTTGGTTCAACTTTTAGCGTGACATACCGTGCGACAACCCGTGCCAGCACACCAGTACGCCCCTTGTTAGCGACCCATGCTAATGACCCATGCGAGCTGCCTTAGAAAGGATACTTGTGGATTTTGCAGTTTCACCCGTAGCGATTGAATTAGGCGAACTCTTTGACAAGCATGGGTTTGAATTGGCATTAGTGGGTGGGCCGGTACGCGATTTGCTTTTGAACCGGCCGGCACATGATTTAGATTTTTGCACTTCTGCCCGTCCTGATGAATTCGAACCATTACTGAAAAAATGGAGTAATGGCGACGGTTTCTGGGATATGGGACGTAAATTTGGCACATTGGGCGCATTGAAGCGGATGCCAGATGGCAAAGAATATTCTGTAGAAGTGACCACATATCGCTCAGATACATATGAGTCTGATTCTCGAAAGCCGGAAGTGAATTATGGCGATAGTCTCGAAGGTGATTTGTCACGTCGAGATTTCACGATTAATGCCATGGCTATCCGCGTGCCAAGTTTGGAATTCGTTGATCCTTTTGATGGTCGACGTGATATCGAGCGGAAAATTTTGCGCACACCTGTCGAGCCAGAGCAGTCATTTGATGACGATCCATTGCGTATGATGCGTGCGGTTCGTTTTGTGGCACAGCTAGGTTTTAGAATCGGACTCGATACTGCGGAAGCTTTGTATGATATGGCTCCTCGTATTGAGATTGTTTCGGCTGAGCGTGTGCGCGATGAATTATGCAAATTGCTGCTTGCGGATCATCCACGAGAAGGCTTGGAAGCATTGGTCGAATCTGGTTTGGCAGAATTTGTACTGCCAGAATTGCCAGATCTTGCGCTGGAAATTGACGAGGAATATCGCCATAAGGATGTGTACGACCATACATTGCAAGTTCTCGAACGTGCAATTGCTCTGGAAACAGATGACGATGGTCCTGTTCCTGCCCCAGACTTGACCTTGCGGCTTGCGGCAATTATGCACGATGTCGGAAAACCTCGTACGCGCAAATATGAAGCAAACGGGAAAGTGACCTTCATGCATCATGATGCAGTGGGCGCTAAAATGACCAAAAAGCGTTTGAAGGCTCTGCATTTCGACAACCAAATGGTGTCGGATGTGAGCAAATTAGTCGATATGCATTTGCGATTCCACGGATACGTGGATGAACGGTGGAGTGATGCTGCGGTACGTCGATATGTTAAGGACTCTGGTGATTTATACCATCGCCTGAATCGCTTAACTCGTGCGGATGCAACCACTCAAAACAAAGCGAAAGAGCGGATGTTTGCTCAGGCAATGGACGATTTGGAAGATCGTGTCATTGAACTGAAGAAAAAGGAAGATTTTGATGCAATTCGTCCGGATATCAACGGCGAAGAGATTATGGAAATCTTAGGAATTACTCCAGGTCCTGAAGTGGGCAAAGCGTACAAGCATATGCTTGATTATCGTTTGGATAATGGTCCTGTCGAGCATGATGAAGCTGTGGCTGAACTGAAGCGCTGGTATAGCGAAACTCAAACTCAAGAGGAATCTTAGGAGTAAACTCAGAAGTAGAACGAAGCGTAGTACTAGCGGTCGCTCGGTGCACGGTGGGATGCATGGAGAATCACGCTTAGAGCCGCACATAGACCTACGTATAGAGTACCGTACATTGAGTAACGCGCGAAAGCAAGCAAAATAAATAGCTGGTAGTAATAGTTAAAGGGCGAAAGTTCATAAGAACCTTCGCCCTTTAACGTATAAGTCTTGCCGACGTTATACAGCTTGATGTTCTGATGCCTTAGGCAAATCCTTCAAATCATCTGCTGAAACGCAATTGGTCGCACCTACAAGCTTTGAACCAGCCTTTGGTGTCTTGGTCTTGCTGACCAAATTATCGAAAGACGAACCAATAACGACATCGATAAGCTTGTCAGAACGGTCATCCATACGCAAAATTGCATCTGTAAATTGCTCAGCCAGAGTGTATGCCTGTGTAATAGCATTCTTACCGAAATGAATTTCCGTACGCTGCAAGACGGTAGATGAATCATAATCGCCAATTCCCTGAAGAATGAAACCGCGATTACGCAATTCTTCGCCGACCGCACTACCCAAGCCGGTCTTGTTTGTACCATTCAATACGCGAATAGTCACGTCGGATGAATTAAGCGAAACAGTATCCTTTGCAGGGCAAGCCGTCACAACGCCGAAGTTTGTACTACTATTTGCTTCCTGGACATGATGGGATGGTGAGAAAACTCCCCATGCTCCTGGAAGAGAAATAAGAAGTGCGATGACTAGGAAGCCGATAGTGGCACTCAAAATCATTCGCTGGCGTGCCTGTAAATATAGGCGGCGCTGTTCGCGCTCATTCTTAACAGTGCTGTCTGGCATTGTATCCTCCGTCTACTCTTCAGTAATTCTATACGTACTACGTGTCTTGTAAAAGGTGTCAGTTCATGAACTCACGAATGTTTCACGTGAAACATTCTGAAACATTCACTTTCGATCGTTCTTCTTGCGCATGTGTCTTCTATACGCTTATACGCGCTTATGCGCTTTATACGCTCTACTTGGACGTCTCCTCAGCTTCTTGCGCTTGGGCGAGAGCGATAAATTCGTCAATTGTCAGCGTTTCGCCACGTCTGCTGGAGTCAATTCCCGCTGCTTCGAAAGCAGTATCGGAAACGGTTTTCTTCAAAACAGCACGTAAAGTTTTGCGGCGCTGACTGAATGCTGCATCGATAAGCGCAAAAACGCGTTCGCGAAGAGTTTCGTTAGTGTTCGCGTTTGTAGCAGCGTCATTGTGCACGAGTTCGTACAGCGGGTGAGAAGCATCGTAACGATGGAATTCAACGAGCGCTGAATCCACGTGTGGGGCTGGCCAGAAAACATTGCGACCAATGACGCCAGCTGGTGTGGCGGTACCGTACCATGCGAGTTTTACGCTAGGTACTCCGTACACTTTACTTCCTGGCTGAGCGCTCAAACGGTCAGCAACCTCTTTTTGAACCATGACAACGAAAGACTCAATCTGCGAAAAACGTTCAAGCATTGTCAAAATAATGGGCGTTGCCACATTGTAAGGAAGATTAGCCGCCAGAGTCAGTGCAGTATCGGAATTTAACCCTGTGTTGTCAGGAGTTGCCTTCAGCGCGTCCATCTCCACAACGCGCAAACGCTGTGAAGCATCTGGCATATACTCGGCGATAGTGTGTGGCAAACGTTCAGCAACAGGTGTGTCAATTTCAATTGCTGTCACCTGAGCGCCTGTCTCGAGAAGACCGAGGGTTAATGATCCTAAGCCTGGTCCAACCTCGACAACTGTAGAATCGCTGGAAACGCCTGCTGTGCGAACGATTTTACGAACAGTTCCCGGGTCTATGACAAAATTTTGCCCGAATTTTTTAGTTGGCGAAATCCCTGCGGCTGCGGCAATAGCGCGAATATCGGAAGCGCCTAAAAGTCCGCCGTTGTGTGAATCTTCTACAGTCATAGCTTAAAGTTTAATACCAACCCGTTCTTTTGCTGTGATCTTGTGCTTGAAGCGGTGAGCCGTAACGATTTTTAATGTAATTGAGGCCCCAATTAATTTGGATGGATGCATCGTCTCGCCAGTTCGCGCCATAAATAGCCATCTTGGATCCTGGCAACGATTGAGGAATGCCGTATGCGCCTGAAGATCGGTTTTCGGCGTTCCAGCGCCAGCCGGATTCGCGATTCCATAGCCATTCAAGAGCGCTCCAATTTGCTCCGGTCCAGCCGTACTGTGCTGCTGCAGCTTGCGCATAAGCTTTTGCTTGAGCGACGGTTGGGTGCCACAAGCCGCTTTGCTGCTGGGCTTTTGCAGCATCTTCACGGGCTTTCTGAGCTTTTGCTTCTTCTGCAGCCTTTTGTGCCTTTGCAGCTTCTTCCTGCTTTGCTTTCTCAGCTTCAGCCTTTTTCTGAGCATCGGACTTCTGAGTGTCAGAGTCTGAATTGCTTTGGTTTTGCTGCTGGTCTTGAGATTGTGACGATGAGCTGTCCGAAGACGAATTGTCCTTCTGCGAGGAATTATTATCAGAAGACGAATCTTGTGACGACTCAGAAGTTTGAGGCTTCTTCGTGCCAACATGGATGATTTCATCTTGTGGATCGCGTGTGACAATTTCCTTCGTCACTTCACTGGATTCCACAGTTCCATCGGCGAGAGTATTTCGCAAATACTGTGTCTTCGTACCGGCGATTCCCTGCTGAACGACTGAAGTTGTCCCCTCGTCCATAGTGTCATCATCAACGGTTACAGAAGAATATGGAATGGACACTTCGCGTGTAGAGTCGCTGTATGTAATGCGGACAACTCGCAAAATCGTCGTATTTCCGTCCTGCTCTACGCTGACACGATCATGCTGACCGATATTAATTCCCTGAGAATCAAGAATGGAAGCAGCAGTAAGTTTGCCATCAGGAGCAACAGTCGTTTTACCATCAGCAATTACTGTGACAGGGCCATCTGCGTTAATGACGAAGCCGCCCGTCAATTTGTTATAAATATTCGAAATATTGACGGTAATTTTGACAGCATTCTTTTCGTTTTGCTTGAAAAGTTTCAAAAGCTGATCCGCGCTCGTCGCATACGTCCAGAACGACACCTCGTGTCCGTCAATGGTAATTTTCGACTCATATGCCGTACGAACGACGACAGAAGAATTATTAGTTAAGCGATCTCCGGAACTCGACGTGACAAAATCATGCGTTTTCACGGATACGTTCTGTTCGCGAAGGAGACCGTCGACGCTAATGGCGAGGGTGTGCACATGGCTGGTTTTGCCGTTCACAGTAAGAGCAACTGCCTTGTAGACGCCGACAAAGAATGACGATATAAGCACGATAAGGCTTACGAGGGCCACAAGAGCAATGCGCCAACGTCTGCGCGTGATAAATCGCTGTGGTGTCCATCGAGTGGCCATTGGTCTCCTTACGTGCCTGATGTCCTCGTGATTGAAGTTTTGTGCTGGATGCAGTGCATGGTTACAACGCATGTGTACAGTGTGGCTCAGCACAGAAAATTTGCTTCGTAACCTTCACTAGTGTAATTTGCGCGTGCTGTACAGTGCGATAGATCGCTCATATGTGAACGATAACTTCATATCACACGGGTGTAGTTTGGTGTGGAAAACTACCCGAAAGACGGAGAGCACTTGAAAACTGAACGTTTGACTATCGTGTCGAGGCTCGTTTAACTAATGATGGTTGCAGAAGAGTCGTGCCGTGAACGTGAGCATCGCTATTTCCCATGTAATCCAGCATTTGTATCATAGCTTTGCGGCCGATATCTGCAGCTGGTGCTTCGACACAGGTCAATGGCATATAACCAACTGGCTCAATCATTGCCTCCTCACATGAAATAACACTTATCTCATCAGGTACGTCAATATTGTGTTTGGTAAGTGCATTAAGAACGCCAATGCCGACAGAAGTTGTTACTGTGATGATTCCATCGGGGCGTTCATTACTTGGAATATCAAGCATAGAGACAGCGGAATCGTACCCATCAGAAGGGTCAAGACCGCCGGTATCAATGGTGACGAGAGAGGATTTTTTACCAGATGCTTGGCTGAGCATCACAGCTTTTTGAATTCCAAGCTGACGGTTTTGTACTGATTCATAGTCAAAAGAATGAGCAAAGAAAAACAAACGTGTGCAACCAGTTCTCAGCAGTTCTTCAGCGGCAATTTGCCCAGCAAGAACGTTGTCTGTCATCACAGAACATACAGGCTGAGTATCCCTTGGGTTGGTATGGTCGACGAGAATTATAGGAATTCCTGCTGCTCGTGCGGCTGCTACATCTTCAGGCGAATTTTCCACCGTGCATAAAATAATTCCCGCCACATTCATCTGAATAAGCAAGTTCACCATATCGGTCTGGCGCTGGCAATCAGAAAAAGAATTAAGCCCGATAACTTGCATATCGTGCTCTTCACAGACTTCTTGGACACCCTCAAAAATGGAAGTAAAAAGGGATAACTCGATGTCGGACATGATAAAACCGATGACGGGGGTAGTGGGTGAGGATGGTATGTGCCCACTTGTGCGGCGAGGAACGTACCCTAATTCCTTGATAGCAGAGCTAATTTTTGTTTTTAATGAGGACGAGACTCGATCTGGGTAGTTGAGATAATTTGAAACAGTGCCAATAGATACGCCTGCATATCGTGCGATATCTGATACGCCAACCTTTTTATCTGCGGTCATAAAACGCTCCCTTGCAGTAAAAATTATCTCCAACTAAAAACTCTACTTAAAAGTATAAAACTATATATCCATGTTGCTAATTGAAATTTTGAAAAATAAATTGAAACGGAATTGAAATAATTTGAAATTGAATATATTATTGTGACTGTCAATGTAGAAAAAACGACATTTTCAGCACTTTTCAAATATTGATAGGTGCCTTGAAAATTTCAAAATGGAATGTGTGAGGAAAGCAATGAGTGCTTCAATTACAAAGAATGAGGGCATTGGTGAATACATGCCACTCGCAGTTGCTGCGGGTATTGGTTCCATGCTGGGATCAGGAATTATCGTTGGATTGTCAGCTACCATTACAGTGTGGCAGAGTGGTTTGGGTCTGAACACGGGACAGGTTGGCATCCTTTCGGGTGTTATGACTTTCGCTATCGCATTCGGATCACTGTTTGGCGGACGAATTGCAGATAAGATTGGCCGTGTTTTTGTATTCAACTGGATTAATTTGCTCTATGCTATTGGTGCATTAATCTGTGTATGCGCACCGAACTTTGAAATTTTGCTTGTAGGTCTTGTAATTGCAGGTGTTGCATCTGGTGCAGATTTGCCTATTTCGATGACAATTGTCTCGCATGATGCTCCAAACGATAAGGTTTCAGCTCAGCTCGTCTCCACGACTCAAGTCTTCTGGCAAGTCGGTGTCTTTATTTCCTTCATTTGCGCATTCTTAGTCTCTACAATGCCAGGAGCTACAGGTGGCCGCGTTGTATTTGCAATTTTGACTGTTTTCGCGGTCGTAGCATGGTTGTGGCGTTTGCTGTCTCCAACATTCCGACGTTTCCACGAAGCAGCAGATGCCCGCGATGCACAGTTCACCGAATCTGATAAGCCTGCAGAAAAGGTATCTGTCGTTAAGATGCTTCTGTCCAATTCTGAATCTAGCCGTATGCTTCTTGGATTCTTCCTCGCCATTACCATCTTCTACTGTGGATGGAATCTTCTTGCAAACACATGGGGTCAGTTCCAGACGTACATGTTCGTACAAGCGAATGCTTCCCAGTCTTTGGCAACAGGTCTTGGAATTATTTTGAACTTTATTACCCTTATCTTAAATATTGCATTTGCATCATTGGCAGGTGGAAAGTACCGCAACAAGCTGTTCTTCGTAGGCATTATCATCAGCATCATCGCCATGGTGTGCCTGGCTATGGGTGGCACAAATTTGTGGGTTATCGTCGGTGCAACGGCATTTATGAACCTTGGATCTCCACTTGCTGGTGAAGCTCTGTACAAGGTGTGGACTCAGGAGTCATTCCCAATTGAGATTCGTGCATCCGTTCAAGGTTTTATCAATGGATTCTCACGCTTGCTGTGCGGCTTGTTTGCTTTGGTCACACCAGCACTTGTTCTTCCAGCAACAATCAAAACTACGATGTGGGGATTCGTTGGAATCGTCGTCATTGAGCTTATCGCTGGTTCTGTGATGCTTACTTTGCAAAAGAAGTACGGCACTGATGAGGAACGTCAGCTTAAGAAGATGAATGAGTAATTAATGCCTCGTTCGGCGGTGGTGGAGAAATTTCTCTCCGCCACCACACGTATTTCCTTGTATATGGCAATTACTGAGTTACAAAGCTACGCGCCGAGTAAGTGACAACGGAGTTACGACAATGATTATTAATAATTTATCTGTAGAACACTTTGTAAACGGAACTTTAGGAATTCCTATGGCCGCTCCACGATTGAGTTGGAATTATTCAGAGGAAGTTCCTGACGATGCACATGTCGATATGACAATTATTCGTCGTCTTCCAGGAGAAAATAAGAAGAGCGAAAAGGTTGCCATCCCTGCTGGCGAGAATATTCTTCATCCATGGCCTGTTAGCGAACTTGCATCGCGTGAGGAAGTTTCTATTAGCGTCAAGCTCGTGTCCTCCAATCACGAAGATTTGAGCGAAGAAAGTGACATCTTGCATTTCGAGGTTGGCTTGCTTCATGAGTATGAACATGTGGCAGACTTTGTAGGGCCATCATGGGTTGAAGGTAAAACGGATCACCGTCATCTTCCACTTGTTCGTTCAGAAGTCGAGCTCCTTGATTATCCGAAGAGAGCCCGTCTCTACTTGAGTGCATTAGGTCTCGTCGAAGCAGAAATTAACGGCGTAAAAGTGGGGAATGATACGCTGGCACCTGGCTGGACGAACTACAAAGAGCGCGTAAACTGCTGGACATATGATGTGACAGATCAGCTGCAGAAAGGCGCAAATGCTCTGGGATTCTGGCTTGGTGACGGCTGGTACAGGGGACGTTTAGGTTTTGATGGTGGATACGCGAACTATTACGGAGACAAAATTGGCGTATTTGCCCAGCTTGAAATTGAATATCCTGATGGGGTGATTCAGCATGTGTACTCGAATTCATGGGATCGTCAGTGGAAATGCGCATTGGGGCCAATTGTATGCTCAGACTTGTGTGAAGGTGAACGCTATGATGCGCGTCTTGAGTCTGATGGTTGGTCTCTGCCGGGATTTGATGATTCGCAGTGGGAACCTGTATCTGAGATTTTCTACAATCCTGCACAAATTCAGAATCCAGAAACGTCTCCAGTTTGTCCGCATGAAATCCACCAGCCAGTGTCACTCGAACGTATCAGAGAAACTGCCGACGGGCGGGGAACGTGGCTTGTTGATTTTGGGCAGAATTGTACACAGCGCATTCGTCTGCATATCACAGGCTTGAAAGCTGGAGATAGCGTTGATCTTCATCACGTCGAGGTACTTGAGCCAAATGGTGACATTGCGACAAGAACCTTACGACGCGGTCAGCAGCATGATACGTATATTTCGAACGGTTCTGACGCATGGTGGGAGCCACGATTCACTATGCATGGATTTAGGTACGCGCAAATTGAAGGTATCGCGGGGGAACTCACTACAGACGATATGGAATGCCGTGTTTATCACTCGGTGATGACTCCAACTGGCACACTAGAAACCTCTGATCCGCTCGTCAATCGCTTGCATGAGAACGCTGTGTGGTCTATGCGTTCCAATTTCGTATCCATTCCAACGGACTGCCCTCAGCGTGATGAACGTATGGGCTGGACGGGTGATATTTGTCTTTTTGCACCTACGGCTACATATCTTCATGACGTGTATGGATTCTTAAAGAGCTGGCTCAAGGATATGCGTTCTGACCAAAAAGAGTGGGGCACGATTCCTTTCTACGTACCATTTATTCCATTGGGAGTGTGGTCGCATCCTCAGGCTATTTCTACGTGGGGTGATGCTGCTGTAGAAGTGCCATGGACGTTATATATGGAATCTGGCGATTCGCAGATTCTTGAAGAAACGTATGAACTCAGTCGGGACTGGGTAGAAGAAGTGTCACAGTATCTTTCAGCAGATGGCGTATGGGATCGAAAGCCGGGGTTCCTTCTAGGACAACTCGGCGATTGGCTCGATCCAAGTGCGCCACCAGGAGACCCAACTCAAGCTATGACTGAGAAGGAACTGGTAGCAACTGCTTTCTTTGCACGGTCGTGCGATCAAATGCAAAAAATTGCATCCATCCTTCACAAAGATGATGACAGTGCACACTATGAGCTATTGAAGAACCGTGTAATAAGCGGTTTTAGAGCACGTTTTGTCCGCTCGGATGGCACGATGACATCAGATACTCAGTGCGCCTACGCGCTCGCCATTGCATTTGGATTGCTCCAAGATGTTCCAGAAATTCAGGCTCTAGCGGGAAATCGTCTCGCTGAATTAGTGCGAGAATCAGGTGGGAAAATTAGTACTGGATTTGCTGGTACGCCATTCGTTCTGCCTTCTCTTACTCTCACTGGACATGATCGTGAGGCATACGAATTGCTGATGTCACGTGAATGCCCTAGCTGGTTGTACCAGGTTTCTATGGGAGCGACGACGACGTGGGAACGTTGGGATTCCATGCGTCCAGATGGTTCACTCAATCCCGGTGGAATGACCTCGTTTAATCATTACGCATTGGGATCAGTAGCTGAGTGGCTTCATGCACACATTGGAGGCTTGGAAGCTCTTGAAGTTGGGTGGAAGCGTTTCCGTGTAGCACCTTCCGTGGGGTATGTCATCACTCATGCTTCCACATCGCATATGACTCCATTCGGTCTTGCAAAAGTGTCATGGCAAGCCGATGAAGACATTGTGAGTCTGTCTGTAACCGTTCCTTCAGGGACTACTGCGGTCATTGATATACCAGGACAGGAGCCACGAGAAGTAACGAGTGGTGAGCATCAGTATACGTTTTCCCTGTGAGGGTCTCTGTCAAGCAATGAGTAAATCTGACAATGAGTAACCATGGAATAAACATGATTGTGAAAATCAAAGGAGCACACAATGAGTAATCATGATATTTCATCAGCGAATGGTGATACAGCGCAATTGCATCTGTCGCGTTCTGAGAAGATACGCTTTGGCATAGGTTTTGCGCTCTTCTCCTTACTGTGGATGACAGCGGGAACGTCCGGATCAGGCGTTCTGCTTCCACAGCGAATTGACGTGATGGGAATCGGAACTCCTGAAGTTGTTCTTGGAGCGATGAATTCTGTCGGATGCATTTTTGCATTGTTTGCGAACGTTATATTTGGAACTCTTTCAGATATAACGCGTTCTCGATTTGGTAAACGTACCCCGTGGATAGTGGCGGGTGGTCTCATCACTGCTGTGGGGTATGTTATTGCCTTTTCTGCTCATGAAGTATGGGGCATAGTTGCGGGATGGTCTGTCGTACAGGTCGGTGTCAATATGATGATCGCTCCTGCTGTTGCAGTTTTGTCCGACAGAATTCCAGAAAACGTTCGTGGAACTTTTTCATCGTTCTATGGCGGTGCCATGATTGTTGGATCGTCACTTGGAACATTCCTCGGTTCGAAATTCATCAACTCCATGGGAGTTGGATTCATCATCGGAGCTGTGCTTTTCGCCGTGACTGGTATCGTTACAGTGATTATTTGGCCTGCTGAAAAGTCCTCTGTAGTAGTTTCTTCCGCATCAGATGAGCAATCCGCGGCACGTTTGGATATGGGCAAAGTACTTCGCTCATTTATCCCTCCAACAAAAGATTGCCGTGATTTTTATCTTGCTTTGATTGGACGACTATTCTTAATTTTCGGATACACAATGGTCGGTGGTTATCAGTTGTACATTCTAAAGAAGTACTGCGGTTTGAGCACGAACGAAGCTGCCGATACTCTCACCGTCATGTCGTTGATTTCCATGGTTGTACTCATGGTCTTCTCCCTCATTTCCGGTCCAGTTTCCGATAAATTGGGTAAGCGTAAAGTCATCGTTGCACTCAGTTCAGTTATCATCGCAATTGGTATAGTAATTCCATTCTTCATGCCGAATGCATTAGGAATGATGCTGTATGCAGGAATTGCGGGTGCAGGGTATGGAATCTACATTGCAGTCGACCAAGCATTGAACATTGATGTCTTGCCAAATGCCAATGAAGCAGGAAAAGATTTGGGTATTTTGAACCTTGCAAATACTCTTGGTCAGGTTCTTGCACCTGTGGTCACGGGGACTTTGGTAGTTGCTTTTGGCGGATACTCGTGGACATTTATCGCGGCAATTGTTTCGGTACTTGTCGGCGCTGTGGTCATTATGTTCATTAAGAAGGTGAAGTAGATACAGTCAGAAGTAGACACAGTCATTCCTGAGAAAGGTATGATTACTTAATAATTAATATTGCTCCTGCTCGTTGAGAAATTTGAGTTTTCCGGATACGAGTGGGAGCAATGTGTATATGCTCGTATATGCCTGTATGGTAATGCCGATGATGACGTCATTGGCTGAAATGAAAAATCGGCTGGCATCCTGCCAACCGATACAAACCCTGATATAAACAGAGCCTCCAGGGGGACTCGAACCCTCGACCTGCTGATTACAAATCAGCTGCTCTACCAACTGAGCTATAGAGGCGTTGAATTAAATCAACGCTCCTACTATACACAAAACCTGTGGAACATACAAAACGGCTCGCCGATAAATTAAACTTTTTTGCAATTTATCAACGAGCCGTTCTCGGTTGTGCTCTTTACTGTTTTCGCGTTTTTCGTTATGCGAGGAGTCGCACAGTTGAGCCGCGAGTGAGCAATTGAATAATGAGCGATGAGCGCAAGTTTAGTTGCTTGACGAGCTGGACGACGAGGAATCCTGAGTAATATCACGAGGAGTTCCTACACCAATGGTTGGCTTTGCTGCAGAATTTCCTACATCGTTACGAAGCAATCCGATGCTCTCCAAGAGCAAACTTGCATAATCCTTGTTCTTTGCGATGCTCATCAAGGTGTTGTAATCCCAGTAATTCTTGTTAATCAAGATAGTTGGGGTGGTCATCTGACCCTTCAACGAGCCGCTTGGATTCAAAAGGTTGCTATTCGTTGGGTACCAATTGCTTATGGCGTCAACCCATTCTTCGTACGTTCCCTTTGCTGCATCTTCTGCGACAGTTGCATCAACGCCGACAGATTTTGCAAGCTTGGTCAATTGTTCATTCGAAACACTCTTATATCCAGAACCTTCAGATGGTTGGAAATTCTGAGCAAACATTGCCTCAACGAGAGCCATAACGTGCTGAGGATCGTTGTCTGCCACATAGGACACGAATGCTGCAGAACGTGTGGAATACTTATCCGATGATGCGCTATTCAAGAATGCGGCTGGGTGGATGCTGAGATTAATCTGACCAGCATTCATCATAGAAACAAGCTCAGGGTCGATTGCGCGAGCCATCGTACCGCATGCAGGGCAGATGAAGTCCATATAATTGTCAATGGTTGGAACGTTATCGAGAGGCTTATTCACGCCGTTGGTGGAGAGAATAAAACCGCCATCAGATGCGACGTTCTTTGGCTTATTTTTAACTGCTTTCACAGCATCGTAAGCCTGTGCGGAAACTTCCTCGGAGGTGCGAGAGCTTTCGTAAATATTTCGTCCAATAAAATATGCTGCAATGCCAACGACAACAACGATTACTGCTACTACTACAGCGCCAATTGCTGTTTGAATTTTACGTTCACGTTGTGCGGCAAGCTGCGCAGCTCGTTCTGCGGCTGCACGCGCTTCCATGCGTTCTTTACGTGACTGAGCACGCTTTTGTGAATTATTTGCCATAGTTATCACTTTAACCTAGTATGCCAACTCTTCAAGTAATTATGCCGACAACGTCACACAAATGACGATATGGTTGCTAAGAGCGAACTTTGCAGATTCGGCAGAGGAGACCAGAAAATTGCAGCGTTCACAGACGCTGATACAAGGATGAGAGCAATTATCCCAGCGATGTCAACTCCTGTGATAACGAGAGTGCGTGTCGTTAATGGAGCTTTCGTACGTAAACCGAGACGAGCTGTACGCGGTTGTGGACGACCTAAGAATGCAAGCCATGACAGTGCCATGGATATAACGTTCAAAGTTGCAAAAATTGGCGTCCAATTGCCAAATCCAGAAACAAGACCTGTCTGCCGTACGATAAGTATTCCCACAGTGTTGACGGAGACAAACATGACAAAAGTACCTATCGTAAGCACAATTGCGACAAGGCATGCGCGAACAAGATGCCATGGCAACGCAAACGATAAAGCCAACCGCGACACGTTCGGATTTTTCATGCGTGCCTGAATGCGTGAGCCGCGCAATGATGCGACCACCATGACTGCCGCGACGAAAATCATGGCCGTCACAGGGTACGCAACGGATAACGCAATACTCACAGCTGCCGCGACGAGGGCATAGATAGTTGTTTGCAGCGGCTGTGTTGGCTGAGCGAGCACAGAGGGTGCTTGCGAGAATTGCTCGGCGGGAGCGCCAAGAGGAGCCTGCTGTACCTGTTGTGGCGGTGCATACTGTGGCTGTACGTAAGGCTGCTGAGCGTAGGACTGCTGTGGTTGTGCATATTGCAACTGCGCGTACTGCGAGTGAGCAGGTTGAGGCGCATACATAGTCTGCGTGTATGGCTCTGCGTATGAATCAGTCTGATTCTGGATGAAGTCTGGAGTTTGCGCTGGCATAACTCGCGTACCCGAATCGGACGAGGTGTACGTCGGTCTGAACGACGAGCTCGGCATTGCGTCTCGAAGCGAGTCATCTAAAACGCGTGTTTGACCTGTGTCAGCACTACTTTCTGGAGAATAATTTCTTGAGAAAGGGAGGCATCACGGAGGTCTTAGCCTCGCCATTCTCCTCAGTATCAGCATCGTCGGTTTCAGTATCGTCAGTGTAGACGTCATCTGAATCGTCGAAATTATCGACGAGTGCGCGCGTTTGTGCAGAATTGTCCGATGGCATGACGACCGTCGCGGAAACGCTCGAATCGTCCCCGTTATCCCACAAATCCGGATGCTGGGCGTCCTCGTGAATTGCCGCCAACAGTTCTTGAGCCGAACAGCGCTGCATGCGATCAGGATTGAGAGCCATGCGCATAGCGTTCAGCGTAATAGGCGGAAGGCCAGCTAAATCGGCGTTTCCCGTTGCTTCGCGCTCGAGTACGGTCATCAGTGGCTTAGAGCCGAAAATTGGCTTTCCCGTAGCAGCGAAACCAATGACGGAGGCCACGCTCCACCAGTCTGTTGCCTCGTCAGACTCCGCTCCCTCGATAATTTCCGGAGCGATAAATCCAGGTGTTCCCATAACCAAACCGGTACGTGTCACATGCGATTCGTTCTCGCCCATTGCGATACCGAAGTCCACCAAAATTGGTCCTTTATGCGAAATCATGACATTCGTTGGTTTGAGATCGCGATGAATAATTCCCGCTGCATGCACTGCATCCACAGCATCAATGAGCATGCGCGATAAGTTCTCCAAATCTTCCGCAGTGTAACGACCGTTCTCATACACGTCGTCGCGCAAATTCTTGCCCTCAATCAATTCCGTTACGATAAACGCGAGGGCATCGTCAAGCTCCATATCCACGATACGGTTGACACCTGGATGGTTAATTTTCTGCAGAGCAAGAGCCTCCCGACGGAAACGTTCGCGAGCGGTGAGCTGATTCTCGTTATCTGCACTTGGATCGTCTTCTTTCAACGAATCCAACAAAATCTTCATGGCGTAAATAGCGCCCCCGTCATCACGGACACGCCAAATAGTTCCCATGCCGCCTTGATCCAAGCGGTCAAGAAGCGTATAGCCTCCCACGATATTTCCTGGTGCGAGGTCGAGTGCAGAGTAGTTTTCAGCCATAGTTTCTTATCATAGGGAAAATTGCGTGTCGCGCGCTTAATTACACGAATTTATGAGAATTTTTTACACAAAACGGCGAAATTCACACTTTTGGCGTTTCATTGTGTATAGTTAGTAGTGGCTCGACGAAGAGTTATCTTCTACGAACCACAGTAAAACCGAACCCTCTCACTCGGATCGTTTGGCACGTACCTGCCAATGAAAGGATTATATTATGGCAGAAGTGGTATTTGAGAACGTTACCCGTATCTACCCAGGTAATGACACTCCATCAGTTGATAACCTCAACTTGACCATTAACGACGGCGAATTCCTCGTTCTCGTTGGTCCATCTGGTTGCGGTAAGTCTACAACTTTGCGTATGCTCGCAGGTCTCGAAGAAGTTAACAAGGGTCGCATCTTGATCGGTGGCAAGGATGTCACAAACATGCAGCCTAAGGATCGCGATATCGCAATGGTATTCCAGAACTATGCTCTCTACCCACACATGACTGTGGCAGATAACATGGGCTTCGCTTTGAAGATTGCTGGAACTCCAAAGGATGAAATCCGCGCTCGCGTTGAGAAGGCAGCAGCTATCCTCGATTTGACCGAGTACCTCGATCGTAAGCCAAAGGCACTTTCCGGTGGTCAGCGTCAGCGTGTAGCAATGGGTCGTGCAATTGTTCGTCAGCCTAAGGTCTTCCTCATGGATGAGCCTTTGTCTAACTTGGATGCAAAGCTCCGCGTACAGACTCGTACTCAGATTGCAGCATTGCAGCGCCAGCTTGGTGTAACTACTTTGTACGTTACCCACGATCAGACTGAAGCTTTGACCATGGGTGACCGCATTGCAGTTATCAAGCTCGGTATCCTCCAGCAGGTAGGTGCTCCAACAGAGCTTTATGATCGTCCAGAAAACGTATTCGTAGCAGGCTTCATTGGTTCTCCTTCTATGAACATCTCTACTCACAAGGTAGAAAATGGCAAGGCAATCATCGGTGATGATTCCATCACTTTGCCAGCAGAAGTAGTTTCCAAGCTCACTGCAGAAGATGACAACAAGATTATCATCGGCTTCCGTCCAGAAGATGCATCTCTCGCATCCGACACTGAGCCAGACGCATTCAAGCTCAACGTTTTGAATGTTGAAGATCTCGGTTCTGACGGTTACATCTACGGAAACATTGTTGATGCAAACAGCGCAGACGAAGCAGCAACTGTTATGTCTGACCAGAACAACATGACCACAGTTCGCGTAAACCCACGTGCCCTTCCACAGGTTGGCGCAACTGTACGCATCCACATTGATCCTACAAAGATGCACTTGTTCGCACCTTCTACCGAACTTCGCTTGAACTAATTTACGTAAATAACGTAATTTTCTAAGCACGTTCTATAAGTGGTACACGGCTGAAAAGTTGTGTACCACTTTTTGTTTGGGAATTTTGAGTCGAGATATAAGATATATAGGCTCATCGTGTGCGGTAGCATGCATATGACGTGTATGCGAAGTATGGGGAAGTATGAGAAGGAATGCAGGGCAGAAACTCTGAGGGCTCAGAGAAACCAAGCGCATGGTGAGGATGATGAGTTGTGATGGCATATCTTTACATCTTTCCACTGTGATGCCGTTCTATCGTTTCTATCGTTACCTCGGGCATCGCTCCATCGTTTACCAGGAACAGCCGTGTCGAAATCTCCCATGCATAGAGCGGTTTCCGTATACTTGAGAGTAGACGTTGTTACTGCTCTCGAGCGAATGAATCGAGTAATGTCGCGTGGTCAGCATCGTCAGAACTATGAGTACTGATAATTGACGACGTATGACAGAGATTGAGCGCTCGACAAGCAAACAATAGTGAGGAGTATGTATGGATAGCATGAATTCGCGATTGTCTGGTAACGCTTCTGGCGCGTCCGACGAGTCAGCTGCAGAGCGTGCTGAACCGCAAACATTGAACATTACCGCTGCTACGGCAAATCCTCGTTTGTTTACGCTGCCATGGTCGCTGCCATTGGTCAAGTGGTCTGAAGATCTTGTAGTTAATCTTCCTCGTGGTATATCCCGACACGTCGTGCGTTTTGTGCGCGTAGGCGATCACATTGATGCGATGAAGGAAATTTCGTACCGTTCCGCTGTAAAAGAGTACGAAATGCTGCGCAGCTTGGAAAAAATTGATGTTCCAAGTGTAAAGCCAATTGGCGTTGTTGCTGGACGTCGCGATGTCAACGGTCAGCCGTTGGAAGCAATTTTGGTAACAGAACAATTGAAGTTCTCGCTGCCATACCGTGCGCTGTTTGCGCGTAATTTGCGTGCTGATACAGCAGATCGATTGATTGATGCTCTCGCAGTACTGCTTGTACGTTTGCATTTGCAGGGATTTTACTGGGGCGATGTCTCTTTGTCGAACGTTCTCTTCTTGCGTGATGCGGATAATTTCTCAGCAGTTCTCGTGGATGCGGAAACTGGTGCTCTGTACACAAATCTGACCGATGGTCAGCGCGAATACGATATCGACCTCGCTCGCACAAATATTATCGGCGAATTGATGGATCTGCATTCGGGCAATTTACTGCCAAGTGAAGTAGATGAGATTGAAGTAGGAAATCGTCTTGTTGATCGCTATCACGAGCTGTGGGATGCGTTGACGGGAATGTCGTCGTTTGCTCCAGATGAGATGTGGAAGATCGAGCAGCGCGTAAATCGTTTGAATGATTTGGGCTTTGACGTCGACGAGCTCGAAATGACAACTACCGATGACGGGACGCGCATTAATGTGCGTCCTCGCGTGGTGGATGCTGGTTATGCATCAAATAAATTGCTGCGTTTGACAGGTCTGGATGTACAGGAAAATCAAGCACGTCGATTGCTCAATGATTTGGATGCATACCGCACATCGACATGGCGTCAGGGCGAAGAGCTGGAAGTCGTTGCTACGGACTGGATGCGAGAGGTCTTTGAGCCAACTGTTCGTCGTATTCCTCCTGAATATCGTAGCCAAATCGAGCCAGCTCAATTCTTCTATGAGGTTCTGAACCACCGATGGGCAATGGCTGAGGAAATTGGTCACGATGTATCTACACCGGAAGCAGTGGAAGATTATATCGAGACGCGACTTCGCGAGTACAACATGGATTCGCAGGCAATTCAATCGATTCTCGATGAGGCTGACTCGGGTGTGATGGATGATTACGATGATTATCATGCTGAAGACGACCCGGATGCTGCTGTGTGGGCGACCGAATAATTGACAGGAACGGGACTGGTACGGGACGACAGGGGACAGTGCGCGCATAGAGCACCAGTAGGAAATAAGTAGGGCACTCATTTATACGTGTCTCTATGTGTGGCCTGTCGAATTGTTTCACGTGAAACATCAGCAGTTGCTGTGCAAGATAAAGCAATAAGAAAATGGCTGTAAGTATGTACTTACAGCCATTTGTATTAGGTATCGTGTGCGACGTTGTGTCGCTACGTTCGACGAGCTCTATTCTCCGCGCTATGCCTGCTGTGTTTTCCCGCTGTGCTATTCTGTCGCGGAAATGCGAGCCTTGTGAACGCTGTACAAAGCAATTCCTGCGGCTACAGATGCGTTGAGAGATTCGACCATGCTAGTCATTGGAATGCCGACAATGGAGTCGCATGATTCGCGAACCAAACGGCTAATTCCCTTGCCCTCTGAGCCGAGAACGACAACGAGCGGATCGGTTTCGAAACCAGTCTCTCCGACCAGAGCATCGCCGCCGCCGTCCAAACCGACAGCATAGTATCCGCGCTCGTGAAGGCTTTCAATTGCCTTTGTAAGATTAACGACACGAGCAACTGGCATGTGTGCTGCAGCTCCGGCAGAAACCTTCCATGCAGCCGATGTCACGGATGCGCTACGACGCTCAGGGAGGATAACTCCGTTAGCGCCAAATGCTGCTGCAGAACGGATAACCGCACCTAAATTCTGAGGATCGGTGACACCATCCAGTGCGATAAACAATGGGCGTGCTAAATTACGGGCCTTTGGGGATGCATTTGCCAATGCTGCAGCCTTTGCTTCTGCACGGTCTGCCAGCTGTGCGAGAGATGCATACTGATATGGCTGAACGCGCAAAACGACGCCCTGATGATTGCTACTACGTGCGATGCGATCCATTTCAAGGCGATCTGCCTCAAGGAGATGAAGACCGTGAATGCCTGCGAGCTTAATGATTTCGCGTGTGCGATCGTCATGCTCAATGCGTGAAGCAATGTAGATGTCCTTGCTTGGAACGCCTACACGAAGAGCTTCGAGAACTGCATTGCGACCAATGACGATGTCATCACTATCAGAAGTAAACTTTGCGACGCGACGCTTTGCTGCCAAGCGAGGGTCAGCTGCCTTGCGTTTGTCGGCAGCACGTTTTGCCGCGTAAGCCTTGTGGTATACGCGGTCTTCGGCCTTTGGAGTAGGGCCTTTTCCTGCTAACTTATTGCGGTGCTTACCGCCTGAACCCTTAGTTGGTCCCTTTTTTGTAACCATAATGTCTTATTTTACGCTATAGAGCTGGATTTATGGGAGGAGTAGCGCGAAGGAGCGCGTTTTTATGGGGTTTTATGCGGGGTGGGGCAATAGAAACACGAGGAAAAGGAATGTGAGCGTCTTTGAAGGCAAACCGTGTAATATACCGACTTGACATAAGATGTCTGATGTCTTATGATTTTTTCTTAGGAGATTACTCCACCCAAGATTAAGAAGTGACATCGCAAAGTTGCGAAGCGCTTTTTCTCGCGGGGATACCTTTCATTGTTGAAGGAGAAAAAGAAATGAAGTTCGGAAAGTCTATCAAGGTAGTGGCGGGTCTCGCCGCAGCCACTTTGATGTTGGCTGGGTGCGGTGCTGGAAATGGATCCAGCCAGAGCAGTTCATCGAATGCTGCAGCAAGTACAGTCGTACCGGGAACAATTACTGCACAGTTGGCATATGCAGGACGAAATTTCGACCCAGGCACCACCTCTTTAGCACTTCCTATGGCAGGTAACTGGCATGTAATGGAAGCTCTGTATACACGTAAGATGAATGACTTTACGCTTGTTTCAGGATTGGCTCAGGGTGAGCCAAAGATGGTTTCAGAGACAGAATACGAAGTAACGTTGCGTGACGGCGCAAAATTCTCCAATGGTGAAGCAGTTACCGCAAATGATGTCAAGCATTCGTTTGAACGCATGATGAAGGAAGGAAGCCTCTTCCAGCCTATGCTGTCTTTCATTGGTTCCATTGAAACCAAGGGTGACAATGTTGTTGTCTTTAAGCTCAATAAGCCATTTAAGCTCGTGAAGGATCGTCTCAGCTTGGTCGGTATCGTACCAGCATCTATGTCTGATGAAGAGCTTCAGAAGATGCCAGTAGGCTCTGGTCCATACAAGTACACAAATATCACCGATCAGCAAGTTACTTTCGAAAAGAATGACAACTACAACGGCGAATGGAAAGCTCCATCCGACAAGATGGTGTGGAATTCAAACGTTGATGACACCGCACGTGTGACGGCAATGCAGTCCGGTCAAAATGACGTGATGGAGAATGTCCCTGTTAAGGCTTTCGAGACATTGAAGTCTGCTGGTTCAGAAATTCAGTCTGTCCAGTCCTTTAACCAGGCATTCATTATGTTTAATACGAAGAAGGCTCCATTCGATAAGAAGGAAGTTCGTCAGGCTGTCTTCTACGGAATCGATGCTGAAGCTCTTATTAAGAATCAGATGGGTGGTCAGGCGACCCCTGTCACTGGTTTCTTGCCAGAAAGCTTCAAGTATTACAAGAAGGGTAAGAATGTTTATACCTATGATGTAGCAAAGGCAAAGAAGCTCATCAAGGATGCTGGTGTATCTGAAGGCACATCGTTTACCCTCTATACGACTGACCAGACATGGATTACCGAGCTTGCTCCACAGATTAAGAATAATCTTGAAGCTCTCGGATTTAAGGTCGATATTAAGTCGATGAAGTCAGCATCTCTCTTCCCTAATATCACCGATAAAGAAGACGCAGACTACTCGATGGTTCTTGCTCCTGGTGATCCTACCGTATTTGGTAATGATCCGGATGTTCTTCTGAACTGGTGGTTCGGCGATAATGCATGGACCAAGACCCGCACATTCTGGAAGGGGTCTGAAGGATACAACAAGCTTCACGAATACATGGATAAGGCTGTCGTAGCAGAATCCGAGAGCGATCGCGAAGCAGCATGGGGACAGGCAATGGATATCATCTCCGACGAAGTGCCATTGTACCCATTGTTCCACCGTACCTTATCTACAGCTGTACGCAAGGGCGTATTCAAGGAATACAAGGCAGCTGGAACGACTGGCCTGTTCTTCATCGGCTCAGAATTGAGCAAGTAAAATAGTTGATTTTTTACAATCACAGTGTGTGGAGGAGCCTGCGTGGAGCTTGGTTGGCTGCGCCTCAGCGGGGTAATCCTCAGTGGGCGAAATTCCATCGGGCTTCTCCACACTCATACATAAACACACGTGCAAAAACATTCACAAAGAAGTGCTGATGCACACATTGCATCAAAAATAAAAAGTAAGAGGTAAATCTCATGACAAATCTACTGAGATTACTAGCAAAGAGGCTAGCAACACTGCCGTTAGTAGCCTTTGGCGTTGTATTCCTCGTCTTCTTCTTGATGTCATTCTCCCAGTATGATCCAGCAACCGCTGCATTGGGTGAGAATGCAACAACAGAACAGTTGAATGCATATCGTCATGAAGCAGGCTTTGACAAGCCATGGTATATTCGATTCTTCATTTACCTGTGGAATATGCTGCATGGCAATTTAGGAACGTATGGAGTTAACCGTGATTCCGTCGCAACTCGAATTGCGCTCGCATTCCCTATCACTCTTCAACTTACATTTATCGCATTGCTGGTAGCTGTAATTATTGCAGTACTTTTCGGTGTACTCGCAGCTCTCTTCCGCGATACATGGGTTGATCAGCTGATCCGAGTCTTTTCGATTATCGCAATTTCTACTCCATCGTTCTGGCTTGGTGTCTTGATGATTTATCTTTTCCAGATTCGTCTGGGCTGGCTTTTGGGAGCAGGTGATTTGGTACCGTTCTCGGTAAATCCAATTGCCTATATGAATCGTATGGCTATGCCAGCAATTTCGCTTGGACTTCCTGTGGCAGGTCAATTGACACGTGTTATTCGTACATCCATGGTAGAAGAGCTGGATAAGGATTACGTTCGTACAGCTGTGGGTGCGGGCATTAACAAGAGTGTTGTCGTCGCACGCAATGTACTTCGTAACGCACTGATTACTCCAGTCACCGTTCTCGGCATGAAAATTGGCTACCTGATGGGTGGCGCAATTGTTACCGAAGTTATTTTTACTCTTCCAGGCATGGGTACAGCACTTTTTGAAGGAATTAACGGTAATGAGCCAACTTTGGTTCAAGGGGTGGTACTCGTTGTAGCACTTTCCTTCGTGATTATCAACATCATCGTTGATTTGCTGTATGTACTCATTAATCCACGTATTAGGACGGTGTGACATGCTGTTTGGTAAAAAGAACATAGTTGATGCAGTATCACAACCGAATGTAAAGTTCCGCCGATTCGCGCATCTGAAGATGAGCACAAAATTGGCGATGCTTTTCATGATTATTCTGATTTTTATCGCTATCTTTGCGCCTTTGATTTCTCCTCATAATCCATTGGAAATTACGCAAAGCTACCAAGCGCCATCTGGTTCGCACCTCTTCGGTACGGATAATCTTGGTCGAGATGTTATGAGTCGTGTCTTCTACGGAGCTCGTTATTCGCTGACTATCGGTATTTTGGCTGTAGCTTTTGCATTGGTTATGGGTGCATTGATTGGCTCCATCGCTGCAGTATCGCGTGCATGGATTTCTGAAGTTATCATGCGCATCGTTGATATCTTCATGTCTGTTCCAGGAATTGCTTTGGCAGCTGTGTTTGTTTCCATTCTTGGTCAGTCCATGTTTGGCATCATCATCGCTATCGGTATCCTGTACGTTCCACAGATTACCCGTGTGGTCAGGGCAAATATCATCAGTGAGTATGGTCAGGACTACGTGCGAGCAGTTATCGTATCGGGTGCTCGTGCTCCATGGATTTTGCTCAAGCATGTTGCTCGCAACATTGCAGCTCCAGTTATGGTCTTCACGACCCTGTCTGTCGCAGATGCAATTGTTTTCGAAGCTTCCTTGTCCTTCATTAACTTGGGCTTCCCAGAGCCAACTCCGACATGGGGAAATATTCTTTCCTCAGCAAAGCAGGGCGTTATCTTTGGATACTGGTGGCAGGCACTGTACCCAGGCTTGGCAATTATGATTACTGTTTTGTGCTTGAATATCTTGTCTGAAGGTATTACTGATGCAATTGTTTCCGCACCAAGTGCTCCTATCGTCAAGAGTGCAGAAGATGCAGAGCAAGCACGTCAGGAAGACTTGCTCTTGGCAGATCCAGTAGCAGCTTACGAAGCTCAGCATGAGTCTCTCGTCAGCTCTTTGGAACAGCTCAAGGAAGCAGAATCCAAGCGCACGGATCGCTTCGTTCCTGTCGGGGATAAGGCAGGAGAGCCAGTTATCGAAGTCAAAGATTTGTGTATCTCCTTCCCTCGCCACGGCGATGTGAACGTCGTCGATCACGTATCCTTCTATGTACGTCCAGGCGAGACCATGGGTCTTGTGGGAGAGTCTGGTTGCGGAAAGTCGATTACATCGCTGACAATTATGGGCTTGCTCGATAAGAGGGCACGTATTTCTGGAGAAATTAACTTCGAAGGAAAGAACCTCGTCGGCTTGGATCCAAAGGAACACAATGCCTTGCGCGGTCATGAGATCGCAATGATTTACCAGGACGCATTGAGCTCTCTCAACCCATCTATGCTCATCAAGAATCAGATGGCTCAGCTGACAAAGCGTGGAGGCACACGTAGCGCTGAGGAGCTTCTGGAATTGGTAGGTCTTGATCCAAAGCGTGTACTGGAATCCTATCCACATGAACTGTCGGGTGGTCAGCGTCAGCGCGTTCTCATCGCAATGGCATTGACCCGTGATCCAAAGCTCGTTATCGCAGATGAGCCAACGACCGCACTGGACGTAACTGTGCAGCGACAGGTTATCGAGCTGCTCAATGACTTGCGCGAAAAGCTCGGATTTGCCATGATTTTCGTATCGCATGATTTGGCTCTTGTCGCAAAGGTTGCGCATAAGATTACCGTCATGTATGCAGGCCAGGTCGTCGAGCAAGGATCGACGCAGGAAATTTTGACAGATCCTCGTCATGAGTACACACGTGGTTTGCTTGGCTCGGTGATTTCCATCGAAGCGGGACAAACTCCTCTTCATCAGGTGCCGGGAACGGTTCCAAGTCCAAAGGACTTCCCAGATGGTGATCGCTTTGCTCCACGTTCTTCGCATCCGCATGATGCACTGGATGAGCATCCAGTCATGATTGAAATCCCAGATACACATCATCGTTATGCTGTACGTCCATCTCTTGCACATCTCGATGTGGATAACAAGAAGAGCGACGAAACGGGCGAGATGATTCATCTCATCGATCCAGCACTGAATAATGCTTTTGATGACGGTGAAAAAGTTCCTGGCGATACGTCGAATGTCATCGTAACTGATGTTTCTGTACAGGAGGGCGAGAATGAGTAACGAAACAAAGACAGCCGAAACACAGGTTGGAACTCAGCAGACCCCAATTATTGAGCTCAATAATGTAAAAGTTATCTTCAAAACGCGAACTGGTGGACTCTTCCACCCGCATAAGGTAACTGCAGTCAATGGTGTGAGTTTGCGACTCATGCCGGGGCAAACAATTGGTCTCGTAGGTGAGTCTGGTTGCGGAAAGTCCACGACAGCAAATGTACTGTGCGGTCTGCAATTAGCTACAGAAGGTAGTGTCATCTTCAAAGGGCATGACGTAACGAAGCGAACAGCGAAAGAGCGCATGGAAATTGGCCGTGTCGTCTCTGTTGTCTTCCAAGATCCTGCAACCGCTTTGAACGCGCGTATGAAGGTTATCGATCAATTGATTGATCCACTCGTCGTCCATTCATTAGGAAGCAAGCAGGAACGTCTTGATCGGGCTATGGAATTAATCCGAATGGTGGGACTTCCTACCTCGGCTCTCGACGCATTGCCTGGTCAGCTTTCCGGCGGCCAGCGTCAGCGTGTGGCAATTGCGCGAGCATTGAGCTTGAAGCCTGACGTTATCATCGCTGATGAGCCAACTTCTGCTCTGGATGTGTCGGTGCGTGCGCAGATTTTGAACCTCTTGACAGATTTGAAGAAAGAACTTGGTCTTGCCATGATCTTCATTAGTCATGATATTCAAACAGTGCGTTATGTATCTGATGAAATCGTCGTGATGAATGGTGGGGAAATCGTAGAACGCGGCCCAGCAAAGGACGTATTCTTCCATCCTCAGCATCCATACACAAAGAAGTTACTTGCTGCGGCTCCATCGCTTCTCCACCCAACTGAGGAAGAGTGCGCATAGCGGCGTAGTAACGTGTGCAAAAACGTGTAAGTACGTGTATGCACGTGTAAGCGTATGCAATGATGTGCTGGGTACTCGTGCTGGGTACTCGTGTTGGCCGCTTGCGTTGAGCAAAATCAGACAAGCTGCATCAAGCAGACAGCATCATTCTACGGGTAGGGCAATGGCTATATCCAGAATTGAGAAAAGTGTGAGTCTAGCTTCCTCACCTCCACACATTTTGTGGAAGCTAGACTCTGTATCTCACTACGTCGTGATCTCTTGTCGGCTCTTTATCTGATGCGCATTATGCACGGCTTGCACATTAAAAATAAAACAATTGTGAATCTCCTCCTGCTCTCAGAGAAGAGAGGTTGAGAGGAGAAAACTAAGAAAAGGAATTATCATGGACTCTCGTTTTAGAGGAGTTTTCCCTCCCGTTGTAACAGCTCTTACTGCCGATGGCCAGCTTGACCGGGTTTCGTTTGCTCGAAGCATTAATCGCATGATTGATGCAGGAGTTAATGGATTGTTTGTCTTGGGATCGTCTGGTGAAGTGGCTTTTAGCACAGATGAGCGTCGACGTGAAATCATCGAAGCTGCTGTAGAAATTGTCGATCATCGTGTTCCACTGCTCGTCGGATGCATTGATACAGAATCGAAGCGCGTTATTGAGCATGCACGAGTTGCGGCTGAATTGGGAGCAGACGCAATTGTGGCGACAGCTCCGTTCTACGCATTGGGCGGAGCAGCTGAAGTGGAGCGTCATTTCCGTCTTATTCATGAAGCGGTTGACTTGCCATTATTTGCGTACGATATTCCAGTGTGCGTTCATACCAAGCTTCAAGGTGATATGCTCGTGCGACTTGGTCGTGATGGTGTCTTAACGGGTGTGAAAGATTCGTCCAATGATGATGTGTCCTTCCGATTCCTCGTTGATGCCAATAATAAAGCTGGGCATCCGCTCGTCTTGCTCACGGGTCAAGAGGTCGTTGTGGATGGAGCTTATATGGCTGGAGCTGATGGTTCTGTGCCAGGTCTTGCCAATGTAGAAGCGACAGGATACGTTCGTATGTGGAATGCATACGAGGCAGGTGACTGGGAAACAGTACGTTCCGAGCAGGATGCGCTCGCTGATTTGATGCGAATCGTACTTGTCCCTCAAGGCGTTCAAGGTTATGGAAGTGGCGTAGGCGCATTCAAGACGGCGATGGCTCTTCTGGGAATTTTCGACACGAACCAGATGCCAGAGCCAGTCCTTCCTCTACGTGGTGATAATGTTAAACGTGTAGCACAGGTGCTACGAGAAGTAGGGCTGAATCCAGTTGTTGATGAAGAGACAGTAAGTAATAGTGCTGTCATTCGTGACATTTAGTCAGCTCGCAACACAACTGAAGAACAGAAAACAGAATATATACACAGAACGTAAAAAGAAACACGTGAAATTGACGACTGTGGGGCAATCGTAGGTGATTGTCCCACGTCTCACTCACTTGCTCACGCACGGTTTACACGGATTGTACGGTTTTGCATAGCTTACACGGCTTAGCAGTGATGCTGTGGTGTGTGAGGAAGTAGTGGCACAACAAGTCTCAATTTTTCATTGGTGAGAGGTGAACACATGGCAGAAGTGCTTATCGTCAAGTCTCAGGAAGAAGCCGGAGAGATTTACGCTCATGCTGTTGCAGAAGCGATAAAGGCAAATCCTACATTAGTTCTTGGCTTAGCGACGGGGTCGACTCCGCATGCAGCATATCAGGCGTTAGCTCAACGAGTGAAAGACGAGCATATCGACGTTTCGCGCGTACAGGGCTTTGCGCTGGATGAGTATGTCGGTTTAGATCCTGCACATCCAGAGTCCTATCACAGCGTCATTAATCGTGAAGTCGTAGAACCAGTGGGTCTGAACCCTGATCTCATTCACGTTCCTAATGGACATGTAGATTCTTTGCCTCATGCTGGTGCAGATTATGATGCTGCAATCGAAGCTGCTGGTGGCATCGATATCCAAATTTTGGGTGTAGGAACAGATGGTCATATTGGGTTCAATGAGCCAGGTAGTTCCCTTGCTTCCCCAACTCGTATGAAGACACTTACCGAGCAAACGCGTATCGATAATGCACGTTTCTTTGATGGTGATTTGAGCCAAGTGCCTACGCATTGCATTACTCAAGGTGTGGGAACAATTATGAAAGCACGTCACCTTGTGCTTCTGGCGTTTGGTGCTGCAAAAGCTGACGCTGTCGCTGCAAGTGTTGAAGGTCCAATTACCGCCATGTGCCCAGCGTCTGCATTGCAACTTCATCCTCATGCGACGTTTATCGTCGATGAAGAAGCTGCACAGAAATTGCAGTATCGCGACTACTATACGTGGGTTGCAAAGAATAAGCCAGAGTGGCAAACCCTCTAGATAGATCTAGCTAGATAGATTGAAATATAGATCTAGCGAGAAAATATCGGTAAGTGATGGCTGAGTATATCTCTCGCGTGAAGACGTTAGCTGAATCTCATCTCACAGGCTCTTGCGTATCTTAGTGCGGCTGCGGAGTGTGCAGTGCTCTTTGATATGCAAGAGCCATTCGGCTGAGACGTAAAGGTAGAAGTGGAAGAACGAACACTGAATTTTCTGCTTACCAACTGTGATGGTGGAAGAGCATTTGAGCAACGTACGCGTGCTGACAATGACGGTCGATGTACAATGTTTCACGTGAAACATAGGAGTTCTCATGAGTGAGCTAATCGAAGTATTACATAATTCTGACGAGCAGAAACAACTTCTTGCTCGCGTAATTGACGAACAAATGAGTGATACAGATGTGCATAATTCGGGGCTTACTGTCCTGACACATGCTCATATGGTGGATGCTCATGATGACATCGATAATGGATGGATTGCTTTTCGTGATGGCGAAATCGTTGCGAAAGGTGAGGGGGAATTCCAACTAGAAGATATCGTCGATATCGATGATGGAAATGCGCAAATATCTATCGTTGACGTGCATCACTCCATTGTGTGCCCTGGCTTTATTGACATCCATGCACATGGCGGTTGGGGGTGCGCATTTGATGACGGTGATGAAGCAATTGCAATGGCGCGCACATATCACATGCTTCATGGTACGACACGTCATGTGCTGTCTCTCATCACCAATCCATGGGACACTCTTCTCGAGAATGTGAAAACTGCTGCACGTGTCACAAGGCGTCGTGCTGATGTCGTTGGCCTTCATCTGGAGGGTCCTTTCCTTTCTGAAAAGCGTAAAGGAGCTCATGACGAAAAATGCCTTGTGGATCCCACGCCTGAACGCGTAGACCAGATACTCGAGGCGGCTCAGGGAACTTTGCAACAAATTACTATCGCTCCAGAGCTTGAGCATGGTCTGTCGGCAATTACGCAATTTGCACAAGCTGGTGTCCAGCCAGCTGTGGGGCACTGTGATGCCAATTACGAGCAAGCGCGCGCAGGATTTGAAGCAGGCGCTCGCATTATGACGCATATGTTTAACGCGATGAATGGTTTGTCGCATCGCGCTCCGGGTCCTATTCCTGCGGCTACGGAGGATGATGGCGTCGTCGTCGAGCTTATTGCAGACGGATTCCACGTACAGGTCCCTGTACTTCGAGCTGCAACACATTTAGCGCCTCATCGCATCGCTCTGGTTACAGATTCGATGGCCGCTGCTGGATGCCCTGATGGGTCGTATCTGCTGGGAAATCTTGAAGTAGATGTCGTGGATACTCATGCGCGGTTGCGTTCTAATGGGGCAATCGCTGGCTCTACTCTCAACTTGGAAGAAGCCGTACAGCGCATGGTTCACGAAGTGGGAATGAGTGTCCGCGATGCGATTGAGGCGGCAACTTTCACTCCAGCGCGTGCTGTGCGCCTTAATCAGGTCAATGATGTGACGAGGTATCCGCTAGGTTTGCTGGAAACTGGTTTCTCGGCAGATGTGCTCGTTCTGGACACTGACTCTTTGGAAATTTCCGATGTATGGTGTGAAGGTGTGCGTATAAACGAATGCCTTCATGCTGTGACGGATTGAGACTGCTGAGACTGTTCCGACTGAGACTGTTCAGACTTAGACCGAGACGGAGGTGTCTCAGGTTGTGATATCTGAGACTGTTCGGATCGAGAAATCTCCGACTGGGTTGCTCTAATCGGAACTACTCAAATATGGAACGGCTCAGATAGGAAAGCGAAAGTTTTCCTCAGCAAAACCGAGGCAAGACCTTAGCAAGACTGCTACATAAAATAAATATCAGCGTGGTAAGCAGAGGAGAGAAGAAGCGAGAACTCTGCCCGCCACGCTGATTGCATTTTCTAGCGATAGTCGTCGATTGCCATTCGGCGAAGTACAGTGCATTACACATTGCAGGAGCACTTTATCGCGATTGTGACTCCTGAGAATGGAGGTGCAAAATATTTTCAATAGGCTGATAATGCTCCTCAATCGCCTTCTGATAAGCTTCGATATCACCATTCAATGCGCTGTCCAGAATAGCGGTATGCGATTGTGCCGATTTCTTAAGGTCTGAAGAAATATCGGTATTCAGCGCAGGAACTACTGCCATATGAACAAGCCACAAACTTTGCGTCAATTGCTGAGCAATGGAATTATCTACAGTGCGAAGCAGCAGCTGATGGAAAGCATTGTCTTCTTCAAGGAACGTATGCTGCTTGTCGGCATGATTATTCATTTCTATAATCAAACCGCGCAAATATGCGACATCGCCAGCTGGAAGGTTGCGTACGCCGGCAATGACTTGAGGGGCAAGGCCTTGATCGAGAATTTTTCTCAGTTCAATAATGTCTGCCAAATCTCGATAGGTGTCGCCATGAGGAATCATGGCGCGGAAGGATAGCGCTTCGACAAGCGGCTCGAGTGAGAGACCTCCGACGAAAGTCCCTTTTCCGTGAATAACGGTGACGATATCGAGTGCTTCCAATTTGCGCAATGCTTCGCGCACGGATGAGCGGGCAGATTTAAGATGCTCGCACAGGTATGATTCAGTCGGCAACGGATCGCCTGGTTGGAGCCCTTCATGGATGATATACGCCTTAATGGCATCCATTGTCGTATCTACTCGGCGTCTCGGTGTAAATTGCTCAATCGGAGACGGAATAAGCGAATCGGTAATACCTCGCACTCGCTTGGTGCCGAGAGTAGTGTCATCATTACGAGAGTCCATAGTTATTCCTCGCTATGCCATCATGTTTATGCCATCTCTACTACGGGTGTGGATGCACTCTAGTGATTCTGTCTTTCCGGTATTTTCAATGTCTGAAGCAACATTGCTAATTTCTATTATACTGATATATCAGACATCAGACAAGTGTGCTATACTGGAACAGACTTGTCTCATACAATGGCACGAAGGAGTGTTGTGATGGGTGGTATAGCTACGGTAGCTGGAGTGTATGCGTCTCAGCCGGGAGGCCGCGAAAATCGCGAGCTTTACTATGAATTATTGGGATGCGAAAAATGGATTCAGGGCGCAGAAATTCCGTATCCGGGAGAACTCGCTGATGCGCAATCGCGTGCGTGGTTAGCTGAGCATGTTCCGCAATCATGGCACGGTAATGTTATAACCCTTATCCCAGGAACCATGCAAAATCTTGGGAAAAAGCCATTCTTTGGACTTGCAAGTCCCGATGAAGGTCAGCGACTTGCGGCGCACGCATTTATGGAAGACGTTCGCCATAGCCTAGAAAGCTTCGATAAAATGCGGAAAAATTTCGATGTGAAGTTTATCGAGATTCATTCTGCTCCTCAAGCGCATGCAGATAAAGATGCTATGCGACGTAGTCTCGATCGGATTACGAAGTGGAATTGGTGTGGAGCGAAGCTTGTTATCGAGCATTGCGATACGTATATTCCTACTCAGACTCCAGAGAAGGGTTTCCTCGCGCTTGAGGATGAAATTGATATAGCTCGCGAATACGATTTGGGAATCACAATTAATTGGGGTCGTAGCGCTGTGGAGGGTCGTAGCGCCGATCTGCCAGCGCAGCACGTTCAGCAATGCGTGGATGCAGGTGTGCTGTCAGGTTTGATGTTCTCCGGAGCTGGTCCAGAAGCAACTCAGTATGGATATGAGTGGATTGATGGTCATTTGCCGATGAGTATAGATGAACCGTCGAGTTTGATGACACCTGAACGTATCCGTGAATGCGTCAAGATTGCGCTCACGCAGGAAAATTGGACGTCTCAGGGTTATGTCGGCGTGAAGGTGTGTGTGCCTGCAGATGCAGATGCTCATGGTCGCGCTGATTACATGAAGCATGTCTATGAAGTGATTCACGACGAAATAACTCACAGCGAAATGAGTCATGAGGTGAATTCATGATGCCAGGTAGTGAGGGCAAAGAAACGTTCCTCGTATTCGATATCGGAGGGACGAAAATTGCGAGCGCGTTCGTGACGATGACGAAAAGCAGTGGCATCGCAGACGATGGGGGTGGTACTACTGCTAGCACTACTGCATGTACGAATTCGTCGACATATGGGGTTCATGATTTCGCAAAAATTCCAACGGATGCGAAGCGTGGTGGCTCTGATGTCTTACGACGACTAGTCGAATGGACAGTAGAACGGCTTGATACTGCGGAACGCGACGGATTTGCTATTCAAGGAATTGGCATTGGTAGCGCTGGTGTAGTAGACAGCGTAACCGGCTCTATTCTTACTGCGACGAATACCATGCCAGGCTGGGCGGGCAGTCATGTCGTCGAAGAAATACGACATGGTTTGGGAACTCGCGATATCCCTATCCATATGGTCGGCGATGTCGGTGCTCATGGCTTGGGTGAAGCGTTGTTTGGTGCGGGTACTGGATACCGGACGGTTCTTTCTGTCGGTGTGGGAACCGGCATTGGCGGTGCGATTATTACGGAAGGCAAGCTTATCCAAGGCACGCGCGGGGTGGCTGGTCATGTCGGGCATATGACACATGGGCTTGGTGAAGGCGTGGAGTGCTCATGTGGATCTCATGCGGGACATATCGAGCCCGTGGCATCGGGTACAGGACTTGCGACTTTGTACAATCTTCGTCGTGAACAATTGTTGGAATTAAGCGTGAGGAGCGCTGCTCATGGTGCTGAAGTCGTCGAACGTATGAATAATGGCGAAGACTTTGCCCGTTCTATCGTTATCGAATCTGCGACGGCTCTGGGAGAATGCATCGGCGGTATGGGAAACTTCCTTGACCCCGATATTATCGTTCTTTCTGGGTCGGTCACTCAGGCAGGTGATGTGTGGTGGAATGCAGTGCGCGAAGGATTCCAACGGTCTGCTCTTCCACTCGTTGCTCATGTACCTCTCGTACAGGGAACTCTCGGTGATGACGCGCCTCTTGTGGGAGCTGCAGTAGCTGTTCAACGGTTTATTCGCGATAGCCGTAATGGGTGATGGCGAGTGACAATGTGTGAGATAGCCATTCGTCATACTGTATAACAATTAAAAATTTTGCATTATTAACCGCAATTTCGAAGGAGAAGGCAATGTTGCATGCGGTCATTGAAAAGCTCAAGGGCGGTCTGATTGTCAGCTGCCAAGCATATCCGGGCGAACCTTTACGCCATCCAGAAACGATGGCACAAATGGCTCAAGCGGCTGTATTAGGCGGAGCTGTCGCCATTCGCTGTCAAGGATTGGCGGATATCAGCGCTATTAAAGGACAAGTGGACGTTCCTGTCATTGGAATTTGGAAAGACGGACATGAAGGAGTGTTTATCACTCCGACATTGCGTCATGCACGATGCTGTGCTGCTGCAGGAGCGGATATTATCGCTTTGGATGGAACGCGACGTCCACGACCAGACGGTCTGACATACGCGCAAACAGTTGCAGAGTTGCACAGCGAAGGTGCATTGGTCATGGCTGACTGCGGGAGTTTTGAAGATGCTCGTATGGCTGCCGAGGCAGGATCAGACATTATTTCCACGACGCTCAGCGGTTATACCGGTGAGCGCGAGAAGACGGATGGTCCAGATTTTGAGTTGCTCGACCAAATGGTGAAAGCATTCCCTACCTTGCCGGTTATTTGTGAGGGTCGAATTCATACTCCAGATGATCTTGCTCGCGTTATGGATATGGGCGCATGGGCGGCAGTCGTAGGCACGGCGATTACGCATCCGACGACTATTACGTCATGGTTTGCTCAGAAATTGTAAAAACAATTGTCAGAAAAGAATTGTCAGAAAATTTGACTTCATCAATACAACAGAAAACATATCAAAGGAATTCACATGGTTTACGAAGATGTAAAACGCGTTTCATGGCCGAAAGGTAGCTCGTCGATACGGTGTACCGTCGCCGCTCATGGTGATGGAGTAGTTCTTGCAGCTCACAGTGCTCAGCATGACGAGCAGTTCCGGTTAGCCATTGTACAGGGGGCTTTGGTCGTGGATGCCGGCTCCATTACGCTCGATATGGAAGACACGTACGGCATCACTCAGGGTCCTTCGCATGAGATTGTCTTAGTGTTCGGTACATTTGGTACGCGGGTATACGTCGATGGATATCAGGTATTTTCGTGCGCTACGAATCTTCATCCTGAAGAAAACACCACTCTTCTCCTTACTCAATCGGGCAATATTCAGGTTCTTTCCTGCGATGTGCTGGATGAGGAATTGACTTCAGAAGCCGTAAATAGCAGCTATGTGAGTCCTCAGCCGGATATCGAGTTCGCTGCAGCCTACTTAGCATCGACAGATATCGAACGTATTAATTCTCTGCGTGATGGCACAATTTCCGCTCGTTTCCGTGTGCGCGGTATGAATCAATGCGGAACAATTGTCGCTGCATCTCGTCAAGGCACAGAAGTACTGAACCTGACTGTTGATGATGACGGATTCTTGTATAAGGTCCTCGTCGATGGTCAATGGAATGAATATCGCGCATCAGGATTATGGAATGACGGAAAATTCCACGATATCGTCGTGCGCGCTTTCCGCGGTGCTATCGACTTGTACGTGGATGGGTTCTTCGTGCTCCATCAACCGGGACAGTATCTGATAGAAGCAGTGGGAGGAATTGATTACTTCAGCATCGGTGAAGATACTCATGGAATTCGTCTTTTCGGAGAAGTACGAAGTGGCGGAATCTATACATATGCGCTAACGGACGGTCAAATCGGAGCTCTGTCTCACCGTGAACCCTTGACAACGACAGCGCTGTTCGACAAAGGATATGAGTCGTCGGCGAGCTACCGCATTCCCTCAATGGTAACGACCCCGAATGGAGTTATTATCGCAGGTGCTGATCAGCGCCTCGTTATATCGAATGATGCTCCAAATAAGATTCACCTCGTCGTGCGACGAAGCCTCGATGGCGGGCAGAATTGGGAGCCACTCCAGACAGTCATTGCGTATCCTGATAAAGATGGCCCAAGCATTGATGGAGCAAGCCTTATTGACTCGTGTATGGTCGTTGACCGGAATACAGGACGAGTCATTATCCTCGTGGATCATTTCCCAGGAGGCATAGGATTTGCTAATGCGGTTCAAAGGCGAGGAACGGATGAACACGGCCGTTTAATTCTCACAGATGCAGTCGATAATACGTACTACCTCAATGATGATGGTTCTGTAGACAGCGATGCAGAAAATTCGCCAAGCGCTCAGCCTGCTCAGGCATATCACATTGATGGCGATGGCTATGTGACCTTCAACGGTAAGCCAGGTGGCAATATCTTCTTCAAGAAGGGACTCGATGAGCATGAAACACTGCTTACAGTGCGCACGAGTTATCTTGTCGAAGTTCATTCCGACGACGATGGTCAGACATGGTCAAAGCCGCGCTATATCGACTGGATGCTTCGCGAAGAGTGGATGGGATTCTTAGGAACGAGCCCGGGAAGCGGATTGCAGCTGAGCAAGGGGCCACATGCAGGACGTTTGCTTATACCGTTCTATTGCTGCTCTGCTGATCCACGATATTCCTCAGGTGGCGCATTGCTTTCCGATGATGGTGGCCAGACATGGCATTGCGGACAGTGCATTAATGATTCGCGCGTTATTAACGGTCATACTGTAGATATTTCTCATATCGTCGATAGTGATGCAATGACTCACGAGTCAGTATTTGTGGAGGACGAGAATGGAGACGTTATCGTCTTCTTCCGAAACCAGCATCACAGCGGACGCGTCGGAAAAGCTATCAGCCATGATGGTGGCCAGACATGGGATGAGCTGGAATTTGACGAAGAAATTCCTGATATTTTCAGCCAGCCGAATGCTATTACATTGCCACCAGCAGGAAAAAAGCTGGCAGGTGATGAGGTAGAAGGTTGGAAGTATGGCGAAGCCTCAGACCGTGTGCTTTTTGCAAACGCGTGCTTGATGCGACCATACCGTGGCTGTGGCGTTCTACGATATAGCGAAGACGGTGGCCGTACATGGGCGCTGACTCGTTGCTATAACCCATACCATTACGTGTACCAATGCATGTCTGTGCGCCCGGATGGAGATATCGGTCTCCTCTGGGAACGCGAAACTGCGGGGGTATATTACACGCGAGTAACCCGTAGCTGGTTGGGAATCGAGTAGGTAGCTGCGAGGGCGGTTATAAAAGGTTTATGACCGCCTCGTAAGGGTCACGAGTGGGCATAAAGGCTACAAAGCGGTCACGCTGAAAGTGTGACTGATACAAACCAATACGCATACCAACTAATACACAGGGGCTGGTCTTGCCTGAACGCTAAGACCAGCCTCATGTTGTGCTTAATTGCTATATGGTGATTGAGAGTACGGAGGTAAATTCTGAGCAGGCGCTGCTCCAGAATACGGTACGCTCACTGCACTTGGAACAACCGACGGAGACTGTACAGACGGCGATGGCACAGTTGTAGGCTGTGCTGATACAGGCTGTGGATACTGTCCGTACTGTTGCTGCGCATAGAGAGGTGACTGTGCATATTGAGGCGGCTGTGCATATGGCTGACCGTACGTCTGACCATATGGATAATTCTGTGGTGCGCCCGGAATTGGAGCCGATGCATAATCCGCGGAACCGTATGCTGCAGCTGCCTTACGCTGAGCACGTCGATTCTTCACGCTCTGGCGAAGATTCTTCGTCGCATCACCAATGAAATCACGACCAGCTTTATCGAACCAGCCACGCTTCATTGCAGCCCATACGATAATTGCCGCGAACAAAAGCTGAATGCCGATATCTAGCACGACGCTTATCCACGACATGCTCGAGCTGTCTGATGAAGAATCATACAACCCAATGGACTGGAACAGCACAATGGTGACGTTATTTGCAATGTGGATAGCGATACCTGCTTCGAGACCGCCCAGATACATTGCCAAATACCCCGTAATTAAACCAAGCGAGAAGACAGTCGACAGTCCCAGCCAGTCGTAATTATGCAAAGAGGTAAAAATAATTGCCGGAATAATTGGCACAAGAATATGCGCTGCACGTGGAATCCAACGGCCAAATCCTTGCAGGAGAATTCCGCGGAAAATGTACTCTTCTGTCGCGCATTGGACAGGAACGACTGTCAGTGTAATGACAATCGTCAAAATGGAAGGTATATTGAAATCAACGCTTCCACCATTAGCAAGGTCGAGAGCGAGAGAAGCGCCATTAAGAATGAAGAAAAGAACAAAAGCGAGAATCGTAGACTTGCCGAGGGCTGCCCAGCGAAGATGGCCGAAAACGCTGGAAATTGAGCCGAAACTTTGGCGCTTGATAATTTTAACGGCCCACCAAAATCCTGGAAGCATGGCCGCTACTGAGCCAAACAAGAAGATAATCGAAATAGGATTGGTCAAATCTGCAAAAATGCTCATATCAAGGGCCAACGAAGGGTCGAAAGAGCTCAGCAGCAATTGCGTTCCAAGCTGGCCAGCGATGATGAAACCAATGATGATGAAAACGGCAAAAGACACGAGCTGATAGAGAACGACTCCCAAAGAAACCGTGGCTAAAGGAGTCCACCAAGGATTACGATATGTATCACGTAGGGTCGCGCTGTATCCGTAGCCCTTCCACCATTTGGGCATGTGTACTAGCTCCCATGGGTGCAAGTATGTCGTTGCTGGCGGCTCAGGTCGAGGCGCTGCAACGAGTGTCACCTGCGGCTGCGTTACTGGAGCCATGAGAAGAGACTGCTGTGGAGCATAAGCCTGACCGGGAACCTGCATCGGCGCGTAGCCGTTTGCGAAGGAGGCTGCGGCGCCTTCCTGCCCTGCATTTCCTGCAGCATATGGTTGGACGTTTTCTGGTCCAAAATTCTGTGCCATTGTCATTTTTCCAATTTTACGGTCTAGGCATAACCAATGAAAGCTTATCCATTAAATCCGATACAATATTTTCCAATAGTTATAGAACGCATCCGCACAGCATATATTGTGTAGCTTGCATACAAACTTCTATACATGCCTCACAGGGTGCACTCAACGTCAGATGTGACGAGTGCAGAGTGCATAGAATGTGGGGTAAGGAATTGTGTGCGCGGCTGCTGAGAATATGTTGACTACTTTGCGGCGGACATAGGAGATAGTTATGACCGAGAAAATCGGTGTAACTGGAACGTCGCAGGAGGATTCCGCGGCGCGTACAGTTTCCCTAACGGTTTCTACACCAGCTTCTGCAAGTTCCCCTTCTGCAGATTCTTCCCGCACGTCTGCTTCGTCTGCTTCCAACGCTTCGAACGCATCCCTTAATCCGTTTGCCGGTTCAGACCCTTCGATTAGTGAAGTAGCCACTGTCGAGCGTGCTATGAACACGAGCATCGAGCATGGATTATCGTCTGCTGAAGCACAGAAGCGATTGGAAAAATTCGGCCCGAACGCGCTTGCTTCGAAGCCTAAAGACCCAGCATGGAAGCGTTTCTTGGCTCAGTTCCAAGACCCACTGGTGTATTTGCTTCTTGCAGCGACTGCTATTTCGTTTGCAGCGTGGATTATCGAACGCAGTACAAATTCGAGCGAAGCAGAACCGCTTCCTTTTGACTGCATTGTTATCATTCTTATTTTGATTGTGAACGCAGTTCTTGGATATATTCAGGAGAACCGCGCGGAAGCTGCTGTGGAGGCTTTGGCTCAGATGGCGACACCGCATACGACGGTTTTGCGTGATGGTCGCGTTACGACAATCGCTACAGCAGATGTCGTGCCAGGTGATGTTCTCATTCTTGGCGAAGGCGATACGGTATCCGCTGATGGTCGTCTTTTTGCGGCTGCGAGTTTGCGTATTGCGGAAGCATCGCTGACTGGAGAATCATTGCCGGTTGCAAAGAAGGTTACCACTCTCGACTCAGTGAAGTCTCTGGGTGACCGGACCAATATGGTCTTTAACGGCACATCGATTACTCAAGGAACGGGTCGAGCAATTGTTACCTCGACAGGTATGGATACTCAGGTCGGCAAGATTGCAGATATGCTTTCGCAGGCTGATGAGGAAGCAACTCCTTTGGAAAAGGAGATGGACAACGTTTCTCACATTTTGGGAATTGCTGTCGTTCTCATCGCAGTGGTTGTGCTTGTAGCGCTGTGGCTTTTGGAAGGCTTCACGAGCGTACAAGACGTCATCGAGTCTCTCCTTCTCGCAGTATCTCTTGCTGTGGCCGCGGTTCCTGAAGGCTTGGCGACAATTTTGACGGTCGTTCTTGCATTGGGCGTACAGCGCATGGCTCGTCATAATGCCATTGTTAAGAAGCTTTCATCTGTGGAAACATTAGGATCTGCATCGGTAATTTGCTCGGATAAGACGGGTACATTGACACGCAATGAAATGACTGTCGAAACAGTGATTACTCCAAGCGGCGAAGTGAAGCTGACGGGTACAGGTTATGTGCCTCAGGGTGTTTTGGTGAACATTGACGGAAGTGAAGTTCCATCCACATCATCGCTTCGTAGTGAAGTTGTGGCTGCATTGGCTGCAGGTTCTCTTGCAAATAATGCAGAATTGCGCCATTCTTCTGAAGATTCTCATTCCCAATCCGAAGCAGAGGAGAAGACTCAGTGGAGCATCGTTGGTGACCCTACGGAAGCGTCTGTTTTGGTCGCTGCTCGCAAGATTCGTGCGTTGGATAACTACCAGGGTATGGAGCGCGTGGCAGAAATTCCATTTACATCCGAACGAAAGATGCAAACTGTAATTGCTCATGATACTTCTGGCGGCGATACGATGACAGCATTTGCTAAGGGCGCTCCTGACGTGCTTTTGTCCCACTGCTCGGCAATTGAGGTTAACGGTCACGTCCGTCCATTAACGGATGAAGATCGTGCGTCGATTTTGAGCCAAGTAGAACGTTTGTCCTCGCAAGCATACCGAACTTTGGGGCAGGCATATCGTCCGTTGAACGTGACTCGTCTAGCCGATATTGAAGGCATTGAGCGTGACGAGAATGGTCATGTTCAAGATATTTCTGAGCAATCCGATGTAGTCGAACGCGATTATATTTGGCTCGGCATGGTGGGTATCATTGATCCTCCTCGTACCGAGGTTCGTGATTCTATCGCTGAAGCACATCGCGCGGGTATTCGCACCATTATGATTACGGGTGATCACCCGCTGACTGCTGCTCGCATTGCATCCGATTTGGGAATTATCGATGAAGAAGTAGCACAGCGTACGGGTCGTCGCGCTTTGACAGGCGATCAGCTGGATGCGATGTCGGATGAAGAATTTAACCAAGCGGTAAATGAAGTATCCGTATATGCGCGCGTGGCTCCAGAGCATAAGTTGCGTATCGTTAACGCACTTCAGTCACAGGGAAATATCGTCGCTATGACCGGTGACGGTGTCAATGATGCTCCGGCAGTGAAATCTGCGGATATCGGTGTCGCTATGGGTATCACTGGTACTGAAGTGACGAAGGAATCTGCAAAAATGATTCTTGCAGATGACAACTTCTCGACAATTGTTGCGGCTGTTCAAGAAGGACGAGTTATCTTCGATAATATTCGTAAGTTCTTGCGTTACCTGCTCAGCTCGAATGTCGGCGAAGTATTCACAGTCTTCTTCGGCGTAGCATTGGCTGGAGTATTGGGTATTAGTGACCCAACTACAACGGGTGTAACCGTTCCTCTGCTGGCAACTCAGCTTTTGTGGATTAATCTTCTGACAGATGCTGCCCCAGCTCTTGCTATGGGTGTGGACGGTCAAACGGATGACGTGATGGGTCGAGCTCCTCGAAAGATGAGTGATCGAGTGATCGATGTTGCGATGTGGGCAGATATCGCTTTCATCGGCGTTGTGATGGCAGCTGCAACATTGATTGGTATTGATCTGTACTTGCCTGGCGGTCTTGTCACCGACGATTCCATTATCGGAATGAGTCATGCTGATGCGCTCGTTATGGCTCGTACTATGGGCTTCACGATTTTGGCCTTCGCTCAGCTCTTTAATGCGTTGGCATCACGCTCTGCTACACAGTCTGCATTCAAGGGAATGTTCTCGAATATGTGGCTGTGGGGAGCAATTGCGCTGTCCGTCGTTCTGCAGCTTGTCGTAATTTACACTCCAGTGTTGAATGAAGCGTTCGGCACAACTCCATTGGCTCCACGTCAATGGCTGGAAGCTATCGCGCTCGCTGCATCCGTCTTCGTACTGTCGGAGCTGTATAAGCTCGTAGCACGAATGATGGGTAACCGACAGAAGTAACGCGAGGAAACTCCTAGTCGAGTTCGAGTAACGACAGGTGACAATGGAGCGGTTGGATTCCTATGAATTCAGCCGCTCTTTGTATACCCGCTTGCAGGTATGAAAATGGGTCTGAGATGTGCACTCAGACCCATTATTGTGCTTTAGAGCGTGTAATTAGTCCACAATTGCCTCAATAACAGCCATTTCAATCTGGCTGAAAGATTCCTTTGCTTCTGGAAGTGGAAGGAATGGATAATCGTGAATCATCTTCTCGCCGACATGAAGCTTTGTGCGGACACCTGCGGAAGTCAAACGAGTTGCGAAATCAGTGACATCTGGGAAGAGAATCTCATCGGTGCCAACGAAGATAGTCACCTGAGAATCCTTCAGCAGCTTGAGGTCACCGAAAGCTGGCGAGATGCGTGGATCACTCATGCTCCAAGCATCTGCCCATTCGCGAGCATCGATACGCAAAGTATCTGCGACAAGCATAGGATCGCGCTCTGTGTATGCTTCAATTTCTGGGTTAGAGAGGTTGACATCAACCCATGGGCTGACAGCGATAATTCCTTCAGGAGCTGGAATCTTCTTTGCAGCCCAGTCAAGAGCAAGTCCCAAAGCCATACCAGCTCCAGCGCTATCGCCCATGAGAATAACCTTCTCGTGTGGGTTTAATTCGCGGAATTGAGTATACAAAGCAGTGATCTGACGGAATGCATCAGCAGCAGTTCCATATGGCGCTGGGTTGTAATCAGGCGCAAGAATATTGACGCCAAGACGATTTGCCAATCGTGTCAAGAAAGTGATGTGGAATGCATCAAAACCCGATACGTAGCTTCCGCCGTGTATGAACAAAATCGTGGTGTGAGGAGCAATAGTGCTGTTGAAATCCTTCGGAGCGAAACGATACGTGCTCATGCCGAATGTTTCAGAGTCAGTATCATTGCCATCGTCATACAATGATGCGATTCCCGACTTCAGTACGACGCCTGGAAGACCAGCATTTTTTCGTTCTGTACCCTTGTGCTCATCGAGCCACGCCATTTCCTGCTGTACAGTACGGCGAGGATACAATTCCAAAGACTTATTTACAGCGACAGAAAGACCAGAACGCTGGAACTTCTGACGTGCATACTTATCAAAAGCCCATGCTGCGCCTGCGACTGCTGCAGCGCCCGCGAGCAACTTTGCTAAACCGGAACGTGACATGTGTACCCCTTTCGAGAGTTAAAAATTATTCTGAATCCTGAGAAGATGATACGGATGATGCAGATGATGCTACTGAACGAGCTGGGCGATTCGAGCGAGCATTGAGTTTTGCCAATTCACCGAAATACACCCACGCAACGAGCGCAGTCCACGCGATACCCAGCGACCATCCTGCAAGAACGTCAGTGGTCCAGTGATGAGCGACGTAAATTCGGCTCAGACCAATGAACAGTGGCATCAGAACAGCGACAACGTTAAAAGCACGAGCCCATGCACGTTCAATCTCTGTCTTAGCAAGAGTGCTGATAATGATTGCCAGAGTAAGCCAGAACACAGTGTTATTTGCAGAATGTCCCGATGGGAAAGACTGCTGATCTTCGACAGATCCCAGCCAGAAGGATTGATCTGGACGTGGGCGGCTGACCAAACGCTTGAATGCCGTAACGATAATAACGTCACCAGCCAAAGCTGCAAAAAGAATCTTCACTTGCAGCCAATGCTTGCGCCATGCCAAAATCCCCAATGATGCAACTGCAAGAATAAGAACAATGACCGTACCGCCGATGCGTGAGAACAATGGTGCCAAGAAGTTAAAGAGGCCATTTCGATGAGCCACAATTCCCTGCGTAATTCCCAAATCCCATCCGCGGGTCAGCCCCGGCCAGACGAGGATGGTCAACACGACGAAAATTGCGCCACAAATAATTCCCGCATATGCAGACACTCGTCGCAAGGACTGAATGGTCTGTGCGCGTGACGTACTGTGAGACGAATTACGAGAGGTGAGATTACTGCTCATTGTATGTTAAATCTCCCGATACATCCGTTTTATAGAAATTGACATACGAACGCGAAGCGGTTGGACCGCGCTGTCCCTGATAATGAGAACCATTATGGGATGTGCCGTATGGATGCTCAGCTGGACTTGACAACTGGAAGAAGCACATTTGGCCGATCTTCATTCCCGGCCACAGCTTCACAGGCAAAGTGCTCACATTGGAAAGCTCCAAAGTAATGTGACCTTCGAAGCCAGGATCGATAAATCCTGCAGTCGAGTGGGTCAAAATGCCCAAACGGCCGAGCGAGCTCTTACCCTCGAGACGAGCAGCAATAGAATCGCCAAGTTTCACATACTCATATGTCGAGCCCAAAATGAATTCACCTGGATGGAGAATCCAAGGCTGGTCAGCATCCACTTCGTGAAGTTCTGTCAAATCGCCTTGATCTTCCGCTGGATCGACATAGGTGTACTTGTGATTATTGAAAACCCTAAAGAAACGGTCGAGGCGCACATCAATAGACGCTGGCTGAACCATCTCAGGAGTCCATGGCGTCAAAGAAATGCTGCCCTCGGATTGAGCCCGCACAATATCGTGATCACCTAAAAGCATACTTCTAGTGTATCGTGTTAGTTCCACCTCGTGAGATTTTTGCACAATTGACCGTCGCACTCTCGCCATAAAGCCAACTCAAGGATTACAGTAGAAGCATGAATCACACTCCGATTGAACCCGGCAGAGCAGCAACGGCTGTTTCGGGACATTATGGTGATGAATTACAAGTCACCAATGCGCTCTTTTCTCGCGGTCGAGGAATGAATAATCCTCGTCGCCCATTATTCGTTTTGCTGCACGGATGGGGATCAAACGAGGAAGATATCGCAGATTTTTTTGGTAATTATGTTTCTCCTCACAGTGATTACGTGTCTTTGCGCGGTCCGCTGACACTCATTGACCCAGATGATATGGGAATTTTTATGGATGAGGATGCGAACTCGCTTGCATCGCGTACTCAGGGAGCTTTTTCGTGGTTCCACGAAGCCGTGCCCGCGGGAGAAGATCGAGACCGTGATATGTATGCGGCTGCTGTCTCCATTGATAATTGGGTGAACGATTTTATTCCTGATGAGCGTGAGGTTATTCCGTGTGGTTTCTCTCAAGGAGGAGCGCTCGCAGTTCATCTCATGAGGATTAATCCGCAGCGATATAAGGCGGCTGCGTGCTTGTCTGGTTTCTTGGCACCGGGAATTGTCGATGGTACGCATGATGCCGATAAGGAATTCCAATTGAAGTCACCGTCTGTATTTTATGGATATGGTCTTCGTGACGACGTCATCGCGCGATTTGAGTCCAATACTTTGGCGGCATTTTTGGAAGAAAATTCGTTCCTCAAAATGTGTGAATACAAAACTCTTGACCATGCGGTCAGTCTTGACGAGTGCAATGATTTGCGTCAATGGCTGATGGATATTGGTGCCTCTAGTGGGGTCATGTAAACTGGCATTATGAGATTCGGAATGCTGGTAATACTTTTTTGGCTGATTGTCGTCGGCGTGCTCGTGTACTTCATCGTGCGTTGGGCACAAGGCGAAGCTGTTATCAATAATCAGGCGAGCGGCATTAGCTCCGTTGAGCGTGATGAAGATCCTGAACCACAAGTGAAAACAATTCCGCGTATGGCTGGAATTCCGCGTGCGTATGAGCCTCAGGAAGATATTCGTGAGGTTGCTGCTCAGTTGCGCGAGAACGCAAGCGAGGATGCTACTCAAGATACGCCCGTATATTTGGGAGACAATTCGTCTGTCGTGTCTGTGCATCTGAAATAGGAGTGCATGTGAAATAGGCGCGAGAGAGGCGTCTAAGGTATGACTGCACAGGTACGTGTAACGGTTAATACGTCTAGTACTCCTAGCACGTCTAGCACGTCAGAAGTCTTGGTGACCGTGGCATCCTTGGCTAAGAAACTGTGGACATTGTAGAAAGCTGTAGAAGAAGTAGATTATGGATATTCATGTAGTGTGGGCGCTTGTCGCCGCTGTTATTTTGATTGTGGGCATTGGCCTCATCGTGTGGGCTACTGTGAGCAATCGTCGCAACAATGCGAAAGCTTCAGAAGCTGCTTCAGCTGCTGAAGTTGTTGAAAAAGCTGAAAAGGCTGAGTCTGAGAGTCGGGAAGGAAAGCAGGCTGATGCTCAGTCAGCATCAGCATCAGCGCAGAGCGCTGAGCCTTCAGAAGCTGCTCAAGAACAGACCGCACAGCCACAGCGCGATATCCCAGAAAATCGCACATCGCGCATGGAACGTTTGCGCGCTCGACTGTCTCATTCGTCAAATCCATTTGGCAAGGCACTTTTTGGCATTTTGACCCGCGATAATTTGTCTGAATCCGACTGGGAAGAACTTGAAGATGTATTGCTTCTTGCAGACGTTGGCGCGGATACATCGATGACAATTGTGGAAGAGCTTCGTCGCGATGCTCGCGTGCGTGATGCTCAAAATGCGGATGCAATTCGCGGAATGCTTCGTGAACAATTGCTGGATGCAGTTCAAACTGACAAGAACGGTAACGTATATGACCGCCGTCTGGAGATGGAAAAGAATCCTGAGAATTCTTCGGCAGAAGATGCCCTCCCACAGGTCGTTATGATGGTCGGCGTTAACGGTTCGGGTAAGACGACAACGACGGGTAAGTTGTCCCGTTTGCTTATCGGAGAAGGAATTGATCGCATCGTTCTCGGTGCTGCTGATACATTCCGTGCGGCTGCTGCGGAGCAATTGCAGACATGGGGAGACCGCGTCGGCGTTCCAGTCGTGCGCAGTGATAAGGATGGCGCTGATCCCGCTTCAGTGGCATTTGATGCGGCGCAAGAGGCAGAAAATACTCATGCTCAGGTTCTTATCGTGGATACTGCTGGTCGTTTGCAAAATAAGGCAAACCTTATGGACGAGTTGGGCAAGATTCGTCGTGTGGTTGAAAAGAAACTTCCTGTGGGCGAAGTCCTTCTCGTGCTTGATGCGACAACGGGACAAAATGGTATGGCTCAGGCGAAGGTTTTCGCTGAAGCAATTGGTATTACGGGTATCGTGCTGACAAAGTTGGACGGTTCTGCAAAGGGTGGAATTGTTATTTCAGTGCAGCGCGAGCTCGGAGTTCCTGTGAAATTCGTCGGTCTTGGAGAAGGTCCAGATGATTTGGCTCGTTTCGATGCAGAAGGCTTTGTCGACGGAATTTTAGGCAATTAATGCAATTAAATTAAGAGCAGAATGTGACGAATAGCCCTCCATACGAGCGTACGAATTGTTTGCATTGTAGGTAGACGTTTTAGACAGTCGTTTACTCATGCATTTACTCACGCGGGTGGGCTGCTCGAAACATAATAGATACATACGTGCGGTGGTTGTAACGTTTTCGTTATATCCACCGCACTTTTTCTTAATATGAATGTCCTTTGATAATGACATCACTTCGGTCATGAGCTCGTTTGAACACATACATGACGGGTGAAGACAGCTTCCTCCTTTTTGTGAATATACGCGTGAAGGTGTGTCATGCGCGAGTGCACAAGTGAGGCAAACGAAGAGAACATAGAGATACAGTCAAAGGAGGGAACCATGAATTCTGGTGACACAACGTGGATGCTCGTTGCGAGTGCTCTCGTTTTCCTGATGACACCAGCCGTTGCGTTCTTCTATGGGGGAATGGTTCGCGCAAAAGCAATTTTGCATATGCTGATGCTGTCGGTGGGAGCAATTGCCGTCGTCGCTATTACATGGGTTGGGTGTGGTTGGTCGATTGCTTACGGTGGAAAATCCGTGGGAGGAATTTTCGGTAATCCTTTCACTGCCGGTTTCTTAAATGGAACAATTACCGTTCATGATGGAGTTTTCACGACATCTGCGACCTCGAATTCTGGCTCATATCCGCTGACCGTCGATGTTCTTTTCCAAATGACTTTTGCGATAATTACCGTTGCGCTGATTAGTGGAGCTCTGGCAGAGCGTATTAAGTTCAGCACATGGCTGGTTTTCGCAGTGTTATGGACAATTTTCGATTATGCCCCACTTGCTCATATGGTGTGGAATAATGGTTTGCTTTCGGCGGATGGTGCTATTTCAAAACTGTTTGGCGTATCAGCGCATGATTTTGCAGGTGGAACCGTTGTCCACATTAATGCGGCAGTTGCGGCGTTGATTATCGCGATGATTGTGGGTCGTCGTCAAGGATTCGGCACAGTTCCATTCAAGCCTCACAACGTTCCTTTCGTTCTTTTAGGTGCATTCCTCCTATGGTTTGGCTGGTTTGGCTTCAACGGTGGATCTGCTTTTGCGGCAAACGGAGTGGCAGCATACGCCATTATTTCTACGACCTTGTGCGCAGCAAGCGCGACTCTCGGATGGTTGGCTGTGGAAAAGTTCCGCACCGGTCACGCAACTCCGGTAGGCGCAGCGTCCGGTATGGTTGCTGGTCTTGTAGGCATTACACCTTCTGCTGATGTGGTTGCTCCATGGTGGGCTATTCTTATCGGACTCGTCGTCGGAGCAGTGTGCTGCTATGCAATTGGCATGAAATTCGTTTTCGGAATTGATGATTCGCTGGATGTCGTGGGCGTTCACGGTGTCGGAGGCGTGCTGGGAACTGTTCTTGTAGGCTTCTTTGCAGTAAATCACGGTCTCTTTACGACAGGTGATATCCGCTTGACTCTCGTTCAGATCGTTATCGCGCTTATCGCTATCGTTTTCTCAGCAGCTGTCACTTTTGTCATCGCATTCGCGTTAGAGAAGACTATGGGATGGCGAGTGAGCACTTATGAAGAACTCACAGGCGTGGATATCGCTCATCATGGCGAACGCTCGTATGATTTCGCAGGAACGTCATTATCCTTGCATAGGAGGGCACGATGAAACTGATAACGGCAATTATTCAGCCAGATAAAATTGATGATGTTGTAGATGCACTTGCACTCATCGGAATTCATGGTTTAACAATTTCTGAGGCAAACGGGTACGGACGGCAGCATGGTCATACGGAAGTTTTCCGCGGAACTCAAGTAGATGTCGATTTCTTGCCGAAAGTTCGTTTTGAAATTGTATCGGAAGATGCTCGCGTCGATGATATCGTTCAAGCAATTTGTGATGCTGCATGCACGCAGACAATTGGCGATGGAAAGGTATGGGTTATCCCTGTAGAATCCGTCACGCGTGTACGAACAGGTGAAACGGGAGCAGAAGCGCTCTAAAAACAAGCTGGTATGGAATTGTCACTCCATACCAGCTTTGTATATCTCTCCTTTTGTGAATTATTGCGCTCGCTGAAGAGCAACGGTGATCCACGTATCACCATGGGCGCGAAGGATATTACCAATTCCGCGAATTCCCATGAAAACGATATTGAAGACGAGCCACAAGCACACGGCTTGAATGATGTCACTTGCGTGGAAATACTGCAATGCGAAGAAGGTGCTGACGAGGACGGTGATATGTCCCAGCGAAGCAAGTATGCACATTTTTGCAAGATAGACAAAATCTCCAGCGCCGATAAGTACGCCGTCGAGCGCCCACAGCCATCCGTGATAAGGGAAGAATAATCCTACAACGACAGCACACACGGAAATAATATACGCAGTATCAGCTTGAGTGGTGAACAGCCCTGCGGCAAACCAGCCAAATGCAGCGAAGAGAACGCCTACATACACTCCCCAGAGAATGCTCGTTCGCTCAATTTCCTTGAGAAGAGCGCGAACACGTGGAATATCGCGAGCTCCCAAAGCTGTGCCAATCAGAGCCTGCCCACCAACACCAATAGCGTCAAGGATATTGAGTGCTAAATTCCAAGACGAATTAATAACCTGATAACTTGCCAGCACGGAACGACCCATAGATGTGGCGACGATAACAGTTGCAACCATGCCAATTCGAAGTGCCGCTGTACGGATAAAGAGTGGGAAGCCATCGCTCGCACTCGAACGTACACTACTAAAATCTGGTCGAGCGCTTACAGAATTTGTCCGCACAATTGGCGCAAGGTAGACGAGTAAAATTGCGCACATCAGCCACTGCGCAATTCCTGTCGCGATGCCTGATCCGGCAATTCCCCAGCCAAAGATAAAGATAAAGAGTACGTCCAAAATGACATTTGCCACAGCGCTTATGACAGCAGACCATAAGGTAATGCCTGCTTTTTGAAGCCCGCGAAACATGCCGTTCGCCGCATAGGCAATGAGAGTTCCCGTAATTCCCAATCCTGCAGTGTGAATGTAAGAGACGGCATTGTCGAGAATTTCGCCACGCGCTCCGAGCGCATAACTCAAAGGATAACCGCCGACAAGCAATGCGATAGTCAGGATGATTCCGATAATCGTCGCCAGCCAGATTCCAGACATTCCTGCCTCGAGACCTTCTTTCGTACGCCCCGCACCCATCAACATAGAAACGCGCGATGTGGTCGAATAGGCAAGAAACAGGCACAGTCCGACAGATGTGAGAACAATAGTAGAACCGATAGAAAGTCCTGCAAGCGCTGTATCCGAGATGCGTCCCACGAGAGCGGTATCTGCCATAACGTACACAGGTTCAGCGATAAGCTGGCCGAGGGTCGGAATAGCTATCGCGGCAAGCTGGTGTCGAACTTCTGAGCGGGATACGGGAGATGATGGCACAGGGGGAGACGCGGGTGAAGATGCAGGAGATGATGCCATGGGAGATGACCATGCTGAGGCCTGATCAGATGAATTATCGTCGTGCTGGTGGTCTTCCTGAGATGATTCTGGGGATGGTTCCTGGGTTGCGCGTGCGGTCATACGACTAATGGTAAAAGAGTCGTGGTAAAAATTTCTGAAAAGTTCGTGGAAAGTTTCAAGAGTGAGCTCAGCCGGACGATTGGATGAAAAAAATCACGTGTATGAATCAGCTCGTAGCACACACGTAGCACAGCAGGAGACAATCTTCCACAGAAGTTTCGACACGTTTATCCTCATGTTATCCACCGTGTTATCCGCATAATGTGGATAACACGGGGAGTTATCCACTCGCGACACGCATAAAATTGTGGATAACTCGGTGTGTTGGGAAAAGTTATACACAGTAAAAAATTTCTCTGTGTGCAATTTCTTTACGCTATTCCTACAGCTCACCGCATAGAATAGGCTTATGCCTGAAAACACTAATGGACGTAATTTTTCCAACTCGTGGGAAAACCGCAATGATTCGCGCGGTCGAAGCGATAGCCGCGCCGATGATGTTTTTGGAGGAGTGCCTCCCTATGACGAGACAGCTGAAATGGCAGTGCTCGGCGGTATGTTGATGAGCAATGACGTCATTGCAGAAGTCAGCGAAATCGTGGACGTTCACGATTTTTATATTCCGAAGCATCAGACGATTTATAGTGCAATCGTCGAACGCTTTGCAGCAGGCGATCAGGTCGATCCTGTGTTGGTTGCGGATACATTGCGCGTTAAGCAAGAGCTGGATAAGGTCGACGGTGCTGATTATTTAGCAAGTTTGGTACATTCTGTCCCAGCGGCAATTAACGCTATCCATTACGCGGAAATTGTTCACCGCGATGCGATGTTGCGCGATGTCATCCAAACAGGTATTCGCATTACCCAAATGGGCTTTAATGCAGAAAGTGCTGATGCAGAGCAAGTGGTCAATCTTGCTCAAAATTCCGTATATCAATTATCCGATGGCCATGTGCGCCAAGATTATCAGGCAATTGACGAAGCTGTCGCAGATACGTTGAACCATATTGAAGACATCCAGGCGGGAACTTTAACCCCTGGTGTACCAACGGGCTTCCACGATATTGATGACGTGACGAACGGCTTGCAGCCTGGTCAGATGGTGGTTGTCGCAGGACGTCCAGGTATGGGTAAGTCCACTCTGGGTATTGATTTTGCACGTTCGGCTGCGCTGCACCACAATCTTCCTACGGCAGTATTTTCTCTCGAAATGAGCAAGCTGGAACTTTCCCAGCGTATTATTGCAGCGGAAACGGGCATTCCGCTCAAGGCTTTGCGTGATGCGGAAAATATCAATGAAGACGAGTGGCGAAAGCTCAATGCCTTCCAAGATCGCATCTCTCAAGCTCCGCTGTATCTCGATGATTCGCCAAATATGAGCATGATGGAAATTCGCTCCAAGTGCCGCCGCCTTTCGAGGCAAGGATTGCGACTGGTTGTCATCGATTATTTGCAGCTGATGAGTTCAGGTAAACGTGTCGAATCGCGTCAGCAAGAAGTGTCCGAATTCTCGCGTTCGCTTAAGCTCCTCGCAAAGGAATTGGAAGTGCCTGTAGTAGCGCTCTCTCAGCTGAACCGAGGTGCTGAAGCGCGTGCCGACCGTACGCCTATGATTTCGGATTTGCGTGAGTCGGGTTCTATTGAGCAGGATGCGGACGTGGTTATGCTGGTTCACCGTCCGGATGCGTATGATTCAGAAGATCGTCCTGGCGAAGCTGACATCATTATGGCTAAGCATCGTAACGGTCCAACGGCTGTATTTACTTTGGCATTCCAAGGCCATCTGTCCCGATTCGTGGATATGGCTCAAGATTACAGCCAGGGAGTGTGATTCGTATGGCTCGCTCAGTTTTTTCTGCATTTACGCCTGTTATCGGTAAAACAGTTCGCGCTGTAGCACGTATGCGTGGCGGCGGAACGGCGTTGCCAGGTCGCATTATCGAGTCTATCGATTCAGATTTTATGGCACGAACATTGGCACAATTGCCTTATGGAGTCGTGCTGGTATCGGGAACGAACGGTAAAACGACGACGACCCGCATTGTGTCAGCGATGCTTGAACAGCTCGGTTTGCGCGTTTTCACGAATCCGACGGGATCGAATTTTACTCGCGGTGTCGTGTCAGCTCTGCTGGATGCTGTGGACATGCGCGGTCAATTACATGCGGATATCGCAGTGCTAGAACTGGACGAAGCGTATGCCGTTCATTTTGTTAAGCAAGTGAAGCCTCGGTACTCGCTGCTTCTCAACGTTTTGCGCGATCAGCTCGATCGATTTGGCGAAATTGATACCACGGCTACTATGCTGGCAGCCGTAGCGCGTGCGACGACGGGAACTGTCGTCCTCAATCGTGAAGACCCGCGCATTGCTCAATTGGCGGAAACTGTACCAAGCGGAACGCGCATCGCGTATTACGGTCTTGCAGATAACTTAGTCAGTTTCTTCCCGTCTGATGACACGATGCATGAAGCTGCTGCGCATGAGGATGCAGACTCGGCGCAGTCGTTTGATTTGGCACATTACCGTCCAGCTGCGGTGATACTCACTGCAGTAGATGGTCATCACGTTACTTTTGCGTTTGATGAGGGAACTGTACCAACAGCAGAATCAGTAAGTGAACCAACAGATGAATCGAAAACGTACGAAACAGATTTGAAGCTCGAAGGCGTGTATAACGCTTTTAATGCAGCAGGAGCGCTCGCAGTCGTGGAAGCCGTGATGAACGATTGTGCATCGACGACTACCCAGCATGCTCAGGACTCTTATGATAAGCACAATGATTCGCTCTATCCACAGCTGATTCGCGCAGTATCTACGGTGACACCTGCTTTCGGCCGTGGCGAATCCATTATGGTTGATGGTGATAAAGTCGAGCTCATTTTGGTTAAGAACCCGATGGGCTTTAGGCTTGCGCTCAAGTCTTTCGATGCCGCACAGCATAGCACCATGATTATCATTAACGACGAATATGCAGACGGCCGCGATATGAGCTGGCTGTGGGATGTGGACTTTACGTATTTGAAGGACACCGGAGTGCGGGAGGTTTCAGGCGTTCGCGCTACGGATATGGCTCTTCGTCTCGCATATGATGGCGTCGACGTCCATACAGTTAATGATCACATCGATGAGGCTATTAAAGAATTTGTCGCTCAGACGCGCGGAACGGATAAGTATATCTACTGCACGTATACTGCTATGCTGGCAGCGCGCAAGAGTTTAGGACATATCGCTCATGTTGAGGATGCGGGGTTGTAATGACTGAAAATACTCGCGTATTAGATATTGTGTCGCTGTATCCCAAGGATATGAATATTTACGGGGATACAGGAAATGTCAAAACCGTCGAATTGCGTGCACGGTTATACGGCTATGAGCCACGCATTCATGAATACAATGTAGGCGATGCGTGGCCTGCGCATGTCGATCTTATCTTGGGTGGCGGCGGTCAAGACAAGGGTCAAGCCATCATTAGTGAGGATTTGTTCTCGCGTTCTCAGAATATTCATGATTTGGCGCGCGAAGGCGTACCTATGCTCGTTATTTGCGGGTTGTACCAATTATTTGGCGAATATTTTGAAACTCGTGAAGGAAAACGCTTGCCGGGAATTAACCTCTTGGGCGTGCATACGATCGGACAAGACGTTCGTATGATTGGAAATCTCGTCGAGACAACGAGTGAATGCGGCGATATCGTCGGTTATGAGAATCATTCGGGGCAAACTTTCGTTCATACGGATGATAACAATTTTGACAGTCCCAATGGCGACGAGCCAACCGTTCCATGGGCAGAAGTGTCCGCAGAAGGAACGGGCAATAACGGCCGTGATTACACCGAAGGCGCTCGCCGATATAACGTCATTGGTACGTATATGCACGGGTCAGTTTTGCCAAAAAACCCTCAGCTCGCAGATCTGCTTATTCGTAAAGCTGCAGAGCATCGCTATGGTGTTTTCGAACCGGAAAGTTCTTCTGAGCAAATTTCGCAGTTAGAGAAGTTGGATACTTTGGCAAAAGCGGCGGCGCAGGTTGCTGTTTCGCGTCCTCGTTAGGTTTTCGCTTTTGCGCGAGATGAATTCAAGATGGATTAACGTATTGAGAGCGTTGAGCCCCGTAATTTCAGTCGAAATACTGAGATAAACGGGGCATATTTTTTCCTGAATTCGACTTTTTATATGTTTTATATGGGTATCTCGCCAGTATTCTCTCGTATGGACGAATTTGTGCATTCTGTATCTGTCCGAGAGAAGATTGCTGGAGTGCTCGAGGTTATAGGGTAATCTGGTTATGCAATCGTTTTCAAAATGTAATGCATCGTGAATTCTATTCACTTTCCATGGGGCTCGACGCATCACGTCTCGCTCTTGTGAAGTTGCGATGTACGAATAGTTTCGTACTGCTCCTCGCACGTATGCTTATGGACGACTTTCCCTGACGGAGTTCCATCGACAAGATGGGTAATTCGGCTTGCGCTGATAAGTTGCGCTGATATGAGTTCAGACGTCCATTCACAGGCATGGAGGCATGGAAGAGTGCGCATTACACGGAAGAGAGAAGAGACGGACATGGCTTCTTCGGATACTCAAGTGAGCACTGCACATTTACAGGCAGCCAGCACAACTAAATTTGTGCAAATTATCCCACTATTCGTTGCGTTCTTCGTAATGGCATTCGTAGATCTCGTGGGAACTGCGACCAATTATATTAAGCCTGAATTTAACTTATCAAACTCGACAGCGAACCTGTTCACGACGATGGTGTTCTTCTGGTTCCTTGTGCTGTCGATTCCTACCAGCATTGTAATGAACCGTATCGGCCGTCGAAATACCGTTATCGCAGCGACGTGGATCACAGCTCTTGCAACCCTGATGCCGGTGCTCGCGTATGTGTTTACTGGCGGAACGGCTCGTTTTGTTCTTATCGTTATTTCCTTCTGCTTGCTGGGCATTGGTAATGCTTTGATGCAGGTCTCGCTGAATCCATTGATGACTATTTTCGTCACGGGTGATCGTCTGGCTTCCATGCTGACAACTGGCCAGTTTGTGAAGGCAATTGCGTCGTTGATTGCTCCATACGTTGCATCATGGATGATGATTCAATTCAGTGCATGGTGGGGCGTGTACGTTATCTGCTTCGTCATTTCTGTGATTGGTGCGCTCGCTTTGCACTTTGACCGCATCGAAGAACCAGCTCCAACTGCTACAAAGGTAACTTTCGGTAGCGCATTGCGTTTGCTGACCGATCGTACAGTTTTGCTGTGCTTCCTAGCAATTATCGCGCATACGGGCATCGATGTGGGTATCAATGCACAAGCTCCACGTATTTTGATGGAAAATACGGATATCGCTTTGAGTACGGCAACTGCTGCAACAATGGTTTATTTCGCTGGCCGTATGATTGGTAGCTTCGTGGGCGGAATTGCATTGCAGCGTATCAGCAACAAGCTGGGTCTTCGCATTTGCGGTATCGCAATGGCTGTCGCAGTAGTTTTGTACTTCTACTTTGCACTGACTCCAAGCAATCCGCCAGTATGGGCATTTTGGACTGCGACTTTCCTTATTGGTTTCGGTAATGTGAATGTCTTCGGTATCTCATTGTCTCGCGCACTGAACCATCTTCCTGAGCGTCAGAATGAAATTTCTGGTTTGATGATTATGGGTCTTGTCGGCGGTGCAATTATTCCACCAATTATGGGTCTTGTCGCTGATGTAATGGGCCAGGTTGGAAGTATTATCGTCGTCGCAGTATGCGTAGCATATGTCGTAGTACTTGGCCTACGTTACTTGGTTATCGGAAAGTAAAAAATATCGAGACAAGAGTCGAGAAACAAAACTCGAAAGCGTGAGGGCAGTCAGATGACTGCCCTTGTGCGTTGTGGGGTGGATCCACAACGCACAACTTTGTGAGCATGAGTGAAGTTCAATAATTGCAACGATCTTTTAGCAAAAAGAGCGACGCATTGTGTCATATATGGGGTTGTTTTGAGCTGCTTAACCTCATGAACACATAAAAAATTGCCCGCCATACGTTATGTATGACAGGCAATTTTTAATTCGCGTACAGGGTGCTTTTACTCAAGCTCGAAAGCTCCCGTGTACAGCTGATAGTACTGACCCTTTTCGGCGATGAGCTGGTCATGGGTACCGCGCTCAATGATGCGGCCGTGATCCATAACCATAATGACATCCGAATTGCGCACGGTAGACAGGCGGTGTGCAATAACGAAAACGGTTCGACCTTCCATTAAGGCATCCATACCAGCTTGGACGATTTCCTCAGTACGAGTATCGATGGACGATGTAGCCTCATCGAGAATCATGACAGGAGGATCAGCTACTGCTGCACGAGCGATAGAGATGAGCTGACGCTGACCTTGGGACAGTCCGCTACCATCACCCGAGATGATGGTGTTATATCCCTGTGGAAGCATGCGAATGAATCCATCAGCATTTGCAAGCTTTGCTGCTTCGATACACTCATCGTCTGTTGCTTCAAGGTTGCCGTAGCGGATGTTGTCCATGACCGTACCAGTAAAGAGATGAACATCCTGCAGAACGACGCCCAGGCTTCGGCGCAAATCCTTCTTATTGATATCCGAGATATCAATGCCATCGTAGAGAATCTGACCCGAGCGGATATCGTAGAAACGATTAACCAAATTGGTAATAGTTGTCTTACCTGCACCCGTTGCGCCTACGAGAGCTACCTTCTGGCCTGGCTCAGCATAGAGGGTAATGTCATGCAGAATCTCGCGATCAGGATTGTAGCTGAAGTCGACATTCTTGAAACGGATATCTCCGTGCAAACGTACATAACTTCCGGTTTCTACAGAAACTGGAGTGCTTCCGTCTACGGCGACACCTTGCATAGTATTACGCGATGAGGTGCTTTCCGCAGAGATACTTCCCACGAGGTCGGTGAGCGCCGAGTTATGCGCTGCATCAACGAGATGAGAGGTAGAGCGAGGGCGCAAACCATTAACAGCTTGGGACACCTCTGCCACATCTTTTCGGATGGCGACGTTTGCTGGAACCTTCCATGCCCACTCATTGGTGTGCTTAGCGGTTTCAGTAATGGTTCCATCTGGCTTGATGTTTGCGTTCACGAGGGTAACTGTGCCGTGGTCTTCTTCAACTGGCTCATCCAACAGTGTGAAGATACGAGATGCGCCTGCCAAGGCAAGCATAATCATCGTAAATTCGTTAGAAATTTGCGCAATTGGGTTGATAAAGCTTCGAGACAAAGTCAGGAAGGAAATCAGTGTACCCACGGTCAGAGCAGAAGCTCCTGCAAGGCCAAAGTTAGGGAATCCACTCAAGCTGGCATACGCGCCAAACAATGCGATAAGTACGTACAAGAGATAGCCCAAGTTGCCCACAACAGGCATGGTGACGTTACCATATGAGTTTGCTATCAAAGCAGAGTCGAAGAACTTGTCATTCTCCTCGTCAAACTGATCTTGAGATGCAGCTTCGTGAGTGAAGACCTTAATGACCTTCTGGCCGTTAATTGCTTCCTCGATAAAACCATTCACATCGCCGAGAGCTTTCTGCTGCTTAACGAAGTAACGTCCGGAAACAGATGTGATATAGCGGATAACGAGCACAACGATAACGGTGTATGCCAGTGTGCCTACTGCGAATGGCACGCTCAAGTAGAACATTGATACAAGAGCTGCTGTCATAGAAATGGCAGAAGAGAACACTGCTGGAATCGACTGGGAAATGGCCTGGCGCAAGACGTCGGTATCGTTAGTGTAGAAACTCATGATGTCACCATTTTGGTGAGTATCGAAGAATCGGATAGGCAGTTTTTGCATATGCTCAAACATGTCATCACGGATCTTCTTCAAAGTTCCTTGCTCTACGCGAACGAGGATACGAGCATACAGCAAATTCGTCAGTACGCCAGCTGCGTAGACGGCTGCCATAATGCCCAAAACCTGTGCCAATGGTGCAAAGTCAGGGTTACTCGTTCCGATTAATGGCAAGATGTAACGGTCGATGAGCACCTGTACAAACAATGCCATACTTGCATTGACGATTGCACCGATAACGATGCATACGACTACTAAGGAAAGAGCTGCTTTATTTCCCGAGATGAGAATCTTCATCAAGCGACGGAGAGTGCCTGGGTTCGCACCCTGACGCTTGTCACCACCGTCATGAGAATTCTTGTGAGAGCTATCCTGTGCAGAAGCTTGCATCTGGGAGTTATCATCATTTTTCTGGGTATCTGTCTTACTCATCGATAGAACCTCCCTTTGCCTGAGACTGAGCAATGGAGCGATATTCATCGCATGTTTGCATGAGTTGTTCGTGAGTTCCGTGATCCAAGATATGGCCGTTATCTATCACGATAATTTGATCAGCATGCTCGACTGAGCTAATGCGCTGCGCGATGATAATCTTGGTCGTTTCTGGAATCTCGCGGGCAAATGCCTGACGAATGCTGGCATCCGTCTTCGTATCGACAGCGGATGTGGAGTCATCAAGGATGAGAACCTTTGGCTTCTTCAACAAAGCGCGTGCGATACACAGGCGCTGACGCTGACCACCTGAGAAGTTCGAACCACCTTGCTCTACGCGAGAATCATAGCCGTCAGGGAACTGCTCGATGAACTCATCTGCGCAAGCCAAGTGTGCAGCATGACGAATTTCTTCATCGGTTGCGTTTGGATTTCCCCAGCGCAAATTTTCAGCAATTGTACCGCTGAAAAGAATATTCTTTTGCAGAACCATACCAACTTCAGAACGCAAGACGTCGAGGTCATAATTGCGTACATCGCGTCCGCCCACGCGAACGGATCCTTCTGTTGCGTCATACAAACGAGGAATCAACTGAACGAGGGAAGACTTTGCAGAACCGGTACCACCGACGATGCCGACAGTTGAACCGGAAGGAATATCAAGATCAATGTGAGACAAAACGTCCTTTTCGGACTCATCGGAGTAACGGAAAGATACGTCCTTGAACTTGACAGAGCCATCAGCTACTTCAGTCAAAGCGTTTTCAGGAGTAGTTACGGTGGACTCCTCCTTCAAAACTGCTGCGATTCGGCTTGCTGATGCGCGGGAGATGATGATCATGATGAAGACGAAGGAGATCATCATCATTGCCATCAAAATCTGCATCGTGTACGTAATCAACGAGGTCAAATCACCAGTCGTCAAACCATGTGCGGAAACGTTTCCGGAAGCAACGATTTGATGAGCTGCCATCCAACTCAAAATGAGCATAGCGATATAAATCGAGCCATTAAGCACTGGATTAAAGTACGTCAAACGAAGTTCTGCCTTGACGAAGAAACGGTAAATAGCTGAAGAAATGTACTTAAACTTCGTATCTTCATAATCTTCGCGAGTGAAGGACTTCACAACGCGGACACCTGCAAGAGTTTCCTCGACGTTAGAGTTCAAGCGGTCATAAACGCGGAAAACTCGAACGAAAATTGGATGAACGCTTGCTGCAATCCAAATCAATGCTGCACCGACGAGTGGGATCAACGCCAAGTACACCAAGGAGATGCTTGGGCTGGTCCTGAAGGTGAAAATCCACGCAAAAATAACCATCAAAGGTGCGCGGAAAGCTACTCGGATAAGCATCTGGAAAGAGTTTTGCACGTTGGTCACGTCAGTCGTTAAACGAGTGACCAAAGAGCCTGTCGAGAAGCGGTCAATATTCGTAAAGGAAAAACCTTGAACCTTCTCGAAGAGATCGTGACGTAAATTACGCGACAAGCCAGTAGCTGCGCGAGCTGCAAAGCGTCCTGCCTGGATACCAAAGAAGAGGGAGCACAGCGACACAGCTAAGAGGACACCACCCCATAGCCATACGTTGCTAATGTTTCCACGCTGCAGACCTTCATCAATCAGATATGCCATCAATGTCGGAATCAGCACTTCAAAAATTGCTTCCAACGCGACGAAAATTGGCGTAATAATAGATGCTGCGCGATACTGGCGAAGACTCTTGAAGAGGACAAAGAAATCGCGGGTCGACCCATCTCCATCACCGTATCCGTTGTTCTCATCGAGAATTCGCATGGATAATTCTGCTTGGTTCAACGCAGCTTGTTCGCGCGTGGACAAATTAGCAGAAGAATCAGCTTGTGCGGCAACCTGTGGTGTGCTGGACGGGCTTGATAATGTGCTGTCAGAATGTGCCATCATTCTCCTTTCTCTATCTCTCAGGGTCGATGCTACGGAGGTAGTAAGGTTCCTAGAAAAACTGTCGGAGCGGTACTAGGCGCAAAGGTGGCAAGCTCATTATCATTAATGGCGCATGCTGGGGAGAAGTCACATCGATAGGGACTGCTCACACCGTGGTCAGTAGCTATTACAGGTGTGGAACGTTCATATTCCGTAGAAAATCAACATAAATCAAGGTTTTCTATGCGGCAATTCTATCACCGAGGAGCGGACGAATAGATGGGGAATTTTCCTGTCAGAAAAAGGATAAAAAATTGGGCAAAAAGTACCATAAAACGGGGCAATTATGGTGTATTCCTGCAAAATTTATCGTAGCTGAGAATAAGCAGGATAAGTATGCGTGACGAGTTGCGAGAAGAAACCGAAGGAATATAAGCCCTCGCCGTACTCCACAGAATTTTTCAGCTGGATATGAAAAGAAAAAATTGTCAGAGTTTGAAGGAGAGTACAGTAGGAGATAGCGAAGAGGCGGATGTGGCGTAGCGGATTTCGAAGATTCGGAAGACACCGAAGACCCCGACGATTCCGAAGATTTCCAGATTTCAGCGTCAGGTGCCGCTTATCGCTGATGAGATTTTAAAAGTCAGACCTCAAGGGAGTTCGTATGACAAAGATGAAGGCGACATTTATGTACGGTCCTGGTGACGTACGCGTCGAAGAAGTAGAGCGTCCTACTGTTGTAGATCCTACCGATGCAGTTATTAAGGTTATTTCTACCTGCGTGTGTGGATCAGATTTGTGGCCATATCGTGGTCTTGAAGGCGAACAGAATGGTCCTCGACCAATGGGGCATGAAGTATGTAGGTCTCGTTGAGGAAATTGGCTCTGAGGTCAAGAACGTCAAGCCTGGTGACTATGTGGTCGGAAGTTTCTGTCTCTCTGATAATACCTGCCCAGTGTGCGAGGATGGCTATCCAAGCCGTTGCATGCATGGTGGTTTTGTGGGCGAAGCGCAAGCTGAGTACCTTCGCGTGCCATTGGCTGATGGAACTCTCGTCGTAACTCCAGGCGAGCCAACCGAGGAACAGCTTATCGACTTGACTGCAGCATCAGATGTGTTTGGAACTGGTTGGTTCGCTGCAGATGAAGCTCATGCGGGGCCTGGAAAGACAATCGTCGTTGTCGGAGATGGTGCTGTAGGCCTTTCTGCTGTGCTCGCAGCTAAGCAACTCGGCGCTTCTCGCATTATCGCAATGAGCCGTCACGCAGACCGTCAGGCTCTTGCCAAGGAGTTTGGCGCAACTGATATCGTCGAAGAGCGCGGCGAAGCAGGCGTTGCAAAGATTATGGAAATGACCAACGGCGTTGGCGCTGATGGCGTCGTAGAAGCTGTAGGTACTCAGGAATCCATGATGCAGGCAATTGCTGCATGCCGTCCTGGTGGATACGTTGGTTACGTAGGCGTATCTCACGGCGTACAGCTTGACGGTGGACAGCTCTTCTTCAGCGAAGTCCATTTGATGGGCGGCCCAGCACCAGTGCGCAAGTATTTGCCAGAATTCATTGACATCATCTATAAGGGCGAGATTCATCCAGGAAAGGTCTTCACCAAGACTGTCGACCTTGATGATATCGCTGAAGGTTATAAGGCTATGGACGAGCGCAAGGCTATCAAGGTTCGCGTGCGTATGTAGCGTAAACCTCGATGGACATCGAAAACAGTGTGTTGTCTTTTGAGTCTTAAGCCAACAGACAACAGAACTGTTCGGATAATAATGGAGACATAATAGTTGCCCTTCACATCCTATTTGGAAAGCGAAGGGCAATTATCGTATGGTGAATGAATACGAGAAGTTGAGATTACATCTGCGCTGCTGTGCACAAAAAGACCGTACAAAGAGACCGTACGCAGATACAGCGCCGCTAGAAGCAGCCATTGCCAGAAATAGTCTTATCAGAAACATTCTTCGTCGTCGAGATATTTCTCCTGCTATACAAGAAAACGGGCGACGAGCAGTGCCCGTCACCCGGAGAAAATTCAGGTGAAAACTTCAATACAAAGCTATAAAGAAGTTGCCTTTATTCAGTTGCTTTTACTCAGCAATCTTTGCCAAGAAAGCAGAAATCTGAGCCTCAATGCCTTCGCGGTCTGCATCGTCGAGAGTAAGCTCGCCAGTCATCCATTCAGCAGCAAGAGCATGACCGAACATTGGATCATCCATAACGTCCATGCCAATCTGGCGTGCAAGCTTGACTGCATCGTGGAACATATCGTTCCATGCATCCTGTGCAGAAGCGGAAGAGAAGGTAACCTTTACACCGTTAGATACGGCAGTTTCGCGAACATTTGGCTCGAGTGGACGAGAGATCCAATCAAGCAAGTTTACGGTCTGAGGAGAAGTGGTGTGGTTGTACACAGGAGTTACGAACCATACGCCATCAGCTTCCTGGAATGCCTTGCGAGCAGCTTCAACGCCTGCTGGTGCTGGGAATTCGATGTCCTGATTAATGAATGGTACGTCGGAATAATCCAAGTATGTTACTTCTGCGCGGTCGCCAATCTGCTTTTCAATAGCGTGTGCGAGCTGAAGCTGGAAACCATTTGTGCGCTGGGAACCGATAACCATGAGAATTTTTGCCATGATGAACTCCTCTGTCTATGTGGAACTGATAATCCAATGTGCTGTAAAAGACTGCGCGCATTAGCTGCAGCAGAAGGGAATATATGCTGTAACTTTTGCGTTACACCAAGTATTGCACAAGGACGGCGTAATTTATAGTGCTAATTCGGTAATATCGTTTACAGCGGAACGTGGCGTACATTACATGCCTTCACATGTCTTTCTGTGAAGCCGTAGCGCCGTATGTGTGAGCTGACGTAAATAGAAATAGATATGCGAGCAACGCGCTCCTCGTGCACGAATAAGGATAAGACATGACGATAACGAGCTTTTCTCTGGATCAACTTCCAGCAGCAGTGATGTGGGATATGGATGGAACGCTCATCAATTCTGAACCATACTGGGCTCAGTCAGAAAAAGAATTGCTTGCACGCGCTGGAAAAGAATGGAATCCAGATATTGCGAAAACTTTGCAGGGTAGTTCTTTGGCGTTCGTTGCTGATTATATGAAGCAATCCGGTCTGGAAGATATGGATGCTCAGGAAATCATTGACTTCATGGTGAATTATGTCCATCGCAAAGAAGTCGAGGCTCTTCCATGGACTGCGGGTGTGTACGATGCGCTGACCATGATTCATGGGGCGGGAATTCCTCAGTACCTCGTGACGAGCTCTCCTGAACCAATGGCAAGTAATTTGGGCGAGCAGGCTCCGGGCGGCGCGTTTGCTGGGTATGTGTGCAATGAAACTCCAGTGCCGCACAAGCCAAGCCCTGAACCTTACTGGTTTGCGGCAGAAAAATTGGGCGTTGATATCAAGAAGTGCTTAATTTTCGAGGACTCTGTCCCAGGTCTTACTGCTGCAGGAGCATCGGGTGCTTCGTGGGTGGCAGTGACAGGGTACTCGAGCATTGATGCGCGCGAATTGAAGTTGGCACATAATTTCATCACGAACTTCGAGGGATTGACTCTGGAAGATATTGTCGGCTTCACACAAAAAGAAGCGTAACGGCTACGTGTCGAAATAGCTGCATTCGAGTAGAATACAGATAAGACGTCGTATATTTGCCACGCATTCGGGCTTTTACTTGTGTAATCTTTGTGTAATCGATGATTATGGGATGGTTATAGAAAGCGGTCTGTGTGCGGATATCGGCGGCGTAGAGATAGATGTGAGAGAAGAGAAAAAGTATAACAATGAAGACGTGTGCACATTGCGGCGCGCAATTGCAGCCATGGCAGACAATTTGCTCTAATTGCGGAACTCCAGTAGCAGATGCTGCTTAAAGTGCTACTCAGACGACGGCAATTCCACCAGTTCAGTCTGCTCAGCCTACTCAGTCTGCTGGAACCCCTGCGGGAAATTCTGCTTAAATTCGTACGGCACTGAGACCACGACAGTGATGCCATCTGTGCCATCAGCAACTATGGGCTCACCAGCTGCACCTCAGACACCTCAGACACCTCAGTATAATTAGGGTTCGTAGTTTGGACAGAATGCAGCTGTTCCAAACGCTGCAAATCCTGCTGTTCCAAGCCAGCCAGCATACCTACGTGCTCCTACTGCGATGCCACAGGTTCCTGGAGGTTCACAAGCTCCTGCGGCTCCTCAGGCACCGGGATCTCAGACTCAAAGCTACCCTGCATACAATCCGAACGGCTACCAGAATTTTGCAACTCCGGGAGCTCCAGTTCCAGGTGGTCCAGTTCCTCCATCATTCCCTAATGCAGCGATGCAAAACGGACCAAAGAAGCCGCTCTATAAGCAGTAGTGGGTTTACGTTGTAGCTGTCGTAGCTGTTCTTGCTATTCTCGTAGTCCCATGGGTAGTTCGAAATATGACTGGTAACGGTGGGCATGTATCCAACAGCGACGCATCCGTTATTGATCTTTCTCGCACAAAGCTTGGCTCGAAGCTTCCTGCATTGAAAAATGCGCGCGGAGAAATCAGGGTGGACTCTGATGAGATGTTAATGTTCAACGTCGAGGATGCTACCGAGAGCATGTATAAGGATTACGTCAAGGCTGCTAAGGCTAAGGGATATACGTCTGACATGACAGAATTGTCTACAATTTTCCAAGGCGCGTCGTCAGATAATTACTATCTCAGCATTATGTATGATTCTACCGAGAAGCAGATGTCTGTCGATTTGATACAACAGACAGATGATTCCAATGATTCCACCAGTGATGATGATTCCAGCAGCTCTGATGACAGCACATCTAACAAGTCGGATCGCAGCTCGTCGGATATTGATCCAACGTTTAAGCAGACAGTAGATCAATATGAAGATGTGATGACACGGTACTACACCTTCATGAAGACCTACGACGCTAACAGCTCTTCCCAAAGGGATGAGTATTTGAAGCTTGCGAACGAGGCTGCTGATGTGTCGAGCAAGCTGGCAAAGATTGATAGCGACAATTTGACGACTGCAGAAGTTAAGTATCTTCTCGACGCGAATGAGCGCATTCAGAAGATGGCAAAGGAATACGAAAACAGTCAGTCTAGCAGCGACAACGCATAGTAGATCATCGATATCTCGTGATGAGTAGATGAAATATTTATCGCGAAATGCGGGTGTGAACGGAAAGGTTCATGCCCGCATTGTTGTATTGCAGAGCTGTATCGCAGAGTTAAGAGAGGATTCGGCGCTTTTTGCCTCTCTGCCTTTTTGTGCTCAGATTTTGGCGTATGTAAAAAAACGCGCAACTTTTATAGCACCAGTAAAACCCAATAAACACAACGGTTTCCAGACAAAAAAGCAACACATTGTGGCGTATAAGCGTATGTGTACAGCTTTTGTACTCGTGTATGTACATATAAAAAAAGAGGTTCGCTCGGTGGAATGAATGGACGAACCTCACGTGGAGACAGAGGGGAAGCAATCGAACTTGACGACTTCCCCTTCAGCAAAAGGGTCTTCCGTCTCCCCGTCCAGCACCTCCATCGGAACCTCGCGATTGTCCTCCGAGTACCAAGACGTCACCACAAGCCTGTCTTCATACAGATAGATTTTGTCGACAAAGTATTCCAGAACGGAATCCCTCACTTCTGGATTGTCGAAGTCTGCATGAAGGAACCTAGCGAAGTACGCTTTTATCGAGTGCTCGTCCTCGAAGAGCGACTGCCTGACCGTCTCAGCCTCTATGGCGTCGTTCAGGGCATCCTTGCGCTCCTGAAGCTCTGCCATGCGCCTCTGCGTGGCCTCGTTGAATATTCCTGCCTCTATCGCCTTGACGAAGTTGGCAAGCCCTTTCTCAACGTCCCTGCGCTGCTGCTCAAGACTGGAGAGATACTCGGTGCTCTTGTAATTATCCTCATAATACTTTGCCGCGTCAACGGCGATGGATGCGAGATTCTCGCTGTCGTCCAGCAGCCCTTTGAGAACGCCCGTGACGGCGTCCTCTATCCACTCCTTGCGCACGGGTCTCTTCGTGCACCTCTTCGCCCTCTGCTCCTTGCAGTAGTAGTAATAGTGCTTAGCTCCCGTCTTGCTCGTGCCAGAGACGCCTTGCATGGAGCCTCCGCACTCGCCGCAGTAGAGCTTGCCCGTAAGCCAGTAGCGCGGCGCATCCTGCGCCTGTGCGCTTGCCTTGCGCCTTGCACCAGTGCGCTTGTTCTCGGCAAGCCTCCTCTGCGCCCTGTCGAACGTATCCTCGTCCACAATCTGCGGCATCCTTCCCTCGACGGTAATGCCACCGCGACGGTATTCGCCAATATATGCTCTGTTCTTTAGCAGCTTGTTCATGGTCTTGACACTAAAGAGTGCCTCGCGCGTCGTCCGAAGCCCTTTAGCGTTGAAGTCGTCGCAGATGGACTGCATCGCCTCTCCGTCAGCATAGCGCGTGAACATGTCCAGCACGAAAGGGGCTACAGAATCATCCACTACATGATGCTTCTCATCGTCCACGCCGTAGCCCCATACCTTGTGCCCGTTGTATAGGGCGTGCCCGGCGTTGTAGGTCATCCCACGTCTGATGTTGACGGACAGCTGCCTTGAGTAGAACTCGGCCATGCCCTCCATCATCGTCTCCATGAGCACTGACTCGGGCGAGTCGTCTGGAGTAGGCTCTGCAATGAGGCAGATGCGACAGCCCGCATCACGAATCCACCGCTTGGCGTCCGCAAGCTCGAAACGGTCACGCCCCAGCCTGTCCGTCTTCCACAGGATGACGGCGGCTGGTCTTATCGTACCCACTTCAGAGAGCATGAGCTGGTACTGCGGACGGTCGCTCGTTGTACCCGACATGGCGGCGTCCTCGTACTCCTTCACGATGTTGTAGCCATGAGCCTTGGCGAACGCCTGCGCCTGCTCCCTCTGCTGGTCTATCGACGCCTCGTTCTGGCTATGGGAAGAGAAACGATAGTAGGCTATGGCGAGGTTATTGTCGTTCTGCGTGAAACCCTTCTTAGTCATTACTTGTTACCTTTGGAGCGGTTATGCGTCTTGCACAGCATCTGGCAATTAGACTCGTCGGTGGATCCACCGTGGCTCCAAGCGGTCACGTGGTCGGCGTCCATCTCGCTCATCTTGTAGATGCGCTTGGAGTTGTTATCGTCACCGAGGGCGCACAGCGGGCAGTTCGATGTGCCCTCCGCCTCCTTGGTCTGCCTGTCGTACACGCGCTTCTTGGTCTTCTGGTCGAAGACCCTCACGTTGAGCAGCGTCTTGTCGTTCTCTCCGCCGAGGACGTACTCGAAGATGCCCCTCTTGTTGGTCACCTGCGAGTCGTCTAGCAGGGCGTCCACGCGTGCCTTGACCTTGGACTTCGTGTAAGCCCTTGTGTGGTAGGTCTTGTAGAGGCTGCCCCAGTCCTGCCCGCACATCTCGCTTCCCGTGTAGTCGAACACGGAGTCCACCCAGCCGATGACGGTGTCGAAGTGGTCCTTTAGCTGCTCGATGTTGTCATCGTTCCTGTGGACGGCCATGTACTCGTCAATCTTGCCGCCGCTCACCCAATCCAGAGCGGTCTCCAGCACGGCCTGCCGCTTCGGGTCGCCCTTGACATAAGTCTGCCACATGCTCATCTTCGCGTTCGCGCTGTTCGAGAAGACCGCCTTCGCCAGATTGACGAAGCTGCCATGATAGGCCGCGTTGCGCAGCTCCTGCTTGACGAGCGGGACGCCCGCAATGTTGATGGTCTCGAACCATGCTTCTATTTCAGACGGAGTGCCCTCGCATACGTAAATCGTCAGATGCGTGCCCACAATCAGGTCCTGCTCATCCTTGGCGAGGCTGCTGAAGTATCTCGGCTTGTCGTCGCGATCCACGGCGAAGGGCCATGACTGGTTCACAAATCTTGCGAACGACGTGATGCGCTGCTGCCCGTCGAGAACCTCATACATGCCATCAGCGTTCCTCACGAAGTAAATCAGGCCCAGCGGGTATCCCTTGAGCAGCGACTCGACCACGGCAACGTCCTTCTTGCCGTCGCCGTAGATGTAGTTTCGCTGGTACTCGGGCTGGATAACGAGCTTGCCGTCAAGGCCGAACAATCCCTTGCCCTCGTTCTTGTCGTACACGAATCCCTTGCAAATGTCACCGACCGTCCAGTCGGTCACAAGCGTCGTCTGCATAATCAATTACCTCCTTTTCGTATTACAAGTATTCTTCGATATGTTTCCTGACCATTGACCGTGCCGTTCATTGTTCCTTTCGCGCGGCTTGTAATACACAGCGGATGGAACATGTCTACAGGCTCCATTTGTGGATGATTGTTATTCTCGCGTAGGTAGACCGTCCATTTATCTTTCCTTCTGCGTTCTTTATCATCCCCGGAATCGACGTTGTACAAGGATGCGAAAGTACGGTTGTACTCTCTCTCTCGTGAAGACTAGGTCTTTGCCGTCATCACCTTTTACGAAAAGCCACAATCTCAAACTGATCAGGGTTGTTTTTATCCATAAATGTGATAGGAACACCCATTACACCGGATTCCTACGTCATCTCATCGTGAGATACGCCCATAGAGAGTAGCGCCCGCGTCATTTCTTCCTCCGAATGACCAAGCGCGAGGACAAGCGCTTTACTACTTACCCTCTCTACTCGCACGTAAAATCTACCGGTACCTGTTTTACCGTCGGGCAACGGTTCAGGATTTGCGAGACTAAAATCTGCGCCAACAATTTCAAATTGATCTGCATTCCATTTATCAAGGAATGTGATAGGAACACCCATTGCAGCCTCGTAATCTGACGGGATGCACTCAGTGAGGGGAACCTCTATTGCATCATAATTATCGTAATGGGGATACTCCACCTTGCCGTAGTCTTTCTCAAGCTTCTTCTTGAGCTTCTTGTTGAGCTTCTTGTTGAACTTGAGGTTGTGAGCCATCGTGTCGAGAATCATCTTCTCGTGACGCTTCCCGTGGTCAAGGTTGGTGAACCAGCAGGCGGACGCCAAGCGCCCCATCACGACGCCGCCGATTACCTTGTATGCCGACCCCTCTTTCTTGTTCTCAAGGAGCCACTGCTTGTATTCGTCCGTGACGTTGAAATACATGTCTTGGTTCAAGGACTTGTAGCCCAGCCAGACAGCGTTGTTCTGAAGGTGCGGGAACACCTCCTTGTAGGTGATGGCGTTCATGTTGCCAAGAATCACGAACTTCTTGTCCGCCTCAAGAATCCATGCTAGGAACTCGCGGAACAGGGAGAAGGGCGGGTTCGTGATGATGATGTCTGCCTCGTCGCGCAGCCTCTTGACCTCGTCGCTCCTGAAATCTCCGTCGCCTTCGAGGTACCCGCTGAACTCTATGTCGTCGGTGTCCACCATGCCCGAGCCGTCCGTGTCGCTGGCCAGCGTGAACAGCTTTCCGTGCGTCTCATGCTTGGACTCGTCGTAGAGAGGGGAGTTCAGCTCGAACAGCGTCATCTGCCTGTTGCCCGCACCCTGCGCGTACGACGTGGAAATCAGCTTCCTCAACCCGAAGCGGGTGAAGTTGGCCGCGAAGTATTTAGTGAAGTTCGACCATTCCGGGTCGTCGCACGGCAACAGAACCGTCTTGCCCCTGAACACGTCGGGGTTGTATTCCACGTAGGCGTTCATCTCCGCCTCGATATCACTGTATTGGGTGTAGAACTCGTCATTCTTCGCACTTCTAGCTGCGCTCAAACTCGAATTATCCGCCATTATTTCCCCGATTGCAATAATCCCGTACTATGAAAGTATATAGTCGGCAATGACTGTACCTCTGGAGTTAGGCCTTTTCATTCCAAATTTCATTAGAAAACTGAGCTTCCCGCAAGTCAACGATTGGATACCATTCTACGGATAAAGAAAAGCTAGCCACTTGAATTACTCCAGATGGCTAGCTGTAGAACGGTGTTCTCAATGCGCTAAACAGCTAGAACCTCTACTTTTACTTCTTTGTATATTTGCGGGCTCGTATGAGCATAAGAGCTCCTGCAAAAGTAGTGCAGAGCATTGCGAAGAATGCTGTAGATGTTGAAGTTCCCGTCTTTGCTATAGTCTTTGCTTTT
>CAUTYZ010000004.1:0-178168 GCA_963543015.1 uncultured Alloscardovia sp.
ATCAGATCAATCTAAACAAAAAGAATAACCAGCAACACATTTTGGCGTATATGCCCAAAAAGGCTGAGCCTTAGCCCAGCCTTAAAGAGGAATTCTCAGTAACGAAATTACTTCGTCAATTCAGAAACGATGTTTGCCTGAATCTCATCAATCTCGCCGACACCGTTAATCTTCACAACGATTCCGCGGTTGCCGTAGATGTCAAGCAATGGAGCTGTTTCCTTTGCATAAACGTCCAGACGAGTAGCGATAGCTTCTGGAGTATCATCAGCGCGGCCTTCAATTTCAGCGCGCTTCATCATACGTTCCATGAGCACATCGTGATCTGCATCAAGAGCGACCACTGCATCCAATGGTGTACCGAGCTCTTCGAGCATGACATCCAATGCCTCTACCTGAGAAGCATTACGTGGATAGCCATCGAGAATCCAGCCGTTCTTAGCGTCTTCCATGGCAAGGCGATCCTTAACAATGGAATTTGTCAATTCATCTGGAACGAGTTCGCCCTTATTGATGAAAGCTAATGCCTGCTTTCCCAATTCGGTTTCGTTCTTAATGTTGTAGCGGAAAATGTCACCAGTCGAAATTGCTGGAATCCCGAAATGCTCTGCAAGCTTTGCAGCCTGAGTTCCCTTACCTACACCCTGAGGTCCCATAATAAGCAAACGCATATTAGTCTTCCTTTACTGTTTCTGTTTCAACTTCTGTGACGGTTTCTTCTGCAACTTCTGCATCTTCTGCAGTTTCGTCAGCGTCAGAATCGTTATCTTCGGAAACTTCTGCTACTTCTTCAGTTTCTACAACAACTTCTTCTGCTACCTTGTCGTCTGCAGCTTCAGGTTTCTTGTCCTTATCAATGTCCAAGAAACCTTCATACTGGAACTGTTCGGTCTGAGCACGTGCCTGACGCAAGGTATCCAGACCCACACCAGCGATAATCAAAATTGTCGTTCCGCCGAATGGCAAATGTGAGCCGAGGCTCAATGCCAAAATCAAAACGGTTGGAATCAATGCGACGAACAGCAAGTAAATTGCGCCGACAGTATTGAGTCGGTTGATAACGTATGTCAGATACTCACTTGTCGCACGGCCAGCGCGAATTCCTGGAATGAATCCACCATACTGCTTCATGTTGTCCGCGGTCTCATCCGTGTTGAAGGTGATGGACGTGTAGAAGAAGGTGAAGAATACGATCATCAACGAGTAGAAACCGATGTACCACAAGGATGTGGTGTTTGCGAGGTTTGTATTAATCCAACGTACCCAGTCAGCGTTAGTATCGCCGAACTGTGCAATCAGCGTTGGGATAGCAAGAATAGATGATGCGAAGATTGGTGGGATAACACCAGACATGTTTACCTTCAATGGCAAATATGTGGATGTGCCACCGTACATCTTGCGACCGATCATACGACGTGTGTACTGAACAGGAATACGACGCTGCATCAATTCAACGTAGACAACGAAGATCAAGACGACAACCAAGGTACCGGAGACGATACCAAAGCGAGTCCAGTCACCGTTCACCCAGCCGATGTTCCACAACTGTGGCAAGAAGCCGGAGCAGATAGAGGTAAAGATGAGGACAGACATACCGTTACCGATACCCTTATCGGTAATCAATTCTGCCATCCACATGACAAGACCTGTACCACCAGTCATGATGACGATCATGAAGAGCAAGTTTGGCACGGAATTATCTGGGATAATCTTTCCTGTAGCTGCTGAGCCGAACAATGCACCAGTCTGAGCTGTCACCAAAATAGTGGTCGACTGCAAGAATGCAAGACCAATAGTCAAATAACGAGTGTACTCTGTCAGCTTTGCTTCACCAGACTGGCCTTCCTTATGAAGTGCCTCAAATCGTGGGATAACCACACGGAGCAACTGCACAACGATGGATGCCGTAATGTATGGCATAATACCCAATGCGAAGACAGAAAGCTGGAGCAAAGCACCACCAGAGAATAAGTTCACCAATGCTACGAAGTTTTCGCCGCTTGAAGCGTTTCGTACAGTATCGCTCACAACCTTGTAATCAATACCTGGTGTCGGGATAGCCGCACCAATACGATAAACAATCACAATAAACAATGTGAACAAAATCTTATTACGCAGTTCCTTTGCGCGTAATGCTTGAATAAGCGTTCTCACTGAATTCCTCCTGAAGTGTCCGAATTTATAGACACACTGCATATAACTATAACAAAAGATAAGGTCCTTGACACCCTAAATGTGTCAAGGACCTATTATTTGGCAGAAATTAGCCGTTTCTCAAGTCTAGTCTTCAGAAATAGAGCCGCCTGCTGCCTCAATCTTTGCCTTTGCAGATGCAGAGGACTTTACACCCTTAATGGTATAAGCTGCGGTAACTTCACCTTCACCGAGCACCTTAACTGGCTGGTTCTTGCGAACGAGGCCTGCGTTAACGAGTGCTTCTACAGTGATTTCTCCACCCTGTGGGAAAGAAGTAGCCAAGTCAGCAAGGTTGACGACCTGGAACTCTACCTTAAATGGAGACTTGAAGCCACGGAGCTTTGGAAGACGCATGTAGAGTGGGAGCTGGCCACCTTCGAAACCAAGGCGAACCTGATAACGTGCCTTTGTACCCTTCATACCGCGACCAGAGGTCTTACCCTTGGAGCCTTCACCACGACCAACGCGGGTCTTGGACTTCTTAGCACCTGGAGCTGGACGCAAGTCATGCATCTGAAGGATGTCGACTTCGTTGGAATTTGCCATTTTAGTCAATCTCCTCCACTGTTACAAGATGACGAACCTTGTTAGCCATACCGCGGTATACAGGAGTGTCATCGCGTACTACTGTCTGGTGGATCTTATGAAGACCGAGAGAGTGTACGTTGTCCTTCTGTACCTGAGTAGAGCCTGCAAGACCCTTCTTCAAGGTGATCTTAAGCTGCTTAGCCATTACTCACCATCCTTTGCTGCCTGAGCTTCTTCGCGTGCCTTGCGAGCTTCTTCGATGCCCTTTGCACGTTCACGCAAAAGCTGATCTGGAGCAACCTCTGCGAGGGAGAGGCCACGACGTGCAGCCACTTCTTCTGGTTCCTCAAGTTCCTTCAAAGCTGCAACGGTTGCACGAACGGTGTTAATTGCATTACCGGACCCCATTTCCTTAGAAAGGATGTCGGTAATACCTGCGCACTCGAGAACTGCGCGAACTGCACCACCAGCGATAACACCAGTACCTGGTGCTGCTGGACGCAAGAGTACAGTACCTGCAGATTCGTGACCAATTACAGGATGAGTAATAGTTCCACGAACGCGTGGCACATTGAACATGTGCTTCTTAGCGTCAAGCTGACCCTTAGCAATTGCGGAAGGTACTTCGTGAGACTTACCATAGCCAACGCCTACGGTGCCGTTTCCGTCACCTACAACGACGAGAGCTGCGAAGCTCATGGTACGACCACCCTTGTTGGTCTTGCTTACGCGCTTGATGGTTACTACGCGATCGAGAAGCTCTTCACGCTGTTCGTTGCGGTCGCGACGATTACGACGCTCACCACGACGGCCTTCACCACGATTTGCGCGGCGACCACGGCGTTCTTCAGCTGCTGGAGCCTGCTCGGTAGTCTGAGTTTCTTCAGCCACGATGATTTCCTTTTCGTTATCGCTCACAGCTGCAAACCTCCCTCACGTGCGCCTTCTGCTACTGCAGCAACGCGACCGTGATACTTGTTACCACCGCGGTCAAAGACTACAGCGGTAATACCAGCAGCGATTGCCTTCTGAGCTACCAATTCACCAACACGCTTTGCAGCTTCAACCTTGGTACCTTCGAAAGCACCGAAGTCGTTGTGCAAAGTAGATTCGCTGACCAAAGTTACACCCTTGGTGTCATCGATGATCTGAGCAATCATGTTGCGGTTGGAACGAGTAACTACGAGACGTGGACGCTCTGCAGTGCCGGCAATCTTCTTGCGAAGACGTGCGTGACGGCGCAAGCGAGCAACGTTCTTGCCCTTACCATGAATCTTAACCGTCATTTACTTACCAGCCTTTCCAGCCTTGCGGATGATGCGCTCATCTGCGTACTTAATGCCCTTGCCCTTGTAAGGTTCTGGAGCACGAAGCTTGCGGATGTTTGCAGCAATCTGGCCAACAGCCTGCTTGTCAGTACCCTTTACCAAGAGTTCGTTTGGATTTACAACTTCGAATTCAATTCCTTCAGGTGCTTCCACGTTGATGGTGTGGGAGTAGCCCAAGAAGAACTCGAGGTTCTTACCCTTAGCAGCTACACGGTAACCAGTACCAACAATGAGAAGACGCTTGGTGAAGCCCTGAGAGACACCTTCTACGATGCCTGCTGCGAGGGAACGTGCCAAACCGTGCTTAGCACGAGTTGGGCGAGTATCGTCTTCAGGGGTGAAAACGATCTGTCCGTCTTCTACTGCTACAGAAATACCTTCTGGAACTTCGAAAGAGTCAGTGCCCTTTGCGCCCTTAGCCTGGAAGATGTTTCCGTTAATTGTAATTTCAACTCCAGCTGGAACAGCGATAGGGAGCTTACCAATATGTGATGCCATAATTTAAGCCCTCCTTACCACACGTAAGCGACGATTTCGCCGCCGATGCCCTTCTCAAGGCATTCCTTCTGAGTCATCAAACCAGAGCTGGTAGAGATGATTGCGATACCCAAGCCGCCGAGTGGCATTGGGAGTGCATCGGACTTAGCGTAACGACGCAAACCTGGCTTAGAAACGCGCTTGATTCCCTGAATGCTCTGTTCGCCGTGGTTGCCATACTTGAGAGTAATTTCAAGTGTCTGGCCTACACGTGCTTCCTTCGCTTCAAAATCAGCGATATAACCCTCACGCTTGAGGATTTCGGCAATATGTGCCTTGAACTTGGAGTATGGCATGTCCACGGTTTCGTGTTTTGCCGCACTCGCATTACGCAGACGTGTCAGCATATCTGCGATTGGATCTGTCATTGTCATTTGGGCTGATGCCCTTCCTCGTCGTGGTTTCCGCCGCCCTTACTGGGCCGCGGACCTTCAACGTCGATTTACCAACTGGACTTCGTTACGCCTGGAAGCTCTCCGCGGTGAGCCTTATCACGAAGGCATACGCGGCAGAGACCGAACTTGCGATAAACGGAATGTGGACGTCCGCAAACCTCGCAGCGTGTGTATGCACGAACTGCGAACTTTGGCTTGCGAGCAGCCTTGTTCTTAAGAGCTGTCTTTGCCATCTTTTAGTCCTCCTTGAATGGGAAGCCGAGGTGCTTAAGCAAAGCCTTGCCTTCCTCATCACTCTTAGTCGAGGTCACTACAGTGATATCCATACCACGGCGGTGATCGATGGAATCAGGATCAATCTCATGGAACATGGACTGTTCAGTAAGACCGAAGTTATAGTTGCCATTGCCATCGAACTGGTTTCCGTTGATACCACGGAAATCGCGAATACGAGGCAAAGCCAAGGTCAAAAGACGGTCCAAGAATTCCCACATACGATCGCCACGAAGGGTTACGAATGCACCAATAGCCTGACCTTCACGCAAATGGAACTGTGCTACAGACTTCTTTGCGAGAGTAATCTTTGGCTTCTGGCCTGTAATAGCAGTAAGGTCGCGAACTGCACCTTCAATGAGCTTGGAGTCGCGTGCAGCAGCGCCAACACCCATGGATACAACAACCTTCTGTACACCAGGTACCTGCATTGGGTTAGAAATGTTGAATTCCTTTTCCAAAGCAGGAATGATTTCTTCCTTGTAACGAGTCTTGAGACGAGGAGTTGCAGGAGCCTCAATAGTTACGTCGCTCATTACAGCTCCTTTCCGGACTTCTTAGCCACGCGTACACGTACGCGCTTTACCTTGCCATCACGTGCTTCTTCACGTACCTCAACGCGAACGCGGGTAGGCTGCTTAGTCTCAGGATCGATGAGCATCACGTTAGAACGGTGAATTGGTGCTTCAACAGACACGATACCGGACTGCTGACCCTGTACTGTAGCACGGATGTGCTTCTTGACAATCTGAACGCCTTCAACGATCAAACGATCGTTTGGAAGTATGCGCTGGACGGTGCCTTCTGCGCCGCGATCCTTACCGCGGATAACCTTTACGAGGTCACCCTTCTTGATCTTAGCTACCATTAGATCACCTCCGGTGCCAAAGAAACGATCTTCATGAAGCGCTTGTCGCGCAATTCACGACCTACTGGTCCGAAGATACGTGTGCCCTTTGGCTCGCGACCGTTACCGAGGATAACAGCTGCGTTCTCATCAAACTTGATGTAGGAGCCGTCTGCACGACGACGTTCCTTTACTGTACGGACAACGACAGCCTTAACTACGTCACCCTTCTTTACCGAACCGCCAGGAATTGCATCCTTAACGGAAGCGACAATGATGTCGCCGATTCCGGCATAGCGTCGCTTCGATCCACCGAGCACGCGAATAGCCAAGATTTCCTTAGCACCCGTGTTGTCGGCGACATGAAGTCGCGATTCTTGCTGAATCATTGATTCTCCTTAGCCGAGCTGGTCCTCCCCGTACACCCTGCACCCCGCTGGCGATGGCGCTATATCAACGTTTCCGTTCATAGGAAGCGCCACCACCCCAAGAGGTTACAAGGTTGTACGCGGAGCCTTGCCGAACTTATTTACTTAGCACGCTCAACGATAGCGTTGAGACGCCAACGCTTCGTCTTGCTCAAAGGCCTTGTCTCCATAATTGTAACAAGATCGCCGACATGTGCGTCGTTGTTCTCGTCATGGACCTTGACCTTGCTGTTGCTGCGTACAACCTTACCATACAATGGGTGGGTTGAGCGCTGCTCCAACTCAACGGTAATCGTCTTGTCCATTGCGTCAGACACTACGTAGCCTGTGCGGACCTTACGATCGTTGCGTTCCAGCTTTTCAGCCATTTTTACTCCTCAGACTTTCCTATTCCTGCACTGGGGACTCGGTGATGCCGAGTTCACGTTCGCGAAGAACAGTGTACATGCGGGCAATATCACGCTTTACAGCCTTAATGCGAGATGCATTTTCAAGCTGACCAGTAGCGTTCTGGAAGCGAAGGTTAAAAAGTTCTTCCTTCGACTTCTTGAGGAAGTCCTCAATTTCTGCGTTAGTCTTCTCGTTCAAAGTCTTGATCGAGTAATCTGATGCGTTTGCCATTTAGTTGTCACCGCCTTCACGTGCAATGATGCGGCACTTCATAGGCAGCTTGTCAACTGCACGGCGAAGTGCTTCACGAGCAACTTCTTCAGAAACGCCTGAAATTTCGAACATTACGCGTCCTGGACGTACATTAGCAACCCAGAATTCTGGTGCACCCTTACCGGAACCCATTCGAGCACCGAGAGCATGCTTTGTCAAAGGACGATCTGGGAAGATTGTAATCCACACGCGGCCACCACGCTTGATGTAGCGGGTCATAGCAATACGTGCAGCTTCAATCTGACGGTTTGTAATGTAAGCAGGAGCAAGAGCCTGGATACCAAATTCGCCGAAAGCGATTTCGTTTCCGCCCTTAGACATACCAGAGCGAACCGGACGGTGCTGCTTACGGTACTTTGTTCTCTTTGGGATAAGCATTCGAACTTACTCCTTTACTTCTGCAGTTTCAGCTGGTGCTGCTGGAGCTTCAGCCTGAACTGGAGCTTCCTTAGCGCCGCGCTGTGCAGCTGCACCACGGTTGTTACGACGTGGACGACGATCGTTAGAACCACGACGTGAGCGATTATTCTGCTGAGCCTGCTGCTCTTCGAATTCCTTCTCAGTCATGTCGCCCTTGTAGATCCATACCTTAACGCCGATCTGACCATAAGTTGTGCTTGCTTCGAAGAAACCATAGTCAATCAATGCACGCAAAGTCTGCAGAGGGACGCGACCTTCACGGTAGAACTCGGAACGGGACATTTCTGCACCACCCAAGCGACCGGAAAGCTTGATACGAATACCCTTTGCACCAGCACGCATAGCGTCCTGCTGAGCCTTGCGCATTGCACGGCGGAAGGTTACGCGGTTTGTGAGCTGTTCTGCGATGGACTGAGCTACGAGCTGAGCATCGATAGCTGCATTCTTAACTTCGAAGATGTTGAGCTGTACCTGCTTGCCAGTGATCTTTTCAAGCTTAGCGCGAACACGATCAGCTTCAGCACCACGACGACCGATAACGATACCTGGACGTGCTGTGTGGATATCCACGCGAACACGGTCACGGGTACGCTCGATTACAACGCGAGCTACGCCTGCACGCTCAAGATCCTTGTTCATTGCCTTACGGATCTTGTCATCTTCGAGAACGAAATCGCGGTAGCGTTCGCCCTTCTTAGTGGAATCAGAGAACCACTTAGAACGGTGATTCTCGGTTACACCGAGGCGGTAACCAAATGGATTTACCTTCTGGCCCATTAGCGTGCACCTTCCTTATCTGCAACGATTACCGTGATGTGGGAAGTACGCTTGTTGATGCGGCCTGCGCGACCCTGTGCACGAGCACGGAAACGCTTGAGAGTTACACCCTCATCAACGTAAGTAGCTGCTACTACCAAATCATTCTCACGGAATGGTTCGTTTGCCTGTTCAGCCTTAACGCGAGCATTTGCGATTGCGGACTCGAGTACCTTGAGTACTGGAGTTGATGCAGCCTGTGGAGCAAACTTCAAAATGGTGACGGCTTCAGTCGCCTTCTTGCCTCGGATGAGGTCAACGACGCGGCGAGCCTTGCGTGGCGTCACGCGTACGTGACGTGCAATTGCCTTAGCTTCCATTTAGCGGCGTCCCTTCTTATCATCCTTAACATGGCCCTTGAAAGTACGCGTTGGTGCGAACTCTCCGAGCTTGTGACCTACCATCGATTCAGTAACGAACACTGGCATATGAGTGCGGCCGTTGTGGACTGCAAATGTATGACCAATGAAGTCAGGAGTAATCATCGAACGACGAGACCAAGTCTTAATAACGTCGTGAGTACCCTTTTCGTTCTGAGCGTCGACTTTCTTCTGCAAGTGGGCGTCGACGAATGGGCCCTTCTTGATGCTTCGAGTCATCTCTTCGACACTCCCTTACTTGCGGTTCTTACCGTTTGGACGACGACGAACAATCATCTTGTTCGAAGCCTTCTTAGGACGACGTGTACGAACCTCACCCTTACCCCATGGGGATACTGGTGGCTTACCACCGCGGGTACGACCACCATGTGGATGGTCAACTGGGTTCATAGATTCACCACGGGTATGTGGGCGCTTGCCCATCCAGCGTGCACGACCTGCCTTACCGAGCTCAATGTTAGCGTGTTCGGAGTTACCTACTTCACCAACAGTTGCACGGCAGCGAGCGTCTACGTTGCGGATTTCTCCAGATGGCATACGGAGCTGAGCAAGGTTGCCATCCTTTGCAACGAGCTGTACAGAAGCACCAGCAGAACGTGCGATCTTTGCGCCACCCAATGGACGAAGTTCAATTGCGTGAACAACGGTACCAGTTGGAATGTTGCGAAGTGGCAAGTTGTTGCCTGGCTTGATGTCAGCCTGTGCGCCGGTTTCGATAGTATCGCCCTGCTTGATTCCTTCAGGAGCGATGATGTAGCGCTTCTCACCATCAGCGAAGTGAAGCAACGCAATGCGAGCAGAACGGTTTGGATCGTACTCGATGTGTGCAACCTTAGCTGGGATACCGTCCTTGTCCCAACGCTTGAAATCAATGAGACGGTACTGGCGCTTGTGACCGCCACCACGGTGACGGCTTGTGATACGACCGTAAGAGTTACGGCCGCCAGTCTTGCTGAGCTTACGCAGCAAGGACTTTTCAGGTGTGGAACGCGTAATCTCAGAGAAATCAGAGACGGATGCGTTACGACGACCTGCAGTCGTTGGCTTGTATACGCGGATAGCCATAATGTGTTTTCCTAACTTTCTCGGCTACTGCTTAGTTACCGAAGATGTCGATAGTCTGACCCTTTTCGACTGTAACGATTGCACGCTTCTGGGAAGCACGACGACCGAAACCAGTGCGAGTGCGCTGACGCTTGCCTGCGCGGTTCAGAGTATTAACGTTGGTAACCTTAACCTTGAAGATTTCTTCAACAGCTTGCTTAATTTCGATCTTGTTAGCAGTTGGTGCAACCACGAAGGTGTACTGACCGCGATCTGAATTGGTGTAAGCCTTTTCAGAAACTACAGGCTTGAGGATGACGTCATGTGCTGTCTTACGAATTGCGACCATACTACTTAGGCCTCCTTATCAGCAGTCTTAGCAGCAACGAAAGCTTCGAAGCCTTCCTTGGTGAAGACGACATCTTCAGCGGTAACTACGTCATATGTGTTCAACTGATCTGCGAAGAGCACGTGTACGTAGGTGAGGTTACGAACGGAAAGCCATTCGGTGATGTTCTCACGAGAAACAACAACGGTTGTGAAACGGTTGTCTACTACAGAGAGAGCTGCCTTAGCAGTCTTAGTAGATGGAGTTTCGCCCAAACCGAAGTCAACTACGTGTACGCGACCTGCGTTGAAACGATCAGAAAGCACGTAGCGAAGTGCTGCTGCCTTCATCTTCTTTGGAGTGCGCTGAGTGTAGTCACGTGGTACTGGACCATGAACTACTGCACCGCCTGCGAACTGTGGAGCGCGGATGGAACCCTGACGAGCACGACCTGTACCCTTCTGCTTCCATGGCTTCTTGCCGCCGCCGGAGATGCGTGCGCGATTCTTTACAGCATGAGTGCCCTGACGAGCAGCTGCAAGCTGTGCAATAACAACCTGGTGAACGAGTGGAACGTGTGCACGCACTACATCCTGCTCGATACCGAAGAGCTCTACTGGAGCTTCTACAGAACCAGCTGCCTTACCGTTAGCATCGGTGATGTTCAAAGTTACGTTTGCCATAACCTTATGCTCCCTTCACAGCGGTACGTACTACAACGAGGGAACCCTTTGGTCCTGGAACTGCGCCCTTAACTGCAATAATGCCGTTTTCGACGTCAGAGGACACTACGGTCAAGTTGAGCGTGGTGTGGGTATCGTGACCCATACGACCAGCCATGCGCTTGCCCTTAAGAATACGGCTTGGAGTTGCGCATGCGCCTACAGAACCTGGGCGACGCTCATTCTTGTGGGAACCGTGAGTACGGCGGTAGGACTTGAAGCCCCAGCGCTTGATTGTACCTGCGAAACCCTTACCCTTGGTGGTACCGGTAATATCTACGAGTGCACCATCAGGGAAAATTTCTGCGGTAAGTTCCTGACCTGGCTCGTAGTTTTCTACGTCTTCAGTGCGGAACTCAACAATGTGACGACGAGGGGTTACACCAGCCTTAGCGAAGTGTCCAGCAAGTGGCTTGGATACCTTAGTAGGATCAATTGCGCCAAATGCAATCTGAACAGCCTTGTAACCGTCAGATTCCTCATTCTTTACAGCTGTAACAACGTTGGTGTCAACTTCCACCAAAGTTACTGGAACGAAGAAACCGTTCTCATCCCAAACCTGAGACATGCCGAGCTTCTTGCCCAACAATGCCTGGCGATTGTTCTTAGATACCATTTCTCCCCTCCCTACAGCTTAATCTCGATATTTACATCTGCAGGCAAATCGAGACGCATCAAAGAATCAACTGCCTTAGGAGTTGGATCAACGATGTCAATAAGGCGCTTATGTGTGCGCATCTCGAAGTGCTCGCGAGAATCCTTGTACTTATGAGGAGAACGGATAACAACAAATACGTTCTTCTCAGTAGGAAGTGGAACTGGGCCAACTACAGTTGCGCCTGCGTTCGTGACCGTTTCGACAATCTTCTTTGCCGACTGGTCGATGACCTCATGGTCATAGGACTTTAGCCTGATGCGGATTTTCTGTCCCGCCATTCGCCGTACGCCCTTTCTTGCGATCGATACATTTCCAACCTGTTTAGAGCACTAACCGGCAAACTTCGCCTCATGGACGAAATCCCATCAGTGCGTAGCTAGCGGCACTTACCGCTGCCACGCTCGCTATTTAAGATATTAAGCATAAAATCATGCGAGCCTAAAACAGGCAACTCATCTATTTAAGCACTACCCCTGCCCGAATCAATCCGGGCGTGTCGAAAAGACACGTCGTTAAGAAATGATTGTTTCGAGAATTTTCATAACTGTGGGTACGTGCTATGAGTACGTGACTACAATACACTCCGCCCTGAATTCGACACGCATAACTCGTATTCTTTTACATCGTTTCGTTCAGCGCGTAGTTATCACCCAACCGTGTATGTCACCATGTATATCACATGTACTTCAGAAAGGCTTGCGCAAGTAGACCATATCTACTAATTGCACTCCATCCTCATAAATGGGATGGTCATAATTATCGGTAAAGAAATTCGGTACGATATGAGACCGAACAAAACCTATTTTTTCGTAGAACGGGATTGTTACAGGGGCTATCCTCTGTCCCCACCTGAAGCACATCAAAGTTGTCCTTATATATATCGCACACAAAATCTATCAATGCACGAGCATACCCACGTCCCTGATAGTTAGGATCCGTTGCGATATTTTTAATTTCGAGCATGCCATTCTTCTCATCAGTTACGACACATTCGGCTTTAACTCCGTCATCTTCAAGCACATACATTGTTCCACGCTCGAGATAACGATTAATCATATCCTCCTGCTCGTCAGCCAGCAGAAGCAAATCACGATAGCGCTTCTTATCGTCCTGTACTTTACAAATTTTCATCGTACAGGGCTACTCCGTCAGCAATTCTTGATGATTAAAATTCACGAATACGCTCGAGTGAGGGTATAAGGTCAGCGTTCCTGGTTTGTTCATCGTCACGATGTTCAAAGCGACATCATAATTGTGCGGATAAAAACGCGTGGTGTAGCGCTCAAAAGAATTAAGATCGCAGAAAGTCACATCCATATACGACGTATATCGAGACCGATTTCGTTGATAGCCACATGGCTTTGCATATACTTTTACTGATCCTTGGGACAGGTCAAGACCATCTTGTACCAGAGAATTTCCAGTAAATGCAATTCCAGCAATGGAAATAATAACGAGAACCACGCTCACGAAAACTGAACTGAAACGCTTCCTCGTGTGCGTTTTCTCTGTATTCATTGGGACGCTGTGCATACGTGCAGACTTTTCCAGTTCTGCATAGTCGTACGTCGAATAGGTCGAATTTGTCAAATTTCCAACGCGCTGAGCCTTCTCAATCTGACGTGCACGATAGTAATTCCATAATGACAGCAGACCAAGGAACCCCACCCATATACCACACAAGAAGAAGCAGACATCACCACCGATTTTCGTGTACAAGCCAGCAGCTCCTATGCTCGATGGGTAGTGGAACATATGAACGCAGACATAAACAAAAGCAAAAAGGCCGAGAAATACGCCTGTTACCTTTTCTGGATTGGTGTCACCATAAGCGGGAAAGCTGTGCTCAGAGGAACTTTTATCTGTTCAGATTGTGATGAATTCGACTCATTGAACCCAAAATCCTGAGGTAAGCCGCCATAATTATTCTGACCATTGTGGTCGTTCGGTTTCCACGACGAATTCCCATATGATGGGTTGCTCGACTGATTCTCTGCGGTAAAGTTATCCCATTTCGTCATAAGTGTCAGTCTATCAAAGGAAAGTCGTATCGTCAGCGCCGATAGATATCTCTCTATAAATTCACGCAAAAATAAAACTGCTCCGCACTTGACAGTCTCAGAAAAGAGAGCCTACTCAAGTACGAAGCAGTATATAAAAGTGTGTAGCTTATCGTCTGAAAGTTGTCGCCGGAAATGCGACGCTAGGAAGACGCTAGGAAAAAACGCAACATCACCGGGATGAAAACGTTCTACTCATAACTGACAAACACACCAGAGCGAGGATACAAAGTCAAAGTACCCGACGCACCGCTGAGGAAGTTTTGATACAATCCGCGCGCAATATTATATTGTGGCTCATAGAAACGAGTTGTATAAATATTATTCGTTCCCACTTCATGGAACTTAACTTCGATATACGAATTGTAGCTACGACGTCCTTTATACTCGTTCGCTTCGCTTGGATATGCCTGTACGGTAATTGATCCTTGAATGACATCCAGTGCGTCGTTAGCCAGAGACTGTCCGTTGAAGAAAATACCCAAGACAGCGATAATAAGCATGACAACTGCAGAAATTACTGGCATCAGACGCTTAGATGATTTGTTCGCAGCTTGCACCTGTGGCTGTGGCAGTGGCTGAGCATAAGCAGGAGTTGGCTGCGCGCCGTACTGAGGTACAGGCTGTAACTGCGTCTGATTAAGCTGTGGCTGATTAAATTGTGGCTGACTAATTTGAGCTGGATTGTCCTGAGCTGGAACGTTTACCTGATTAAACTGCGCTGGGTTACCTTGGTTCGCCGAGTTAACCGCTGTGTTAACCGCAGGGTTAATCGTCTGGTTAACCGCCGGGGTAAATTGTGCAGGAGCAAATGGCTGCTGTCCTTGCCCGTCGTTCATCGCCTCATTCTGACGATTCTTATTGAAACTGCGCAGTGAGAGAATTCCTAAGAAACCTATCCACAGGCACAGTACGACTAAGCACAGATCGTACACAAGTTTAGTAAACATACCGAGCGTTCCCACGCTTGTTGGATAGTGGAAAAATGCCCACGCACGCATACACGGCGATGAATACCACCAGCAGCACGATAGAGATTTGCTTCTGCAGTGGTGTCACCATCAGATCGATATTTTTAGCCAATCGGACCTTCTGAGGCTGAGACGAATTATTCTGTCCCAATGACTCGTGAGCCGAAGGTTGAGTTGTATACTGACTTGCGTTCTGAGCAAAGTTGCCATTACTGTTCTGTTGATTATCCATTCCTACATCGTAACAAAATCCTTCTATACAACGTGGCACTCTACCATTGCGATAGAGTGCCACGTAGAGTGCCATGCACAGAGCCGTTCTCAGCGAGAAGACGAATTTACATCAATTCATCACGACTTCACGTCACGAAGATGAATCTTCCGTCACCACTTATGCAGCCTGAGCAGCTTCACGCTCAGCACGACGCTGCTTTCCTTCTTCCTGAGAAATGCCGTAGTATGCAGCAATTGCGATATCCTTCATATCTTCAATCTGAGGGATACGTGGATTTGCAGGCGTGCACTGATCTTCGTAAGCGCGCATACCAATCTGATCCAGTACAGACCAGAAGTACTCTTCATCGACACCTGCTGCCTGGAAGGATGCATCCATGCCAAGCTTGTTATCACGGTAATCTTCTACTGCTTCTGCCAGATTTTCCACGCCTTCTTCAGGAGTTGCTGCTGGAAGACCGAGCTGCTTTGCGATGTCCTGATAACGCTCTGGAGCGACATACTTATCGTACTTTGGCCATGAAATTGGCTCCAATGGAGTCTGACCATTGTAACGAATAACGTATGGGAGCAAGATGGAGTTGCAACGACCGTGTGCTACGTGGCAGAGAGCACCGATGGTGTGAGCCATAGAATGGCACATACCCAAGAATGCCGATCCGAAAGCCATACCAGCCATTGTTGCTGCGTTGTGTACCTTTTCCTGAGCCTGTGGATTTGCCTGACCTTCATTAACGGAGTCAGCAAGGTTCTCCCACAAGAGCTTAACGGAATGCAAAGCAAGACCATCAGTAAAGTCGTTTGCGTATGCAGATACGTATGCTTCCATAGAGTGAGTAATTGCATCGAAACCAGAGTCAGATGCTACACGGCGAGGCTGTGTACGTGCGAGCACTGGATCGACTACTGCTACCGATGGAGTCAAGGAGTAATCCGTAATTGGATACTTAATTCCATTCTTGGTATCGGTAATAACAGCGAATGGCGTTACTTCAGAACCTGTACCCGATGTCGTTGGAACGCAGACGAGCTTTGCCTTCTTACCCAATTCTGGCAAGCGGAATGCACGCTTACGGATATCAAAGAACTTTTCGCGGATATCGCGGAATTCAATTTCTGGGTGTTCATACAGCAACCACATAATCTTTGCCGCATCCATTGGCGAACCGCCACCGATAGCGATAATAGTATCTGGCTGGAACTCATCGCGCATCATTGCTGCACCGCGCTCAACAGTTTCAATAGATGGTTCTGGCTCGACATAGTCGATAATACGCCATTCCACCTTATTGAGACGCTGCTGAAGCTGAGCAATTGCCTTGTCGATAATTCCCAAATCGAGAATAACCTTATCGCAGACGAAGACGACACGGTTCACGCCAACCATATCGCGCAGATAGCGAATGGAATTTGGCTCAAAATAGGTCTTTGGTGGAATCTTGAACCACTGCATGTTGTTGTTCCTTCTTGCTACGCGCTTGATGTTAATGAGGTTTACTGCCTGAACATTTCCTGCTACAGAGTTTCCACCGTAAGAACCGCAACCAAGGGTCAACGATGGAGCAATTGCATTGTAGATATCACCGATACCACCAAGAGATGATGGGGAGTTCCAAATCACACGGCATGCACGCATACGCAAACCATACTCGCGTACCAATGCTTCATTGTTTGTGTGAATAGCAGCTGTATGACCTTCACCAAACTTGAGCATCTGCTCGCACAAGTCGAAAGCTTCAGCCTTGTCCTTTGCACGGAGAACTACATGAACTGGTCCGAGCTTTTCCAAAGTCAATGGCTCGTTCTCGCCCACTTCCTTGCACTCAGCTGCGATAATCACTGTATCTTCAGGAATGCTAATTCCTGCTTGTTCAGCAATCCAGTGTGGAGACTTTCCAGGAACCTTGGAATTCAGGCTTGGCTTCGAACCGTCCTTTGCATAAGCGGTCGTACCAAACATAAACTTTTCGAGCTTTTCCTTTTCTCCGCCAGTAACGAAGTAGGTATGACGTGCCTTCAACTTTTCAATAAGAGCATCGTAGATATCGGTATGTGCGATAATTGCCTGCTCAGTAGCGCAGATCATGCCGTAATCGAAGTGCTTGGAGAGAACCAAATCATTGACAGCGCGGTCAAGGTCTACGTCTTTGTCGACATATGCTGGAGCGTTTCCAGCACCAACGCCGAGTGCTGGCTTACCAGACGAGTATGCAGCCTTAACCATGCCTGGACCACCGGTTGCCAGAATAGTTGCAACGCCTGGGTGCTTCATCAATGCACCTGTTGCTTCAATCGATGGATGCTCAATCCACTGGATACAATCCTTTGGAGCACCTGCTGCTACAGCTGCATCGCGAACAATCTTTGCTGCTGCCTTGGAGCATTCCTGTGCGAATGGGTGGAAGCCGAAAACAATTGGGCAGCGAGTCTTCAAAGCGATAAGTGCCTTGAAAATCGTAGTGGATGTAGGGTTTGTTACTGGGGTTACACCTGCCACGACACCAACTGGCTCAGCGATTTCAGTAATACCATCGACATCATTTTCGTTGATGATGCCCACTGTGCGCTGGTTAGCCAAGTTATGGGTAATGTGTTCGCATGCAAAGATATTCTTTGTAGCCTTATCTTCGACCATACCGCGGCCGGTCTCATCCACTGCAAGCTTTGCCAGTTCGAGATGCGCGTGAAGTGCATCAATAGATGCCTTAGCGACGATATAGTCAATTTTCTTCTGGTCGAAATTCTGATACTCATCGAGTGCTACGAGTGCACGCTTAACGAGAGTATCTACTTCCTTCTCAGCATCAGACATAACTGGTTCAGCTTCGACTGGTGCTTCGTTCTTTGTAGCTGTCTTTGCCACGAGTGACCTCCTATGGTCGTCAGACGACAACGTCTCTTCTGTTATGTACATCACATTAGAAGGCAATATTTCGACACGCAACTTCGACAGAAAACTTATGTAAAGTTGATTTACAGAAGTGTCTAAAACACTGGATTTCCCTCTTTTCCCCTCGCTCCTCTTTCCTTATCCGCTCCAGAAATAACGCCGCGACACAAAGCCGAGCATCAAACCAAACGTCAAACCAAACGTCAAACCAAATGCAAAAGACCCGTCATATACGACGGGTCTTCCTACAATAACGAGCGAATCGCTACAGACTATCCACTAGTCGCGCAATTCGAATCCTTGACCATCCTCATGGTATGGAGTGCCTGGAGCTGCTACGAGAATGAGAATGAACTCAACGAATGCCCAGATATAAGAAATAAATGGTGGGATAATGAGAATCCAACCGACAGTACCCATAAGAAGCTGAGCTACTGCACGCGTGGTCTTACCCAAGTAGAAATTATGTACACCAAATGCACCCAAGAAGAAAGCGAGAACAGCAGCAACGACCTTGCTCTTATCGCCTACCATCATTGGCTGGCCATTTGCGTTATATGCTACTGGAGGCATATATGCAGCCTGAGGTGGAACCTGCTGTGGAGGTACCTGCTGACCATAGGAACCATATGGCACATACTGACCATTTGGATCATACGTATTTTGCATATTTGGATCTTGAACATACTGCTGTCCTGGTTGTGCCTGAGAGAACTGAGTCTGCTCATACTGTGGCTGCTGCGCGAACTGTGCAGGCTGCTCAGTCTGGTTCTGTGTATATTCAGATGTAGCCTGCTGAACTGGTTGCTCATATGCCTGGCCAGAAGTAGGAACGTATCCTACCTGTTCTGGAGTACCCTGAACGTAATCGGAATGAGCTTCTGGCGTATTACCCGCAAAGAAGTTATTCTGAGCTGTTTCTTCAGGAGTTGTGCTTGGTACAGCGTTGTTCAAAGACTGCGCATCATTGGATGCTGGGAACTGCTCGTTTGGTTCCTGTTCGGTCATAATAAAGTCTTTCTTATTTCGGTTATTTAAAGCGCTTACTGTAGGAATAAGTAATTTTTATAATAGCAGAGCCCCACTTCGAAGAGCGGGGCTCTGACCACCATATAAACGGTAAGTAAAACTTAACGCTTGGAGTACTGAGAAGCCTTGCGTGCCTTGTGCAAACCAGCCTTCTTACGTTCTACTGCACGAGCATCACGAGTCAAGAAGCCTGCCTTCTTCAAAGCTGCACGGTTAGCATCACGATCGATGCTGTTCAAAGCACGTGCTACACCAAGACGGATAGCACCTGCCTGACCAGTAACGCCGCCACCATCAACGAGAACGATAACATCGAACTTGTTTTCAAGCTTGAGCAAAACGATTGGTGAGTTAACTTCGCGCTGGTGCAAACGGCTTGGGAAGTACTCTTCAAGAGTGCGACCATTAACGGTCCACTTACCAGAACCTGGAACCAAACGTACGCGAGCAACTGCTTCCTTACGACGGCCAGTGCCGTAGCCAGGAGCGATTGCAGATGTACCAGTACCAGCACCTGCATTGGTCTCAGAAGTGTATGAAGTGAGTTCTACCTCGGTCTCAAGAACCGCGGAGCTTGCATTTTCAGCCATTGTGGATTCTCCTTTCGGTCCTACTTAGCCTGCTGAGAGACCTGTGCGATCTCTACAACCTGTGGCTTGTTTGGGGTATGTGGGTGTTCTGCACCTGCATAAACGCGCAAGCGACCAAGCTGTACCTTAGCAAGCTTGTTCTTAGGCATCATGCCCTTGACTGCTGTGCGAATAATGCGTTCTGGATCCTTCTCAAGGAGTTCTGCGTAGGAATCTACGCGCAAACCACTTGGGAATCCAGAGTGATGGTAAAGATTCTTTGCCAACTTATTGCCGCTCAAAGCAATCTTGTCCGCATTGATAACGATAACGAAGTTACCGCCATCTGCATGTGGAGCAAATGTTGGCTTGTTCTTGCCGCGAAGCAAGTTTGCTACCTGTACCGACAAACGACCGAGCACCACGTCAGTAGCGTCTACGACGTACCATTCGTGGGTCAAGTCACTTGGCTTTGGAGTGAAAGTCTTCACTTGTATAACCTTTTCTTTCATTGTGTTCCAGATGCCTTATGACATCCTTTATCCGTGGGCTCCCTGAAAGTCCTAGTGAGCGAGTGGGAAAGCGCTTTCCTGGACCCCTGTAGGGAAACACAACAATCTTTAATGATAGCGGATATATAAGACCAGTGTCAAAGTTCAGGACACTACGCGTTCCTTGCGTTTTCCGCGCTGTATATTCGTCATATATTCGCTTTAATTTTCTTTGCTTTCGCACTCTTATTTCCAGCTTATCTCTAGAAGCTCACTTAATTACGCTGAAGTTTCTACACCGAAGTTTCCCAGAGCTCGTAGAAATTCGCAAAATTATCCGTCGAATTATGCGCGTTCTTGTAAAGCTTTCTGCGCTGCATGAGCGACATCAGGCACACTATCATCTGCAAGAGTGTTCACTGTATCCATATCCGTATTCGGATTTTGAGCCACAGCTCGGCGAACCATGGCCGCAAGCACACGTGGAGCCTTGCTATCTTCTTCTGTGCCCAAGGTTGATAAGAAACGAAGAACCTCTGCATCAGTTCGTTCGTCCTCTGCCCCCTCCATACGCATACGCCATGTCGTCACTGGATTCATGAGCGCATGTGCTCTCACTTGCTCGTCAGCATCCTTTGTCAAACGACCTACGAGCCAATCCTTAGAATCAGTATTGGATGCTACTGCCTCGCGCACAGAAGCGAGCGGATCAGTCGACAATTTCACGAGAATATTTGGATATGGCATCGTGCTTGCCAAGAAAATCCTATCCTCTTCAGGAGTATTCATATTTCCCGCTACAGCTTCCAACAATGCTGTCGCACGAGAAAACGCTGCTGCATCACTTGGGTCTGGAAGTGGCGTATGACAACGACGGCTGAGTTCTTCGGCATCATCTGTATGACGCAAGAATTCGTATTCCGTTGTTAATGATTCATGAGTACTCATACTGATACCTTATTCCATCATCGAGCCAAGTTCTGTTCGCACAGGGTGTACTGTCGCATGAAAAGTATGGTTAATGTCCTTTTCCAGCGCGTCGACAGCATCGAGCGGAACGACACATTCCACACTCACTGTATCAGTAAATTCTTCATGCACGATACGACCATTATGATTGGCGATAATTCTTTGAAGCATTGCGTGCTGATTATAATCCACACGACATAAAAGCTTGTGAGCTGGAATAACATGCCCCATTTCGGCAATTTTCAACGCTTGTGCTGCTGCTGTGGAATACGCACGAACCAACCCGCCAGCACCCAAAAGGATTCCGCCAAAATACCGAGTTACAGCGATAACTGTATCCGTTGTTCCTGATTGTCGTAGAACTTGCAAAATAGGTTTGCCCGCTGTACCGCTTGGCTCTCCATCATCACTCATACGTTCTTGGAATTGCGCTTCGCTTGCTCCAATAATTGCCGCAAAGCAGACGTGCCGCGCTTTAGGATGCTGAGCGCGGATAGAGTCAACAAATTCTACAGCTTCATCCAGCGAGGAAACATGGCATGCATCCCCGATAAATTCAGACTTCTTTTCTACGTACGAATAGTGCGCGGGAGTCTGGAAAACATTGGTAACTGTCAGCATATGACTAGAATTGGTTCCTCTCGTCATGTCCCCATTCAGAGCGTTGCTCTTCAGAGCCAAAAGCATCGTTGTGCTCTGCGTGATCTTCATGCTCGCTATGACCACCAAATGGCCATAATTGCATCAAATTAATGCCCTCAAACTGGAACACTGAACGGTTAAAACCGAAAATTCGCGAGAACAAATCCCTAAAAGAGTCCAAAACGATTCCGCGTCCTTGAGCACTTGCAGAATTAACCGCATCCCACATCACAGGAGCTGCAGTCGTTATATTTTCTGCAATTTCAGTAAACGTCGAGTATCCAGTGGCCTCAAACACTTTGAACATACTGTCGATGACTCGTCGGCGCGTTTCCATATCCAAAGAATCTGTCCACTGCACATACGAATCCGCAATATTCAAAGCATTCTTCGTTACCGTACTGTCATGCACGAAATCGTGCGTGGAATCATCAACAACCCATGTGAAAAGGAAGTGCTGATTAAAGCTCGATGCATTGCTATGCGCCACGCGGTATGGCTCGCGCCCCTTAAACATCAGTCCCACGAAAGAATCTTGAGGAACGAGCTTGACCAGCTTTGGCTCGATAGCCTTGTATCCGTCGGTTTCCAAAAGATTGGTGATAAATCCTGGGCCGTCGAAACTATATACGGCAGTGACAGTATTTTGCAATTCTGGCTCAATCATGCTTGCCGCATAAACTGCTGTATTTCCACCCTTAGAGTGTCCTGCAATCATAAGTGGACGCCCATTGCTATGGGAGCTGACTTCGGTAATATACTCAACAGCAGAAATTTGCGATGGAATTACTTTATTGAAAGCAAGTTCAAAATCCTCACGCCATCCGATGAGCGTTGCTTCCGTTCCACGGAAAGAAATAAATTCGGTACCATCAGGCAAAAGGAAAGTCATGGCCGCGAACTGTTTATCGTTGTAGCGTTCTTCATGATATTCATAGGTAAATTCCCCCACACGAATATCACGGAAACGAGGCGATGCTATCAAATCACCGACAAGCTCAATCATCTGCGCGCGACTTGCTTCAGAGGGGAAAATCGACGTGTAGCTTTCCGCATGCCACAAAGCATCGTAAAGGGAGACGAAACGTTCATCATCAGACAGAGTAATTTTGCGCGGTTCCTCATGGCTAAAAAGATGAGAGAGCTTGTACTGCCAAGTCTGTCGTTCCTGCTCTGCTTCCATTATCCGCGTATTCAATAATTGCCGCGTATCCGCCAATTGAGGCACATCATATCCATCAAGCTGGGCATAGGATAATTGCGCAAGAATCGCCGCGTCCACATCGTTGAAAGGAAGATTTTCGAATGTTTCCAACGTTTTGCGCGCATACGTGATAATTGTTCCAAGAGACATACCCTCATTCTAATGCACACTGTGGTATTCTATAAAAGTGTAAACGCTCACATCGAGCGCCCAATCATTTTAAGGAGGAAATGGTGAAGGTAGCAATCGTAACTGGTGGCGGACAAGGCATCGGCGAAGGAATCGTTAAGCAGCTCGTTGAAGATGGCTTTGCTGTAGCTGTAGCTGATATCAATCCTGAGTCTGCTCAGAAGGTAGCAGAAGAAGTTGGAAACGGGTCTAAGGGCTATGCAGTTAACGTAGCTTCTCATGATGAAGTTCGTAAGCTCGTAGAAGATGTCGTTGCAGACTTTGGTCACATCGATGTGATGGTGAACAACGCTGGTATTTGCCGCGTCGAGCCATTCTTGGAGCAGACCGACAAGGCTCTTGATGATTTGCTGGATATCAATGTAAAGGGTGCATTCTACGGCACTTATGAAGCAGCACATCAGTTCATCAAGCAGGGCACAAAGGGCAAGATTATCAATGCATCCTCTATTGCTGGTCATGAAGGATTTAGCCCACTTGCTGCATACTCGGCTACAAAGTTCGCTGTTCGCGGCTTGACTCAGACTGCTGCTAAGGAATTGGCACAGTATGGCATCACCGTCAACGCATACTGCCCAGGAATTGTATTGACACCTATGTGGGATGAAATTGATCGTCGTTTGGGCGAGATTAACCACGTTCCAGTTGGTGAAAGCATTAAGGCAACTATGAAGGGCATCGCACTTGGTCGCGGTGAAACCCCTGCAGACGTAGCAAACCTCGTATCCTTCCTCGCAAGCGAGAAGTCCGACTACATCACTGGTCAGGCAATTCTCGTTGACGGTGGCATGAAGTACGTCTAAACCTGAAGATTTCTCAGGTTTCCTAAGGCTTTCCTTAGGTTTCCATAATTCAAAAAATTTCAGAGTACACCTTATCGACGTATCCTGAATAATGCTGTGAGATCACACCTTCATACTCACAGCTGTGCCCCTCGTAGAGTGCTTATGTAAGCCGCGAGGGGCTTCTTTTATTTTTGTACTTTATACTTTCCCAACACAATCACACACATCTCCTCCCACATAAACACCTCCCGTTACAATAGACTTATGCTTCACAATTCTTCAGTACAGTCTTCGCGCGTTTTACGCACTCTTATCGAACGTACCGGTTTTACTGAAGAATTCCTCACCACGATCAACACTCCTTTCGGGGCGCAGCTAGACGGCATGGATGACTTCATCCAGAAATTACACGCCCATAAAGATGATGTGATAACAATTTCCCCTGATTTTGATATGGATGGCATTACATCGGGAACAATTTTGTATGCAGGGCTCAGCCAGCTCGGTTTTACTGTCAATATCAATATTCCTGATTACACGTATGGTCATGAATTCAGCACGCAGGACGTCGATGATATCGTGCATCATTTCCCTGAGACTTCCGTTATCCTGACCTGTGACAGCGGGGTAAATTCCATAGAAGGCATTGAGCATGCTCACTCTCTTGGATTGACAGTATTTGTCACCGATCACCATGAGCAAGAAGTTGACTGCCCAGCAGATGCAATGATTAATCCGTGCCGTTTTAACTCAACGTATCCGCTTACTGGAATTTGCGGAGCAGCAGTTGCACTTTTGACTGTCACAGCTTACGCTCGACTTTTTAGCACTTCTGACCAGAGTCGTTATCTTAATCTTCTTCAGCTCTTTGCAGGGATTGGCACTATTTCTGATGTCATGCCACTCATTCATGACAATCGTTACCTTGTACGCAAGTCTTTGCAGCTCACACATGAATTACTGGGGAACCCGTACGCATTGGTATCCCTGCGAAACGATCCAACGGTTCATCCTGCATTTCTTACTGCTTTTGAGGGCTATGCACAAGTCCTCTCTGAACTCGGTACGACAGCGGATCGATGTGACGAATCTTTTTATGGTTATATCCTCTCCCCTATGTTTAATGCTCCTCGCCGAGTAGGGTCAGATATGCGTGATGCATTTGACGTTTTCCTCAACCGTGACGCTTCTTCGAGGCGTTTGGTGATTCAGGCGTTAATGGCGGCCAATGCTCAGCGCAAAGATGATGTGAAATACTATATGGCACATCTGGATGATACTTACGCACCGTACGTCTACATCACGGATGCCCCGAAAGGTATGCTGGGACTTTTAGCAGGACAATTGATGCATGCATCGTCTCTGCCGACAGCCGTTGTGCGAAAGGTGGACAATTCAGCTGATGCGGATAGTGCTGATGCGGATAGTGCAGACGAGATTGTGCTTATCGAAGGCTCGATGCGAGCGCCTTCCTACTACCCAATTATGGATCATATGGAATCTGTCGATGATGTCCATGTCCAAGGCCATCAAAGCGCATGCGGAGTCAGCGGATCTTTGCAGTCCCTCGTTAAGACTTTGCGAACCGTTCACGCTCCCGATGAAGTTCTTCATCCACAACCAGCTGTACGCATCGGCGAGAGCAACTGCGATGTGCAATGGTACGATATTCCGACGTTAACCCAGATAACGGATTTCTTGGAATCTTTACGCCCGTTTGGCCATGGTTTTGAGTATCCCGTTATCGAATTGGATGTGCCTCGAGACGCTACGGTTACGCGCTTAGGAAGCGAGAAGCAGCATCTGAAAATTCAGGCTCCGGGATGCCCGCCTGCTTTGCTGTGGAATACTGAAGAAGCTCCGGAAAGTTTCACGGTCGAGCTCAGTTATAATAATTTCCGCGGTCGTCGAACTGTGCAGCTTATCGGAAGGCAGTAAACGCCCCCGTTATTTCTGCTCGTTCTTTTGTGCTTTCCTCCTGCGACGACGAATAACGCGTGTTAATTTGTCATCGAAAATTGTCGGTGTACGCATACCATTTTCCGCATAATACTTTCCGACGAGATAACGACGTATAAATTCAACAACGGGTGACACGATATAGAACCACACGCCAAACGTAGGCACAGCTACAGCCACAAGAGTAACGACGACATGCGCGATAACTGATTGCCTACTATACCTCTTCATAATTCCCAGTGAGCGATCACTCGTATACGCTTCATCCATGGATTGAGAACGTACAAGATGATACTTCAAGACAAGCTGAGACATGTGTCCGTTGATATAAGAGATGAGGAGCATAACAACACCATACCCACCTACAGATAACGCTGATCCGGATACTCAAACATCATCTTGGTGAAGAGCGGAATCAAACAAATACCCAGCATAAACATGAAATCAAACATGATTAGTGGCGTATTTTCATATTTCACGATAGCCATCAAACGCGAACGCTCGAAATAGAAGTTTGCGATAACCACGAAGCTCATGATATACAGGCCGATTTTAATTACTAATTCGCCTAACTGATGAGAGCTTGCGGGCGCCTGAATTTCCAATACAAGAATAGTCATAGCGATGGCAGCTACACCGTCAGCGAGCGCGTTCATATGATCATGAATAAATCCGGACTGGCTTTGCTGGAAATCGTCGTGCTCTTTGAGAATTTCTTCACGCTTGTTGAGCACTTCTTGAGGATTACTCGATTCGTGGAGCTTGTCGTTTAAGGTTTTCATCGCGGGACGACTCAAATCAGGATTCTGCGGATGCGACTGATGAGCAGAATTTTCTGAAGTGTCCTGCGTTGGATTATCAGAAGCCAAATTATTCATTTCGTCGCTCATATCACACCAATCCCCACATGAGTTTCTCTTGTATTGCTTATATGTGTTGATGCCCACACTGATTTCTTGTTTTCGTGCTTACACCGTTTTAGCAAAATCAGAAATACTAGCTATGAATAACGCTATACCAAGCGCAGGAACTAGCTTATGAGAAGGTGGATAGAACTCAGCTCATCAGGAAGACATTTCTCTTGATATCACGCGCCTCAAGAAAACTACATCCAAAGCATGTTTGATCTCACTATCGTGGTCTACCTCTATAGAGGACTCTTCTCAGTTACGAATGCATCACATTCAATCTGCTCACTCGATGAAACGAACACATTCATAACTGATGGAAATACCTCGAAGCAACTATTGTCTCTGTGATTATTGTCTCTGTGCTGATTACTTCTGTGCTGATGCCTTTACCAGACCTGCTACGCAGAGTACAACGTCAAAGACCAGGCATACGCTGCCGCCCACTCATAACGACTATGAAGCTTATGCGTCCTCGAGAAATTATCAATCGCATTCATGTCCAAGAAGAACGACGCCACAGAAAAGACAGCTAGCACCATTCCAGATACCACACCTACGACACTCATATGAGGAGCCACTTGGCTCACCATAAATATAACTATAAAAGTAGCAGCCAAAATAACAGTCGCCTGAGCTAACCTATTCATCTTCAGTTTGTCCTGAAGATTCGCACTCACAATACACAGGCACGACACAGCCATTACACAGAAAGCAATCGGCAACATTACCGGTCTATCATGCACCGCGCCTGCACCGACATAACCCAAAGTAGCAAACACGGCAAAATCACAAAAACGGACAAGCCAAAATGACCATCGGGTATACCTATTACTTAACCATAGTGGAGGAAGCAAAAGCCACAACGGCCCCACTAACGATATGATAATAGACATGGTCTTTTCAAAAGTACTTTGAGTCTCAACATCATAATTCGCATACTGATATGACAGGGTACCAACCAGTATCATCCACACAAGGTATATCAAGGCCTTAATCTGAACACCTGTACGAGAAAAAGCTCGCTCCTCATCTCTCCTAATCTGGAAAAGATAATACCCCATTACAGATTTCATAACTATCGACATAGCGACTCTTGATTTATCGGCCGAAGACTCAGCTTCCATCAGCTTACGTCCCCTTGCCCATGGATTCTTCTTATACCATTTTTCACTTAACTCAGCCATAAAGTCTTTTCTAGCATCCGTGTATATCTTCGATTTCTAATTCGTATCACTACTATTCTCTGAGGTTGCTTTTGCTAGGCCTGCGATACACAACACCACATCAAAGACCAGCGAAAAAGCAGCACCCCACTCATAATACCCAGACAAACCCTCACACCGCGAAAACCACTCAACAGCATCCACATCCGCAAAAAACGACAACACAGCAAAAACAGCCAAACCAGAACCCGCAGCAACACCCCACACATGACTACCAGGAAACACCATATCCACAAAAAACGCCACCACAGTAGCAACAAACACCACACCCGTAACCGAAACAAAACGACCCAACCTCACAAAAACTCAACCACCCCATACACACAACACACACCAACGCAGCAACAAACACAGCCACCACAACAGGCCACACCTCAGGACGATCATGCACCACACCAGCAAACATCAGTCCCCACATTGCAAAAAACGCATACTTGCACACGATAGAACACACAAACGCCCACCGTGTAAAACGCTGACTCAACCACAATATATCAAGACCATATCCGATCAACCCCAAGAAACATGGGAGAATGGACATTCCTTTTTGCAAATCTGTTTTGCCTTCTGGACTAAAATCTACGAAAAGATATGAGAAAACAAATACTACTGCCATGATGAGCATAAAACTTAACGCTTTGATCATCACACCACGAGTACTAAACGTCTTCTCCTCATCATCCTTAACCTTAAAAAACGGTCGAGGAACATACTGATTCATAACCATCGACAAAACAGGAATATCAGAATCCTCACCAAGCTCAACCTTGCCACGACCTACAGCCCAAGGATTCTTCTCATACCACTTATCATTAATAAAAAAACTCAGCCACAATACCATCCCTTAATTCCACTGACCAGTTGCAAGCTGCCAAGTCTTCTTCGGAGCATCATACAGCTTAGAATAAACCTCACTAATCCCCTTAAATTGCACATCACCCAAGAGTTTAGCCCCTAACTTAATCTCGGATTGTATGCTATCCTTGCCCTGAGCTGTATCTCGAGCAGTCTCATACGTACTCTTTGCTATATCGATGCCCTGTTTCACATACTCAATACGCTTTTTATCAAATTTAGCCACCTCTCAACGGCCAGTTATAGGATTTTTCTGTGGAGTGAAAGAAGCAGGGTTACGCAGGCTCTCCAAACATGTCTTATAATTATTCCCCACGAATTCTTTCCATGACTGCGAAGAATCGACCTTGCCCAAACAATGAGCCCACTTACTACTTGTCGAAGTCAACTTACCAGCAGCCTTAGCCGAGCGGAAAGTACTCAAAGCACCAGAAAATGGAACCATTGATACGACAACATTGGCAAGCGCAAAAACAAAATCTCCCTTATCCTTTTCTCCGACCTGCATCCCCACAGAAGTATCTATCAGCGATATAAGGCTCGTTGTCAAAAGAATTCCCGCTATCAGCAGACCCCCTCCACTCAAGAAGATTGCAGCAATACCAGCAAAAGCACCCACTACCTCAGCCGCCTTGACCGTAAAACGCCATACGTCCGAGTAAAACCATGCCTCAAAGAACCCCACATGCAAATCGCCTGTTTCCTGAGCCCCTTGAATCTTTTGTGCTACTCGATTCGCTTCATCATCATAACAACGATGATATCGATCAATCTCTTCCTTTGCCGAATCGAAATCCGCCTGAACAGACGCTAACTGTGCCTTAAAAGCCTCTAACTGTGAATTCGCAGATGATAAAGCCGAAGCTGCCTGATTCTTTTGATACTGCGTATTCGAATCATTATCATCCAGCTGGCTCACTGCCTGATTACGCGCAAAAGTCACACGCTGAGTCGACTCAGCCTGCATAATATTCAATGAAAGATTATCCTTCTGAGTATTCGCCTCCACAGCATCAGCCAAAGCCGCATCAGCCCGAGGCTGGTAAGAACTGACCGTATCGGCAAAACTATTCAACTCAGTTTTCACAACGGTAAAACTATCCGACAGCTTTTGCACTTTATCAGCAAAACTACCATACGTCTCATTAAACGCATCAGCACCTTTACCAACCCAAATCGAATCGCTCTTCGATGTGGATGTCACACGATTCAAAAGCTGTGCTAAATCAGCAAAACTTTGCGCATTAGTCCCAAAAGTACTCGCAAGCTGAGCAATTTACTCACTATCACCAAGGACCTGATCCTCAGAGTACCCCACAGAAAGCCAATCAGATATATCTGGACGCCCCATATTTATTCCTCTCTCTCCTTACCCACACGTATTTCAACAGTCGATGTGATCAACTCAAAAATCTTCATTAACGGTTCAGCCTCATCCACATTCGGCGTCATAAAAGTAATACCAAACGTTGAATCCTCTAACGGGAAATACGTACGAAGCATCATCACTTCAGTCTTATTCGTACTATCCGAATCGTGCAACCATTCACGCGAAATAGACTGGACACCCTTACCCAAATTCACATGTCTAATAATCGCCACGTCAGGAAAAGCCACACTATCATCATCAGCCTTATTACACGCATCATACAAAGCATCCAATGCATTATTCTCACCCTCAATAGGGGGCAAAAGAAGAATCTGAATCTGCATAAAAGCCATCAAAACCTTGTCAGCTGCCTGCTCGACAAAACTCGCAACATGCCGAACACCTACCGACCTCGCATGAGAAAGCTGACTCAACCAAAACTGGCGAAACTGCGACTGTCTATCCGCTAGTGCAGGAACAGCCTGAACAATATTATGCGCCATCTGATTCGCAACATCAGAAATAGTATCATCTGAAAGCTCGAACTGAGTCCAATCAGGAGGCACAAGCAACGAATACTCAACCCTGTTCATAACTTACTTATCCGATCCAGACTCTTGAATCGCTTGTGACATCTGATTATCTGCATCGGTAGTCGCCTTCAACGCATTACCCAACGCAGTATCCATACCCTCAACGCCTTTAAGAATGCGGGTCTTATGAGACTTCACACCAAACACAAAATTCGATACAGCATCTTTAACAGCCTTATGCCCGATAGTTCTTTCACTCACCGAAATATCAGCCATATCACCCAACGTCGTTTTTTGCGTTGCCAATATCCGTCTTCAACTGCTCAAGCGCAGCATGATCAACAACAAGATCAGCCATGGTTCACTCCTCCTTCTTGCTTCTCTACGTTCACACCCTCACGCAGGCATCATCTTTCCACTGCCAAATTGTAGCAAACATCAGATAATTACCCAGCAAGAAATCTACATAATGAACGCGAACATAGTAATTTCATTACGACGCTCAGTCCACAAAAGCAAGTCATAAACTTTTCTTTGGATATTACAGATAAAAACATGTACGCATAGAGAAGATTTGGCGTATAAGCCGAAGATTTATACATATTCAGTCACATAAGAAATCTTCTGCACATAAAACAAAAGGCTTCTACCTATCAGTAGAAGCCTATCTGCGGAGACGAGGAGATTCGAACTCCTGAACCACTTACGCAGTTAACACCTTAGCAGGGTGCCCCTTTCGGCCACTCAGGCACGTCTCCGTCGCACAAATAAAATATGCAACTGTGCTAGTTTATCATTTTTTTGGCGTTGAGCAAGTCGGTGTGTACACGATTTCTCACTTGCGACTCGTTGTTCTTGATTCGCAGATGTGTTTATGATGCTTAATTGAGCGCGAATTCCCACGAGCCGCTTTCCAGAAGGTAATTCCGTCACCTAACTAACTTAGTCCTACTCCCACTAGTCTTCGATATCAATTTCCTTCGTCTTACCACTGCTATCTGTAACGCGCGCATGATGTCGCGACGTAAGATCATGGGATGGAAGCGGATCATTATCACTCGAGAAGCTGATAACGACAGCGAAGACGATAATTCCTACGCCGACAAAATCGAGAATTGTCGGGCGCGAACCAAACAGAATGGACACAAAAAGATTCACCGCTGGAAGCAACGCCTGCATAACTGAGAAACGGTTAGCAGTAACGCGTCGCATCAAAATTTGATCAAAAACATACGAAACAATAGATGCACCCAGCGTAATCACTAAGAGCAAACCTACAAGCTTCAGCCAACCTCCATTGCCTTTAGCCCATGTCGCATAATGAATTGGTTCGATAACGGCACGCACAGAAGGCACAGCGATAAAGAAGCTTTGAATAATCCATCCCAAAGTCAAAGAAATAGTGAGATTATCCAACCCCGACGAGCTGTGTGCCACTTCTCGACCAAGGACGATATAAAGCCCCCACAAGATACCGCTACATACAATGGCGATTAATCCTGGAATAGACGATGGCCCGATGGAGAAAATGGATGCTCCTGCCAAAGTCAGCAACCCCACAAACGACAAGGCGGCACCCATATACTCACGCCATGATCGACCCGTAAAGACAGCAACCGCCAACGGTCCGATAAATTCGATAGCCATTGCTACGCCTGAGTTCAAAGTCTTAATCGCGATGTAGAAAACACCATTCATTCCCGCTACCGCGACACCGAGAGCAGCAAGGATAACCCATGTCTTCATATCACGAGGAAGATTCGCACGCTTTGCCTTCGAAAAAGGCCTGCGCCACGCAAGCATAATCACCGCGGTAAAAGCTACGCGCCACCAAGACACGTACAGAGGCTCAATCTGTGTAAAAGCAACTTTGCTCAGTTCGTTAGAGAAAGATATCGCTAACATCTGAAATGCGAGGACATACAACACCGGAGTTGTATACAACGCATGGCTTATCCATTTCTTCATAAGGCTCTAGCGTATCGTTTTGTGAACGGTAACACGCCCAAGCAGATGAGTAACGTGGCGTAAATACCGTGCCGTAGTATGGGTGATATGAGTACTGCACCACGAAATGAAGCCGTTAAACGAGATTGGGGCTCTGACGCGACGGGGTGTACTGTACTTCACATCGACATGGATGCGTTTTATGCATCGTGCGAAACTCAACGTCATCCTGAGCTTATCGGCAAGCCCGTCATTATCGGGACGGGGAATCGATCTGTCGTATCGGCTGCAAATTATGAGGCACGTACTTTTGGTGTTAATTCTGCCATGCCCGTTGCAAGAGCGCGTAAGCTGTGCCCACAAGGCGTATTTCTTCCGGTAGATATGGAGTATTATCGCTCCATTTCTCGGAAAGTTTTCGAGATTTTTGCAGAAGTAACCGATCAGATTGAGCACGTCAGCGTTGATGAATGTTTTATGGATGTCAGTTCTGCTTTGCGACTGTGGGATTCGCCTGTATCCATTGCTCAATGGATACGAAAAACTGTGTATGAACGTTTAGGATTGACATGCTCAGTGGGCATTGCATCCAATAAATTGATTGCCAAGCTCGCCTCGACGAATGCGAAACCAAACGGTATGCTTCTTATCCCTGTGAATCGGCATGCCGATTTCATTCATATGATGCCTGTGCGGTCCATTCCAGGAGTAGGGCCGTCTACTCAGCGAGATTTAGAAGCGTATGGAATATCGACTGTAGCTCAATTGGCACAGTTGCGCGAAACGGACATTACTCATGCTGTGGGATCGGCGATTGCAGGACATACCCTATTTCTCGCTGCTCAAGGATTGGATGAGCGTTCCGTTGTGGTATCTGCTCCTGACAAATCTATCGGGCACGAGCGCACGCTAGCTGAGGACACACGTGATGCTCGAGTTGTCACGAATCTTTTGCGCATCAGTTGCGATTCCACGGCGTCGACTCTGCGAGCGCGTGGACTTGTCGCACGAACAATTACTGTCAAGCTTCGTTTTTCAAATCTGTCCTACGCCAGCAAGTCTTTTACGATGCCTGTTCCTACCCAGTCTGCCGCTGAGTTGTTTGCTCATGCTCGGAAACTGTTTGCGCAGATGGTTCCGCGTGAGAGCGATCCGACTATTCAGAGCACTACCCCAGAAGACCGGACGCTCGCACAATTTATTCGTTTAGCGGGTATCAGCACATCGAATTTAAGCAATGCGTCCACAACGATGATTCAAGCGGGTTTCGATGAGCTCATGGATTTTGAAGATACGGATTTTGAGGATGCTGCATCTGGAAAATCTTTCGCACACGAAGCGGGATCGTCCACGAATAATTCATCCGATAAGCATTTGTCTCAATCAACTCATTCGGCTCAATCGTCTCAACCGTCTCAACCGTCTCAACCGTCTTACCCCTCTCAATCGTCTCTGAAGAACGCTCAGAAAACAGAAAAAACGCTTGACGATATACGCAAGCGTTTTGGAAAAGATGCTGTTAATTTCGGGATTTAACGATACTGAAAACTACACTGCTAAGACTGTGAGCTTAGTGCTGTGACAAGTATTCGGCATTAATATCCGCAGGAAGTTTAGCGATATCCTCATGGTCATGATCGATAGGACCAGCCCCTGCTGCTCCACCAAAGTCGCCCACTTCTGCAAAATAGTCATCTGCTACAGCCTTGTACCATGCCCAGTCATCTGGCAGGTCATCCTCGTAGAAAATCGCTTCTGTAGGGCATACAGGCTCGCATGCACCACAATCCACACACTCATTAGGATTAATGTACAGTGTTCGTGGACCTTCATAGATGCAGTCTACAGGGCACTCATCCACACATGCCTTATCTTTCACATCGACGCATGGTTCTGCAATTACGTATGTCATACTCTCACTTTACCTTATTTTCTCGCTCGACTTTTCCGCTTCTCTTGCTTGCGTCATCTTTCTTCTATAATTCCACGCCGATAAATACTGGCTCAGGCACAAGAGTAATGCCGTATGTCTGATGTACGCCATGACGGATAACGCGTGCGAGCTCAATGATATCGTCTGTATGAGCGCCACCGCGATTTGTCAACGCTAATGTATGCTTCGTCGACAGTCCAGCAGTGCTATCCTCAGAAATCTTAAAACCTGGCTTAAAACCTGCATGATCAATGAGCCATGCAGCTGATGTTTTGATACCCATAGAACCATCTGGAAGAAGCGCTTCAAAGCATGGAGCATCTTCAGGAAGAGCATCCGCTTGCTCGATGGTGATAATTGGATTCATAAAGAAGGATCCGCAGCTGTAGCGATTTCGATCTTCAGCGGTTTCTTCGAGCATTTCTACAGCTTCAGCAGACTCATCAATCGTATGCGCCATCCACGCGTTCGCATAACGATGAGGGTCTTCGACCATTCCCTTTGTTTGACGAATATCGAGAACTGCTCGTCGAATATCCGCAATTTCAAAACTATCGCCGACTTCTACATTCAACGCCTTAGCAAGCTGAGCCATTTCGACAGTATTATGCGACGAATGCTTCAATGTAAATGTCACTTCAAGCACTATAAACCGAGGAGATGGGAAATAACGCGTAGGAGCGCTGTGAGCACCTTCTTGATACATTGTTTGCTTGAGGAGGGAATCACGATAGGAGAAGTTCATATCAGCTTGTGACAGCGTCTTGACGGTTTTTTCTTCTCGATCCCATACTTCTACATTCAGTACTGAAGTAGCTACTTCTTGACCGTACGCACCGATATTTTGGACAACGCTTGCACCCACGGTTCCCGGAATTCCCGAAAGAGCCTCTACTCCAGTCAATCCCATACGGACGCAATATGCTACAAAATCATCCCAATGAACTCCTGCTGTAGCGCTCACCGTAGCACGCGCTGCAGCGCCCTCTTCTACAGGAGCTACTTCGTCAAGCAGTGAAATCTGCCGACGTGCATCACGGACGACAACTCCTGCGAAATCATCGTCAGACACGAGCATATTTGATCCACCACCGATGACGCACAATGGCTCTTGTGCGACATCAGCCGAAATGACCGTCTCCAAAAAACTTGCCCGCGAATCAGGTTCAATAAACCGAGAAATTGCCCCACCCACTGCCATAGTGGTGATATCTGCAAAACGTGGAGTCTGCGCATGTGGATGATTGAGAGTATCCACAGAAGCTTCGGAATTGGTATAAGAAATAGCCATGGTCACTATTGTAGCCAGCCGTACTTATGTCGGGCGAGCAATGTGACCTTTCACACATCACTCTTACGTGTATCCGTTACGAGCGGACACACACGTTCATCGGCAGCACACCTATAGCACATCTACAACACAGAACCACATTCAGAGCGCAGATATGAAAAACCCGGGAGAAAATCCCGGGCTTGTAACATTTATCGAGTCTCGCGGTGGAGAGTCTTACGACCATCACGTGGGCAGAACTTCATGAGTTCCAAACGATCTGGTGTGTTACGACGGTTCTTAGTCGTCTGGTAATTACGTTCCTTGCATTCGGTGCACGCCAGCGTAATGCCTGGACGAATATCGGCGCTTTTTGCCATTGTTCACCTTTCAATAAGTTAATGTCTAGCCAATTGGCCTTTGTAGCGAGAGAGAGACTCGAACTCTCGACCTTACGATTATGAGTCGTACGCTCTAGCCAGCTGAGCTATCCCGCTATGAGAGCCTCGAGCGAGAATCGGACTCGCGACCTCTTCCTTACCAAGGAAGTGCTCTACCACTGAGCTATCGAGGCGTGGCGGATAGTGGATTCGAACCACTGAAGGCTGAGCCGGCGGATTTACAGTCCGCTCCCTTTGACCGCTTGGGAAATCCGCCAAGGTTTCCTAATCATGTCGATTGGCAACTTGAATAGTATGCCACGAATTTCTTCCAGCCGCAAGTACTCACATACGGCGTGTCGAAAACCTCTGAAATTATAGGAAAGTTTTCTTGCCCCCAGCAGCTCCCGACATACAGCTCTCACACCTTGTAAAAAGCCATATGTCAGACTTATGTCATCAGTATGGTAATCAGCTGCCAAGGCTATGCGAGGTGCAGATATTTCCTCTAGATTTCTCCCCTGAGAAAATATCCACACTCTCTACGATCAATCCCTCGTCAATCCTCGCGTACACCTATCTACTATCTACGCGAAAATTTAGAAGTCCCAATCATCATCGTCAGTTTCCACTGCCTTACCCATAACGTAAGACGAGCCGGAACCTGAGAAGAAGTCATGATTTTCATCAGCATTTGGGCTCAGCGATGCGATAATTGCTGGATTGACATCCGTTGCATCTGCTGGGAAGAGTGCTGGGTAGCCCAAATTCATCAAAGCCTTATTTGCGTTGTAACGCAAGAACTTTTCGACATCTTCCACCAAGCCAACGCCTGCATACAATGATTCCGTATATTCAGCTTCATTGTCATACAATTCGTTAAGCAAATCGTATGTGTACTCTTCCAACTCATCGCGCTTATCCTGCGAAACGAGCTCCAAGCCCTTCTGATACTTATAACCGATGTAGTATCCGTGCACAGCCTCGTCACGAATAATAAGACGGATAACGTCTGCAGTATTCGTCAACTTCGCATGGCTGGAGAAATACATTGGCAGATAGAATCCGGAGTAGAAGAGGAAGGATTCAAGCAAAGTGGATGCCACCTTACGCTTGAGTGGATCATCGCCTTCATAGTAATCCAAAACAATGGATGCCTTCTTCTGAAGGAATTCATTTTCTTCCGACCATGCGAATGCTTCATCAATCTGCTTTGTGCTTGCCAAGGTCGAGAAGATGGATGAGTAGCTCTTTGCATGTACAGATTCCATGAAGGAAATATTGGTGTAGACAGCTTCCTCATGTGGAGTTAACGCATCAGGAATGAGCGATACTGCGCCCACCGTACCCTGAATAGTATCCAGCAAGGTCAAACCGGTGAACACGCGCATAGTCAGTGTGTGCTCTTCTTCAGTCATCGAATTCCATGATGGCAAATCATTAGAAATTGGCACCTTTTCTGGAAGCCAGAAATTACCAGTCAAACGATCCCATACCTCAAGATCCTTATCATCTTCGAGGCGATTCCAATTAATTGCCGATACACGATCGATAAGCTTCAATGGCTTACGTGGCACGGAAATTGGCGCATTAACCATGGTTACTACTTTCTTAGATTTTGTACGGTATTTGCCGCTGCACCCCTGATGAGTATGACTGGCGCGTATAACTGTCGCTGTCATCACACCTATCACGAGCGCATATAACGTGAACGATTACCTTGCGTCCCTCAGTATGTCACTCTCTATTGTAGAGGAATGGAGCCTATGTACTAAGGGACGCGGAAATATTCAGGGAAGAATTATTCGGAGAAGAATTTAGAGCATGCAGGAGACGCAGCCTTCGACCTCTGTTCCTTCCAACGCAGCCTGACGAATACGAATGTAGTACAAGGACTTAATACCCTTGCGCCATGCGTAAATCTGAGCCTTGTTGACATCGCGAGTAGTCGCAGTGTCTGGGAAGAACAATGTCAACGACAAGCCCTGATCGACATGCTGAGTTGCTTCAGCATAAGTGTCGATAATCTTTTCCCAGCCGATTTCATACGCGTCATCGTAGTACTCGAGGTTATCGTTCGTCATGTAAGGAGCTGGATAGTACACGCGACCCAGCTTTCCTTCCTTACGAATTTCAATCTTCGAAGCCAATGGGTGAATCGAGCTTGTGGAATGATTGATGTAGGAAATCGAACCTGTTGGAGGAACTGCCTGAAGGTTCTGGTTGTAGATACCATCGCGGAGAATCGCATCGCGCAATTCTTCCCAGTCCTGAACAGTTGGGATATGAACGCCGAAACGCTCGAAGAGTTCCTTAACCTTCTCAGTGCGTGGCTCGAGAGAACGAGAACCATCTGTGTACTTGTCGAAGTAATTTCCCTGACCTGCTGGCTTTGCATATGCAGAGGTGTCGAAGCTCTTAAACTTCTGACCACGTGTAGCTGCAATTTCGTGGCTTGCCTTATATGCGTGATATGCCACGGTCATGAAGTACATGTCAGTGAAGTCGAGCGCTTCCTCAGATCCGTAGAACATACGTTCACGCGACAAGAATCCATGCAAGTTCATCTGACCAAGACCAATAGCATGGCCTTCATCGTTTCCGCGCTTAATGGATGGAACGGATTCGATGCTCGTATGATCTGCTACAGATGTCAACGCGTAAATTGCACGCTCGACAGACTCACCCAAGCCATTATCCATTGCCTTAGCAATGTTCAAAGAGCCCAAGTTGCAGGAAATATCGCGACCGACATGAGCGAAAGTCAAATCTTCATTAAGAACGCTAGGCTCTTGAACCTGGAGAATTTCCGAGCACAAGTTCGACATGGAGATACGACCCTCAATTGGGTTTGCCTTGTTGACAGTATCCTCGAAGAGAATGTATGGGTAGCCGGACTCGAACTGAATTTCCGCAATAGTACGGAAGAAATCACGAGGATTAATGTAGGTCTTCTTAATGCGAGGATTATTCACCATGTCGTAATAATTCTCGGTAATTGGCACATCAGCAAATGGCTTGCCGTATTCGCGTTCGACGTCATATGGGCTGAAGAGAGCCATTGGCTCCTTCTTCTTCGACAATTCAAAAGTGATATCTGGAATGACCACGCCCAAGGACAGGGTCTTGATACGGATCTTTTCATCCGCATTTTCACGCTTTGTATCCATGAAGGTCAAAATATCTGGATGATGAGCGCTCAAGTACACTGCACCCGCACCCTGACGAGCACCCAACTGATTTGCATAGGAGAAGGAATCTTCCAGAAGCTTCATAACAGGAACAACGCCAGAAGACTGATTTTCGATATGCTTAATTGGCGCACCCTGCTCACGCAAATTCGACAAAAGCAATGCTACGCCACCGCCGCGCTTGGACAACTGCAAAGAAGCATTGATCGAGCGTGCGATAGATTCCATGTTGTCCTCGATACGTACCAAGAAGCACGATACTGGCTCACCACGCTGAGCCTTACCAAGGTTCAAGAAAGTAGGAGTTGCAGGCTGGAAACGACCGGTAATGATTTCCTCAACGAATTCACGAGCCTTCGTTTCATCGCCAGCAGCAAGCTCCAGTGCTACAGCTACGGTACGCTGTGCAAAATTCTCCAAATACTGCTTGCCATCAAAAGTCTTCAACGCATATGAGGAGTAGAACTTAAATGCACCCAAGAAGGTTTCAAAGCTAAAGTGGAAAGAATCCGCATAGTCATAAATTTCGTCCAAGAATTCTGGAGTATATGCGTCGAAAACTTCCTTGTTGTAATACAAATTATCAAACAAGTACTGCAAGCGTTCCTGAGTGGACGCAAAGGTCATTGTCTTTTCTGCGACTTCCCCATTAACGAAAAGGTCTGCTGCAGCAACGTCCTTATCGAACTGAATCTGATGATTTTCATCATACAAATTCAACATTGCATTTAATGCATGGTAATCCTTTGACGCGTCATAAACGCTTACTTCTGCCATGTTTTCTCCTCACGAATGACATGTAAATTGGAGGGACTGGATATGTGCTGTGTTACGTACTAAAAATTAAAACGTGTACTGTGCGTGCTCTTCAGTCAATTATGAATAATCACTTTTCAATGAATAAGCTGTAGCATCCGATGCGCTGCATAATGCGCAAACTTAGTTCGCTTACGCTTTTTTTGCATGATTTCGGAAGAAATCAACGACGCCTTGCGTTACTTTGTCGCGATCTGTTTGCGTTCCCATCAATTCAAAATAATACATGAAAGGAACTTTGCATTTTGCTGCCACAAGGTCTCCCGCCATGCAGAAAGCCTCACCAAAGTTCGTATTTCCGCTAGCGATAACTCCTCGAATTCCCGCACGATTATCCGGGTTATTCAAGAATTTTTTAACCTGTACAGGAACGGCCTTTTTTGCAACTCCGCCCCCGTATGTAGGAACGACGAGGATATACGGTTCATCGACATTGAGCTCAGGATCCTTAGGTCGCATAGGAATGCGATACACATTTATCCCCTGCTCTTCGAGCTTGCAATTATGAATAAAACGAGACGTATTCTCGGATGCAGAAGAAAAATACACCACTGCACCAATCGACTCACCCTGCGCTTTGAGCTCAGGTTCACTCAGCTGACGAGCCTGCTCAGTGTCACTCATAATAACCCGCTTTCTCGCTCATTCATACGTATCGTTAAAATTCGCAATATCTACTATATATGCGAATTCGTATTTTTCAATCCACTAGATGTAGTATAAATACGACACGCATGGATTTAAGCCAAAAACAGCTCAATATTCATTATTTTGTCGGCGTTTTGCGAAAAATTCATCGCCATAAAATGTCAAGTTAGTCACATGTGCAACGGCATGGCTGCGCTAACTGCACTCGACTGAACTTGGCTAACCTTGACTGCACTTGATGCAGTGTCAAGCACAGTTTTCCTTAGTCGCTCATCTTGTCGATCTTCTTATCAATCTTCTTGTGCACAAAACGCAATTCCAAAGATAACAACATACTTCAGAAATTGAAGCAATAGCGTTTTCAGAGATTTTCAGATATATTGTCCCAAGAAAAAGTCAACCGCACCACAACAAAACAGGACTAATCCCAGTGCTAAGCACATAATTTGTGGATGATGGTGAAAAGGTAGGCGGAACGCCTCTCCTTGACTACTACTCTGTAGTTCCTACCCCACTATAGTTTCTACCATCCATGAGCCTCTTCGCGCATTATAGGCGAAAACTTTTGCACCAGATCAGCGTGGGATTTCTTTTATTCCGTTTTATAGGATTACACGACGATATTGTAAATTTTGGCGTACATCACACAGTAACTACTACTCAGCCGAGCCACTCAGTCAACTGCCCACCTCAAGCATACAATCCACAAAAAAATCGTCTGAGCACGTGTCATACTCAGACGATTTCATAAGCCGCTATACGGTTTAGAGAAGTTTTAATTCTCGTTCAATTCTTAGTTCAAGATTGCAAGAATATCGCGAGCGCCAAGAATGAGGTAATCTTCACCCTGGTAAGATACTTCAGTTCCGCCGTACTTGGAGTAGAGAACCTTGTCTCCCACCTTTACGTCCATTGGGATACGCTCACCTGCATCGTTACGACGACCAGGTCCTACAGCGAGTACTTCACCCTGCTGTGGCTTTTCCTTTGCGCTATCTGGGATAACCAAGCCGGAAGCAGTTGTAGTTTCAGCAGCTGCCTGCTTCAAGATAATCTTGTCTTCCAAAGGTGTCAATGCGATTGCCATTGCTTTCCTTTCCTAATTTATGTCGTACATTAAATCTATCACTAACATAGCAAAACTTGCTAACAATCGGCGCAACCTTTCGCCGGATTTTACTGTCGGCGCATTTCGAGAATGGAATCGACATGAACGTGCTGACTGATTTGCGAAACAGCTTCAGTGTCGTCAGCTTCCGTTTCTTTCTCCTCTTGTGGCGCGATAGCCACAGAAACTTGTCGAATGGAACGAATTTCACGACTCAATGCTTCATCATCCATCGCATGCTCGACGATGTCGTGGAACTTTTCTGTAGGAGTTTGCTCGATTTCTTCCGAGGTGTCAGCATTATCCGAAGTATCAATTGGATTCGAATAATTGCCCGTACCTGCATCACGAGTAATGGTTGTAGCAGTTGTCAGCCATCCGCGCTCATTGACCGCACGAGCAGCTACTGCTTGATTCTTCCGATAGCGTGCATAGTCTTTTTCCCAAGCACGCGTACGCTTATTTTGCGCAATACCTGCTCCCAAAACGAGAGCGAGAAGTCCACTAGGAATTGCCACAAACCAAAAACTGAACGCGAATCCATACGCACATGCAGCTACAATCCCCGTAGCAAGAATCAAACTCAGGACGAGGAAACGCCTACGCCGAATTCCAGCACGTCGACGTCCACGCATAAAACGTACTGTACGCGCATCAAACCGACGATTATGAGCAGTTTCTAAGGACTCATGTGAGGAATTTCCTGTATCTGTATGATCCGCATACGAGGAATCCTCAGCTTCATCAATGACATGCAGAGATGACGAATACTTGTCTTCACTATGACGAGTCGCATTATTGAGACTTTTCATAGTTTTTGTCGGGATAATTCCCCCAATGATAACGAGCGCGAGAACGATGAGCACGATGCCACTGAGAGATTGAATATCCATAGTTTCTACAATAGAGGAGATTCGAGAATTTTTAAGCGTGTCGCACTAATTTATGTATTTTCTTTCGACAATTTTCTCCGACCTCGAAATCTTTGCGCGGACAGCGAGATTATTGCCCTACGTACTCGACTATGTCAGAGGACTCACTACTATAGACACGTTAGCTTTTTTAGAGGGATTAGGAGTTCGAGTGCCTACTTATCACTACCGTTGCAAAAATTGTGGTTATGATTTCACGTTAGCGCAATCATTTTCTGATGACCCTATTACTACATGTCCTGAATGCGGTGAAGAGCAGGTCCACAAGGTCTACTCTGTAGCTGGTGTCACTTTTAAGGGTTCCGGTTTCTACCACACAGATAGTGGCTCTGGAGCATCGCATTAAACATTTTGAATGTATCGTGCGATTGAACAACACACGAGGTATTTTGGAGGATTTTGCTCTGAATAACTCGTAGCTCAGTAGTTCAAACTTTTATATGACGTACGCGATACTGCACACAGTGTTTATCCGTACAGCACACGACTTGCTCAGAGCGGGAATTTCCCCGCTCTTTTTTCTTTCTTTCTCTCTTTTCCCTCCCCTACGTCGTTCTCCTCGTAAATCTTCCCGTATCATCCGGGAGTTTTTCCACATCTGATAACTTTTTCTGTACAGTTTTACTTCTTATCACAGGTCGAGTGTGATGGATGGTATGACTACTCCACAGATTTCATCAGAATCGATGTACCCGTCGTATCCATCTCCACCATCGCGTGATGCCAGTTCCTACGCATCCCATGCGCCTTCGCACAGCGATGATTCTTTTACAACGCCACATTCAACGTCACATTCAACGTCACAAGGGCGTTCACATCGTCATCGTCAGAGCGACGGTCACCTTCGCCCTAGCCTAGGCCGCTCGCATTCACGTCATCCCATCATGTCGGGTGTACCTCGCCTACACCCATGGGCGGCATGGATATATTCTCAGTGTTTCTACTCTGCACGCAAACGCGTCATCGCGCATCGCATTATCAGCACAACACTTGTACTCATTATAGGTATTTTTCTGCTCGGGTCACTGACTCTCCTGTACAAAGCTCCTCGCTCATCGCATTTTGTCATTGCTGCCCGAACTATTACCAAGGGAAAAATCATTACCGAGGATGACGTGACGACTACTTCAGCCCCTTCTTCTCTGAGTGACTCTCCTGATACTCATGCTGCAATGGCAGATTCTGCTCATGTAGTCGTAGGGAAAATTGCTCCCGTGACGATTCACAAAGGGACACTGATCCCGCGGTCTCTTATCCAAGATGTTCCGACCGTCCCCTCAGGTTTTACATCCGTTGATGTGACTTTAGCCAGCTCATCAGAATCTTTCCATGTCGGAGATACGATTGCTCTCATGTCGGCTGACGATACTTTGTCCCGCAGTGCGATAATTCTCCATATTCCTGAGACCACGACCTCGACTCCGTTATGGGAGGTCGATGCTGCTAAAACAGCATCTTTGACTGTCGCACTGCCCGCACACGATGCTCTCACCGTATTACAAGCACAAAATAAATCACCCATCATAGCCGTCCCTGTTTCGGGCGACCACAATGGGTGAGATGTACCACGTGCGCTAGAGTCTACTTCTTCGCATTAAAAACCGCAAAGTGAGGAGGAAGCTCCCCGAGGATACGCTGATCATCATCGTTTTGTTTCTGATCATCGGTCAGCACGTCGGAAGGTTCTAGCTTGACGCCATCAGCATCAAACCATTCTGTTCCTTCACGCAATACTCGTTGAGGAGGTCGAGTCATTTTTCCCAATGGTTTCATTGTCACTCGCCTACATTACTCGCTTAACCGTGCAAGGTATGCGACGATTCGGTCGACTTCCTTCTCAGGATTGACGAAAGCAGCCACAGACCAGACATACATCACTGACCATCCCAATGCCTGCCAGTCTTCGACAGCAAAGCGATGACGCTGACGGGTCGATGGGATGCTCATGAACTGCTTATCATCAGTGCACACCGCAAGTACGTATGGCTGCTTGGGCAAGCCGACTGCCAGAGGAATCTTCTGACCATCATCGAATCCGTAATTAACAGCGACATGCAAACCACGCGAGCGCATACGCTCTGCCAAATCATTAAGCAAGATATCGTCCTCGTGGACATGCTCGACTGGACGGTCGGTAGAATCAGAAAGATTTTCTACCCACGCGAGGAACTTCTTGAGTAATTGAGGACCGCGTTGATGGAGCCGATCGTCATCCATATCTTCTGCAGTAAATGGCGATACTACGTCCAGCTTGGAGTGTGCAAGAGCCAAGGCATCCAGAAGCATGCCCTCACCATCTGGGTTTTCCAAGACACCGAACTGCTGGATAAGACGACCATGCGTTGTCTTCGCATATCCCATTGTCAAAATGACATCCGTTGAATCCATGCCAGCGACGTCATTAATGGTCACAACTGCTACATGGTGAAGGAAGGAACGTAGGCTTGCATCCTTTCCAGCAAGAGCCTTCAACTCTGCTCCCACGCGCTGACGGTGTGTGTCATTCAAGCACACGACAGTGAGCTTGTACTGATGAGGGATATCGTCAAATCGTGCTGCACGATCCGTGATAATTTCCACGACCTTGTCAATCTCGTGACGGCTTGTTTCCACGATGCCGTTAGACGCAGATGGGACACCGTTAGCTGGAACGTGTGTGAATGTCACAGCATTATCGATAGTTGCAGGTGTTACTCCACGTGTCAGAGTTCCAAATCCTGCGTCAAGCAGGAAGGTCGAGAGTCGAGAGTCACGCTTATCCATACGCGCTGTAGCGTTAATGCGAGGCAGCACGCTAATCAACGTCTTTACCGAAGGAGAAGAAATAGTCTCTTCATGGGCAAGAACGATGACCGTATCAACGCGAGCAAGAATACTGAGCAGCTCCAATGGCTGAATGTGTGCACATGCGTCGATAATGGCGATATCTGCAAGTTTCGCATCAGCACGAGTCTCCGATGCCACAGCAACTGGCATTCCCACGATAATTGGCTTTGCAGCCTTCACGATTCGTGGATACATGTCTACAACCGTGCTATAACGGATGGCTGGCTGAAGTGTCAGCGTCGCGTGGATAGCATTCGCATCATTGGAATGAGCGTAAACAATATCTGACAAACGCTTCATCAATTCATCATGAGCAAGCTCACCGATAGAGCCAACATGCTCTGTATCGACGTGGATGAAGCGTTCGGTCGCAGACGACAAAATCGATCCATCTTGGTTGGAAATAATTGGCGAGGATTCGACGATGCTTTCAAAAACGGTCGTCCACCATGCCAATGTCAATTCATCAGGAGCAGCTTGCGCATCGACTCGACGAGCGCGCAAATCTGCGATAAGATCATCCAATCCTGCCGCACTAAATTCAACTTCGAGACTTGCACGTTCAGGCAATGTTTCCAAAGCCTTGCGATCATTGTAGAGCGCACGCAAATTATTTTCTAGGTTTTCAAAAGCGCTGTCTTCGAGGTCACCCCCCATAGGAGTGTGCTCGAGCACGCTAGACAATGCCGTAATATCGCGCTCAAGATTTTCCTGTGTTTCGATGATGTCATCCAAGCGAGGAGGCAAAACTGGCCATCCTCCACGTGGGACGAACTCGCGCCACAATTCACCTTGCTGACGTACGACGACGAGAGCATCATGCAAGCTTGCAGGCTGTGCACCCGAACGAAGCAAGCTCTTTGCTTCCTTCGTATGACGACGACAATCCCAGAAGCCCATAGAGCTATTGCTTTCCTTACGCTCTACCTTCGAAGCCGTAGCCTCTATCATGGAGTCGATATCACGCTCGAAAATCGCAGGCTGGAATACATCGAGAACCTTGCGCAAATTACGCAATACATGAACCTGCTTATTCCACTCACGAGGAGTTGGAGGCACAGGGAAGCCACAGGTCTGAGCAGTAGACGCAATATGCTTTGCCGTTGCTGGAAGAGTTGCATCCAAAAGACGTTCGACGCGCTGATACGCAGTCAAAGCCTCATCCCTGGTGTACAGCGAAGCCTTATACCATGGCGTATCCTGTGCGGTAATGGTATATTCACCCAATTCACCAGCACGGACAAGCTTCTTGCCCCATTCGGCTTCACGCCCCACTAGCGAGCGCGCGATATCCGCGGTCAAACGCACATGTGTAGAAGGGTGAGTTGGCAGTGCGGAAATGCGAGCGAGATTTTCAATTGTCTCGTAAGCACTCACGTTCCACTGCTCATTCTTGCCATGCAAGTCGCTCAAATATTTGGTCAAACGACCGCGAACGCCCACAAGTTCGTCTGCTAATTGGTTAAAACGATTATGAGCAGCTCCCGGTTGGAAACTCACAGCAGAAATGAGCTGCTTATCAATCGAGCTACCACCATGAGCATCTGCGAGGTCAAGAGTAAAACCTGCAAGCTTGTTATCGCGCATCGACAGCATGAAGTTACGCTTCTGCTCGGAAACTCCTGGCGCATACAGCACAGTTTTTCCTGCCAAAGCTGCTCGCGATGCGATAGCTACTGCATGAGGAACGCTATCGTACGCTACAGGAAGATTCATGAAAACGCTTGTACCAGACGAGACGACCCGTGCGGCATATCGCGTCACATTATCAACATCGCCGACTTCGACCTCGTCATGAGGATCGCTATCGAATGGACGATATTCAGGAAGTTCCTTTTCCTTAAGACGCTGACCAGCCTGCTCATCGACAAACACATCAAGCAAATCGTTGCCTGTAGAACCTGTTTCCAGTTCCGAAATAACATAGTCGGCATCCGACAGCATTAATGTTGAGGAACGAATAAAGCAGCCGATAATCATGGTCTTATCGATGGCAAATTTATCGATTGTCGAACCAACCGCCTTCTTGATGTTGGCGAAGACCACGTCGCTATCGACGCTGACACCCTCACCATGCGCATCAAGAAGAAGCTCATCAGCACTTACCGTCGCTCCTTCTTCTTGCAGTGCAGAAATAAACGCATCGTTGATGACTCCTGGTCCTGTAATACGCAAGAGTGAGTGTCCGAGAGTCGTATTTTCCTCAGTTTCAACTCGCACTGGGTACAGCAAAATTGGCAAATTATGCCCTGCCCAGGTAGCCGATCCGATGCTCAAAGATAAATGAGCAGCGCCCTCATTGTGTTCTTTATTTGCCTTATCGTCGAGAACACGCGCCAATTTACGCTCAGTTGCCTTGAGCATTCCATTATCGCGATACAGCGAATCAAGATGCGCGCGGCCAGTAGAGAAAAGCTGAGCAATTCCCGATGGGTGTGCGTAATTCAGTTCCAGTCGTGCAGACAGCTGATTGATATCTTCGACAGGAACTTTTCCGTGATTAGCGCGGTAATCTTTGTACCAATTCTTAATAGTTTCAAGATTTTCACTCATTACTTGCTGCTCGCTTTCCACGCCGCATAGCCTTCATTCGTTTCCAAAGCATTATTAATCTGCTCATTATTTTGCGCGACAAGCCATGCGTACATGTCATCATAAAGGAATGGGTTCAATCCTAAGAATGGCAAAAGTTCTGGAATGCGCGCGATTTCAAATTGCACATTAAAGTCTTGAGTTGTCTTTGCTTCGATGCTCGTATGACCACCAGCTTCGATAACGCTTTCGCGATGATCAAATTCGCCACGGGACAGACGATCGAAGACTGATCCTGCTTCATACACAGGCATAAATCCGGAATCTTCATTCAGAGCTGCCATCTGCGTTACAGCTGTATCGACATGATCTGGCTGGGAATTTTCATCAAGGTCATCAGAAGGTGTATCGACGACTTCTGTCTCGATGACATCTGCCTTCACTTCGCCCTCATGAGCTGAATTGCTGACTTCAAGTGCCTCTTCTGCAAGGTCTTGAGCGACTTCTTCAGCGACTTCCTCGTGAGGCTCGATTACCTCGTCTGGCTCACTATCAGCTTCTCCAGCTTCTCCAGCAAACGCCTGAACGTCTTCGCGAATTGTCGCGCTCTGTTCAATTGGCTTTTGCATAGCGAATACGCTCGTTGGCTCTCCTGCTCGCAAGTCAAGAATGTCATCGACAGACATGGAACGAGCTGGCGCATCTTCAGAAGCAGTTGCCTGAAGGTCAAAGAGATTAGGAACCTTGGTTTCATCTGTATCATCTGGGTTCTCATAGGAAGCATCACGAAGTGAAATTTCATATTTCACATCACCAAACTGCCCGCTCACTGCACCATCGACAATAGTGAATGGGTTCTCTGCTGGAACGCGTAACAATACATCCGCGGAATTAAAAATATACGTGCCATTTGTGGAATTTAAGTCAGATAACACTGCCTCGCCGTCAGCATGAATATCCAACTTGGCATGATTTTTTGACATCGATTTCGTCTCATCTGGCACATCAAAACGAAGTGCGCCTTCAGGAACTTCTACAGGACGCAATGGTTTACGCCCGATAAAAACTTGAGCTGGAGCAGTAATTTCCTTGCTCTGACCGTTAATTGCAATAATCCATGTCATTGCATCTACTGAAGAATCAGCCACTGTACTTCCTCCACTCGCCTTGCTCGACGCCTTTTTATCCTCCACCTCAACGGAGGCATACTGTTTTAATTGTACGTTTAGTTTTCGGGATAAGCGCCTATACACCTCGAAAAATCAACAGTTTATACAAAAATACCGCAAAATTAATCGTCTCGCGTAAGCATCACACATCACATACACTCTCGTGACAAGCTTTCAGAGCAAGCAGCACGCTTCGATAATAGGCTGCGATAATAGGATTTGCGAAGAGACTTTGCGAAGAGACTTTGAGAAGAGACTTTGAGAACAACCAACGCGAACGATTCCAGAGAACGGTTTCAGAGAACGAAAAAGTCCTGCCGTCTAAGACAGCAGGACTAATGTAAACCTGATTATTCAGTGAGGAAGAAACTACTTGAGTTCTACAGTTGCGCCAGCAGCTTCGAGGTCTGCCTTTGCCTTCTCTGCATCTTCCTTGTTTGCACCTTCGAGAACTGGCTTTGGAGCGCCGTCTACGAGTGCCTTTGCTTCTGCAAGACCGAGGTTGGTGAGAGCGCGAACAGCCTTGATAACACCAATCTTCTTGTCGCCTGCAGCGGTGAGGATGACGTCGAACTCATCCTTCTCTTCTTCTGCAGCAGCTGCGCCTGCAGCTGGAGCAGCAACAGCAACAGCAGCTGGAGCTGCAGCTTCAACGTCGAACTCATCTTCGAACTTCTTTACGAAGTCGGAGAGCTCTACGAGAGTCATTTCCTTGAAAGCTTCAATGAGCTCATCTGCGGAGAGCTTTGCCATAATGGCTTCCTTTCGTTGTGACACCGAATTTCGAATTTCAGTGTCGAAATCTTAAATCTTTATGCAGTTATCATTAGCGAGCTAATGTGATAACTATGCAGCCTTCTCCTGCTTTTCGCGCAATGCATCGAATGTGCGTACTGCCTTGGTAGGCAATGCAGCGAATGCAAATGCTGCCTTGGCCATGGTGCCCTTGAGTGCACCAGCTGCCTTGGCAAGGAGTACTTCGCGTGGCTCGAGATCTGCAAGAGTGTTTACACCTGCAGCATCATAGAGAGAACCATCTGCAAAGCCGCCCTTAACAACGAGCTGCTTGTTTGTTGTGGTGAAGTCGCGCAATACCTTTGCAGCAGCTACATAGTCACCCTTAACGAAGGTGATAGCAGTTGGACCAGCGAGCATCTCATCGAGACCCTCGATGCCAGCTTCCTTAGCTGCGATACGAGCAAGCGTATTCTTCGCCACATTGTAGGTTGTATCGGTGCCAAGCTTTTCACGCAGATCAGAGATCTGTGGAACGCTAAGGCCACGATACTCGGTGAGGAATACAGCATCAGCTTCACGGAACTTATCAGTGAGCTGTGCGATTGCCTCTGCCTTTTCTGGCCTTCTCATTGGCATTCCTTCCTAGTGAACCGCCTCATCGAAGTTCCTGAAAGCCAAATAAAAAAGCCCTGCACGCAAGCAGAGCACACTAAACTATATATAGCCTTTTAACTCAACCTGCGATGGCGCTTTCACGCTTTACTGGATTACTCCAACCAACGGTCTGTGGTTTACGTAGATAAATATACAAGAGGGTGTAGATTTTGTCTACACCCCGCGTGGCTTTTATGCAAAAATCTCGAAAACTACCTCGTCCGCTGCCTTATTGAACAGCGTATCTACCGGCTCCAAGACCAGCAATTACGCCAATGTATGAATAATATTCATCACAATACGTGCAGCATTATCCGCATAGACGCTCACATCAAATTCGCGGAATGTTTCATACTCAGTATCAGCATCATCACTCAATGCGCGGATGACAAGAACAGGAACATCATTGCGAGCAGCTACGTGAGCAACTGCCGCACCTTCCATTTCCACAGCATCCGCATGTGTCAGCTCACGAACTTCCTGAGCCTTCTCCCCTTCCACGAAAGTATTACCAGTAGCAATTGTGCCCGCCATATGCTCAATGTTCATATCCTTCAGCACAGCATCAGCTACTGCCAGCAACGCGCCATCACTATGGTATTCGTTGGTAAAAGGAGCTGCCTGGGAAATCATTCGCATATCTGTGTCGAGATATACCAAGGTCTTACCCAAAACGACATCATTGATACGCAAATGATTCGTCAAATTTCCTGCAATTCCTGAGAAGATTACACATTCTGGCTGATATGTATCAATTAAATGCTGGGTGGTTGCCGCTGCGTTCACTGTGCCCATTCCCGCAACCGTAGCAACAACGCGCACGTGCTCATTCTTGTCACCTGTTACCGTTCCGTCAAAAACGGTCAGTCCCGCGCCATGATGCTGCTCGACGTTCGCCAATGAGCGAGCGATGAAATCAACTTCTACATCCATTGCGCCGATAACGGCAATTGTTCGTGTCATATTCCCTACCCTTCTTAAAGCTTTCTCAGTTTTGCGTACATATAGTTAAACATAGTCTAGTTAAACATAGTCGTGCGGTAGTTCCCACAAGAAATCTCACGGGGGCGCGCTTACTTACCGAGCTTCCCGAGCTTCCTGCGCTCTTGAACTGCCTGAGCGAGTTCATGCAGGAGCACATCGGTTTCATCCCAAGAAATGCATTTATCAGTAATGGATTTACCGTATTCCAACTGCTCGAGCGGTGCAGCTTCCTGATTTCCACTTTGTATAAAACTTTCCATCATGATACCGGAAATTCCCTTTTCCCCGTGGGAAATGCGCTGAGCAAGATTTCGCACAACGCGCGCTTGCTCAATTTCATCTTTGCCAGAATTTCCATGCGATGCGTCGATAATCAGACCGTGTGTAGCAATGCATTCATCCTGAATTTTCGCGCGAATGACACGCAATGCTTCTTCCACGGATTCAGCATCGTAATTTGGCCCACTGTTCGATCCGCGCAAAACGACGTGGCAGTCAGGATTGCCCAATGTTTCGACCGCCGCTGCACGTCCCTGATGATCAATTCCAAAGAAAGTATGCTCCTGAGCAGCCGTAATCACACTATCAGCAGCTACAGCGACTGAACCATCCGTTGCATTCTTAAAACCAACTGGCATCGACAGACCCGATGCCAACTGACGATGAACCTGACTCTCCGTATTACGCGCGCCAATAGCACCCCAGCTAATCGCATCCGAAATATACTGAGGCGATGTCGGCTCCAAAAATTCAGTAGCCGCAGCCATCCCCTGGGATAGTACATCAAGCAAAATTTGACGAGCGAGAAGCAAGCCCTTATTAATCTTATGAGTGCCATCCAAATCAGGGTCGTTAATCAAGCCTTTCCACCCAATAGTTGTGCGAGGCTTTTCGAAATACACGCGCATAACGATAAGTACGTCGTCTTCCAATTCTTTGCGCACACGACCCAGCCTTCGCGCGTAATCAAGCGCTGCATGAGGGTCATGAATTGAGCATGGACCAACGATGACCAGAAGTCGATCATCATCACCATTGAGGACAGAGCGAATTTCTTCTCGCGATTCGACGACAACCTGCCGAGCAGCATCACTAAGAGGCAAAGTCTGGAGCACAGCGGACGGTGATGGCAAAGCATCCAACTCAAGAACACGCCTGTTAATGATAGGAGCGAGACCGACTTCATCTTCCCAGCGTGAGATGGATGTGAGATTCAGTGGATTCTTCTCGCGATTTTTATCAATTTGGGCACGCAAATACTCACGATGATGAGCGGCTTCCTGAGCATACTTTTCCAGCGCTTCAGCTGTCAGTTGTGAATCATATGGCGATGGCGATGCTGAGGCATTGCGTCGTTCCTCATCATCGCGAGGCTGCGAACCCGTAAAAGTCGAACCCGTAAAAGTCATAGTGTCAGTTTAGCGTACGACGTTCACGAATTGCCGATGTGAGTTCGTACAAAAGTTCTTGAGTGCGATCCCATGACACGCATCGATCCGTAATGGACTTTCCATACACGAGATCTGCTAATGGAGCTGGAGATTGATTGCCCGATTCGATGAAGCTTTCGAGCATAATTCCCGAAATTCCTTGCTCACCACCCGCGATACGTTCAGCAATTTCTTCAACCACACGTGCTTCTTGAACTTCATTCTTTCCGCTATTTCCGTGAGCTGCATCGATAATAACGCCGCGAGATGCTGCATCAGGAGCATTGGATTCTTGCAGATATTCGAGAGCATCTGCCACAGATTTCGCGTCGTAGTTTGGCCCGTGAATTGACCCGCGCAAAATAACGTGACAGTCAGGATTTCCCAATGTTTCTGCGGAAATTACAGCACCATCCACATTAATAGACAAGAAATGATGCTCGTGAGATGCCGTGTAGCACGAGTCTGCTGCGACCTTTACATTACCGTCCGTCGAATTCTTGAAGCCAACTGGCATCGACAGACCCGATGCCAACTGACGATGAACCTGACTCTCCGTATTACGCGCACCGATAGCACCCCAGCTAATCGCATCTGAAATATACTGAGGAGTAATAGGATCAAGGAATTCTGTCGCTGTCGGCAAACCAATTTCCACCGTATCGACGAGAATTTTACGGGCAAGCCACATACCCTTACGAATATTGAATGTGCCGTTGAGATCAGGGTCGTTTATTAAGCCCTTCCATCCCAAAGTCGTTCGTGGCTTTTCGAAATACACGCGCATGACTACAAGAATGTCATCGCGCAATTCTTCAGCAACCTTATATAAACGCTGAGCATAATCATGCGCCGCAATAGGGTCATGAATCGAGCATGGTCCTACAATAACCACCAAACGATCATCGCGGCCATGCAAAATATCGCGAATTGCCGCACGCGACTCTTGAACGCGCTTGACGAGGTGAGGTTCGAGAGGGATCTCGTTGATAAAAGATCGAGGTGCGGGAATTGGGTCAAGCTGACGAATGTTAACGTCAACAGTTTCAGGAAGTACAGCTTCACGACTGAGCTCCATACCATTGCTGTTATCGCCTCGTGTACCTTCGCCCTGAGTACCCTTATTGTGTGCACCTTCAAAAGGCCCGCGCATCTGATTCATCATGTCCCTTATTATGTTATGCCGAAGAACTCTGTAGAGCTCAAATGGAATCTTAGATTATGTAATCTTCCAAAACTGCGAGTACCTACAATGAATTGATATCATATCAGGATTCCCGCAGTCGTTTCGAGCAGTACAGAGTTCTTTGTTTTTATATGCTCTATGGCTATGCAGTAACTCGTAACGCGTCTGAGTATGTTCGGAGTACGTTTCTGAGTATCTAACGAGTTACTATCCTAGTCCGCAGAAGCCTTAAGCCAAAGCTCCCATTGGATCCCATGCAGGAAGCATAATTGGCTCTTCTTCCAAAGCTGCCTGATACTCTGCTGGAAGCATAGACTTTGGAACTGCTACCTCGTAGACGAATTCATCGAACCATGGATCATCCATAGTAAAGAATCCCTTGTCCGCGATATCGGTTCCCCATGAGTTTTCTACACGCCAACGGTTGGTCTTCTCGCCCTCAGCATCGACACCCGCAAATGCCATTGCGTGATTCATTGCAGAATCAGCGAAACGAACGCGCTCTTCCTTGTTCATATCGAAGTCGATGTCATACACGCGACCATACTCGAACAAATCCGTAGCCCATGCGCCGTCCTTGCGATCCATCATAGGATGGCAGTCTGCGCCGAACCATACAGGGATGCCCTGCTCTTCGAGAATCGTACGAACGCACTTCTTCATGAATGCAGTATCGACATTGAGGTATGCGGTTGGAGTTCCACCAGCAACGTTGCCCAAATGCTCGATGCCAATCATCTTGCCCTTTGGATGTTCAGTACGTGGATCATCGACCAAGCATACGTAGTCTTCCAATCCAGCAGTGACATACTTATTCCAGAATTCCACTGGAGTAATTTCACCGACACGATGGAAGTTGTCATCCTTATCGACATACTCCCACTCGAAGGAAGTTGGAGGAGTTCCCAAGTGAATAGTCAAGATGCGATGTGCTTCTTCTACCGCCTGCTTCGCAATCTGAGAAGCATTTTCAGGATGTGCATACATGTGTGCAACTGCCTGACGCAATGCAGCACGAAGCTGAGTATTCATCTCGCCTGTATTCTGGCTGGACGCAGTTTCTGGGAAGAAGTCCTTAGGAACAGCACCGTACTTGGTGTAGATGTTCATAGCCATGGTCCACTGTCCGCCATCACCCATCAAATCGTGGAGAAGGAACTGAACGAGACGTGAGTCCGAAGGCTCTCCTGCTTCAATCAATGCCTGCATATCCTGCATGAAGTAATTTGCACGCTCGAGCTTATCGAAGTACATAGCGTAGGACTGGCTGAATTCGAAGTCCTTATTCTTCAAATTCATCTCACGCTTAGCGATAAAGCGAGCTACGTTCAACGAGCTGAAGAGCCAGCAACGACCAGAACGCTTCTGGCTAGTTGCATCGCCGTTATCGATAACTGTGCTGAAACGACGCTGCAAGTAACGAGCGCGATCAAAATTCTTAGCAACGGCATCGATGCCCGAAGTCGTCACTGCATTCATTGCAATGCGATTTGCTTCTCGATTGTCGAAGTCTGCGCGCAAACCTTCCAAAGTCTGTGCACTCAATGGTTCAAAAGACATATGTGTCCTTCCTTGAGTCAACATGAATCATTAATTCGGTCAATACAATTAAACCGTGTAGTGTGAACACTACACGGTTTACATTTCTCACAGATGAACTCGCATGAATTTCTTACACACTGAGTTCCCACATTGGCTGAGCACGTTTATTCTCGTGAGTTTATTCTTCTGAAGCCTCAGAATTATCAGCTGTCTCGGCACTTTCTGCTTCATTATTTGCATCATTATCAGCAACATTGTCTGCGTTCTGAGACTGTGCTGATTGCTCGGAGCTAGCTGCATCCTTTGCTGTGCCCTTGTCCTGAGAGTCCTTGTCTTGAGACTCCTGCACACTCTGGTCAGATTCCGAATTCTCATCCTTGTGACCATCTGCTGGCGTGTCAAAAAGCGATGCACCGAAAGCATTGGAGAAGATGGAACGCAATTCGTCTACACGTGCAGTAATGGATGCCTCACGCTCCTGGAGGACAGCAATGCGCTTTTGCAAGCCATCGATTTCTTCCTGAGCTGCAGCACGATGGTCGCTCACCACCTGCTGTGCACGCTGTTTGGCTTCTTCGATAATCTTTTCAGCCTCACCCTGTGCCTTGTCACGTGTGGAAATCGCGTATTCATCAGCCTGCTTACGAATGCCCTTTGCATCGTCGAGCAATTGGGTAGATTCTTCTTCTACTATATTACGACGCTCAGCAAGATCTGCGAGCATTGCCGCTACCTTAGTATTCGCATCCTGCTGGCTTGCAGAAATATCGTGACGAACCTGCTCAGCTTCCTGAGCTACCTTTGCCAATGTCTGAGCACGCTCTACATCAGCAGAGTCTGTAATCTGTCGAGCCTGTGCGCGTGCAGCATCGGTAATTTCATCCGCTTGACGCTTTGCATCGGAGAGCAACTTGCTGACCTGCTCACGTACATCAGCTAACTTCTGGTTTGCTGAGTCAAGTGCCTTTTGAATTTGATCGTTTGCTTCGCTCTTCTTTGCAGCAATTTCGTCATCAGCTTCCTTGCGCTGCTGTGCAATTTCTTGAGCAGCCTGAGCCTTAAACTGTGCAATTTGCGCATCCTGCTCGGAACGCTGAACGTTGAGCTGCTTGATATGCTCTTCGCTCTTGGCATTCAGTTCAAGATCCAGCGTACGGCGCTGGTCTTCACTTTCGCGCTTTGCCGTTGCAACCAGCTGCTCGCTTTCGCTTTGAGCAGTTGCGCGCAACTTATCAGCCTGTTCCTGAGCCTGAGCGATAGTCGACGCTGCTTCATTTTGTGCGTTTGTGCGCAAAGAATCAGCATCCAACTGTGCATTATTCATCAAGGTCTGAGCTTCATTATTCGCATTCTCGCGAATTGTTTGTGCATCCTGCTTTGCTCGTGCCAGCAATTCTCGGCTCGTCTGCTCGGCAGATGCAAGAAGCTGCTGAGCATTCGCGCCCAATGCAGTAAAGGAGTTCTGCTGCTGACCGCTGTTCTTTTCTTTTTCTTCCTGAAGCTGTGCGTCAAGTTCAAGAATTCGCGCATCATAAATTTTAATTTGTTCGCGCAAACGTGCAGTATTTTCTTGAGCGCGAAGGAAAGCGTCATCCACGCGTTCCTTATCGTATCCGCGCAAAACAATTGGGAAATTATCAGCCATCATCACTCCACTACATAAATCGTATCAATGTATACAACGTTACACATATGAGGACTCGTATGGGAAAATTTGTCCTCTTTTTCGCATATTAATTACAGGTTATTTTTGCGATACCGCAAAGTCGTCACAATAGTATCGCGTGCGGCATCAATCATCACACCAAGTTTCATCCCTTTGGTATATCCCACTGGCTTGTCGACATGAGGGAAAGACACGAAACCGGCATACGTATCATCGTGCTGAGATGCCCATTCAAGCAATTCGTAGAACAGCGAATTGCACACAAACGTTCCTGCATCCGAACTAAATGTAGCAGGAATATCATGCTTGGCAAGCTCTTTACTCACATCGCGTAAAGGCAAACCTGTCCAAAACGCTGCCGGACCTGTCTTGCTAATGAGAGTATCGACAGGCTGAATGTCATCATCGTCAGGCCGAGGAGCATCAATGATGTTTTTTGCACATCTTTCCAACGCGATAGAGCGTGCATGAGTTTTAAGACCCGTCGCAAGCACCACGTGAGGGCGAACAGCTTCAAGAGTTGCCTTCAAGGTCGGCCACGCATGAGTAAAGCTCAACGGCACAAGAACAGACGTCACAGACACGGATGCATCTTCAAAATCGATACCATCGTCCGCAATCGATTCTGTGACAAGGCGGGATGGATTGACATCCACGCCCTCGTAATTTTCGAAGCCGCATATAACGACACGACAATTATCCATATTTACTATCCTCTATTCTTCGGCTTTATTCGTCAGCGTTATTCTTCACCACTATTCTTCCCCACGGAAAGGGCTCACGACAGCGAGATGACGTCCCGAACCAGTTTTTTCAGCAAGCTGAGAGCGACGATATGAGAACCACAATGGGTTTTCTAACGTGCAAAGCGCATTCTTCATCTCAGATAAACGCTCGGTAACTGAACCACCTTCGCCATCTTCCGAGCATAATTGCTCAAGCTCCGGATCTGGCGCGAGGTATTCTGTCGCTGCCGCAACGCGTGGAAGAGAGTCTACAAGATTTTCTGGAAGGATACCAGCATTGTGAATAGCTTGAAGAGCTGCCTTTTCGAGGTCAATTCCCGCTCCTCCAAATCGAGTAATAGTCGCTGCGCCTGGGAAACGCGCATCAAATTCCATAGCAATCTCATTGCCTACTTCATAGCATTCACCACAAATACATGGACCGAGAGTTGTCTTAATTGTCGAGCGCTGGGCGCCCTTGAATTCCATAGCAGCTACAGTTTGACCGATGATATCGTTCATCAATCCCTTGCGACCGCAATGTGCAGCAGCGCTGACACCCGAAGCTGGATCGACGAAAAGAACTGGCAAGCAATCCGCTCCAAAAACACCGACAAATTGACCAGTTGTCGTCACCATGCCGTCTGCTTCCAACTCGGAAAGTTCAGCATCATCAGCGACGTCATCCGTAAAAACAACTTCACCTGAATGCACTTGATGAACGGTTCGAATTTTTCCGTCCACAACCTCATCCAGTGCGAGGCGACTTGATGCCACTGCCTGCTCATCATCCCCCTGACGGCTACTCATATTTGCATAGCCATAGTAAGCATCCGAATATCCGCCCAATCGGGTGGAGTACCAAACTCGATATCCATCCGCGATATCGATAGGTATAGCTGCAGGAATATGTAGAGGCAATGTGTCAGATACTGTAATTTCCGTAATTTCTTCGGTCATAACGCAATTCTACCAATCTCGTATAACGTACTCACTACGACAAGCGAATCGACTTACAATCCTCGGTTCAGGTATTCCATATCGTCATGAGATAATTCGAGCTGATCCGCTTTCATCGAGTCAAGAATTGTCTCACTGCGATGAGCACCTGGCAAGACAAACATATGATCGCCCATCGCAAGCTCCCACGCAAGGACGACCTGCTGGTAGCTTACACCTCGCTGAGCAGCAATCTGTTTGAAAGCATCATATTTCGACTCATCCTTAGGCTTGCGGAATCCACCCAACGGACTCCACGCGACGAATGCAAGGCCTAACTGTTTTGTATATTCCACAGTATCGAGGCTGTCAGTGAAAATTGGCGACAATTGATTTTGAACAGCGATCAGCGCATCACCCAAAATAGAACGTGCGATATCAATCTGCTCGACGCTCGCATTAGAAATACCAATTTTCTTTGCTACTCCCTGATCATAGAGCGCTTTCATGCCTTCAATAGACTCGTTATATGGCACTTTAGGATCAGGACGATGGAAGTACAGCAAATCAATTGATTCGACACCCAACGCTTGTGTAGACTGCTTACCATACTCAATCAATGACTCTGGAGCGCCGTTAACATCCCATGTCGGAACACCATCCGTGAAATTCCTAAAATGACCAGCTTTAGTAGCCACGAGAACGTCCTCGCGTGGGCCATTCCATGTGTCGAGAGCCTCGCGAATCAGTTTCTCATTGTGCTGTTCTTCACCGCCAGACATGTAGTATGCCCACGCCGTATCTAAATGACGGCATCCAGCATCCAGCGCACCATGAATGACCTGAATTGCTACTTCACGGCTTGGCTTTTTCTCAATGGATAAGCCCATTCCTCCCAATCCGATTGCCGTTGTGGTATAAGGACCAATGTGTCGCATTAAAGCAGTCATAACGTGCACCTCACATGTATGGAAATCAATTATTTTCATTCTACACTTCACCATGCAAGCGCATCTTAATCGACAGGCTAAAACTGACAGCCCACTCATGTATAGACACAATTGATAGGCCATGTCATTGCCTCCTAGCGCATAAGAGTTGCCTCCCACATCACACGATATGGGAGGCAACTCTTATGCGCTACTTATACTGACGTACATGGAAAGCTATGCCCAGCCACCTGCAGCATATCTTATGTACTTCTGTTCATATAAATACACGAATGGTGTTCAATGTTGTGATATTAAGGCTCGCGCGCCAAAGCGCGTGAGATGTTTAGAGGAATGGTACGAATGTACCCAGCAGAAGCAGCAGAATGCTCAAGATGACGATGATGCCGATGAGCTTTCCGATGAACTTCCACCACTTGCCGATATCCACGCGACCCAATGCCAAAGCACCCATAACGATGCCGGATGTTGGAGCGAGGAGGTTGAGCAAGCCGGATGCGGACTGGTAAGCCGTGATAATCAGGCTTGCACGAACGCCGACAAACTCTCCCAATGGAGCCATGATGCCCATAGTCGCACTTGCAAGACCGGACGACGATGGAATCAGGAAGGACATTGGCAAATAGAAGATGTAGGTCAGTACGATGAAGACCTGTGATGGCAATCCACTCAAGCCCATCTTGCCCCAGTTGAGGATGGTGTCGGTAATCATGCCGTTATTCATAATGACTTGAATGCCACGAGCCAAAGCTACAATCAGAGCAACACTGAGCAAGTCGCCCGCGCCAGCCATGAAGGAGGATACAATCTTATCTTCAGACAGACCGTAGATGATACCGATCAGAATGCCCATGCCCGCAAAGAGCATTGCACCTTCTGGGAAGTACCATGAGCCAAATGGCTGCAAGCTTGTGCCAATGATTTGACCGACGACTGGCAAACCTGTCAGCCACTTTGCAAAGTCATCGAAGACATTGACATGCAGATCTGTCCATGGGATGAAGCCCATAATCATAATGACGAAGGTCAGAATGAAGAAGACAAGGACATGCTTCTGCTTCTTGGTCATGGTCGATTCGACAGATTGGGTTTCGCCCACATTGAAGAACTTGAGATCTTCTGTGCGGGTTTCGTACGTCAGAGACTTCGTTGGATCCTTCTGTACTTTATCTGCATAACGATAGACATAGTATGTGCTTACTGCTGTCAACACGATCCAGAAGATAAGACGCAAGATAATTCCATCTCCTACGCCTACTCCTGCTGTACCCGATGCAATACCCGTTGCAAATGGATTCAGCGTCGATGCCAAGCAACCAATCTGCGATCCAATCAAAATGATAGATACACCGGTAATCGTATCGAATCCCACTGCCATCATTACTGGAACGAGCAATGGATAGAATGCCATGGTTTCTTCGCCCATGCCATAGGTGGTTCCACCGAGTGCAAACAGAGGCATGAGGACAAGGATGAGCATCTTTTCGCGACCCTTGTACTTCCTTACGATGGAAGCAATTCCTACATCCAATGTGCCCGTCTTATTGACGACGCCCAGGAAGCCGCCGACCATGAGGATGAAGAAGGATACATCAATTGCTGCAGACGTTTCCTTAATCAGAGATCCCTCTTCTGGATGCGTTCCCAGCATTGCACGAATAGGTGCCATGAGAACGTCCCAGATACCCTGTGGATTTGCTGCTTGTGGTTGATATTGACCATCGACGAAAGCACCTGCTGGGATAATCCATGTCAGAATTGCCATCAAGGCGATGATAATAATCAATACTGTGTAAGACGAAGGCATCTTAAAGCCTTTTTTCGCCTTTCTCTCTTCACTCATCTTTTTCTCCTTTGAAATATTTATGAGTAAAACTCTTGGTGAGAAAGTGTAAAATGCTACGCTTTCTCAATAATTGTTCCGCTGTCCGATTCGACCAACGCACCGAGATTCTCAAGCGATGTGATTACTGCTTTGCCTTCTGGTCGACCATTGACGAAAGCAATTGCAGCTTGGATTTTTGGAAGCATGCTTCCTGGAGCGAATTGATCTTGTGCAATGTACTCTTCAAGTTGAGCGACATTGACACGTTCCAGCTTTTCTTGATCTGGCTTGTTGAAATTAACAAACACATAATCAACGCCGGTGAGAACAATGAAGAGATCGGCTTCTACCAATTCTGCAAGTCTTTGTGAAGCAAAATCTTTATCGATAACTGCTTCAACGCCATGCAGATTTCTCTCTTCATCTTTCACGACTGGAATTCCACCACCGCCCGCTGCTATAACGATTTGACCGTGATCAATGAGCGTACGAATAGCATCAATTTCTTGAATATCTACTGGTTTTGGCGAGGCAACGACTTTTCTCCAACCACGTCCAGCATCTTCTTTGAAAGTTGCTCCTGTTTTTTGAATTTCTTCGTGAGCTTCTTCTTCTGAATAGAATGGACCAATTGGCTTGCTCGGATGAGCAAATGCCGTGTCATCTCGATCTACAATGACCTGTGTCACGACGGAGGCAACTCCTTTTTCGATTCCTACATCATGCAATGCATTTTGTAATGCATTTTGCAACCAGAATCCGATACTTCCTTCTGTCATCGCAACGAGCGAATCAAGCGGGAATGCAGGATTTTTATCTGATGCGGCAGCCAAATGTTGGAGTAAAAGATTACCCACCTGCGGACCGTTACCATGGGTGATAATGAGATCATCACCATTTTTTACGAGCTTTACTAAATGTCTCGCTGTTTCCTCCAATGCTCTTTGCTGAGCTTGAGCCGAAGGATCAGACGAAAGAATAGCATTACCCCCTAAAGCAACGACAATCTTCCGACCTACCATAATTCCGATTCTCCTTTGATATCGAAATACGTTTGAAAGATGTGAGGGCTGAACTAATCCTCATTAATCACAGCCCTCACGACAGTCACGTAGACACGTAACTAGACCCGAGGAATGTAAAGATTTCCGAGGGTTGCAGCCATAACAGCCTTGATGGTGTGCATGCGGTTTTCAGCCTGATCGAAGTGACGTGCATACTTGCTACGGAAGACCTCATCGGTTACTTCCATCTCTTCGACGCCAAACTTTTCAGCAACGCTCTTACCATAGACTGTTTCAGTATCATGGAATGCTGGCAGGCAGTGCAAGAAGATCAAATCTTCATTTCCAGCCTTCTTCACCAGTTCCATATTGATCTGGTATGGCTTCAAAAGAGCAACGCGCTCTGCGAACTTATCTTCCTCACCCATGGATACCCAGACATCAGTGTAGAGGACATCTGCGCCCTTTACGGCTTCGTCAGCATCGTCGGTGATGAGAATGCGCGCACCGCTTTCTTGTGCAAATCCCTTCGCCAATTCCACAATTCCCTCTTCTGGGAACAGTTCCTTTGGAGAGAAGATATGAACATTAACACCCAAAATCGCACCGGTTACCAAAAGGCTGTTAGCAACATTGTTACGACCATCGCCGCAGTATACCAATGTCAAGCCTTCCAAATGACCGAAGTTTTCTTGAACTGTTAAGAAATCAGCCAACATTTGAGTTGGATGCCATTCGTCAGTCAAGCCATTCCATACAGGCACGCCAGAGAACTCAGCCAATTCCTCGACCTTGCGCTGACTAAAACCACGGAATTCAATACCGTCAAACATACGTCCCAGTACTTTTGCAGTATCCTCGGTTGATTCCTTCTTGCCTAACTGGATATCGTTTGCACCCAAATATTCTGGATGAGCACCGAGATCAATTGCAGCCGTCGTAAACGCAGAACGCGTACGGGTCGATGTCTTCTCAAAGAGAAGAGCAATATTCTTACCTGCTAAGTAATGATGCTCGATGTGTTCCTTCTTCAACCGCTTCAAATGCGCTGAAAGACCGATGAGATATTCCAATTCAGCTCGGGTGAAATCTTTTTCCGCAAGGAAACTTCTGCCCTGGAATACAGAATCTGTCATTGCTATCTTCTTTCTGTGTTATGAATTTGAATCATATACTTCCACGGTGGTGGCAGTGTAGAAATTCAATATGATGAATGTACTACACTGCTCCAACACAACAAGATATTTAGATATCTTCGCGCTCGAATGGCATCGACATGCAACGTGGACCGCCGCGTCCGCGAACCAATTCACTTCCGCGTAGCTTGATGAGGCGCAATCCATGCTCTTCAAGGATCTTATTCGTTTCAGCATTACGTGCGTAGACCACGACCACACCTGGAGCAATGGTGAGAGTATTCGAACCATCATTCCACTGTTCACGTGCTGCTGTGACGATATTTCCACCGCCGCAACGGATAAGTTCAACCTTCTCTACTCCGAGGTTCTTCGCAAGGAGCTCTGCCAAGTCGCCCTTTTCTTCGACGACCTTGAGCTTTTCATCCTCGTACGTGACGGAGTAGACACGCAAATCGCCTTCGATTTCAGGGTGAATGGTGAACTTATCATAGTCGACCATGGTAAATACTGTGTCGAGATGCATGAACTTGCGATTGTTTGCAAATTCGAATGCCAAGACCTTCTTGAAGCCTACGTTCTTCTTGAAGATATTGACCAGGAGCTTCTCAATGGATGCTGCATCCGTACGCTGCGAAATACCTACAGCCAAAACATCCTTAGAGAGTACGAGCTCATCGCCACCCTCGATACGAGTATCTTCGCCACGATGGTAAACCAAATCTACCTTGCCACCGTAAATTGGATGATACTTAAAGATGTACTTGCCGTAGAGAGTTTCGCGATTGCGAGTATCAGCAAACATATGATTGAGAGAAACTGCATTTCCGATGCATCCAAATGGATCGCGAGTGAAATACAGGTTTGGCATTGGATCAATTGCAAATGGATAATCCGATTCCACTAAATCAGTCAATCCCTTAGCATCAGATGGGATTGCTGGCAGTTCAGACTTCTGGAAGCCTGCCATTGTCTTTTCAATGAGTTCTTGATTATCTTCGATATCATTGAGCAACTGCCGGATGACATTCTTTGTCTCGCGTCCGCGAATATTTGCCTCGTCGAGATATTCTTCAATGAATTCCTGCCGGATTTCAGGAGTAGTCAAGGACTCTGCAGCTAGCTTTTCAAGATAGAGTACTTCCACCCCCTCATTACGCAGTGCTTCAGCAAAAGCATCGTGCTCAGCTTGTGCAGCTTCCAAATAAGGAATGTCATCAAAGAGAAGTCGCTCGAGGTAATCTGGCATGAGGTTTTCGAGCTCTTTGCCAGGACGATGAAGCAATACTTTCTTCAGCTTCCCGATTTCGGAGAAGACATGAATTGGGTGCTCAGACATTATCGTGCTCCTTTACACTAGTCGTTTTCACACTTCATTGTCGCGACACAACCAATATACCACTTTGTGATATATGTCACAAATCAGCCCATTTTTGCTAGGAATTTCCTGATAATGCGTGTTGCGCGAATTTTTAATGTTATCGTTCACATTTTCATGTTTTAAGGAAGAATTCATACAAAAAGGGCCAGCTCATAAGAGCCAGCCCTTACTTTTCTCAGTTAGAGAAGAACGCGTCTTTTAGTTTTCGAATGGATCGAAATCGCGACGTACTCGGCGACGTGGTCGCTCGCTGCGTTCAGCACGTTCTGCGCGGTAATCATCATACGAATCATCCACTGCGTAACGTGGGTTTTCGCGGCGATCATTGCGACGGTCAGAACGGTCGTTACGACGTTCAGAGCGCTCAGAACGATCATTGCGATCGCGATCAGAGCGTTCGGATCGATCATAACGGTCGCGGTCATCATAGCGACGGGAACGATCAGAGCGTTCATAACGATCGTCGCGATCATCGTAACGGTCAGTACGTTCCGTGCGATCGTAGCGTTCTGCACGATCATCGCGATCGTCATAGCGAGAACGGCGATCATCGCGGTCATAACGATCCTCACGGTTATTACGACGTGGACGACGGTCAGAACGTTCACGGCGATCCGAACGATCTTCACGATCGAAACGCTCACGACGTGGACGCTCGGACGATGCTTCTTGGTTTTCGAAACCAGGAATTGCCAAGGAAATCTTGCCACGATCATCGACAGACTGAACCACTACTTCGACTGTATCATTTTCCTTGAGTACATCGTCTACAGCATCGATACGCTCGCCGTTTGCGAGGTTACGAATCTGAGAGATGTGGAGCAAGCCATCAGTTCCAGGAAGCAAGTTAACAAAAGCACCGAAGCTTGTGGTCTTTACAACGGTTCCGTTGAAGACTTCGCCTGCTTCTGGAACATGTGGGTTTGCAATCTGGTCGACAAGCTTCTTAGCAGCTTCAGCAGCTTCGCCACCTTCAGAAGAGATAAATACCGTACCGTCATCTTCGATAGAGATTTCAGCACCGGTCTCTTCCTGAATCTGGTTAATCATCTTGCCCTTAGGACCGATAACTTCACCAATCTTGTCTACAGGAACAGTAGTAGTGATAATGCGTGGAGCGTATGGGCTCATTTCTGCAATACCATCAATGCACTCTGTGATAACGTCCAAAATGGTTGTACGTGCTTCCTTTGCCTGCTGCAATGCTGCTGCGAGGACGTCTGCAGGAATACCATCGAGCTTGGTATCGAGCTGCAATGCAGTAATGAATTCAGAAGTACCTGCAACCTTGAAGTCCATATCGCCGAATGCATCTTCTGCACCGAGGATATCTGTCAAAGTCTTGAAGATATGCTGACCATCGACATCGCCAGATACGAGCCCCATAGCGATACCAGCAACTGGAGCCTTAATTGGCACACCAGAAGCCATCAAAGACAATGTGGAAGCGCAGACAGAACCCATAGAAGTGGAACCGTTCGAACCAATTGCTTCAGATACTTGGCGAATTGCGTATGGGAACTCTTCACGACTTGGAAGTACTGGAACGAGTGCGCGCTCTGCCAATGCACCGTGACCAATTTCGCGACGCTTTGGCGAACCTACACGACCAGTCTCACCGGTGGAGTATGGAGGCATTTCATAGTTATGCATGTATGTCTTGGTCGTTGGACCAGACAATGCATCCATCTGCTGCTCCATCTTGAGCATGTTCAAGGTGGTTACACCGAGAATCTGTGTTTCTCCACGCTGGAAGAGAGCAGAACCATGTACACGTGGGATGATGTCTACTTCAGCAGAAAGCGTACGAATATCGCGCAATCCGCGACCATCGATACGATAATCTTCAGTCAAGATACGACGACGAACGATTTGGCGCTGCAATTCCTTGAATGCGTTGCCAATTTCCTTTTCCTTTTCCGCCTCATCCATATCTTCAAACTCGTTTGCAAGTGTATCCTTGACAACCTGCTTGATTCCTGCGATACGGTCTTGACGTGGAAGCTTCTCCGCAATGGACAATGCTTCATTCAAATCGTTATGCACAATCTCGTCGATGCGTGCATACAATTCGTCGGTATATTCTGGGAAGAGCTGGAATTCCTTAGTTTCCTTAGCAGCCAATGCTTTGAGCTCATTCTGAGCTTCGCAGATAACCTTAATGAAAGGCTTTGCTGCTTCCAAACCACCTGCAACTACTTCCTCATCTGGCTTAATCTGGCCTTCATTGTAAATGAGGTTCCATGCGTTCTTGCCAGCACCTGCTTCAATCATTGCGATAGCAACATCGCCATTTTCGATGACGCGACCTGCGACAACGAGTTCGAAGACAGCTCGCTCACGCTCAGACCAGCGTGGGAATGCAACCCACTGACCGTCGATGAGAGCCAAACGCAAACCAGATACTGGACCGCTGAATGGAAGACCAGAGATCATCGTGGATGCAGAAGCAGCATTCATAGCTACCATGTCATATGCATCATCTGGATGAATAGAAAGAACTGTTTCCACAACCTGTACTTCATTACGAAGAGTGTGTGGGAAGAGTGGACGCAATGGACGGTCAATAATGCGAGCCGCCAATGTTGCCTCAGTAGATGGTCGACCTTCGCGACGGAAGAAGGAGCCAGGAATCTTTCCTGCTGCATACATCTTCTCTTCAACATCTACAGTAAGTGGGAAGAAATCATAATTTTCCTTTGGACTGCTACCAGCTGTTGTGGTAGACAAAATCATGGTTTCTCCGTCAAGATAAGCTGCCACTGCCCCATCAGCCTGCTGTGCGAGACGTCCCGTCTCGAAGCGCAATGTACGCTTGCCAAATGCGCCGTTATCGATTACGGCTTCTACTGCTTTAATTTCGGGACCCTGCACGGGTTCCTCCTTATATCATTCAACTACCTACTTGCTTCTTTCTTTTGCACATAGTGGGGAGGCCCTCTCCCCGCTGGTACCTACGTCTATATGCAAAAAGAGCCCAAGCAAAGCCTGGGCACAGAAGACTTAGTGACGCAAACCGAGACGCTCAATCAAAGAACGGTAACGGTTAATGTCTACGCCTCGCAAATAACCAAGAAGACGACGACGTTCACCAACCATGAGAAGAAGACCGCGACCAGAGTGATAGTCGTGCTTGTTTTCCTTCATGTGTGCTGTCAAGTCGTTGATACGCTTGGTGAGCAATGCCACCTGTACTTCAGGGGAACCTGTGTCACCCTCGTGAGTTGCGTATTCAGCAATAATTGCCTGCTTTTCTGTCTTTGAAAGTGCCATAGCATTCTCCTTCATAATCATTGTTGCGCGGTGCAATCATCCCTGTGATGAAGCGCTCTGTATCCGCGGGCGAAACACGCCACTAGATATTGTACATATACAGATATACAAAACTCCTGCATGCACGTTATGCACATACAGGAGTCATATCACATGCTCGTAGCATGGAAAACTTATGCGTTCTTTTCCTTCAAAAGATCGCGAATCTCATGCAAAGCATCCAAAGTAAGCTTTTCTACAGAAGGCTCTTCTGCAGCCTGAGCTTCAGCTTCTTCAGCATCCTTCTTAGCGCGAGCTTCGGAAACTTCCTTGAACTTGTTCATTGGCAAAACAATGCAGAAGTAAACAGCGATGGCGATAATCAGGAAGTTAATCAATGCAGTAAGAATTGCGCCGAAAGAAATAGTTGCACCGTTAAACGTAATCTTGAGCAAGTCGGACATGTCTGGCTTGCCGAAAATCATCGCAACCAATGGGTTGATGAAGTTGTTAACGATCGAATTAACTACCGCTGTAACAGCGCCACCCATAACGACACCGACAGCCATGTCGACGACATTACCGCGCGAAATAAATTCTCTAAAACCTTTAATCATGAGTTCCCTTTCTCTCACCTATGAGCGGTCTAAATCAGACCACCGAACATAGCTACAATTAAACCACATAATTCGATAATAAAGAATCCAGCAAATGCTGCCCAGCTGCGGGTAAAAATATTTAGTCGAGACTCTTTGCGTATGAACAAAAGAGCAATGACGTAGATGACGATAAAGACACCTAACGCCCACGCAGAGCAGAGAATTCCAGCATTTATGCCATTTGCATATGGGGATTGAGATCCGAAGATTACTTTCGTTCCCCACCAATAATCCGGACGGAACATGGCGATGCCCGAAAGATATTGCTCACAGGCGAAAGTGATATATGCCACAACGCCCCATGTACGCCACGCGGATTCAATAGTTGCGAGCGCTAAGGCAAGCATCGTCACTACCATCGTAATCCAGCTAATGATAGCCCACCCAATAGGCTGTACCTGTGTCAAGAACCAGATAGTGCGTGTAGTTTTGTACACAGCACTGTATCGTCCTACGCCATAAGGCAGCGTTACTACCAGTAAAACGAGGAGCGCCACAACAACGTATTTCCATGGATTGGATTTTTTGGAACGCTGTGCATCAGCAATGGAAATTTGCTCATTGGTTGCTGTCGCCACGATAGCGTCAACAGCAACCTTCTCCTGATTGATGCTACGTTCCTCTCTCGCAGCCTTTTTATCAGCAGCGGAATCAGCTGAGAGACCGTTCTTGAAAAAAATCACAATTTTATTATTTCCTTTACCGGCCATTATGTCCCCATTTCGTTACGATTAGAACCCAGAATGCGAGAGAAGTAACCATTTTATTCTTGCGGAATCTATATTTCCCCAACGTTTTTATCCGCTGTAAGAATTTCTGCGAAGTAACGTCAACAAATGCTCCAATCATGCGTCGTTTCTCATCGAGCAAACCATTTGCATAACTCTCGGAAAGTAAAATTGCCGCTTGTTTCTGGGATCTTGTTATAAGTGTCCAATATTTCCCAACTAATTTCCACGGTTGCGCAAAGGTACGTAATCTTTTTGATAATGTCCGCGCGCCTAAGACATTCGCTTCATGCTGACGATATAACTCACCCGGTTTATCGATGAAAACTAGAGAGCCATAAGCAGTCGCACATAAAGCCAAGAACCAGTCATGCATCATGATATCCGGATTTACGCCCTGCCATTTCTCGGCAAGAGCCCGATTAATGAGGCTCACACCACCTGTAACTGTATTTTCCGTCAATTCCTGAACGAGCAAGGTATTCGCGTGACCAGACTGCGAACGAATCATGCTTGAATTTATCGTTTTAAGATCCGCATTAACGACAACAGGATCCATATAATTCATATGTGGTTCATCTGCGGAATGCCGTTGTGCTTCCGCTATCTGCGTATCAATTTTATCCTTCAACCAATAATCATCTTGGTCGCAAAAAAGATAATAGTCGGCGTCTTCGTATTTTACCAACTCATAGAACGACCCCACTACCCCGCGATTAGCAATATTCCCATCATTAATAAAACGTATACGTTTATCTCGAGCAGCAAGAGAACGTATAACACTCACAGTGCCATCTGTTGATCCGTCATCTCGAATCAACAGATTCCAATCTGTGAAAGTTTGGTTCTGGATGCTTTCCACTTGTTCCTCGAGATACTTCTCTCCGTTATAGGTGGACAGCAAAATGTTAACCTTCATGAGCAAAGAGCCCTTCATATTGACCAACTATTTTTTTCCACGTATAATCGCGGTCGATTACATATCGTGCAAGCACACCATATGTTTGACGTTCCACAAGATTGAACCCGTCCACCCTATTGATGAGATCACTAAGATATTCAGCTGATTCAGCACTGTCATCCGCGTCATCCATATTATCAATTTTCCAGTATTCACTTGCATTTTGCGCAACACTATGATTGAAAGTTACATCAAGAATAAGATTCAAATCTGTATAGCTTAACGCTTCAAGAAGTCCTGGATTTGTTCCACCGACAGAGTGCCCATGCACATATGCAAAAGCATTGTGACGAATGTATGCGAGCAAATCCTTATCATAAACGGTACCGACAAATTTAATTCGCGAATCGGTATCACAATGCGTAAGTTCTCGAAGCTGCTCAAAATACGCATTACCTTCATGATTACAAATGATAACAAGACTGCGGCGAGTGCGCGACTTCATGAATTCACGGATCATTGCTTCATAATTGTTCTCTGGAACAAACCGACCAACTATCAAGTAGTAGTCTTGCTCCTTCACATCATGCGCAGCATACCAGCTTTTTACCTGATCATCTGAGGAAATAAGCTTCGAAGGAATCGTATCTGTACCATAAGCGATAAAGGTACTATTAACACGAGGGTAAGTGCGTTGCATATATTCCTGAATACCAATATTGTCACTAACAATTATGTCTGCTGTATTTGCCATGCACCGTTCAGCCCATTTTAAGTATGCGCGAACGATCCTACTCCACTTTGAACGTTTGAATTCAAGACCATCTGGATTAACGATGAGCGTACCACCAACAGCATGGATACGTCGTGCATACCAAGAGACAAGCGGCCCGATTGTATTTCCTAAAATGCAGAAAACTGGATACTCAATGTTCTGTTCCTTGACCATTTTCAGTGAATAATTGAGCGCCATAACATCATAGGCAATAACACGTGCTGAACCAATGTGAGGCGGATTAATCGTAAAACAATCTGCACCATGAAAATCTCTGTGTGTATGATGTTCCGAGTCACTCAGACAAGCGACATGATACGTTATATCTGAATTAATCTGGCGTGTAACCAAATTCTCAACAAATGTCTCAAAACCGCCATAGTTCGCAGGCAGTCCGCGGCTTCCAATAATGAATACATGGTGTTGCATATCCACAAGCATAGCAACACGCATAATAATTCGCACTTGTGTTCTCCAAAAATTATGCATATACTAGTGGCTTGTCTGCGGATGTAGCTCAATGGTAGAGCCTCAGTCTTCCAAACTGATTACGCGGGTTCGATTCCCGTCATCCGCTCCATTTGTAATTTCAATGTTTTCAAGGCTTCCCACCCTTTTCTCTCGGCGTGTTGCATTTTCTTTTTCGTGCAAGTTTTTGCCCTATTTTGACCTTTTTTGACCCATAAATATACTTCAAATATCCTCGTACTCTTTTCTCACAGCTGCACTTCACAACGAATGCACACAAAAACGAGAAAGGTTCAAAAATTGAAGAAAACCAACAAAAGACGCGAAAACGGCACCGGAACCCTCTGGCAAGACTCTAAAGGCGGATGGCACATCAGAGTCATGCACGGCATCAACCCAGCCACAGGCAAACGCCGCTTCATCACAGCCTCCGGCAAAACCCGCACACAGGCAAAAGAAAAACTCCAGGAACGCCTCGAACAACTCCAAGCCGAATCAAGCCTGCCATACTCAATCATGCCAACCTTTGAGCAGTACACGCAACGATGGCTAGGCAGCATCCAAACCCAAGTCAAACCGAAAGTCTGGAGCGCATATAAAAGCGACGTAAACGTCCTCAACAGTCAACTCGCAGCCACACGCCTCGACAAACTCACAGGAATAGACATCGAATACGCCCTCAACGCGCTCGCAGAAACACGATCATCCAAAACAATACACAACTACTACATTCGAGTACGCCAAATCCTCACCCACGCCGTCCAAGCTCGCATCATACCCATCAACCCAGCACTCCAAATGCAACCACCACGCTACACCATCCAAGAAACCCACATCATGAACCAAGGCGAGCCAGCCCGAGCAATCAGAACCATACAAACCGGCACCTTCAGAACAAACAGCGCGCTCGCAATAGCCTCCCAAGATGAAAAAGACATGTGGACCCTCATGTTCACACTCGCCTTCGAAACAGGCATGCGCCAAGCCGAACGCTTCGGCTTAACCCCATCCGAACTCGTCACCATCGACGGAGTCCACGGCATCCAAATCAACCACCAACTCCAACACCTCACCAAAGACGAAAAAATCCCCAACTGGCTACAAACCACACACATCCAAGGAAACTACTACCTCATCCCACCAAAAACCCAACAAGGAAAAAGATTCATACCACTCACCACAAACACCTGGATAAAACTCAACCAACGCATCCAAAAACACCACACAAAACCCAACCAACTCATCTTCACACTCAACAAAAAACCACTCAACAACCCACAAGAACGCCGCCGCTGGAAACAAACCCTCCAAGCAGCAGGACTCCCCTACACCACAATCAGAGCCGCACGCCACTACTTCAGCACAGCACTCGCACAAACCGGAGCCCCAGAAGACGCCAGAACCACCATCATGGGACACGCAAAAATCACCACAACCGCAGGATACACACACTGGACCCCACAAACCCTCGCCGCGCTCGCGGAAAAAGCGGTACAAACCATTAACTAAATAAAAGAAAGGGTGGGAATCTCATCACCCTAGAAGATTCCCACCCCACATTTTCATATTACTAATGCAGTTGATCAAGCTGATTAATAAGGCTCTCTGTTGTCGGCTGAGGAACCTCATAACGCTTCCCATTCACACTGAGAATAAAAATGCAATAAATCCACCATACGCAGCGTAACATTTCAATAACAACAAGCACGCCTGCAGTCAGAGGCATCACGACTGCAACAAACTTCTCGGATGAGAGAAAAGATAATAATGGCAAAATAGCACTCACAAGGGTGAATACAAGCATTTCTATAACGTTGTTGCTTGTTTCTTTGTATTTGCGTACTTTGTCGAAAAGTACATTGCTTGTTTGTAACAGCATTGTGGCAACGAAAGTCACGCATGCCAATATTAATCCCGCGAGAGTAGACACACCTGTAATAAAAGGTTCTGGCAGCTTTTGGGGAAGATAAAGCCATGAAAGGCATACGACACCTATGGCTATGACACCATCAAGCCATGGATACATAAGAAGAGCATCTCGCAAACCTTTCAACATAGTTCTATTATCGTACGAACTATTCCCCTTCCACAAGCTTTACGACATCTTCCTCACTGTGTTTACAAATTTTCACGAATTCATTCATAAGCTGCGTGTACTGTTGTCCATCAGGTTGCCGTGGAAGCTCAACAGACTTCACATAAGCATGGTTATTAAAATCCAACTGAACCAGAGCATCATCATCATTCATAAATCCCACGGAAGCCTTCTTATGCTGTTGCATCGCCGCCGTAATTCCGCTTAACGACATGCGCTTAAAACGCTTCATGTTAGCTCTAGTCCTTTCATCCTTCGGTATAGTGATCTTAAACTGAACGTTTAAGCTTGCACCGGTCTCGTTTGAAAGCTGATCTACGAGCTTACCCACACCTTCGTCGGTTGGAATATTTTCAGTTAGCATATGCTGAGTTGTAAAGGATGCATTCAGTTCATACGCGCCACTCACATCGTGGACAAATTTTTCGAAGGCTCCTTTTTCCCACACATTCTCTAGCTGCCAATCATAGTCATCATTTGGAAAATTCTTATTAAAGAATTCCTCCGCTTTCTTTGAAGTTGTACGACCCTTAGCAGCGCTGAGAAACGCTACCAGATTGTACTTTTTATAGAAGAAGAGTAGTGATACTTGCCCAAGCTTGAGATTATTATTATCGAGAGCATCAGGAACAAGATCATGCACTTCCCCATGCTCTTGATCCACATTAACAAAAAGACTTGCATCGGCAGTCTCCGCAATAGTTACCACGCGAGAATCTGAAATATTATTCACCAAGTAAACAGTAGAAGTCTCCTCGTTTACTCGTTTCTCTGGTGACAAGGATTGAAACTTATCCAATACCATATCCCAGTTAATTGGATTACTTTCAGGAAGGCTCTCCATCGAATGCTTCATCTGACGTTGAATCTGGTAAAAATAAATCGTTCTCTTAAAAACCTTCGCCATGATACCCTCCTAAAAGGCAGAACACACAACAATGTATGTTACAAATATACAACAATACGAAGTTGAAGAACGCCACAAACCTATAAAAAGCAGTATCCTAGAAGAAAAGCAACAGCATACACCCGGTAGGGTTAGCAAGGAAGGTAACATATGGAACGCGCACACAAAGGGTCAAGCATCATCGACCAGCTCACCGACTACACCTGTTTCGACCTCGAAACCACAGGCTTATCCCCAGAATGGGACAGCATCATCGAAATAGGCGCAGCAAAAGTACGAGACAACCAGATCGTTGAAAAATACAGTCAGCTCATCAATCCACAAGAACCAATCCCACAATACATCACAGAAATCACTGGCATCACCACCAGCATGGTCCAAGACCAGCCAACCATAAACGACATCCTCCCCGAATTCATCACATGGCTAGGCGACGACATCCTCATGGGACACAACGTCAACTTCGACATCAACTTCATATACGACAACAGTCTCACCATCCTCAACAAACCCATCACCAACAACTACCTCGACACACTACGCCTCGCACGCCTCACACACCCAGAAGAGCCACACAACAGACTCCAAGACCTCATCCAACGCTACAACATCGCCGACACACAAGAACACCGCGCGCTCGCAGACGTCGAACAAACCATCGCCGTCTACAACCACATCATCACAATGTACAAGCAAGAAGGAAAACCACTTCCCACAATCTATTCACGCTCTCGAAGCGCTAACCCGCTCAACTTCCACCGCTCCGACAGCACCATGGTCACCATCGACCTCAACGAAACACCCACACCAGACCCATACTTCACAAACCTCACCTTCGTCATCACCGGAGCACTCAGCAAAATGACCCGCACCAGCGCACACAACGCCATCCTCAACCTCGGAGGAAAAATCGGCACAGGAGTCACCAAACAAACCAACTACCTCATCACCGGCAACACAGAATACAACGCCAGCCTCAGAGGCAACAAAAGCAGCAAATGGAAAAAAGCCGAACAACTCAAAGAAAACGGACAAGACATCCACATCATAGACGAAAACACCTTCTACGACATGCTCCAAGACACCATCAACGAAGCACCCACCATCAGCCAAGTAAAAGCCCAAAAACCACCAAAACCCGGCAAAGGCACCATGTGGGACACAACAACCACCCCAGCAAACACCAAACCAGAAGGAACAGAACTCAAACCATTCTACAGCGTAGACGTACTCCACTCCTACGACCATCAAGACACACTCCACACATACGGAGCAAACACATGGGTCTGGATAACACTCACACCAGGAACAATCCCAACCGGCAAAGATAAAAACAAACCCACCCTCACCATCCACCTCGACGGACACTACACTGGCTACATCAGCGCATACCTCACCCAACAATACGCAACAAACCTCCTCAACACCACCACACCCCTCACAGCCAAAGCATTCATCAAACGCCGCAAAAACGGACTAAACCTCATCGCCTACCTCCCAGACAAATAAACACCAGCACACACAAACACAAAGACCGCGCTCGCAATAATTACGGGTGCGGTCTATTTTTAGTTAGTTAATATCATCTGATCAAGCAATGTGACTTAACCAGAAGTAACCTCACGGATTGCTTCTAGGAACGCAAATGCATCAGAAAAACCTAAAATCCTACCCATCCGGTCAAGATCCTCAGCAGTCCATCCTTTTAGCCCATTCATACGTTCGCTTACATATGCTTTCGATCTGTCTAAGCCGACGGCAATCTGAGCTCCAGAGATATCTTTTTTATCAGCAATAAGCCTAATACCATATGCAACCCGCTTAGTAAAAGCTGATGTAGCGGGCATCTCGTCTTTTCTAACCATAAATCAAATTATATCGCATATGCGAATAATTACGTAATTCAAAGCAACACGCAGGTTCGCATATGCGAATTGACAAAAAGAGTAAAGCTGTTCATAATTTAGTTATTCGCATATGCGAACGATTAAGGAGATGTTATATGACCTTACAAGAAGCACTTACCTCAACAGTTGAGGCTGAACTTGCAGCAAGCAATAAGACGAAAACCGAACTAGCAAAAACTCTTCAGATTAGCCCTCGTTCATTACAAAATCGCCTTCGGGCGAAGACTTCATGGACTACTGACGAGATTGAGAAAATAAGCAACTTTCTTGATATGACTCCGTGGATGCTCATCAATCTATCTCACGATAGAGCAACTCGAAAGTAAATACGCACTTTGCGAAGGTTCAGGGTTATGAGAAACACGAGAGTCCAGAAGCGGATTGATGAGATTGAACAGCAACTCAAGGCATGGGACAAAGAGATGCTCGACATTCTTTTCAGCTACGATCCACCGTTCAGCTTCTTCGACCATCCCACCACTGAAAACGGTGTGCCCATCGTTGAATGCTCAACATGGATTAACTTCACCAACAAAGACTACAAACGTCTCGACAAGCTACGTACTCAAAAAGCATACGCAGTACTCGAAGTCGAAGAACTCCGTGAAAAAATCGGCTACTACACCAATCCCACCATTTAAGAAAGGTTCACATTATGACAGGATCCAACGCAAGCCAGATCTTCGCTCTTGCTGCCAAATTAGTCATCTATCAAAATCGCATCAACGAGATCGTCGACGATAACGACCCAGACTACGAAGTCACAGACCACATTCTCAGCGATGGGGAACATAACGTTACGCTCAGCATCAAATTCACCATCGATGATGACGACGAATACAACGATTTCACACACTACATTCAGCTTCACCAACAAACCCAAGAAAAAATAAACCCTCTCATGGACGAATACCTTTACTCGAACAAGAGCAAAGCCCCAAATCCACCATCGACAACAAACAGTGAGGAGAATGCACGATGAGCGCTCGCGAGATTATGGGTCGTCTTTTGGAAAGTCACGAGGGAACTGTTCCTTCCCAGTGCTTCTTCACAGCAGAAGAGGTGACAAGTGATTTGGTCAAGGTGACGTATTTAAGGGAAGTGTTTCTCACGATGAGTGAGTTTAACGAGATTTTAGAACAAGTCGCTCCTCATATTGAGCGCACCGAAACTATACGCATGAAGGAGTCTGATGATGAGTGATAAGCGTAATGAAGTTTTTGAAAACCTGATCTGTCTCATTGTGACCATCACGATGAGTGGGTTGGCGTTTTATACGTTGCATTTCATGATGCATCACAACGCGAACGATAACCCTTACGCGAGCATTATCGCGCTGTTCGTTTTTATTGTCACGATGTTTGTGCTGATTGTCATGTGGTTTGGCGCGTACTGCGATAAGCACGAGGTGAACATGCTCGAGGACAAGCCAGACCAAGAATAACCCCACCCCCAGTTTTTGAAAGGTTCAAATAATTATGAGTGAAACAAAGATTCTCCAGCAAGTAGCAGCATTGCGCGATATTGCGTCCAGTCAAGAAATTCTCGAGACCGCGCGCAAGCACGGTATTAAGATGCTTCCCGATTCGGGGCGTAGTGTTCCCGCTTTTGAAAAGGATTCCTACACGATTCTTGAAGCGTCGAAAGTGTTCAATCTGGATTATCGCATGCTCTTAGACCAGGTTAATCGTGATCTGATTCCAGTCTTTCGACCTATCAGCCGTCGAGGTACTCCAGGTCGTCGTCATATCAAGCGCACGGTGATGGAACAGTTCGTGAAAAGCTTCGAAGAATAACAAGAAAGAAGACAACGTATGAAAAATAAGTTCACGGACTCTTACCTTAAAGAGCTACTCAATGAGGTTCGCTTGAGTGGGTGGATGGGGTTAAGCCGCGGTGAAAAAATTGCTCTTTCCTGCTATTGCCGTAAGAACGGTATTACTTTGCCGAATGCGCAGTCTTTGTCTGAGTCTTTCGGACGAGAAGTGCAAGCTCATTCGAATAAACCCGTCTACCAGACCGAGCCTGAAACGGTTGAAACTCCAGATGTTGAGGCTGCACCGGTTGAAGAGCCGGCACCAGCTGATACTCCAGAAGAAACACCACGACCAGCGGTGGATGAGGTGAAGAAGAATCACCCGTCTAAGGCAACTATTCCTATTAGTCAGTTGCTTTTTGACGATAACGGGAAGCATTTGGGCACATTTGCTGAGCATATTCAGCCAACACCTCGCCCTATGAGCTTTTTGCAACAGTACTACGTAACTATTGCTCATAAGCTGCTCGATTACCCGGGCAAATGGTTGATCATGAGCCATGTCTTCATTTCGAAGAAGCATGCTCAGGGCTTCGCCTCTGATATTCGTCTCGGCAAAACATCTACATGGCAAGCCAAAAACGGAGCGTATGAAGCCTCATATCAGCATATTAATGGCAAGCATTTCGTTGCGGTGCGCTACATGCCAAACACGAAAGAGTAAAACATGGGCAACACGAACAACGGTCAAGAGCTCGACATTATCGTCCTAGGCACACCCATCACGAAAGGCTCCTACGCTCCCTACACCAAAAACGGGAAAGCTATCAGTGACGATGCACGCACCACCGTGTGGGAAAACAAGATACGTGCAGAAGCACTCCAAACACTGCGCATCAACCGCCTATCACCATACGACTGTCCAATAGCTATCACTGGTGAGATACGCATGCCACGCCCAGACAAGACCATGCATGCGTTCCCCGCATATCAGACAGCAAAAAGCAAAGGCGGCGGAGACTTAGACAAGCTCCTACGCACCATCGGAGATGCACTCCAAGACGTCCAATCCCGATACCTTGGCAAATCAAAACAAGGCATCATCAGCAACGACAGTCGCATCATCCACTGGAACATCAGCAAACTCTACGCCACGGATACCCGTCCAGCAGGAATCTATCTGACCATCACGCCCGTAGAAACCGAAACTGACCTCCACGGCGACTGGATGCCACAAACGCCAGGAGCGAAAGAATACCTCGAACGGTTAACCCGCACCACAGAACGCATCAACCACGCATACACCTTCTAAAAAAGGAAACACAATGGAAGACACCACAACCACAGAAATAGTAGAAATCTTCGACCCTGACGACGAGACAGGACTCTACTGCATTAACAGCGACCTCGAAGACTGCCTCATAGCAGTAACCTGCTCCACATGCTCCTACACCTTTAACGCACCTCTCAAGGACATTGAAGGACGCATAGAAGACGATATCCCAAACTTCTGCCCAAACTGCGGGCGCAAAGCCACTAGCAAAGCAGACCTTACACACACGAGCGTCGGCACATTCATCGACTCATGGCTCACCGCCACCCATCAGCAGATAACTATCCGAGCAGCCATAGCCCGCGGAGACAAAACCCTCGCATTCAAACTCCTCCACACCGCACTCAACCTCGAACTCCACAAGCCAGGAAGATCACTATAACCATGTACACACTATTCCTCACCGATATCCAATACCCAGAAACAGCCAACTACATCAACCTCCAACTCCTCACATTCCTGTGCGACAGGTGCGGAAAAAACACCTACACATGGACAACCGGATACAAAAACATCACAGAAAACGACTACCCAGACAGATGCCCCCACTGCGCAAACCTCGCAGAACACAAAATCGACACCTACAGTATCGACCCACAAGAAGCCCTCGCAAAACACTTCACCAACAACATCAGCTACAACCGGTTCCTCCAAAACCTCAACGAAGGAGACAGCATCAACGCACTACACTACCTCCGCCAAGCATTAGAAGCCGAAAACAAAAACACACTAGCCCCAGAAAACGAATAACCCAACACAAAGAAAGAGAAAAACCATGAAAAACACACACCACACCACAAGCATTAAAACCATTCTCGCGCTCGCAGTATTCATCCTCGCAAGCATTTCCGGTTTAGTTAGCACGCGAGCTTACGCAGCAACAGGTGAACAGATCCAGATTACAAGCTTGAGCTTTACGGGTAAGAGCTCGCAAGCATACTCCTCCAATGACCTCAAACTCGACTGGACAACACACACCCCACACGCAGGTGACTCTCTGACCGTCACCTTGCCAGAAACACTCATCTGGAGCTCACAACTCACCTACCCAATGACCAACAATCAAGGCAACACTATCGGCAGCTGCACCAGCACCACACACACCCTCACCTGCACACTCGACGCAACTGCTGAAAAATACGACAGTCTCACCGGTAGCGTACAGCAGACAGCAAGCATCCAAGCCTCGGCAGTAGGACACACATCAGAGCAGATCGTCACCAGCAACGGCACATACACCGTCAACTACCCAACCAAAGTCACACCACAACGCGACACAGTCAATCCAGGAACATACAAATTCGGATGGGCATCACACAAAGACCAAGAAGGACTCATCCATTACGGCTGGTGGATCTACACATCCGAAAACACACAACGCACCATCACAGACCCAACAGCAACCCCAGACTTCATCCAATGCGCACCACAAGGCACCACCTACTGGGACGAACCAACCATCTACCAACCAGAAACCACAAAAACCAACCACACCATCAGCTGGAACGTTAAAAACCCAACAGACTCCTGCCGCGCAAAATTCTGGAGCACCAGCAATCAGGCTCAAGTCAAGAACGTAGCAACCGTTAACGGCACAACCGTCGACTACACAGCACACTACACACAATCAGGCTCAGCCAACGCCGACGGCACCACAACCCCAACCACGCCGACAACTCCAGAAAAGCCAGTAGAGCCACAGCCTGCACAGCCAAACACACCAACCACTCCACAAACACAGTCTCAAGCTCCACACAAGACAATCGAGACAACCACAAAGCCTCAAACAACATCCCCACACCAGCTCGCACACACAGGCACCACCACAACACCAATCATCCTCATGGTGCTACTCCTTACCCTCACAGGACTCACACTCACCCTCACCACACACAAACACTAACCACAAAACACCCCTTCAAGCAAAGGAGAACCCCATGAGCCTCAGAGCAACCACATGGGCCCTCTACGACACACCCAAAGACATCGACGCCACAGAATTCAGAATCCTCATGATCATCGCCGACAACACCGACGACCAAGGACAAGGATTCTACTACAGCATCAAAAACCTCGCACAACTCACCGGCGTCAGCGACCGCACCGTACAAACCAAACTCAAAAACCTACGAGCCCGCAACCTCATCATCGACGGCGACCAATCCATCGTAGAATACCTCCCAGCAAACAAACGACCACACGTCTACGACCTCAACATGACAGGACAAACAACACCTGCCACACCAATCCACGCCTTCAACGAACCAACAACCACCCAATCCACCACATCATCCACCACCGCGCTCGCGGTAGAGGATGAGCAGAACACGCATGAGGTTTCTGAAGCTGGTGAAGAGATTCTTTCATTGGGTGAATCTGATGCATTAACATCTGAAGATTCTGCTGCAGAGATGGCTGGTAAGGATTCTTCTACCGGTTTTTCTTCGAACGTTTGTTCGAATAGGGGTGAAAATATTTCACCCCTAAATGACGAAAATGAGGCTCTTGGGGTGAAGCTGGGGTGCAACAGGGGTGAAACAGGGGTGAAAGCATGTTTTCACCCAAACCGTATAAAACGATTAAACCGTATAAACCGAGAGAGCGCGCGCGACACAAAATCTTCACAATTAGCTTCACAAAACAAGAATCGAACAAATGTTCGAAAAACGATTAGTGAATCGGATTACAACCCAGCTGAGGATGCCGAGGCTCGAGAGCTTGCCTACATCGCCGGTGTGGAACTTGAGACTGCGTTTGCGACTTTCAAGGATTACTACGAAGCTTCTGGTAAGCGGGTAGCGAATTGGGGTGCCCAGTTCCGACTGTGGCTGCGCAGGGAACGTAACCTGACCAAGCCGAAGGCATTAACGGGCTACTCCAGCCCAGCACCATCCGCGAAGGCTGCGGGGCGCACGGTATCGTTCAACAATCGAGGATTCCATACAACCTCGGGTGCTCTTGCTGACGAGACTCGCCGAATCTTGAACGACTCTAAGCTGAACCTGAGCATGCAGCAGAAGGAACAACTCTTCGCTCAAGCATTAAATCTGATGATTGAAACGCTCAGCGCGCAGAAGGTTCACGATTTCGTGGTTGATGCTATCGCATGAAGAGCCACGTCTTCCCGATCATCGACTGGCGTAAGGTCGCAAGCCCTCACAAGCTGGTTCGCAAAAGGGTCATTATTCGGCTCGGCAATGGCACAGTGATTGATTCGATGACCGCACCAGCTCAGCCCACGAGCAAGGCTGTAGACCCTGACCAATACGAACTTCACCTAGCGACGAGAGACCCTCACCTCGATAAGTTCGTGATCATGTTCATCAACACCAGGAACGGTCAGAAAAGACTCAACCCAGCAATTCGAAGCCTCACTTTTCTCGACAAGCCCATCCCCATCACTACCACTGCAAGGACAAAATGATGAGAACCTGCCCCGTTTGCAACGTAAAGCCTCTCGACGATGAGACATCCATCTGCGCAGACTGCTCACAACGTCACTACAAGACATGCAACTATTTAGCGACTTATCTTGACGATGTCGAAGCTATCGCTACTCGCAAAGTCTCCACGAACAGTCACTCGCTTACCTCGGGCGCTGCACCATCGGTACAGTTCCCGATTCGGATTAAAGCGTGGGAAACGGTGCAAGCGGTGAAAGCTCACGTGGACAACGTCATCATGTTTAATCACATCACCGTGTCTGGTTCTTACGCTGCGAAGCTGAAGGTGCTCGCGGTTGCAAACGTGTTCGAGTCTGCGACCTTTGCTATTGATTTGCGAGGATTCGTCTACTACGCGAAGGAAGTACAGCAGCTGCTAACTCCACCTGTCGAGAAGACATACATCGGCTCCTGCCCGAGGTGTCGCACCATCTTGTGGGCAACGGTAGACGATGAGACAATCACGTGCCCACGCTGCAAGGACGAGCTGAGCAGAGTGGATGTGAAAGCTCGCCTTCTCAAAAGCTTGTATAACAGCACCTACACATCCACGATTAGTGAGCTGGTTGCATGGTTGAAGACGTTGGGAATTAAGACGAGCAAGCGCAGCATTCAACGCTGGTGCAGTGAAGGACGTATCCATGCACAGAATGCTGACGGTCGAGGAACAAAGGTGTTCAAGATAGGTGATGTGCTTAAGCTGATAAAAATGGCGCAATCGTCTTGACAAATGAAAATGGCGCGATTTAATTGATACAGTAGCAATCAGTGTCAGGGTAAGGGATTCCCCTCAAGCTTGGTTGCTACACCTCCTAAAAATTAGGAACGCGTGTGCAATTTCACCTACAAGCGCATTCTGCTTCTTACCCTCGTGAGCTTTTCTTGAACCTTCACTCACCGGTAAGACAGCAGGTGCGCTTTATGTATTCAGAGAACAACAGGCTGGAGGTGAGCATGGCAAACGGGAAACGTACAAGCACTCGACACTTCAAGGAACTGAAAGAACAGTTCTTCGAAGAAGGCAAGAAGCTCGACCGTGCAGGAGATCCAGCCGCTGACTGTTGGATATGTCACAAGCGTATCGACTACGAAGCAAAGCCAGGCACCACAGACATGAGTCATGAGCTCGACCACTACTATCCCGTCAGCTTGTACCCAGAGCTGCAGGATGACCCGGCAGGCTTCAGACATTCACATCGTATCTGCAATCGTAAGCGTGGTAACGGGCAACCCAAGCTCGGTCTAGGCGACGTGATCATGCAATGGTGGTAGCAACCACCCCACTCGCATCATAAAATAAAAATTTTTTGACGACAACCACGGGGTAGGGGCGGTCAAATTTCAAAACCCGCGTTTGTGGCCTACCATCACGGCGACTAGGCTTTCTCTCTCCCCGAGGGGTACCACCCCATCGCGCGCACGCGCGGCTCCCCCAGTTTTCATATTTTGTTCTTTGGCTTTTGAAGAGGAGATTATGGCGGATTTACAGGTTTTTCAGGTCGATATTGACAGTCTTCAGCCGTATCACAGGAACCCAAGGCGAGGTAATGTGGCGAAAATTGCGGAAAGTTTGAAAGTTCGCGGTCAATATCGCCCTATCGTCGTCAATAAGGGTAATCAAACCGGTATTGAGAATGAAATCCTCGCAGGAAACCACACATGGCAGGCTGCGAAGTCTCTCGGCTGGTCTCATATCCAGATTGTGACCGTCGATGTTGACTCTGACCAAGCTGCACAGATTGTCGTCGCTGACAATAAGCTTTCTGATATCGGTGAATACGATATGAAGGCTCTCGCTGAGGTCCTTGAAGGACTTGAAGCCCCGACTTTGGGCACTGGCTTTGATGAAGACGAGGTAGCTGAGATTATTGCAACCGCACAGCCAGCCCCTACCGAATTATCAGATCCAAATGATGTCCCAGATACACCATCTGAACCTTTTACGAAGGGGGGGGCAAGTCTGGGCGCTCGGTTCTCACATTCTCCTCGTCGGTTCAAGTACAGACAGCGACCTCGTGGAGAAAGCGGTTGCTCAAATTGGCACTCCGGAATGCATGTGGACAGATCCACCTTATGGTGTCGCATACGTCGGCAAGACTAAAGATGCCCTCAAAATCCAGTTTGACGCCACGCCTGAACAAGCAGTAGCGATTACGAAGGCTGCCTTCGAAGTCGCCGTGAAAATTTGTAAACCGGGCTGCCCGTTTTACATGGCTCACTCTGATAGTGTTCGCCCCGGATTCCAGAAAATCGTGGAAGAGTGTGGAATGCGCTGGCGTCAGACCCTTATCTGGGTTAAAGACACGTTCACACTCGGTCATCCGGACTATCAGCAGCAAACTGAGCCGATAGCTTCCGGCACGATGCCAGGAATTGATGAGTCTGAAACGACGTATGATCCGATTGCTTATGGTTTTACTCCAGGCGGAGAAGGACGTCTCGGTCGAGGGTCTAAAAATTGGCGCGGAGACAATAAGCAGTCGACAGTTTTCGAATTCCCGAAGCCGAGAGCCAATCGAGATCACCCAACGATGAAACCGGTCGAGCTTATTCAAGCTATGCTCAAGAACTCCTGCCACGCAGGCGGAATCGTATATGATCCATTCGCAGGTTCTGGTTCTACGCTCATCGCGGCGCACGGCTTGCGTATGAAAGCTCTTGTTGTGGAGCTCGACCCGAAATATGCGGACGTGATTTGTCGCAGATTCCAAGAGTACACCGGCATTCTGCCCGAACTGGACGGCAAGCCTCACGATTTTACCGTTGAAAAAGACGAATAGCCCAAAACAGATGAAAGTAGGTGAAGACACGTCCCATGAGTACAGAATCAGATGCGAAAGCCCTCACCTACTTTCTTGCTGCTACCCCTTTAGCGAAGATTAAAGAACTCCTCGGCTTCAAAAGCACAACGAGTGCACTTGCAGCAGTTCAACGCGGGCTCAAAGATGCGCAAAAGGGGAAGAATCCTGATACTGCGCGTGAAATTGAGATTGAACGCTTAGATGCTCTCTACCGGCAACTCTACCCGGCAGCACTCCAGGGCGACATGAAAGCTGTTGATCAATGCTTAAAAATTGGAGAACAACGTCTACGCTTGCTCGATGCGCCACAGAAGACACAGAACGGTCTGCTGAAAGCATACGAGGACACGGTTAAAGCCCTCGGTAAAGATGTCACCGAAAGGGATGAAGCTGTTATCCATACCGGTCGCATGATTGCAGCGCAAATCGACTACGCAGTCACTCACGGCACAGGACAGGAAGTGACGAAAGCGCTCTACTTGGTGCCTCACTTGATGAATGTGCTCACCACACTGGGCGCGACCCCTGAAGCGCGCAAGAGTCTTCAAAACTTCGCCGCACAATCCAACACCAGTGCGAGCCGAGAGCCAGTGGATGAGCTCGCGGCATTTAGAATGCGCAAATTCGGCACAACATAAAAGAGAGATGAGTGGAGGTGTCAATGAGCCAATTATTCGGTACAACGGAACCACGCTTATGGACAAAACCACTCAGACCCCTCACCCCAGAAACAAGCCTCGGCTTCGAATGCGTAGAATTCGCCGAACAAATACTCCACGTCACACTCTACCCGTGGCAAAAATGGCTCCTCATCCACGCGCTCGAACTCCTCGAAGACGGCATCACCTACCGTTTCCGCCGAATAACCGTCCTCGTAGCACGCCAAAACGGAAAAACCATGCTCGCCAGCGTACTCGCAGCATGGTGGCTCTTCGTAGACAGCGTACGACACCCAGATTGTGTCCCACCCGTCAAATTCAAAATCGTAGGATGCGCCAACAACCTCGACATCGCCCGCGAACCATGGACAGCAGTCAAACAATGGTGCGAAAACGAACCCGACACCGAAGAAGAAGCCGCGCTCGCCATACCAGCACTCCAGAATGCAATGCGCAAAATCTACGATGCGAATGGTAAAGAGCTCCTGCGCGCTCGCAGTATGGCTCATTATGAGCTTCGCGCTGCAAGCCATGCTCGCGGTAAGCCTGCAAGCAAGGTAATTCTTGATGAGCTTCGCGAGCAAAAAACGTGGGATGCATGGAATGCGCTCTCCTCGACCACTCTCTCGTTTTGGAATGGACAGTTGTGGGGTGTATCGAATGCTGGTGAAGCATCCAGTGTGGTGCTCATGGCTCAACGTGAGGCAGCTCTTAAATTCATTACTGATTGGGACAAGAACATTCTTCACGGTGAGCAGTCCATCGAGGAGTTCGAAACGACTCACGATATGAGTATCGGCTTGTTCGAATGGTCAGCACCTGACGATTGTGGACTCGATGATGTGGATGCGGTTCTCCAAGCTAACCCTTCCATCGGGTATGGTGCGCAAACCGTGCAAATCGTAATGAGCGAACGCGAAGGCAAGCCAGAAGCCTCCTACAGGACAGAGAACCTTTGCCAATGGGTGACAGCAGACGTCGAGAGTTACATCAGTCGAGCAGAATGGGATGAAAGCATGAGCAAACCATTTGACATTCACATCCCCTATGGTGCTCGAACGGTGTGGGGTATCGACGTATCAGCCGATCGCAGTCACACATGGATAGCGGCTGCAGTCCTCGACGAGGACAATATCCCCGTCGTTTCCTTGCGCGAATGCAAGGAAGGGCTCATGTGGGTACCCGACTACATGGAAGCCCTCGCCCAAGAATCAGGCATGTGGGAAATCGCCCTCCAATCCAAAGGCTGCCCCGCCATGGAATTCATCAAACCATTACAGGATAAAGGGTTCACCGTTCACGAAATCGACGGAAGCCACATCGGCTTAGCAACGGGACGATTCAAAGACCGAGTCAAAGAGCACAAGCTCAGACACGCACCCCAGCCACTCATTGATCAAGCAATCGAAGCAGGCGTCACCAAAGTCATCGCAGAAAACGAAGCATGGGACAGACGAAAAAGCATCGTCGACATTAGCGGTGTCATAGCACTCACCGTCAGCCTCTACGCCTTAGAAACCTGCGAACCACCAGCCCCACAAGCAAGCGCCTACGACAACTACGAACTCATGACCTTCTAGAAAGGAGAAAAAGATGAGCTTTACGAGCCTCCTCAAACGAGCCAAAAACAAAACCATCGTCGTCAAAATTCACGACGACGTATGGAAAGGCATCCTCACAGCATACGACTCACACTTCATCATCCTCACCAACGTGTACGCCCTTGACAACATCACCGGCACCACACCAGCCGACGGGCAATTCATACTCCCCCGCACGGGAATCGAATACATCCAAATACCCAGCGAAAGAGACTAAACCATGGCACGCATCTTCTCCAGTATGGGAGCACTCAACGACTGGAGCGCCGCCAACCGCATAACAGTCACCGACCCCGGAACACCACTCCTCAGCTACGACTCCACAGACTCCACCACCGGGCTCAACAGCCACCCCGTGCGCGAAGTCACCGACTTCATCGCACGACACATCAGCAGCCTGCCCCTCAAACTCTACAAACGCAAACCAGACGGCAGCCGCGAACGCATACGCGACAGCGCGCTCGCTGAGCTTGCAAAGAATCCGTCGGGCAATCCTGCGATTACGTCGAGTCAGTTCTGGTATTCGATTATCCAGGACGGGCTTCTCAGTGACCGTTTCCTCGCAATCATTGAGACGACCGCTGAAGGTGTGCGCTTGCTGCGTATCCCAACTCGAAGCTGGACTGTTATCACGAATAGTTTCGATGAACCGGTTGGAGCGAAAGTCACTATCGGCACGGATACGGTCACATTCGATGTCCACACGGATGGAATTTTGATGAATGTGGGTTATTCGCATTCGAGTGGTAAAGGCGACCCGAAACCGAATCGTTTGAAAGACATTCTCGGAGAATATCAGTCCAGTATGGAGTATCGCCGTCAAATCAACGAGAAGGGCGTTCGCGCTCCCGTCATTATCGAGCGCGATCGTGACTGGTCTGGACCCGAAGCACGTGAACGCTTCGCGCGAGGCATGAAAGAGTTCATTGGTCGAGGCTCTGCCGCTGGTGGTGGAATTCTGCTCGAAGACGGTATGAAAATGAAGACTCTCGACATGTTCAAACCCGTCGACATGGACGATCTGAACGCGCGAGACAAAGTCAAGATTGACATTGCTAACGCTTACGGTATTCCCGCCGAAATTATCGGCATTAGGGAAGGCAACTTCAGTAACCTCACCGCTTTTAAACAAATGATGTACGGCACCTATCTCGACCCGTACATTGTTCAGCTCGAGCAAACTCTCAATCAAGGTCTTCGGGGCAAACTCAATACGGATCCTGATGTGTACTTCGAGTTCGACCGTGATGCACAGCTTCGAGGAGACCCAGAAGCACAGTATCGCTCCCTCGTCACCGCTTCTGGACGCCCTATTTTGACCACGAACGAGGTACGCGAGCTCATGAACAAGCCAAAAGTTGACGGCGGTGACGGACTCGTTACCCCTCTCAACGTGCTCATCGGCGGTCAAACAGACCCATATGACGGGCAAACAAGCTCAACCGGTACCGCAAATCAACCACAAGGAGAAACTCATGACGATTCTCACTAAAACCATTCGAACCCCCGTAAAGGCAACCGACGTCACCACAGACGACGGCACAGAAACGAACGTCGTAGCTTTTGAAGGCTATGCCGCCGTCTTCGACAACATCGACAGCGGCGGAGACAAAATCGTACCCGGCGCGTTCGCCGATACGCTCGCCAACGATTACCCAGATGACGGAGCAGACATCCCCGTCTACTGGAATCACAAGACCAACGATCCATTTATGAACCTCGGTATGACCACAAGGGCGACAGAAGATGAGCATGGTCTCAAAGTCGAAGGCACTATCGACACCAGCACCACGACCGGCAAGCAGGTAGCTAAGCTGCTTCGCGAAAAGCGTGTAACCCAGATGAGCTTCGCGTACGACGTGGACGAGGGTGCGTGGATTGACGGCGTGAAGAATGCTGACGGCACGTATAGTCCAGGCTATTACGAGCTTCGCAAGCTGCGCCTCTTCGAAGTTAGTATCTGTCCTATCGGCATGAATACGGAAACGGAAGTCTCCGCAAAAACCGCTGTCCTTGGGCTCGCTCCAAACCAACAACCTGAAACCCATATCACAGTCAATGAGAATGCGAAGCGTAAGCTGCGCCTCCTCACCCTTTAACCCCACCAATTGAAAGGAATAATAATGAACATTAATGAAGAAATCACCCAGCACAAGACTGCTGCAGAAACACTCTTGAAGACTGCAGAAGCTGAAGGTCGCCAGATGACCGAGAAGGAAACCGCAGACTTCGATAGCCACGTCAAGTCTGCAGAGGAGCTCCAGGCCGTGCTTGCGAAGGCAGCTGAAAACACTAAGCGCCTCGAAAACATCAGCACCGGGGTCAAGAGCTCGAACCTCGGTACTGCAGAAGCAGACGTAACCTCTGGTGAAACCTTGGGGCAGCGTTTCACTGCAGGATCTGAATACCAAGCGTTTAAGAAGTCTGCTCGCGAGGTTGGCATTTCTGGCGATATTCGTATCCCAAAGACACGAATCGGCTCGATGAACGATTACATGAGCGAAAAGGCAGGCAACGCTCTTACTACAGGGACAGCGCACGTTCAGAACGTGCGTATGCCCCTCGTTGATGCGACCGCACGTCCGGAAGTGACTCTGCTCGATGTGATTAGCCGTGGCTCTACCGCTGGCAACTTCGAATACTTGCAGGTCCAGTCCATCAACCGTGCAACAGCCATCGTCCCAGAAAATACTGGTGATGATTCAGCAGATACCATCAAGCCGCAGTCCAGCTTGACCACCAGCCTCGAAGAGGCAAAGGTCTACGCTTACGCTGACGGTTACACCGTCACCAACCAGCTCCTTCAGGATGATGCAGCATTCGCATCCTTCCTTAACAACGAGTTCGACTACTCCTTCAATTTGAAGCTCGCTGACACTCTCTTGAACGGTTCGGGTACGAACGGTGTACCTAAGGGGTTGCTCCACACAACCGGTGTACAGGCTGGCGAGTGGTCAAAGACTGGTGACGAGGGACATAACCTTGTTGTTGCTATTCGTAAGGCATTGACCAAGCTGCGCACTGTAGGTGCTTCGGCAAACGCAATTCTGCTTAACCCAGCAGATGCTGAAAAGATTGACCTCATCGAGGACAAGAACGCTCGCTTCCTTGGAAATGGCCCATTCGCTCTCGGTCCAACAAACGTGTGGAGCCGTCCAATCATCGAATGCGACCAGCTCGCACAGGGCAAGGCAATCATCGGCGACTTCCGACAGATTGCACTCCTCGACCGCTCCGGTTTGACCGTCGAAGCATTCAACCAGCACAAGGACTACGCAGCTCGAAACCTCACATACGTCCGTGCTGAGCTGCGCGCTGCCCAGGCTATCTGGCGCCCATCCAATTTCGTCGTCTTGGAAGGCAAGTAAAACATGAGCGACCAGTTGAACATGATCATCCTCGACGGTATTCGCTACCGTCCAGAAGATGCACCAACGCGCGACTACGAGCATATTGGCCCGCTCGGAGTGCCAGAACTCCCAGACGTCACCCTCACCCAGACAGCAGAAGAAACAGAAACTCCTGCTGAAGAGGCTGAAATAGAGGAGACTGAAACTCCTGACGACAAGCCAGCCGAGTCAGAGCCGAAGGAATCCAGCAAAAAGTAGCTAAAAGCAAAGGAGACATCACTCATGATTTACCCAAACATGACAGATAATCCAACGCTCAATGCCACATACTGGAAGAACGCTGCACAAAATGCCATCCGCTCCTACTGCGGATGGCATGTAGCGCCGTCCGTCGAAGAAACACTCACCCTCGACGGGCACGGTGGAAGGATACTCCTGCTTCCCTCCAAACACGTCACAAACATCACCAGCATCATCATCAACAATGAAGAAATGCTTGACCATGCGACATGGAGTAAAGCAGGAACCATCCAGTTCGACACAAACTGCATCCCTGATGCACCAGGGGCAATCCAAGTCACCCTCACCCACGGGTATAAGGCTGAAGAAGTCCCCGAAGTCATCGAACTCATGCGTGTACTCGCCAAGAGAGCATCACAGCATCAATCCACCCTCACCAGTCAAAGCGTCAACGGCTCCTCCGTCTCCTACCAGACGTACGGCGGAACAACACTCGGACTGTCACTGCTCAACGTGGAAAAAGAACTCCTAGCCCCCTACAAGCTCAACTGGAGCCTGTCATGACAGACTTCGACACAAGCCTCACCCAAGGCACAAGCTACGAGTTCCCCATGAACGGAGCAACCCAATTCACAAGGCTACGAGCCAAACGAATACCCAGCATCTACAACCCCCAACAATCCAGCCTCACCTGGGATAATCCAGACACACTCACCTTCACCGGCGCGCTCGCTGCATCCACAAGCAGCCGCACCGTCGACTATCTAGATGAGAGATTTACCAGCACGGCTGTATTAACGGTTGCAGACCCGAATATAGATATTCAAGTAGGCGACCGCATCCGCTCCACCCCAGATGATGGGCGTATCTGGCAAGTGACAGGCTTCCCATCCCGAGACGTGAACGCCTTCACCGGCTGGCAGCCAACCACCGAAATCAATCTCACAGAATGGAAAGGATAATGACCTCATCCGTTAAATTCAACGAGAAATTCTTTCAAAAACTCATGGATTCAGCAGAAGTTCGCTCCCTCACCGTAGCAGCAGCGCAAAAAGCCTTAGCCACAGCCCAAGCAAATGCACCAGTCGACACTGGAGAATACAAAGCAGGCTTGCAAGTCAAAGTCGAAAAACACCGAGACCGTACCGTTGCCATCGTGGAAGGAACAGATCCAAAAACACTACTCGTCGAATCAAAAACAGGAAACCTCAAAAAAGCACTGAGAGCAGCAAAGATATGACATCACTCATAGTCCTACCCAACATCGAACTATGGGCAATCAATTATCTACGCAACGCACTCAAAGACATAGACAACGTACAAATAGACATAAGAGTCCCCGCAGACTACAACGGACAATACAAACTCATAACCGTACGCAACGACGGCGGAGAACAAGACGAATTCAAAAAATTCACCCTCGACCTCGCCATCAACGTCTACGCCGCAAACAAAACAACCCCACTCGAATGCCTCGCGCTCGCTAATCGTAGTTATGGGCATTTAACCGATTTTTACTCGCTTCTTGACTGTGAGGGCTCTCCAGTTCTTGCAGTCAATAAAGACGACAGTACAGTCCCTCACCTTATCGCTGATAATGCAGATTACGCACATTGTTATTTCACTGTGTCTCTTTCTGTCGTCGGCGATGAAGTGAGCGAATTCTAACCCCTATTTTGGAAAGGAAATTATTATGACTCGAGATGCTCTCGGTAATGATCTGAACGCAGTGAAATACGTTATCACGTCAAAGATTCTGCTCGCTCCTTATGATTCGTCTGTCAAGATTCTTGCAGATATGATCGCAAGTAGCGTCGTAGACCCTGCAGTCACCCTCGCGACCTTGTTTAAGAAGGGTCTCACCGCTGTTGGATTGATTACCTCTGACGGTGCTCCACAGGATGGTCGAGATGCAGACGATGCTACAGAGTTCCATCAGCCAGGATACAAAATGAATGCAGATCCAACACTGACCCTCGCATTCACCGTCGCTGAAGACAACGACTTGACACGTCTCATGACAATCGGCGCACCAGACGACAGTGGCGTCTATCACGTTCGAGATGTCGTACAGGACACAAAGTGGATTGCATATCAGGAAACAGCATACAAGAACGGCACTATTCGTCGCCGCGTAGGCGTTGTTCAGATTACGGGCAATGAGCCTGCACAGGATAATCGTGGTGAAGTCTCCGGCTTAGCATTAACAGCTACATGGACACAGGATTCAATCGTAGACGATGGCAAGAGCCGTTATCTCGAAGCATATTACGATTCGGCCGCCGTGGCTGCTACAAGCTTGACCGTTGCTCCTTCCACATTGAGCATTCAGAAGACAAAGACCGGTACCATTACCGCGACGGTAGCTCCTGAAACGGCAACTATTACAGCTGAATCTGCTGACGATTCCAAGGTTTCAGTCTCCGTCTCCGGTAAGACAATCACCGTAACCGGTAAGGATACAACGACCTCACCAGTGACTATCACGGTAAAGTCTGGAACTCATTCAGCAACAGTTGCTGTTACTGTCACTGCTGCGTAGCAGGTAATTATGTAAGACTTGGGTGGTGTGGTTTCTCATCTCTTCTCTTCGCCACATCACCCATTCTCTATCTTTTAAGGAAAAATTTTATGGAAGAAAATACTGAAGATTTAACAATTTTTGACACGTGGACTGAAGCTGATGAAGAAGCTGCAGTCGAACAGGTCAAGACCTCTTATAAGATTCGTCACGTTATTAAGAATGGCGAATTTTGGGCTTTAGCGCCACACGGCACGATTTATAAGTTGCCGTTGTCTTTGTCTATCGCTGATTTTGAAAAGCTGACAGCCGCTGAGAATGATACTGATCAGTTCGAGGTTATCAAGTCTATTCTCGCCGCGTTCGTCGGCGACGAGCTCGCTGCCAAGTTGGAGCATGAGCCGGTTCTCTTCGCGTTTAATCTTTTACAGGATTATGGAGAGACTCTCGCGAAGGTTCAGGGTACAAGCTTGGGAAAATCCGATGGTTCTGTGGACTCCTCAACGGAGACGACGGAACCAGAATCCGAGCCGATTTCACAGCCAGAGGCTACAGTCTCCAGTCAGATTTAGGAACTCGCTTAAAGTTTGTGGATGCGCTCGCACTCTATGAAATGCTTCTGTCAGATCCGAAAACGTACACGGGCGCAAAGAATATCGGTGCACTCATTCCGTTAAGTGCTACGGATTTGATACTTCAAAGCATGTTCACAAACGGTGCACTACTCACAAGTCACGGTGATAGTCCGGCATCTTATGTGCCGTCTGAGGATGAAAAAAGGAAGGCTGCTCAACATATGAGTAGCCTTTTCGCATAAATAACAGGGTAAGGAGGAATTATGGCTTACGAAGTGGGCGCGGGAAAGCTAAGTATTTTCCCGGTCATGAACGGCTTCAAGAAATCCGTTAATAAAGAAGTCGATTCAGCTACAAAAGAAGGCTCTAATCGTTTTCGTAAGGGCTTCGATGGTAACAAGCTGGGGTCTTCTTTCGGGGTGAGCTTTAAGACCTCCTTTAACTCTGCCTCAGGCAAGGATTTCTTAACACCGTTTAAGGAATCGGCACGAAAGGCTTCTAGCCAGGCTAAATCAGCATTGCTCGATTATAAGGCTGCAGTTGTGAACTCTCAGGCTGCACAAGATAAGATGAATGCTGCTATTGAAAAGTATGGTGCTAACTCGACTCAGGCTCAGAAAGCGGCGATTGCTTTTGAAAAAGCTGAGCTGCGTAAAGCGAATGCTCTCGAGAAATCCAACGCTGCCGCTGAGAAAGCGAAAATTGCGCAAGAGACCCTCAAGGCAGCAACCGAAGAATACAATCGTTCGAATACGAGCATTCTGGGAATTTTGAAAGCTGTAGCGTCGAACCTCGGCAACGGGTTCAAAGGTATCGATAATGTTAAAAACTCAACCCAGAATCTCTCCTCAGCTTTCGGCCAGCTCGCACGAGCTTTGCTAGGCGTTGACACGATCTGGATACCACTCATACAAAAAATGGGAAGCATGAGCACATCCATGTTCACCACCATTACTGGCCAGCTCGCTCAATTTGGAGCGAAAATCAACAACAGTCTGCAAGCTGCTATTAACAACATTCAAAAAGCGCTCTCCGGCATAGGAGCAAAGCTCTCCTCTATCTTCGGTCCAATCGGCTCATCCATCGCAAGCTTCTGGACTAAACTCACCACTCCAATCGCCAACTTCGGACAAATGATTGGATCCAAAATTAGCGCAGCATTCAGCACCGTCTCCGCAAAAGTCGGAGCATTCTTCGCACCAATCACCTCCAGAATCAGCGCAGCAGTAACCCCAATCGTCAACGCCGCAAAAACCACCTGGACAAACTACACAACCGGCGTCAAAACCGCCATCAACAACGTAGTATCCACACTCCCACCAAGTGTCCAAAAAGTCGTCAACACATCAGGAAACCTCCTCGGAACCCTCGCCGCGAAAGCCGGCAACGCATTCAAAAACGCAGGAACCGGAGTCCTCAAAGGAATCAAATCCATCGCAACCGGAAGCATGGCAATCCTCTCTGCAGGCGCGCTCGCTTTGGGTGGGGCGATTCTTGCGACGGGTAAGCAGGCTCTTGCTGCTTATGCGACGTGGGAGCAGGCTGTCGGCGGTGTAGATACCCTCTTCAAAGATGCTTCAGGAACTGTTCAACAGTACGCTGCAGGAGCATATAAAACTGCGGGTATTTCCGCGAACGATTATATGAATCAGGTGACATCTTTTGCTGCAAGCCTCGTCTCATCTCTTGGCGGCGATACTCGAAAGGCTGCCGAGCTCGGCAATACCGCAATCCTCGATATGAGCGATAATGCGAACAAGATGGGCACGAGTATTGACTCAATCCAGCAAACCTATCAGTCGTTAGCTCGTGGCAATTACGCTATGCTCGATAACTTGAAGCTGGGCTATGGTGGTACCAAGAGCGAAATGAAGAGACTCATCAGTGATGCAAACAAGCTGCGTGAGGCGAACGGTCAAGCCGGCGACTTAACCATCGATAAGTTTAGCGACGTTGTCACAGCTATTCACCTTGTTCAGCAGCAGATGGGCATTACAGGCACGACTGCTCGTGAAGCTGCAACCACTATCGAAGGTTCTGTGAACTCGATGAAGGCTGCATGGAACAACTGGCTTGCAGGCTTAGGACAAAACAATGCTGATATGGCTGATTTGTCGAAGCAGCTTACAGAATCCATCGCAACCGCTTTGAAGAATATTTTGCCTCGCATTGGTCAAATCATTAAAGGGATTGTTTCTGCAATCCCGAGCATGTTCGAGGGACTCGTGTCAGCGCTTCCTAAGCCGTTCCAAGATGCCATTAACGGCATAATGAACATTTTCCAACGCTTAGGAAAAGCGTTCCAACCGTTACAAAAAGCGATCGCACCGTTAACGACAGCATTCGTCGCTCTGGGCGCTGAAGGTATCGGCGGACTACTCACAAAACTGCCATTTGTAGGCGAGCTCTTCGAAGGGTTAATGGGCCCGTTGAAATTCTTGAGCGGACCAATCGGCATCATCCTAGCACTCTTGGTGCAACTGGTAGCGACGAGCCCACAGCTACAGAAGACGTTCGGCAAGCTCGGCAGTGATGTTATGAAAGCGCTGGGAGATTCGTTTAATCAGCTTCTACCAGTCTTGCAATCATTAATGGGGGTGTTTAACCAGCTCATTAACGCTGTCACACCTCTCGTCACGCAGATTTTGCAGCAAATCGTGCCACTGCTCAGCCCTATCATTACCATGTTGATCAGCACGCTCACTCCAGTGTTAAAGACCATCATGGATGTGGGAACCCAGCTCCTTGTCTCCATCAGTCAGCTCATTACAGCACTCTCACCAGTGATTATTGGCATTATTCAAACAATCATTCAAGTATTGCAGTCGATTATGCCAGTCATCCAAGCACTACTGACAGGAGCGGCATGGTGCATTAACGCAGCAGTGAAATTGATAAGCGCTATACTCGTCCCAATTATCAACTTCATAGCCCAAGTCGTTCGCGACAACATGGGGACAATCCAGGGAATTCTCCAAAATATCCAAGGAGTTATCCAAGGAGTTGTCAACTTCGTCACAGCAATCATCAGGGGCGACTGGCTAGGCGCATGGAACGCGTTCAAAGACATCCTCTCCAACGCTGCAGGAGCTGTCGGCGGAGCATTAACCGGCGTCAAAGACGCAATAACCCGTATCTTCTCCAACGCAGGCAACTGGCTCAAGGATGCAGGACAAAAAATCGTCTCTGGACTCATCGACGGTATCAAATCCATGGCACAAAACGCAGGCAACGCTATCAAAGGCGTTATGGACACCATCGCCAAATTCATCCCACATTCTCCAGCTAAAAAGGGCCCATTTAGCGGACACGGATGGACACCATACTCCGGACAAGCCCTCGTCGAAGGACTCGCAGAAGGCATCACCACAGCCACACCACACGCCGCGCTCGCTATGAGGCGTACTATGCAAGGCATTCATAGCCAGCTCAACGGCGTAGGTGCGAAGGCGTTGAATGTGAACGGTACTGCTGGAACTGCTGGTGTTAATGGTTCTGGCTTGAACGTGGTTCAGAATATTAGTGTTCCAGATCCACTTGCAGCAGGGCGTGCTGGCGTTCAAATGCTCAACATGGCAATCGCATAATTTAGAAGGGACTTCTCATGATTTACGCTTTTCAAGACCTCGGCTATCAAGTCACCATTGGCGATTTACGTCTCTATGGTGAGCCGGATGATGATGGTGTGGCTTGGGGAGTTCGTGGAGACGTTGAGGGGTGGGATGATTCAGCAGATACCACCCTCAACGTTTCTGAGCGTATCTGGGGCAACGGCACGTACAGTAATAATGCGTTTGATAAGGGTAAAAGCTACGTGGTTAACGGGCAATTCACCTACCCAGACGTTGAAGCGTATCATGCTGCATGCGCTCGATTGAAAAAGGCTGTCAGCAACGAGTACACGCGTCTGATTGTTAATGATCATGGTGTGAGCTTACAAACGCTCGTCAAGCGTGAGACAGCAATCACATTCAAACGTAAGGCAGGCAACTGGGTACTCTTCACTTTCCAAGTGCATGCGGATTCACCGTACAGGTATGCCAGCGACAGCATTGTGTCAGGCTCTACAGGATTACCATCCACATCTGGTGGATTCACCTACCCGTATCAATTCGAAAACGGCAATACACCATCCCAGTGGGTGTTTGATGAGACAGTAATCAGTGGGAAGCTCACTCTCACTAGTCACGGCTCAGCACCGTCGAACACGATTATTCGCATAGATGGCCCAGTGGTCAATCCTCGCGTGGAACATCAGGCTACAGGTCGAGCGATGAGCGCTCAAGTTACCCTCGGCGCAGGGCATTATCTCCTCTTCGATATGGGGAGTCGCCAAATCTTAGAAGACGGCACAAACCCACGTCAAGCAATCATGCAAAACAGACAATGGCAAGCAGCACTCCAAGGAGAGAACACGTGGCTCTTCTCCAGCGCAGACAACAGCACCAGCGCCAGACTCACCGTAAGCTTTAGAGAGGCATACTTATAATGACCAACTACACATGGTTATCCGTCAGCACCATCGACGGGCATGTCATCGCAGAAATACCATCCGTCGAATGCTCTACCCTCGAAGTGAGGATGATGGAAGGCACCACCGCCACAGCAACAATCCCATGGCAAGACATCCTCACCATCAACTGGGAAGAAGCAACCAACCCCTACGCTGCAGCACTCCTCCTCGTCGGCCAAGACAACCCAGACACCCCACTCTGGGGTGGGATCATCATCAGCCGCACGCGCTCGCTAGGAAGCTCAACCATCAGTCTCAAGCTCGGCACATGGGAATACCTGCTAGCCAAATACCCCGTCGGAGACGACAGTTATACGAATACTGATCAGAACAGTATCGTCGCACAGCTCGTCACCAAATGGGCAATCACTGGCAAAAACAACAGTCTCGAAATCGCCGTCAGCGCATCCACTAGAAAACGCGACGACACTGACCACAAAGAATCCGACAACAAAAGCGTACTCAGCTGCATACAAGCGCTCGCAGGCGTCATCAATGGACCCGAATGGTACATCAGCTGGACACGTCGAAACCTCGCATACAAGCCACTCCTCACCATCGCTGACCACATCGGAAGCCAAAACGGCAAATACGTTCTCAGCGTCGACAACCTCACAGAATTCTCGGTCAACGAAGCATGGGAAGAAGGCTACGCAGCAAACACCGTCCAAGCATACTCCAGCCCAGCAAGCGAAGAAAACGATGCTGTCCAACCAAAAAGCCAATGGTACACATACAAAGACAATACTCGCCCAGTACTCCCCTACAGATTCCAACCCTCAACCAGCATCACCAACATCGAAACCCTCAACCAGCATGCCCAAGCAAAGCTCCACCAGCTCTACAACGGCACAACCACAGTCACCATCAGCTTCGCGCTCGCTGTTGCTCCACGTTTGGGGATTGATTGGGATTTGGGGGATGTGTTGTCGTGGGATTTGAGCGAGGCGCAAAGTGAGTTAACGAACTTTACGACAGGCAACGTGCGCTTTATCGGGTACACGATTGACTTGTCTCAATCCACATTAACGCCGTATCTGCAGAATGAGGGAGAAATCGAATGGTAGGCACTATCAATTATCCGATTGGTGAAGATGAGATTCCTCGCCGTCTCGCACAGTTACAAACACAGATTGACGAGAATAGTGCAAGCGTGGTCAAAAGCATTATCCCAATCGTCAAAGAAGCTATTGATGCAAGAGATAACATTAACACGCTTCTGCATAATCTCGACAGTCGAGTCCAGGAGTCTATCCAGGCTAACTCGTACACGAAGCAAGAAATCGAACAACGCGCATCCACCGCAAACAACGGAATCCTCCAACCCGCCAACGGCGGTACAGGCACAAACAATGCTTACAATCGTGATGTGGGCTCCGTCACCCGTCGAGCCGTCTGGATGGATAATAACGGCAAACTCGGCTACGCACTCTCCTCCGTCCGCGGCAAAAAGAACGTCAAACCCACCCACGTGTCCGAAGCAATGCTGCGCGCCGTCGAAATCGTCGACTACCAATACAAAGACGACTCAGACACCACCCCACCACAAATCGGAGTCATCGCCGAGCAAGTTCAAACCCACATCCCCCAAAGCATGATCTACACGTCAGCAGACGGATACGACGAAGATATCGACAACCCCGAAGATATCAAAATCGAAGGCGTCGAAATGAGCCTCTTCGGCATCCTCGGACTACGCCTCGCCCAGCTCGAAGCAAATCGAATAGACCACCTCGAACAACAAATCCACACACTCCAAAAACGCATCAACCAACTCGAACAACACAAGGAGTAGTACCATCATGCCAGCAATCGCGCACCCACTCACCGGCAACATCGCCTACACCGCAAGCACCTTCCGCAAAACCGTCAACAGCATAATCACCCCAACCGATGGGACAGCATTCGGAAGCATCCAAGGCATCCGACAAGGCGCACCAACACCACTCGTCACCATCGACGGTGTCACGCTCACCATCCACCCACACGCAGGCATCCTCAACCCCTTCGCCGGCGAAGGCGCCTACACCTACGCCATCACCGACAACACCACACTACGCATCCAAAGTCTCACCCAAAACTATAAGATCGCGCTCGCGTTGTCTGATCCGTCTGTGGGGCGTGGGTCTACTCCAAAGCTTGAGGCAACCGTCTATCCTTATTCCACGTCGAATATGAGTATTCCAGGGCTCGTCATCGCTGAAGTCAAATCCGGAACAGTGAGTGATGTAGCTCCACGGCTATCGATGCAGTGCATGATCACAGTGCAGACGAAGGAACAGCTGGCAACGCTCAATGTTGCAGAGGGGCAGGAAGCCCTCGTGTCTTCAACGAACGAAGCCTTCCGTTACACCGGAAATACATGGGAACATAATCTTAATTATCAGCTCACTCACGCTTCAACGTTGGAGTGGAAGCCTCCATATTCAACGTCAACAATCCAGTTCGCGAGGGTCGGCAACATGGTTTTTGTCAACGGCAACGTGAAGTTCTCTCAAAGTGGTGTAAACAATTATCAGAAAGTGAATGAGACTATTCCTGTGGGGTATCGTCCAATCACAGTGAATAGTCCTATTCACTTCCTTGGTTCACAGTTTGCGTGCTTGTGTGACCCGCAAGGTGGAGTGACAGCGTTAGGCAATCCGAATAGTGGGTATTCGAGTGCTCAAGGCGCATGGGTGACAAGCGACCCACTCCCAGCTGTTTAAGCAGCTACATATGTGATTGTTTGCATAAAGCTCGACCATGTTAAGCTCTGTGAGGAGCTATACATGTGCTGAATCATAATCTCACCAGCTGTCGTGATACGAATGATACCCCATGAGCCGTTTTGTACGCCGAAAAGAGCTCTCTGCTCGACTGCGGGACGATACTCAGCTTTTACAGTACCAATAACCACACCAGTGCTGCTGGTTGCAGAGTTTGAACCGTTGACAGTGATAGTGACGATTTTGCCTGCAGCGCTTCCGGCAAGCATTCCATTACTGCGAATATAGCCGTATTGAGCCGTTTCAATCACATCAACAGGTGCGAGCCGATAATTAAGATTATGTATAAAAACAGGGCACATTCAACACGAAAAATTCCCCACTCCCCTACTCTCTTCTTCCGAGAAGGATACTTTTTATGATTCCTAATTTTCCAGAATTTCCCGATGGTACAGACCCATGGATTATAGCGTTCACCGTTATCGTCGTCAGCGTGGTTGTCACTGGTGCAACCGTAATCAAGCTATGGATCGAACAAGCAGATCGACGCAACGAAAAACGCACTGAAGCTGTCGATTTAAACAATCGTGAAGCGTTGGATAGGACGCTCGCAGAAACGCCTACCATGGTTGAAATTAAAGAGAAACTTGACCGTGACTATACAGCGTTGCATGAACATTCCGAACGTTTGGACACGTTGCAGGCGACTGTGGATGACATGTATCTGGCACAAATGCGTGCACGCCTTTTTAATCACCCGAGAAGTCGCGCGGAGCATGAAGAGCTCTTGAGCGTGGGCGAAGTGTATGTCGCTCGCGGTGGCAACGGAGCCGGACACGTACGGTTGGACTGGCTCAAGAAACGCTACGAACAGAGGCTCGAAAACGACGACTGGGATTACACAACACCCACTCAATGATGGAGACGGCGAATCTGACGAAAAAACTGCATAAACAATCATTGTGAAGAATTACTCGCCCATTTTTTAACTTTGTACCCTGAAGAAATCGCAACCATGTAGTTCATAACGAAATTCTTACACCCGAATGTTACACCCCAAAGAAAGGAGCCAGACACATGAAATTTCGAGACATTCTCGCAGCACTCACCATAATCACACTCGCGGGAATCCTCACAGGACTAGCCCTCTACACACTCTTCACGCTTATAAAATACTTCGCGCTCGCGATTCTTATCTTTTTTAGCCTCACGTTTAGTGTGAGGCTTTTTTAATAGAAAGGAAAGTCATAATGACTTTGAATGGTATTGATATCTCCAATTGGCAGGCAGGTATTAACGTACCTGCGGTCGATGCCGATTTCGTGATTGTCAAGGCAACGCAAGGGACAGGCTACACGTCACCGTCCATGCGTAGTCAGGCTGATTCTACGCTGTCAGCGGGTAAGCTTCTGGGCTTTTACCATTACGCGAGTGGCGGTAGTGCAACCGCTGAAGCTGACTACTTCGTTAACACGATACGAGACTACATCGGTCGAGCGCTGCTCGCGTTGGATTTTGAGATGGGCGAGAATGCGGCGTGGAATGCTAATCCTAATCAGTGGATTAAGAGCTTCTGCGATCGCGTCGCCGAGACAACAGGGGTCAAGCCACTGGTCTATATTCCAGCAAGCGGATTAAATCGTACGCAGGGCATTGGAGATTACGGCTTGTGGGTAGCCCAGTATGCTGATAATAATCCAACGGGCTATCAGGATACGCCGTGGAACGAAGGCGCATACGCTTGTGCCATGAGACAGTACTCGTCCGCAGGACATATCGGCGGTTACAACGGCAATCTTGACTTAAATAAGTTTTACGGTGACCGTGAAGCGTGGAATAAATATGCCAATCCGACAGGCAACGCGACAGTACAGCAGACAGCTACACCTGCTGTGGATATTGAGGCTCTTGCACGCGATACTATCGCTGGCAAGTATGGAGATGGTCAAGCGCGACGCGCAGCTCTGGGAGCAAACTATGAGGCTGTGCAGGCTCGTGTCAATCAGATTCTGGAAGCATCCACGCAGGTGTGGCATACCGTTGCGCGCGGTGAGACATTGAGTGGTATCGCTGCAAAATACGGGACAACGTGGCAAAATCTTGCGCAGACAAATAATCTGGCGAATCCAAATCTTATCTACGCAGGACAGCGCATCCGTATCAAGTAAAGGAGATAATATGACAGAAGCAAAGCATTCAGAAGACTACATCGAAAAAACAGAGTCAGAGGCTTCTACAACCGTTAAACCAGTAGAGGAAGAGCCGTCTATGTTGAGTGTAGACGTGCGTAAGCGACTCTACCTCTTCTGCTTCCTCATGATGCCTACACTGCTGGTGGTGCAGTCTGTGCTTGCGGTAGTGGACGTGTCTCGATGGGTGACAGTCCTCGTCACAGCATTGGTTTCTGCTGTCGGATATATCGGCAGCTATGTCGGATACCAGTACGCAGGCAAGAGCAAGTAAAGCCTTGTGTAAATTTTCAAGCACGAATGTCACACCCCTCACTCAGATTTTTCTGGGTGAGGGGCATTTTTCGTTTGAGAAACTAAGCGTGGTACACTCATAGGTGAGGCTTCTCTCCGCCGACGATTTAGTCAATTTTTTACTCAACTAGGAGAGAAGCCTCATTTTTGTTTAATACTCTGGAAGCCAGTCGTCTACCTGTTCCTTTAATCCTCGTCACCCATCATGGCACGAGAATACAGATTCGCTTCAGAGTCAGGGTATTCAAAACGCACCTCGTACTTGAGTCTCCTTAGCTCTGCTGCGACAGCACGAGTGCGAGTGTTTACGACTACAAATGAGCCTTTATCACGCCCATAACGGTTATAGTCATCTTGTGAACGGAAGTATGTTAACGTGATCACGCGAGGTGCATCGCCTACTTCTTGCTCAACCTCTTTTACTTGATTGACAGCGTTCTCTACAGCGATATAGTGGATGGCTTCCATGCTGTCGAGCCATTCCCATGCATCCACTGGCACAGGGTTAGGACTCTTCTCACTTTCCCACTTTTTCACCGTCACGGTCTGCACATGCAAGGCTTGTGCTACTTCGTCTTGGCTAAAGCCGAGCATTTCTCGCTGTGCTCGAAAATCAGCCTTACCACGCTTTTCAACAAAAGCCATATGATTCTCCTTAATCTGTTATAGGTAAGCCCCTCCAAAAGGAGGGGCTTATTTTTTTGATTTTAAGCGATATGTGCGAAAGCCTTCACAGCTTCGATAAGCTCAGCCTCGCTCTTAAAGTTAGCCATATTGAACTTCTTTGCATCTGTGCGAGTGTACTTGCCCATGTCAGCAGTGGAGCGAACGTAAGCCGAGTCGAATTCTTCTTCTACGGTTACTTCAGCGTTCTCGAAGATTGCAGTGAAGAAGCGGGAATCGGTAGCTGCGCTTACCTTGAAAGACTGTGCTTCTGCTTCGAAAGCCTGTGCGAGGATATCGTATGCGTTGTTCATTTTATTTTCTCCTTATCGAGATTCTCAGGAAACCTTGTGTTTCCTTGTTGACACTATCTAATATACACCTAAGGTATACATAACGCAACATCGGCGTGTCGCATTTCCCAAAAATAACGACCTCTGCTACACAATACATGCAGCAGAGGTCGTTATTCTGTCAGTTTTTTCGAGATCTCCCGCCATGCCCTAGGCGATTGTCTTGCCATTTTTTCTCATTTCTTGTAGAAAATATCTAAGTGTTTTTGCTTAAAAAATGGTTGAGGTATGATGGGTGTTGCAATAATTTAACAGTGTTGAAAAGAGTCGAGTATCAAACGAGTATACTTTAACCACGGTCTTCAAAAGGTCTTAAAGCTAGAATTCTCGCCGTCTTAAAGGGGTTTACATTTTCGAGTCTTCCAAACTGATTACGCGGGTTCGATTCCCGTCATCCGCTCCATTTCTTTTTTAATTTTTCTTTTTCCCTAAGCACATGGTTCACATGGCTAATGCGGTTGATTCCTCGTTTCTATTGTTCCTCGTGAAATTTCGACCCAGCTATACGAATAACTAAAAAGACTTATCATGGAATGTGCTCAGTACGAAAATAGAGCCATACGCCGTAATCCCAGCCATACCATCATGGGCGGGATTACGGTTCAATTCTTGCGAGGTCTTCCACCATGTCCAGGTCGCTCAGCTTGCCATTTTTCAATAGTCTCCGGTAACCACCCACGAGTTTTGCCAATCAAGGCATCAGGCTCAGGAAGCTTATAGTTTGACAAGCCTCCCGGCGTAATCCCGAGCTGCTTAGCAATTTCCGTAAGGCTCAAGTAGTGCACTGCCATTTAGCGCCTGCCTGCCAAGAATCCAAAAAACACCACTAGCAAGAGTAAAGCCCGCGCTCGCGATTGGGGACCAGTACATGATGCCTGCAGAGACTATTGCAAGGCAGAGGGCTATTGTTCCGTATTTTTTTGCTGTCATAATTAAAGAGAATGCGTGTATTATGGGAAGTTAGTGGGGTTCTGGATAGTTGGTGTATTCAGACCCCCTTCTTTTTTACTTATCCTTGTTTAAGAAAAGTGCGATAAATGCTGCAATTCCTGCAAGCAGTGTACCGATTGCTGAAATTGCTTCCCCTTCTCGCATTCTTTCCTCCTTTCCATATGATTGTGTACATCATGGTTGTGCATATGCCTATTCTAATTCCTTTTTATCCTTGTGTTTGAATTCATCACTCGCACACCACACTGCCCTGCATCTCAGATACACAATCCTGAGTATGCTTATCCTCAGATTGTTCACTAACAATAAGGAGAAAAAATGGCAGACAAAGCTCTGGCACTTTCATCACTGAGCACATATTCGGAGCACTTCAATGCAGATCGTGCTAACCGAGTTGCCGCAAACGCTGCTGTCAGCATGGGGGTCCTCAAAGCTGCAACATCGTATGCAGGCGCTCGTGAAGTTCCTATGGACTTCAACATCGAGCTGAAGCAGGGCTCGATTACAAACCAGGAACGTTCAGGACGTTGCTGGATGTTTGCAGGTCTCAACGTTTTGCGTTATGAGCTCATGCATAAGTGGAATCTTGCTGATTTCGAATTCTCGGAAAATTATCTTCTTTTCTGGGAAAAGATGGAGAAGGCAAACTCGTACCTCGAGTACGTTATCGAAACAATCGATGCTCCAGTAGATGACCGTCGTTTCCAGGTCATCAATGAAGGCCCTGTACAAGACGGTAACTGGTGGAAGGGCTTTGCAGATCTCGTATCAAAGTACGGTCTCGTTCCAAAGAGCGCATACCCAGAATCCGCAAATTCTCGCAATACCGATGATTTCATCCAGTACATTAATTCAAAGTTGCGCGAATTCGCAGCAGACATGCGTGAAGCACACCGCAATGGTGAGTCTGAAGAAGCTATCCGCGCTCGCAAGGATGAGTATTTGGATCTCGTCTATCGTATGTGCGCAATTTCTCTTGGCGAGCCTCCAACTCACTTTGATTTCTTTGCTCGCGTAGAAGACGAAGACAAGAAGGATAAGAAGGACGACTCTGCTACCGCTCAGGAAGAGAAGACCAGCAAGGAAGAAAAGACTGAGCAGCCAAAGAACGGCAAGGATACTCGCAAGCAGATCGTCGACTTGAACATTACTCCTATGGAGTTCTACAAGAAGTACGTTCCTGTGGACGTTAACGACTACGAGACTGTAATCAACAGCCCTCTCGAATCCACTCCATACGGCAAGCGTTATTCTTATAAGAATTCCGCAACCGTTATCGAGGCTGGCGATATGGATGCTCTTAACGTGGACCTCGACACCTTCCGTGAAGCAACCGTCAATATGCTTAAGGATGGTCACCCTGTATGGTTCGCATGCGACTGCACACAGTTCTCTTTGCGCGGTGCTGGATATTTCGATGAGAATACCGTTCGCGTTGACGAGCTCTTTGGCACCACGTTCAACCTCGACAAGGGCCAGGGCTTGGAATACATGGATTATCCAAGTAACCACGCGATGACTTTCATCGGCGTAAACCTCGATGAAAACGGTCAGCCAAACCGTTGGAAGGTGGAAAATAGCTGGGGTAAGGAAAACGGTAAGGACGGCTACTATGTAGCAACTGCTGCATGGTTCGACCGTTTCGTACGCGAAGTCATTATCCGCAAGCAGTATCTCGCTCCTGAACTTCTCGAAGCAGAAACTGTTGAGCTTGAGCCATGGCAGCCTGTGAGCCGCTTTGCTGCTTAAGTTGAGCTTCTTCTAGCATCTCGTCCTCATTCTTTCTCATCACTTCCACGTCACGGATAGCGCTAGAAAGGATGAGGATTTTCTCTATTTCTTATTTCCGCACTTTCTTGCTTTCACACCGTTGATCACTGTACGAGGTCAATCACTGTAACGGTCATTGACCTCGTCCACTTGTAATTATTCGTGGTAGAAGATTACACTTTTCCGCACCTTTTATCCCCTCTTGGTATAATCTTCTGAGTATTTATGTCATCTCATCAACCCATATCAAGGAGCTTGTATGTCACGTTCATCGTCGTCTGAACGCAGACGTTTCTCCTTGAGTTCATTGGGAACTGCCACCGCATGGACTGTAGCCGGTTTTGTGAGCGCATGGATTGCTCTGTGTATGAGCGTGGGGCCTATTTATCGACGCGATCATTCCATTGCGACATTCGGGATTGCAAATGCCCTCATCTTTGTGTGCGCGTGGGTTATCTGCATGACAATTATTTGGGCTCTTGTTCGTTTTAGCCAGCCAGAATCAGGAATTTTACGCAAGACTCGTGGCTGGTGGATGAAGATCCAGCCTCGCCTTCACTCTCGTTTCCGTGCATACATCGACAAGCATCCTCGTGTGTCCAATCGTCTGCGAGCAGCACACGCATTATGGATGCGTAGCCGCGACCTGATTATCTCATGCACGAATCGCTGGTGGAAAATTGCACTGATTTTGCTTGCTTTCTGGGGAATCCAATTTCTCCTTGTTCCCACTATTTTTGCTGCGGATTTGATGAGTCAATACAATGAGATGACTCGATGGGTGACCTCATTAAACGGATCGTATGTATCTTACGCAGACACTTTTAATGTCGTAGACATTTACCCTATCGCCCATTACATGTGGCCAGATACCCCGACATATCTGACAAACCAGCATAACGTCGTTCTCACATTCATATACGGTGGCACCTTGTACTGGTCACAGCGCTATACAGGAACAATTGATCTTGGATTGGTTCTTTTGTCCCTGACGCAGATGCTTTTTGCAATTTTTGCTGTTAGTGTCACCGTTCATCGCTTCTTTACTTTCGCACGCCCAGTTCGCGTCTATCCTCGTCAATCGACTCACTTACACAGTATGAGTGCTTCAGCCATCTGGCGAGTGGTCACTCTCGTTTTCTTTATCCTGAATCCTCAGGTGTTATATGCGACAACTGCTTTGACGAAGTCTCCTTTGTTTGCTTTCGCCTTCCTGTGGTGGTTTGGTCAGTGGTATGAAATTTTTGCACGCCGTGACCGTGCGCATATCCCTCGTTCTTTGATTGCAGGAATTGTGGTGAGCACTGCCGTTATGCTCATTTCTGCAAAATATGCGACATATATCATCGCTGTACAGATTGTGCTCATCTTCATCGCTGATAGGAAACGTTGGCGCGCATACCTCATTTCTCTCGTCATTCCGTTTATTATTTTCCAAGGAGCGCTGACTGCTGCCGTTAATACCGGAACAATTATTTCCGGAGATCCTATTGAGAGCCGCGGTATCCAACTTCAGCAAATTGCTCGAGTTATGCGAGAAGACCCAACAGGCGTATCTGAGGAAGTTCGTACAGAATTACGCCCAATTTTTAACCTATATACAATGGGCTCCACATATTCCCCTGACGATGCAGATCGAGTTAAGTCTTCAGGTAGCGATGGAAAAGTAGAGACATACAAATGGGAAACTGTCACCCAGGCAGATATGGCAAACTTTAATAAAGCATGGCTGCAATTAGGCATGTCCCATCCTGTCATCTACGTCGATGCTTTCTTGGCAAAAGTGTATGGATATTTCGATGTCAATGACAAACCATACGTTGCGACGAGCTATTATCTGAGCAATTCCCGCCTGTCGAATGCTCCAATTTTGCGATACTGGGTGCCGCAAGTACGCCAAGCGGAAGAATTAGTCAGCGAAGGCATTGGCGATATCCCGGTTATTGGTTGGATTATGCGCGGCAACTTCTACGTGGTTGCTGTACTGCTCATGGGATGTGCGGTTATCATTCTTCGACGCTGGCGAGATTTGCTGCGATACATTCCGCTCGTTTTGCTTATTGGCGTTATGATTATGGCTCCAGCGAATAATTTTGAACGCCACATGCTTCCTCTTGCATACGTCGCTCTTCTCATGTTTATGCATTTCGTTCGCTCTGCTCGTCTTGCATATGCTCGAGAACGAATATCGCGCGTAATGTAGCCGTCGTACATTCATCACTCAACATAAAATTCAGGGGACTCGCCGCGTATCATCGCACGAATCCCCTGTAGTATATCTATGTACTTTACTTCGCCTTAGAAGTGCTCATTCAAGCGATAGTACACATCATTGACGCGTAATGTCGTTTCAAATTGAGCAGGAGTAGTATTCTCATCAATTACCGCAAGCTCGACTCCAGCAATGCGAGCGAAATCTTCCCATGCTTCATGGCCGACAGTTGTCGTCATGCATGTATGATGAGCAGCACCTGCCAAAAGCCAGCACTCAGTAGCTTCCTTAAGATTTGGTCGAGGCTCCCAGAGCGCACGAGCCGTTGGCAATTGTGGCAAATCATGATCAGGATTGACGACATCCACAACGTTCATAACCAAGCGGAATCGTTCACGCACATCACTCATCGCAATAACGACAGCACCCTTATGAGGCGTAGCTGTAAAAACAAGACGTGCAGGATCTTCCTTACCGCCGATACCCAATGGATGAATTTCCAGCTTTGCCTTGCCATCTGACTTCAAGGTTGGGGATACCTCAAGCATATGGGCTCCGAGAATTTTCTCCTTGCCCGGAACGAGGTTATAGGAATAATCTTCCATCAAAGAGCATCCGCCCTCCAGACCATATCCCATGACATTTCCGATGCGTACGAGCATAGCTGTCTTCCAGTCGCCTTCAGCAGAGAAGCCATAACCGTCAGCCATCAAACGCTGCACACCCACACCAGGAAGTTGACGCAATTCTCCCAAATCCTCGAAATTATCCACTGCTACCGTTGCACCGGCTTCTTCCAGCATGTCACGCATGCCCAATTCTTCCTGAGCAGCCACATACAGGGATTCATAGCGATCACCCAAGAGCTCAGGAGCAATCTCATACTCCTGCTTGTACTCTTCGATAAGCGCTTCGACACGTTCACGCGATACAGCATTGACGTGCTCGACAAGCTCATTGACAGGCCATGTATTGATAGAAGCTCCAAAGACGCGTTCTGCCTCCGTCTTATCACCCTCCGTGACAGCAACGTTGCGCATATTGTCACCCCAGCGCATCACCTTCATTGTATTGGCCGCATCCCAGCCAGCACATGCGCGTGCCCATACTCCGATGCGTTCAGCAACTTCAGGATCTGTGTAGTGACCGACGACAATTTTGCGAGGAATACCCAAACGCGTCACGATATATCCGAATTCGCGATCGCCATGCGCTGCCTGATTGAGATTCATGAAGTCCATATCCATGGTTTCCCAAGGAATTTCCTGATGATGCTGAGTATTCAGCTGAAGCAAAGGCTTCTTGAGTTCATTCAGTCCACGAATCCACATCTTTGCAGGACTAAACGTATGCATCCATGCAATCACGCCAATGCAGTCTTTCGACGCGCTCGCTTCTTGCATAAACTGCTTGATTGAGTCTGAATCCTTTAATGTAGGCTTGAGCACAAGCTCCACAGGAATAGATGTGCTCGCATTGAGCGTATCCACGATATCGCGCGACTGCTCAGCAACCTGGCGCAATGTTTCCTCACCATACAAATCCTGCGATCCTACAGCGAACCAAATTTCCTTACCTTCGAATGGATTCTTCATTGATATTCCTTTCTTTTGTAAAGCAACGAAGTCTTCCACGACCTCAGCATCACTCATTAATGCTGGCCGTATACGTTTTGATAGCGGTCGTTCAAAGCCTCAATGTCTTCTTGAGGGATAGGGATAATTCCGCCCAGCATCTGAGCTGCCCACATGGTGTGCGCCACCTCTTCTGTCATAGCAGCAGCTTTGACAGCGTCTTCTGCATCCTTTCCGATAGTGAAAGGTCCATGATTTTGCATAAGCACTGCAGGCGAGTGAGGATACTTCTTCAAAGTTTCCACCACGCCTTCACCGATAGCTTCCGAGCCGATCAAACGGAATGGACCTACAGGCACTTCCCCACCAAATTCATCGCCCATCATAGTCAACGCGCATGGGATATTTTTCCCCGTTGCTGCCCATGCTGTCGCATATGTGGAATGCGTATGAACGACACCATACACATCTGGCATGTGTCGATAAATATAGCAATGAGAAGCAGTATCCGACGATGGAGATGCCGTACCATCCACTACATTTCCATCCAAATCACACACGACCATACTTGCTGGCGTAAGGTATTCGTAACGCAGTCCAGATGGCTTAATGACCATAAGATCTGCGGTCTTCAAACGCTGCGAGACATTGCCTGCTGTCCACACAACGAGATTCCACTTAAGCAATTGATCATGAAGACGTGCGACCGTTTCGCGTACTTGCTTGACTTCTGCGCGTGTTTCTTCTGAGTAATCTGCCAATGTTGTCATCGTGACCTCCCCATACGGGTGTATGAAATATTATTTATCGTTAATATCGATAGAGCGGATTGCTGCTTTCTCAATTTCCACACTCTGATTAAAACGAGCAAAGAAATCGTTAAAGCCGTGAACATCTTCTTCCTGTGGATATTCCACAGTATAAGTCGAGTGAGAGAAGACCTGTGTCTGCAAGAATTCGTCCAGGGACATCTCAGCACTGCGCATGTACCTCGCAAGTACCGCCATACCCCACGCTCCGCCTTCTGCAGCTGTGTCCATCACGCGAATCGGCGCGTTAAAAGCTGCTGCAAGGATGCGTTGGGCAACGACAGGAGTTGCAAAAATTCCTCCATGACCCACCAGCGAGTCAATCTGGACGCCCTCATCATGTGTGAGGACATGCATGCCGACAGTAACCGGCGCAAACGCAGAGAAGAGCTGCGCACGCATAAAATTGCCCAAACTCATTGTAGACTGAGGACCGCGAGCAAAGACTGGACGCCCCTGCTCAAGCCCCATAAGGAATTCTCCTGAGTAGAAGCAGTAATTGAGCAGGCCGCCTGCATGAGCATCAGTATCGTCTGCAAGAGCTGCATTAAACAGCGCTGCAAAGAGCTGAGCATCTGTAAGTTCCATACCTGTAGCGTGTGCGAATTGCCTAAACAACCCCACCCACGCGTTGAGATCCTTGGTGAAATTATTCGCATGAGACATACCTACTAAATCACCGGCTGGAGTAGTTACGATGTCAATTTCCGGATGAGGGTGAGATAATTTCTTCTCCAGCACGACCATAGCAAAAATGGACGTTCCAGCAGACACATTTCCCGTACGAACGCGTACAGAATTCGTCGCCACCATGCCCGTTCCCGCATCACCTTCCGGTGGAGCAACGACACTTCCTGCTTGCAATGTACCCGTTGGATCGAGAAGTAACGCTCCCTCAGCGCTCACAGTACCCGCTGACTGTCCTGCCACGCGAATTGCAGGAAGAATCTCGCGAAGATTCCATGGCTGAGATGCTATTACCGGAAGCGCCTCACACACAGACAGCATCGTCTCGTCATAATTATGGGTCGGCGGATCCACAGGGAACATTCCTGAAGCATCTCCGATACCCAGTACTTTCTCGCCTGTCAATTTCCAATGAACATATCCTGCCAAGGTCGTGATAAAACTCACTGACGGCACGTGCTCTTCCTGATCAAGAGCCGCCTGATACAGATGCGCAATCGACCAGCGCTCAGGAATATTGAAGTCTAACGCCTTCGAGAGCTCTTCATGAGCACGATGAGTATTCGTATTTTGCCATGTGCGGAATGGAACGAGCACATTGCCCTCGCTATCAAAGGCCAGATACCCGTGCATCATAGCAGAAAAACCCATCTGTCCAATTGTGGTGAGCTCGACACCATACGACTGGCGTACAGACTGAGCAAGCTGCGCAAACGCATCCTGAATGCCGCTCCACACTTCATCAAGCCCGTACGTCCACAATCCATGGTCCACATGACTTTCCCACGAATGGCTACTTTGAGCTATGGTTGTGCACGTATCATCGATAAGAACTGCTTTTATGCGAGTCGAACCTAGCTCAATGCCCAAAGATGTGCGACCATCACTAATCGCTTGTGCCACTCGTGCCATCTCATCCATGCTCATAATTCACTCCGTCGTGTGCTGAAAATCGTGGAAAGTTGTACGTCCGCATATTTCTGCACAATTTTGCTCTTCGTCATACTTTACTTACTTTATGTGAACGTTCACACTTTGCTGATAGCAATTATACTCTTCTCATATACTCAAATCAAATTAGTGAAGAACTAACGATTCTCGGGCAACGATAGCTGGCTGGACCATGTACATATTGCCCTTGCAGAAAGCTTTGTCAAGCGCAGTACCGTCTAAAGCTTCAGCTGCTTTGCTATGAGATACCGACTCATGCAGTGGCTCATACTGCAAAACATCAAGAACGACCTGCATCGCCACTGATCCCACCGTACGATAATTCGGATTAATCGTACTCAAAGCAGGCATCAAGCTATCGACACCAGGCATGTCATCATATCCGATAACCTTCACATCCTGCGGGATATGCACTCCCTTTTCATGCAGTGCACGATATGCGCCAATGGCAAGCAAATCATTCGCTGCCCATACGGCATACCCGTGTGATTCAGACTCAGCAATAGTTTCGAGAAGCTCTCGCGTGCGCTCATACCCTGCAACGCTTCCCCAGTCATCCATTGCTACGACATCGCATGGCAATCCACATGTGTCACATGCGACCATACACGCCTTTTGACGGGTGTATGCATCACGCCATTGCTGAGGACCGCTGAGATAATACACACGAGACACATGCTGTTGAGCTAGGGCTTGAGCTATCTGTTCACTCACGCGATACGGATCAATGGACACGAATTTGACCGTGCTATCATCATACTCACGCGATTCCAGACTCTGCATGCCTTCAGGAGCCGTAATGATAATTCGCGGAACTTTTCCATGCGCTTCGACAGCAAGCGTCACCATAGCTTCTGTAGGAGCAACGATAACCATTGCTTCCACACCAAGCTGAATAAAATTATCTTCAATCTGCTGAAAATCTCGGGAATGTAGTTCAGTCTCGTCGACAGTGGCGAGGGTAATGAACAAACCATAATCTCGCGCAATTGTTTCGATAGCCGCAAGAGTCAACAGTGGCCCTGCATAATGTGTTTGAGAAGCAATCACGCCAATCATGCGCGTTTTTTGATTCTTTAACGTTTGAGCTGACAAGGATGGATGATAATCCAGCTGATCAATAACCTCTCGAACACGTTTGCGGGTACTTTCCCGCACAGAAGGCGAATTATTAATAACTCGCGACACTGTCTGATACGACACACCAGCAGCGTGCGCCACATCGACAATCGAAACCTTCTTCTTATCCATAATATACAGCGTACTACATATTGCGATAAGCGTACAACGTGGCAGAAGTAAGTGTTTGTGCGACCTTCATCACATTGTATGCCTATTCATCGCACTGCATAACGCGGCTTTATAACCGCACGTCTTGTGACTTCTTTATGAGTCTGTATTACTCGTTATCCGCGCACTTTACACCAATTTCCAGCTCACACGATGATACAGCGTAGGACCCAGCTGAGCAATTGCTTCACGGTGCTGCTGAGAACCGTAGCCCTTATTTTTCTCCCAGCCGTATGCTTCCCATTGAGGGTTTTCCTGAGCAAGACGTGTCACGTCATTATCTCGAGACACTTTTGCATACACCGATGCGCCAGCAACGCTCGCGCATTTCTGGTCGCCCTTCACGAGGCAATGCACTCGTGGAATAAGCGGGATATCAGGTGCTTGGAATGTTCCTATTGCTGGAGAAATATAATCATGTGGCCCATCAAGAATGACTGCCACTTTGCTGCGAGGAGTGAAATTCTCTGTATCGGATGCGATGAGTGCTTTTTCCACAGCATCAATCGCTCGTAATGCAGCAAGACCAAGGCTGTAACTTATCCCCCACTCATCGATTTCCGAATTGGTGCTCTGCCCAAGAGCTACCGCATCAGCCCATTCCTTGATAGGTTCGACAAGACTTTCCCTCTTACGTGGTGTCAGAAGTTTCGAATCTTTCAACCCTTCTGGGATGGTACCGCTACCGATATGGTCAGCACGAAAAGCCGCCGCTCCGAGAACGACCGGACCAGCCAAGCATCCGCGCCCCACTTCATCAAGCCCGATAATCCAATCCGCACCTTGCTGCACGATATCGTTTTCGAGTTCCCATGTCGGCACAACTCCTGCCATTACAAGCCCACGCTTTCAAAAGTTGCACGTCCAGAGTTGAGCAATGTCCAATGAGATGACGGCCAGAATACCGCCAATCCCACACCGGTAACTGATGTTATTCGAATGCATCCTGAATTTCCATCATCCAAATGGAAGCGTGAATCCGCTGAATTTGCTCGATTATCTCCGAGCACAAAAATACTATCTTGCGGAACGGTCACAGAGAAGGCTTGCTGTGACGGCTGAACTCCTGGTTTAAGATATGCGCTCTCGTCAATCGCTATGCCGTTGACAGTAATGGGAGCTCCATTGCCTTCACTGGCGACGACATCACCCGGAAGACCGATAAGCCTTTTCACGAGATGTTCATTGCCATTGTTATAGCCAAAACCATGTGTCGATTGTGCCGCACTTTCGATATCTTGAGCAGATAACCAATGCGATTCATCGGAAAAGACTACGACGTCACCGCGCTTGAGTGTATTCTCGCTAATATTCACATTTAGCGTGACGATTTGATCGCCGACCATCAAAGTATTTTCCATAGAGCTTGACGGAATGATAAACAGCCCAAATACTAAGAATCGCAGCACAAGAACGATGACCATAGGCAAGACAAAATACAGGAGGGTATCCAGCAAACCAAGCATGCGCTGGCTGCGACGCGATCGCACAAAATTTCCGGAAGAATGGCGTGGAAGATTAGTATCGCTCATGATGCACCAGCTCTCGTCCTATACCCGTTCTGTGCACGCGATATCTCGAATAATACCGTGCGCAGTATGTCTCATTCAGTATGTCTGTTTCTGTCATGAAGAGTATGTCCGAGAATGAATGACTGCCCCGCGTTCCCGCGTCTCTCCGCGGATTTCTACGCGGCCATATGCTCGTGGATACTTCTCACTTCTTTATGTTTATTGAGTAATTTTCTATGTCAATTGTAATGCGTTTTCCTAGTTTATCGAATGCACCATGTGCAAACCTTGCGAAAGCTGTACGAAAACTATACGAAAACTCTATGAAAAGCCAAGTTCGCGATAGACGAGGAACCATAGACGAGGAATCAGAGTAGTCGCAATTCTGCTTACTCAGCACTAGCACAACAGCCGAAGTGAGCATACGCAGTGAATACCAGAATTAACAGAATGCAAAAAGCCCGAGGAATTCCCCGGGCTTTCCACTACCTCACATACGCGAGGTGTAAGCAAGCATTAGTTTGCAGAGTTGTCGCGACGCTCAGCAATACGAGCAGCCTTACCGCGCAAGTTGCGCAAGTAGTAAAGCTTTGCACGACGTACCTTACCCTTACGTACCAATTCGATGGAATCGATAGATGGGGAGTGTACTGGGAAGCGACGTTCTACGCCTACACCGAAGGAAATCTTACGAACCATGAAGGTTTCGCGCAAGCCTGCACCCTGGCGAGCGATAACTACACCCTGGAATGCCTGAATACGAGAGTTGTTACCTTCCTGAATCTTTACGTTTACCTTTACGGTGTCACCAGGACGGAACTCTGGAATAGAGCCTTCAGCCTTGAGCTGCATAGCTTCAAATGCTTCAATAGCGTTCATGCTAATCCTCATACGCCGCCACATATCAGCGTCAAGTCAGGGAATCTCACGGATCCAACTGACATCCACAAGATTCCATAAATTTTCTCCGTGAGTTTGCCCACGAAGGAGCCAGTCTGTCATAATCACCCTGCAGCATAAGTGCAGAACGTATGAACTAGACCTGATGAGTAGCGCATCTATGTGGCAATGCCCTACTCGGCACATACAGTGTTTCATTATACAAGAAGCGCTATAGATTTCTCAATGACCTGTGGTGAAACCTCACTCACAGATGCGCGAAACCTATAGCGCTTGCATGTATATGCGTTTGTGCACGTATATGTACGAGTATTCGTACGCTTTATGCCGCATCAGTATCACTGCTGACAATGGCGCACGGCACGTAGCTTACTTGCTTTCGTGATATGACTTCTCGGTATTCACGGACCATACATTTGACTTGTCTTCGCGACCAGTCTTAATGTTTTCTACAGCTTCCATAGATGTCGCCATAGAGTGATCCTGATTGTTGTAATGATGCTGACCATTACGACCTACGCAGTATACGTTGCCCAAAGAATCAACCCAGTTGGTCAATTCATCGATACGATCATACGTATCGAAGTATGCAGGATATGCCTTTGGAACGCGTTCACGATGAGAATCGATAACATCATCCGCACTGTCAATGATACGCATGCGAATCATTTCAGAAATTGCGAACTTGCGTGCTTCATCGTCGGTCATATTCCAGAAGTCATCGCCTTCTGCAGTGAAGTATTCCAGACCAATCCACACGGTGTTATCAGGATCTGTCAAGAGATATGGGCTCCAGTTGTTGAAGATCTGGATACGGCCAACCTTGTAACCAGGATCTTGGACGTAAATCCAGTTATCAGGAACAATTGGAGGATTACCCAAAGTAGGAACGTTCGTCGTATTTTGTACGCGAAGCTTCTTCACGAGCAAGCCAACAGTAACGAAATCACGGAATGGCAAGCCATGAGCAACTTCGTCTACATTCTCAGGAACGTCAACGCCGCCTGCTTCGAAAGCATCAATAAGATGGTTCAAAGGCATGGACGAGATGACCTGATCTGCGTTAAGAGTGACAACTGTACCATCTTCTGTGGTGTAATCCACGCTGGATGCCTTGCCATCTTCTGTATGAATTGCGGTAACCTTCGCACCCTTGATAATCTTTACGCCGCGAGCTTCGCTGTTTTGCGCGACGACTTCCCACAGCTGACCTGGGCCAAGCTTTGGATACCAGAACTCTTCAATCAAAGAGGTTTCGACCTTGGAATTTTCAGTCTTATGACCTGGCATGAGCTTCTTAAATGCGTTGCCCAAAATATTCCAAATATTCAACCCCTTAACACGCTGAGCGCCCCAATCTGCAGAAATTTCAGATGGATGACGTCCCCAGAGCTTTTCAGTGTAGCCCTCGAAGAACATCGAGTACAGCTTGCGACCGAAACGATTGATATAGAAGTTTTCCAAATTATCTTCAGGAAGCTTATGCACGCATGACCACAAATAGCTGAAGCCAGCCTGCATAGTCAAGAAGAAGCCCATTGCCTTGATAGTATTTGGGCTCAGGCTAATTGGGTAATCAAAGAAATGCTGATTCCAGAAAATACGGGACATACGATGACGCTTCAACATAACGTCATCTGTAGTCTCTGGATCTGGACCGCCAGGTGTCAATTCATGGTGACGACCAAGCTTCTTATCATCGTAGGATGGAGCACCTTGAAGTGGGAGAACTTCCTTCCACCAATCCATGATGCGATCGTCCTTAGAGAAGAAACGATGACCACCAATATCCATACGATTTCCGTTGTACTTAACTGTACGAGAAATGCCACCAAACTCTTGTGTAGCTTCCAAAACGGTGACATCGTATGCGTCAGAATTATCTTTTACCAGTTCCCATGCAGCGGTAAGACCAGCAGGGCCACCACCGATAATGACTATAGACTGTTTATCTGCCACTAATTCTCCTCTAAAAAGTTGAAATCATTCTAAGAATACTCTTAACCCTACATTTCTTTAAATTTTACACCTCAAGGCGCATTTTTACACGAATCGAGTAAACCCAAACTATTTATGCACGTATGACGCGTATGACGTATTAGCTGAATTCTGAAAACTGAGTGTTGAGCACTATGTACTCATGCATGCTGTGCCACTTCCAGCCGCCATGCGTTTGCCCAGTTTCTCTACTCTGCTTCTCTGCCCGGCTTAAGACTTTCCGTTACTGGTTTTAAAGGTCTTCTTAAAGATTGTGCGGGACTTCGATATCTTCTTTTTGCACTTCTTCTACGTTGACATCCTTAAACGTCACGATACGAACATTCTTCACGAAGCGGTTCGGACGATAAACATCCCACACCCATGCATCTGTCAATTGAACATCAAAATAGACATCCTGACCTGCTTGGCGCACGTTGAAATCGACGCGATTGGCGAGATAAAAACGCCGTTCAGTTTCGATAACGTACGTAAAAAGCTTAATAACATCGCGATATTCTCGATACAGCGCAAGCTCAGCATCGGTTTCATAATTATCGAGATCTTCTGCGCTCATGACTGTCTCCTCTTGATTACTTTATCGTCGTACGTTGTCTGTTTACTATTTCTTTTTACTATTTCTCGCGCGCTATCTCACACACGCTATAGACCTGCTATACCTGTGAGCGGCACGCGCAATTGCCTACGTCAGCTGGGTTAGTTACGCGTACGTCCCGTTCCCAGCTTTCGCCACCATGGAAGTTCTGTCTTTTGAGTACTTAATTCGTCATCGTGCTCATCACGTTCCGCTAATTTTTCGCGGTGCTGCGATGTCACGGATCCTGCAGAACGCTGCGTTCGAGGGGATGCCGAATTATCGTCAGTAGTAGAATTCAATTCCTGATTATCCTTCGATGTGGAGAGTGAGGCATCTGCCAATTCAGCGGTATCGGCATTATCTACAGATTCTGTCTCACCATGAGCTTGAGTTGTCACCGATTGTGCAACGATGCTCGATTCCATTTCATCCGCAGTCACTACAAGATCATGTTCCTGATCGGTAACGCGTTTGCGTAATTCCATCGTATGTTCATGCTGTGCAAGCGCTTCACGCACACCAGGATTATCCATAATGGCATGCAAACCAAAAGCTTCCAACGAGCGAATAGGATCATACTCATCGACGAGCATGTCATACACGTGAACGTCGTTATATCGATTCTCGACTGAATCCCACAAGCTATCACGCGATACGCCTGTCTCGATAAATCCTAATGACTGGTAGACAGCCTGCGAGCGAGTATTTGTCGAAGGCACGCTTACCCAAATACGATGCAACCCCAATCCTGCAGGCTGAGGCGCGAAACCATAGGTCATAACGCGTGGCATCGCATCACGGGTATACCCACGACCGCGATAGTTCTCGCCAAGAATGACTTGAATGCGCGCTGAGGATGCCCATGCATCAATGTCGACAAGAAAAGCCATACCAATGAGTTCTTCAGAGGCGTGGTTATCAGTGTGACTATCCGTATGACCGTCTGCATGTTCAGTATTTATATCTTCTGGAAGAGTGTCGATTTTTGCACGATCATCATTTGCTACGACAATGGACCATGCCATAACACCACGCGCTTCTGCGTCTTGCAAGCCTTCTTCTTGAGTACGAATGCCCCTTTGCCAGCGCATGGAACGCTGAACCCACGAGCGAACAATTGCACGTTCAGCTTGAGCAGTTTTGCCCACAAGGTCTACGGCATGAGAAAAGGCTCCAATTTTTTCCATAACAGCGAAATCATCCCATTGTGCTGCTCGCAATGTCACCATTTCCCCGAGAATTTCTGGTATATCGATGCTTTCAGCAAGCGTACGGTTGTGGTCACTTGTCGTGATGGTCTCCTGCATTGGATGCCTTCCATTTTTTAACGTCGAAACGAATATGTCTCAACGTAGGTACTGTGTTATGTCCTGAGAATAAGCATACTCGCATGACCACTAAGACGTGCTCATGCGAGTATATATGCTTGTTACACGGTGTGAATATCGCTAAACTACTTGAGCTTTGACATCACAATTGCGGTAACAGTCTTTGCGTCTGCCTGTCCGCGAGTTGCCTTCATCACAGCTCCGATAATGGCACCCATTGGCTTCATGTTGCCACTCTTGAGCTTTTCGACGATGTCTGGATTTGCAGTGAGAGCCTTGTCTACTTCTGCTTCGAGTGCTCCAGTATCTTGAACAACTTCGTAACCGTGCTGTGCTACAACCTCATCAGGTGTACCCTCACCAGCTGCTACGCCTGCAACTGTCTGCTTCGCAAGGCGATCGTTCAGCTTGCCTTCAGAGATGAGTTCTTCTACGCGAGCTACATCAGCTGGAGTGATGGTGAGCTCTTCGAGAGTAGTGTCCTTCTCATTAGCAATGCGTGAGATTTCACCCATCCACCACTTGCGAGCTCCTGCAGGAGTTGCGCCAGCTTTGACTGTTTCTTCAACGAGATCAAGAGCCGATGCATTGACCAAGTCACGCATATCGTTATCGCTCAATCCCCATTCGGACTGCAAACGATTACGACGTTCACGTGGCATTTCAGGCATCTGAGCCTTCAGCTCATCGATGTGCTCCTGAGTGGTGTGAACCATGACTAAGTCTGGATCTGGGAAGTAGCGGTAATCATCCGCATCAGTCTTGACACGACCGCCGGCCGTGGTCTGAGTTGCTTCATCCCAGTGGCGAGTTTCCTGAAGGACTTCTCCACCAACTTCGAGAACTGCTGCTTGACGGCGAATTTCGTACACAATTGTGCGTTCAATTCCACGGAAGGAATTTACGTTCTTTGTTTCCGAGCGAGTGCCGAATGGATCATCTGGAGATGGTCGCAAGGAAACGTTCACGTCAGCACGCATGTTGCCCTGCTCCATACGAGCATTGGAAATATTCAACGCACGAACGATATCGCGAATTGTGCGGACATAAGCGCCTGCAACTTCTGCTGCACGAGCGCCTGCGCCGGTAATTGGCTTTGTCACGATTTCTACCAGTGGCACGCCCGCGCGGTTGTAATCAACGAGTGAGTGGTCTGCACCTTCGATACGACCATCTGCACCACCGACGTGAGTGTTCTTTCCAGCGTCATCTTCTACGTGAGCGCGCTCAATTGGAACACGGAACACTTCGCCATCTTCGAGCTCGACATCCAAGTATCCTTCGCCATTGAGTGGCTTGTCATACTGAGAAATCTGGTAATCGCGTGGCATATCTGGGTAGAAGTAATTCTTACGTGCGAATTGGCTCCACTCAGCGATATCGCAGTGCAGTGCCAAGCCAAGCTTAATTGCGTAATCAATTGCCGACTTGTTTACTACTGGCAATGAGCCTGGAAGACCCAAAGATACAGGAGTCAGCTGGGTATTTGGCTCACCACCGAAAGATACTTCTGCTGGGCAGAAGAGCTTTGTCTTCGTATTGAGCTCTACGTGTACTTCAAGGCCGATGACTGGGTCATACTTTTCCACAGCTTCAGCAAATTTCATTAATTTTTCAGCCATTATCTTTCCTTTGACCTACTTCGTGCTCTACTCGCCCAACCATGGAGTGTTCATGGACTGCCAGATAGGACCGTTCCACTTATCCTCCAGTGCTGCTTCTAATGCTGCTGCTGGCTCGTAAAGAACCTCATCGTGTTGCTGTGGGGCAATGAACTGGAAGCCAACTGGCATTCCGTTATCGCTCAAACCTGCTGGAATGGAGATTGCTGGAACACCTGCAAGATTTGCTGGGATAGTAGCAATATCGCCCAAGTACATAGCGATTGGATCGTCGCTCTTCTCGCCGAACTTAAATGCGGTAGATGGAGCGGTTGGAGATGCAAGTACATCAACCTGCTCGAATGCCTTATTGAAGTCATCGATGATAAGAGTACGAATCTTTTGTGCGCTTCCGTACCATGCATCGTAATAACCTGCAGACAATGCGTATGTACCCAAAATGATACGACGCTTTACTTCATCGCCGAAACCAGCTTCGCGAGTGTATGCCATCATATTTGCAGCCGTTGCTGGCACACCTTCTGGTGGCATAACGCGCAAACCGTAACGCATACCGTCATAACGTGCAAGGTTGGACGATACTTCCGAAGGCATGATGATGTAGTATGCGCCCAATGCGTACTTGAGATGTGGAAGAGAAATTTCTACAACTTCAGCACCCATAGCTGTGAGCTGTTCTACAGCTTCTTCAAAGCGACGAGAAACGCCTTCTTCAAAACCATCACCAGAAAGTTCCTTGATAAGACCGACCTTCATGCCAGTCAAATCACGCTTGTATCCTTCACGTGCCGCTGCAACCATTGCTGGAGCTGGAGAAGGAATAGAAGTGGAATCCTTTGGATCATGTCCGCCAATTGTTTCTTGGAGCAATGCGGAGTCAAGAACTGTGCGAGCTACTGGTCCAATCTGATCGAGAGAGGATGCCATAGCAATTGCACCGAAACGTGACACGCCACCGTACGTTGGCTTAACGCCCACAGTACCAGTGAATGCACCAGGCTGACGAATCGAACCACCGGTATCAGTTCCCAAAGCCAATGGAGCTTCGAAAGCGCCAACTGCTGCTGCGGAACCACCGCCGGAACCACCTGGAACGCGATCTGTATCCCAAGGATTGTTTGTGTTGCCGTAAGCCGAATGCTCTGTGGACGAGCCCTGTGCAAACTCATCCAAGTTTGTCTTACCCAAAAGTGGCAAGCCAGCGTTCTTAAGCTTGGTGATAACAGTTGCATCGTATGGAGGAATCCATCCTTCCAAAATCCTTGATGCTGCTGTCGTCTCGATGCCTTTGGTAACAATCATGTCTTTAATAGCGATTGGGACACCGGCAAGTGGTGCAAGCTCTTCGCCAGCTGCGCGCTGAGCATCGATAGCATCTGCCTGCTTGCGCGCTTCGTCTGCGCTTACCTTAAGGAATGCGTTAATGTGTGGCTCAGCGGATTCAATGACGTCCAAGTGTGCATCGACGAGTTCGCGGGAGCTCACTTCTCCTGCTGCGAACTTTTCTGCCATCTGAGCTGCAGAAAGGTGAACTAATTCGTTTCGCGTAGTCTTATCCATCGTTTATTAATCTCCCAAAATCTGTGGAGCAACAAACATTCCAGCCTCTGCTACTGGAGCACCAGACAATGCTTCAGCCTGAGTTAATGGTGTTGCTGGTACATCTGGACGCATATATGCTTCCAATGGAACAGGGTTCGCAGTTGGCTTGACATCTTCGCTTGCAACTTCTTGAACCTGTGAAATTGCTTCGGCGACAGCATTCAATTCGCCTTGAAGACGTGTGATTTCTTCATCTGTCAGAGCAATCTGAGCGAGTTCGCCCAGGTGCTCGATTTCTTCACGTGTAAATGTAGGCATAATGCTTAATACTAGAGACCGAACACGACACTTAGCAAGCAGCAAACGAAAGAATTAACACGTCAGTTACGCGAGATTTACGCAATCTTCCCATGCTGCATAACCCACGTGTGCATTGCTACAGCAGCAGCCGCACCTGCGTTCAATGATCGAACGGATCCTGTCTGAGAGATGTACACGACGTCATCAGCGAGTTCAAGAGCTTTGGTCGTCAGGCCTGGTCCTTCTGCGCCGAAAATCATAATGCAGTTTTCTGGAAAATCGTATGTTTCAATCGGCACTGCGTCTGGAACGATATCCAAGGCGATAATTCGTGGACGTTCTACTCCGCGAATACACGCTTGCTCTGTAATATTATCGACGAATTCTTCCACACTGGCGTGATTGTAGACATGCTGGTAGAGTTCAGTCATCAAGGAACCCTTGCGATTCCACTTTTTAGGACCGATGATATGAACAGCATTCGCTGTAAATGCATTTGCTGTACGCACTATCGAGCCGATATTAAAATCGTGAGTCCAATTTTCTATAGCTACTTCGAAACCGTACCGCCCACGTTCATCGAGATCGTTCTTTATGGCTTCTACTGTCCAGTAGCGGTAACGATCCATCACGTTTCGGCGGTCACCGTTGTCAAGGAGTTCCACATCATACCGCTCATCGGTCGGGCGTGGAGTATCTGGGTACTCGTCTTCCCATGGACCGACGCCCACTTCTCTCAGCCCTGGATCTCCGGCGGCGAGCACTCTTTGAGTAAAGTCACTTGGTGGAATCATTATGCGTGCAATTCTTTATCGGAAAATACAGGAATAAATGGAACAGTACGAACGCTTTCGGTGATAGGATTCGTCAGCCTGATAGTTAAGCTATCCGCATGCTCGCTCTCACAGTGTCCATCACAGTGTCCATCACACTCGTGCTGATTCTGATTATCGTGATCGCATGCGCATTCGTGATTACCGTTGTGTGATTCACCATCTGATGAGCAGCATTGTGTCTTATCCGTGTACTTTTCGACAGCTCCGACGCTTCCTACGAGAGAGGCAATGGCAAGAATCTCTGCTCCCTCGTTTTCGAGTACAGCGTAGTCCAAGTTCAGCTCGTTACCATGAGTGAGAGTAACGATAGAGGATGTCTGCACAAACGACTTCTCTGACAGCCATGCATCAACGAGGATGACTCGCTTTCCTGCGATAGATGGTCCTTTAATTCCTGGGAATACGAAGTCTACAAGGAATCCATCTAGAATTTGCCCACGCGATGCTGCGGCATGAATCATAGCGCTCACTAATGGTATAGCAGCTGTTGTCATAGCACCGACTGCATCGAAATCATCGATTTCAAAACCAGCTGTTTCTAAGACATCCAGCAGAGCATGACCACTGAGCGTAGCGCCATCATGATGATAGGTCACGCCTGTTAACTCGCTAAATTGCTTATCTGTCACTTCGTGACGAACGAGCTTTTCCAATCGCTGGCGTGGTTCCAGCATATCCTCTGGCAATGCTGCAATCTGTTCACGCAATTCTGCTGAACCAGTAGTCTTAAATTCCTGTGTCATGGTAGATACTCTATCCTCTCCTATCGTCTACGCTTCATGTCAGCAGAGCACATGAATACTCGTTTACCTGCATCTCCTCATGCAGCTACTGCTCATCAGCATCGTCATCGCGAAGTAATTCTGGAGCTGTGATTTCTCGAATGTCGCTCTTCTTTTCGTCCTCCAATAATGAAGGCTCTTCGAAGATCTTCCCCGGCTCGAGCGAGTTGAGTTTACGCGCCGTAGGCACTACCTGCGTTTGAAGAGATCCGATAAAAGCATTGTAGTTTTGCACAGTCGTTCCCAGCGATTTTCCTAGCTTGGTAGCATGCTGACTCATCGTGTTCAAACGTTTGAACATCTCCCGAGACAAGTCGAAAAGCTCTTGGGCTTCATCGCTGAGAGTCTGCTGTTGCCATGCAAACGCGACGGACTTCAAGACGGACCACAACGTGACTGGGGTGGTCAGCGCTACCTGCTTATTGAACGCATAGTCCAAAATAGTTGGATCGGTATCGAGCGCCGCCTGAAGCAGTGACTCGTTCGGGATAAACGCAATGACGAAATCTGGAGCGACTCGGTCGCCGCTATTTTTCCAGTATTCTCGTTTTCCTAAAGTATCGATGTGTCCACGCAATGCAGCGGCATGGTTTTTCAAGTACTCGTCGCGTAGCTTGAGCTCCTGCTCAGGAGCAGCATCACTAATCGCCGAAGCACGCTGGTAATCAGAATATGGCACTTTAGCATCGATAGGGATGAATTTTCCATCCGGAAGCATGACAACCATATCAGGACGCTGCTGCTGACCATCTTCATTTTCGACGTAATACTGCGTTTCGAAATCGACGTGCTCACGCAGTCCCGCAGACTCGACAATATTCTTCAGCTGCGCTTCACCCCACGCTCCGCGAACCTTGTTATTTCGCAAAGCCATCGCAAGATTTGTCGTCTCTTGATCAAGCTTCTTTTGAGCAGCGCCAAGCCCCAGTAATTGCTCACTGAGCTTGCCCATTTGAGACTGACGCGTCTCTTCTATTTCAGCAACCTTGCGCTGAAGCAAATCAAGATTCTTCTGGACAGGGCTCAGCGCTTTAAGCACACGTGACTCTTCATTCAAAGATTCCTCTTGAGCACGAAGACGCTCTTCCTCGCGCTGCTGAGCCTTCTCGCGCTCTCGCTCTATACGCAGTTTCTCTGCTTCTTGAGCACGCGAGAGCTGATCTTGAACGAAGGCTAATTGCTCCTGCGTACCAGAAAGCTGACCTTCAAGCTTAGCAGTCGCAGCACGTTCCACAGCGAGCGCGGCACGATTTTCATCATTCTGAGCCGTCAATTGGTCATTGTGAGCATTGGCATCCTGAAGATCTTTTTCTAATTCTTGAATCTTCCCGGCAGCATCACCTTGTGCTCCGTTTCGCGATTGAGCATAGAAAAACCCGACTGCAGCACCCAGCACAGCACCGATAATGAGAGCAATAATACTTTCGAACATATGTTCGATTATAGTGATGGGCATCCCCATTTCTGTCTCTATCCAATCATCCGCGATTCTTTCCTCATTGCCCATCGCTATATCGCCCAGCGAATAAAATGGCAGACAACGGAATATCCCTTCGCATACCGCGGTTAAGCGTACTGCACAGAGAGTTACATGCAGATTAGTGCATAACTTTAATACACAGCTTTAATGCGCACCTGCATATGAAGATAGAGATGAGAAAGAAGGCATGTCATGATTGCCCTGTACATAATCATCGCACTGATTATATCTATGGGTTTACTGTGGTTCTTTTTTGCGCCCCACACAGGAGCACATACGACGAGCACCGATACTACTCAAAGTATTGATGTCACCATCAACGGCGGATACTCTCCTGCTTTCATACGAGCCGAGGCTGGGAAACCGCTCACTATTCAGTTTGACCGCAAAGAAAGCGGCGAATGTACATCCCACGTTGTTTTTCCTGATTTAGGAATTGATGCTTATTTACCTGATAATCAGTCGACAACCGTCACCCTTCCTGCTTTGGAAGCGGGCGAATATCCGTTTAATTGCGGCATGAATATGGTTCATGGAAAGCTTGAGGTTCGCGGTTCATGGAAGCCATCCGAATCATCAGCTTCTGATGACGTCTCAGCATCCACTACTCAGCCAGAACCCCAATCAGCATCGCGCAACTCTGCAGATTCACCCCACGAAACATCTGATTCTCGTTCATCCGAACTCACACAATTACGTCGCAAACTTATCGTGGGAGCTATTTTCACGATTCCTGTCTTCATCCTTGGCATGGGATCTATGCTGTGGGGACATACGTGGCCGCAGCTGCTCAATTCCCCATGGCTTCAAGCTGTTCTTGCTACGCCGGTTATGTTCTACACCGGTTGGAACATCCACCGTATCGGTTGGAATGCCCTTTTCCATCGAAGCCCTGAGATGAATTCTCTTGTCACCCTCGGCACTTCGGCAGCGTACCTTTTCAGTATGGTTGTTTGCATCGTACCGACACTTCTTCCTGAGAATTCTCGCCACGTATATTTCGATACCGTAAGCGTCGTGCTAACTCTGGTTATTATGGGAAATCTTCTCGAGTCACGCGCTCGTGCAGGTACAGGCGATGCCATCACAGCTTTGATGACTTTGCGACCTGATACAGCGCTGACTATTTCCGAGAACGAGATCACTGATTCGTCATGGCAGCTGCCTACTTCGGGCACTGAAATCAGCATGTCCGAAGTAACTCCTGGGATGCTCATAAAGGTTCCTGGAGGTCAAACCGTTCCTACTGATGGCACTATCATTGCGGGATCCGCCCACGTTGATGAGTCCATGCTCACGGGAGAATCTCGCCCTGTTGATAAGACAATTGGCGATGCAATTACTGGCGGAACTCTCGTTCTTGACAAGCCTGTCGTTATGACCGTCTCTGCGACGGGAAATGACACAGTCTTATCTCAAATTGTTCGCCTAGTTTCACAAGCGCAAGCAAGTAAAGCTCCCGTTCAAGCGTTAGCAGATACAATTGCTCGAATATTCATTCCTGTTGTCATGCTTATCGCCGTATGGACTTTTACTGCATGGTTTGCATGTGGCCCACAACCACAGCTTTCCTACGCGCTCACCACTGCAGTCACCGTGCTCATCATTGCATGCCCATGTGCTCTTGGCTTGGCAACGCCTTTGTCAGTGACTGCAGGAATTGGACTTGGTGCTCGTTCAGGAATTCTTATTTCTTCCGCGCGCGCACTAGAAAACGCTCGACATATCCGCACAGTCGTTTTCGATAAGACGGGCACAATTACCGAGGGACATGCACACGTATCGACAGATGATGCACGCGGAATTTCGTACGAGGACGACACCATTAAGCCGACATCTCGTGCGGCAATTGCCGAACTTAAAGCATTAGGAATTCACACACTGATGCTTTCCGGCGATAACGCACAAACAGCTGAACGCATTGCACGAGAAGTGGGAATTGATACCGTTATCGCGCAAGTTAAGCCAGATGGAAAGGCGTACTGGATTTCGCAGATTCAAAAAGCAGTGAATTCGCAAAACTCCCATCGCTACCCTCATCTCGTCGCTATGACCGGTGATGGAATTAACGACGCACCAGCTCTTGCTCAAGCGGATTTGGGCTTTGCAATGGGAACTGGAACTGATATTGCTATGAAATCGTCCGATGTAACGTTGATGACTGGTGATTTGCGCGGCGTTGCTCACATGATACGACTAAGCCGCTCTACAATGCGTAATATTCACGAGAATCTCGGTTTTGCTTTTATCTACAACCTCGTGGGAATTGTCATCGCTACAGGTTCGCTCTACCCTCTTACCGGGTGGCTTCTCAACCCAATGATTGCAGGCCTTGCTATGGCACTGAGTTCAGTGAGCTTGATTGTGAATGCGAATCGTTTGCGAGGAATTTCGTTAGAGAGCCCTCACACACCGTCAACCTCGGAAACGGTCACCTCAAGCCATCAGCCACACGTTATTATTGATGACGACACTCATTCACACCAAGGAGAATTGATGTTTAATTTCTTCGGCAAGAAGTCGAGTAAGTCGACTCCTGAAACGCACGCATCTTCTGAAGAGCATGTTCTTATCGATCCAGTGTGCGGTATGACAGTATCGGAATCGGATACGGCATACCCATACGAGGGTAAAACGTACCACTTCTGCTCTGCCCATTGCCTCACTGCTTTTAAGGACAATCCTCAGCAGTATGTGAAGTAGAAAACTGAGCTCGCTCAGCACAAGAATTCTACAGCCCCATATATTCCTTTCATTATCAATGAATGAGAGTGTATGGGGCTTACTATATTTAATGTATATAGTAAGCAAGCTATGGAGTACTGATTATGAAGAGGACCAAACGATCATATTGCGTAATTTTTGTCGCAATTATAGGAACTCTCTTCATGATGTGCGAGCAGGATGCATACGCAGGCTTCATCCACAGAACCGTATCCACTCACCAAAACGCAACAAAATAACATCGCGATGGGGATCTTTCGCCGCTATAACGTGTACGCGATACTTTTCTAGCTTCAGAACGTCACATAGTTGCAGACAGCGTCCATGTCATCGTCGAAATCAACAATGACCCTAAGCGGCAAAGTGACATTCCTTATCTTGATCTTGACCGACTCGACAACCCTAATTTCCAAATCGGTTTATCTCCACTTGATGAGTATTACGATTTGGAGCGCGAAATTTACATCCCCAAAAATGAGCCAGTTGACCTCTCAAAAATAGAAATCACTTATCTCAAGAAATAGCTATGCCTTTTACTCCGAATCAAAATAGATTATTTTCCGATTCTGCCTACGGAGTTGCTCCAAATGGAACAACTACACTCCAAAAAAATTTTCATCCTAAACAAGGGCATGACTACCTTCTAGACCCTCAGAATCGCAATGGCGGTAAATACCGCGTCCTCGAAAAGCAGAACGACCCGCAAACTGGATTCCAAGCAATGGCAGTTACACCGGTTGGCAAAGACGGTAATCCTGATACCACACAAGTGACAATTGCTTATGCTGGAACAAATCCTACGGATATCGAGGATATAAAAACGGACATATTTAGCGTTGGCCTCGGTATGAGAACACACCAAATGATGCAGGCAGATATCTTCGCCAATTACATCAAAACCACATATAACCCTGCTGATCTTTCTTTTACAGGTCACTCTTTAGGTGGTTATGAAGCAATGAGTATGGCTGGCAAGTATCGAGGCTCTGCCACGACTTTTAACGCCCCGAATGCTACTAACGATATGGACTCTCCCACACAGGCTTACGTAGCACGTAACCCTGGACTCTTTAATAATTACATCGTCTCCAACGATAAAGTTGGCAATTTTGGAATGCTAGGCGGGAATGCTCTTGGAACCACTATATACACGGGAGATTTACCTACCCACCTCAGCGATAAGGACAGTTGGCTCGCTGAGAGGAAAAATGAGCTTTTTGGAGCCACCCACGGTTTGGATAAATTCCGAGTTGATGCTGATGGAAATATCCTCACCACCGACGGTAAAATTGCACGTAAACAGGATGCTCTCGTATCTGAAATTACACAACATGTTCGAGCAGAACTCTACGGAATTCCTCGCTCATCAATGACTTCTGAATTCGCTTATCATTCAGCCCAAGCAGAGGTAATTGCTGCTGTCCTCGAAGAGATAGCTGTTTTCGCATCTGAAGAATTCGAAGACCACGCGCATCGTGCTTATGATGCCACTCAGATTCTTTACAATTACACTATCTCCCACCCCACCAAATCTATATCTTGTCTAGATGCGAATGAAATTCGAGAAACACTCGCTGAAGCCGGCATTACTCATACAAGTTATGTCGAAAGCGTCGAAGATCACTTCCGATATGCTCTCAAAGTATCTCGTTCCATCGCTCAGGATTTCAATACTCTTCATCAGAAAATGATTGATGCAAGCGGTAGAGTGACCTCAGCAGACATGATTCTTGGCCATCTCACCTCAGGCCGCACTACCCAACTTCCTCATAAAGCCCCAAAACACTAAGGTGAATGAAATCTCCCATTGCTGAGCACCCACCGCGAGCACCACACTTATGCCCCCAACCGCCTCGCAGGCTAAAGCTCTATCCAGTATCGCTCTACACCATTGCGCACATCATCGAGTACACCACCTTGAGACAGAATGGTGCGTCTGCTGCCCTCATTATCGCTATGGCATGTGATAAGCACTCGACGTAATCCATGCTCACGCGCACGCTCGAGACCCTGGCGAAGTTGTTCTTTGGCGAGTCCTCGTCTGCGCATCTGTGGTCGAATACTATACCCAATATTTCCACCTACATTGAAAAGATGGTCATTGAGTTCAAGCCGTATATTAAGAAATCCGAGAGGCATTCCCTCATCATCAAATGACACGTAGTGCACGGCAGGAACGAAGCCTTCCAGCGGCTGTGTTTTCGCGGTCTCGTTATAGTCAAGCCATTGTTCGTAATTAAATTGTTCTGTAGGCACGAAGGAGCCATCCATAGCAGAATGTGCCTCTTCAAACTCACGAACCATGTCCTCTATACCCGTTTTATCGCTCATGACTGGTTCTCGTAAAATCATCTCACTCCTTCTCCCGGATAAATTCATGAAGTACCAACGCCATACGCTGATCAATGGAATCCTCTCCATGTAGCAAAGCATCAGCCTCATCTCGATGTAGCCAGTGGACAGTTATATCTTCGCTCTCCTCAAGATGTTGATGGACGTTACTTTGATGTGGATCTACAGTCACATACACGAAAGCAATGGACTCATTGGTAAGACCCGGGGAAACGTATGTCGGACGAATGACATCATCAATACTTGTGAAGTCATACCCCGTTTCTTCCTTCATCTCACGAGCTGCAGCATCTTCAAAGCTCGAATCATCAGCATCGATAAGACCTGCTGGAAATGCCCAGACATATCCATTAATTGCCGGGCGGAATTCACGGATAACGAGCATCTGATCGCCATTAACTGACCGCGCGATAATGGTGACAGCATCACCCTCACTGCGGGCGAGATCGGCTAGTTCATGCACCTCATGACGACTTACCATGTCGTATCGGTTTATCTGACCGTTGTTCAGTTCGACATTTACAGTATAGAAATGAATGAACTTGCTTGGATTAAGAGGCTCATTGGCTACGACACTATGATTCTTCATACCTCAACGATATTACCCCCCCTCGAGACACCTCTCTTAAGAGCTTCTCACATCCACACAGCAGACAAGGGTACTCTCGTACTCTCATAACCATCACCACGACCATAACCATGACCGTAACTGTCCGAAATGCAAAAATCTCGCACACCCATAGATATGTATGAATGTGCGAGACGTATTATGCACGCGACCTAACATGCGTCATACTCAACGCACGTCGTGTTCGCAGCACTATTTCAGCTCACCTGAATGTTTGTGAGTTCTTGCTACTCTTACTGAGCATCCTTGGCAGAGTCAGCACTGTCAGAGTCAGCCTTGTCAGATTCACCTTCCGCAGCCGCTTCGGATGCCAGCTCTTCTGTAGCCCAGCTGGTCAATTCCAAATGTTCACCACCAGTTTGGTCTACGAGAACGGTATCACCGTCGTGAACCTTACCCGACAAGAGCATACGAGCCAACTGGTCGCCTACTTCACTTTGAACCAAACGACGCAATGGACGTGCACCGAATGCTGGATCATATCCCATATCTGCAAGCCATTCGCGAGCAGCTGGGGTGACATCCAAAGTGATACGACGATCCGTGAGTCGGGAAGCCACAGCATTAACCTGAATATCAACAATGTGTGCGAGTTCATCACGAGTCAATGGTTCGAAGATAATCAAATCATCGAGACGGTTGATGAATTCTGGCTTGAAGTGCGCATGAACTGCATTCATCACAGCCTGATTGCGTTCTTCCTTACTCAAATCACCCGAGATGAGGAATTGAGATCCCAAGTTCGAGGTCATAATCAAGATAGTGTTCTTGAAGTCCACAGTTCGACCCTGACCATCAGTCAATCGTCCATCATCCAAAACCTGAAGTAGGATATCGAAGACTTCTGGATGAGCCTTTTCAACTTCATCAAAGAGCACGACAGAGTATGGACGACGACGAACAGCTTCCGTCAACTGACCGCCCTCTTCATAACCGATATATCCAGGAGCAGCACCGATCAAGCGCGATACGGAAGACTTTTCCATATATTCACTCATATCGATACGTACAACTGCACGTTCATCATCAAAGAGGAAGTCTGCCAATGCCTTTGCCAGCTCAGTCTTTCCTACACCGGTTGGTCCAAGGAACATAAAGCTAGCCGTTGGACGATTTGGATCGGAAATTCCTGCTCGAGAGCGACGTACTGCATCGCTGACCGCACGAACTGCTTCCTTCTGACCGATGACTCGACGCCCCAACTCATCTTCCATATGAAGGAGCTTCTCGTTTTCGCCCTTCATCAGTCGACCAACTGGAATTCCCGTCCAGTCAGACACAATCTGAGCAATAGAATCTGCATCGACATGGTCAGGAACCATTGGCTCCTTGTCATTATCAACGCCATCTTCATGTGCTTCATCGGCTTCATCTGCAGTCTTTTCTGCGACGGCTAATTCACGCTGAATCTGTGGGATATCACCGTACAGAATTCGCGATGCTTTTTCAAGATCGCCGTCACGAGTTGCCTTATCAGCCTCTACGCGCAAGCTATCGAGCTGAGCACGCAAATCACCAATCTTGTTATGTCCGCTCTTTTCTGCTTCCCAACGCGCATTCAGACCTGCAAGCTGCTCACGTGCATCAGCGAGTTCTGCCTGCAACTTTTCCAAGCGTTCCTGAGATGTGATATCTTCCGACTTCTTGAGCTGCATTTCTTCCATCTCGAGACGGGTCACTCGACGAGTCAATTCGTCGATTTCCTCTGGAGACGAATCCAATTCCATACGCAAGTGAGATGCTGCTTCATCTACCAAATCAATTGCCTTATCTGGCAATTGACGTCCTGTGATATAACGGTTCGACAAAGTTGCTGCCGCTACAAGAGCATCATCACCGATCGTGACCTTATGGTGAGCTTCGTAGCGTTCTTTCAAACCGCGCAAAATTGCCACGGTATCTTCTACACTTGGCTCACCAACAAATACCTGCTGGAAACGACGTTCCAAAGCTGGATCCTTCTCGATGTTTTCACGGTACTCATCAAGAGTCGTAGCACCAATCAAACGCAGCTCTCCTCGAGCAAGCATAGGCTTGAGCATGTTGCCCGCATCCATTGAACCTTCAGTAGCGCCCGCACCTACGATGGTATGAATTTCATCGATAAAAGTGATGACATTACCATCAGAGCGTTCGATTTCTTCCAGTACAGCCTTCAAGCGCTCTTCAAACTCACCGCGATACTTCGAGCCCGCTACGAGAGAGGACATATCCAAAGTCACCACGCGCTTATTTTGCAAAGTCGTTGGCACATCACCTGCGACGATACGCAATGCAAGACCTTCTACGACAGCGGTCTTGCCGACGCCTGGCTCACCGATAAGAACTGGATTGTTCTTAGTACGGCGGCTCAAAATCTGGATAACACGACGAATTTCCTTATCACGTCCAATGACAGGGTCGAGCTTTCCTTCGCGAGCACGAGCAGTCAAGTCGGTCGAATACTTTTCGAGAGCCTTGTACGAACCTTCTGCATCTGGGCTGGTTACGCGAGCACCGCCGCGTACACTCGATACTGCTTCCTTCAAAGATTCGGCCGTTGCACCAAAGCGCTTAATAATCTGTGCAGCTTCAGAATTTCCTTCTGCTACTGCAATGAGCAAATGCTCCGTAGAGATATATTCATCGCCCATAGCACTCATAACTTTTTGAGCATCGACAAGTGCTGCTTCCAATGAACGAGAAGCAGTTGCCTGACCGGCACTCGATCCCGATACTCGAGGCAAAGCTACCAATGCTTGACGAACCGCTGCTCCGACAGCTTGAGCATCTGCACCAGCTGCATCAAGCAAATCACGTACTACGCCTTGTTCTTGAGTCAACAATGCGTCGACAAGGTGCAAGGTTTCTACCTGTGGGTTACCTGCTGCAGATGCACTTTGCACTGCAGAGGATATAGCTTCTTGAGCTAAAGTTGTAAATTTCTGTTCCATATCAGTCTTCTTTCTTCACCGCCCCATTTTCCTTGTATTATCGAGGCGTTCATTCCGTTTCTGATATGTTCAACAGTTTCGCTATAAACTTATTCCCAAAACTTGAGTGTGTTTGACTCAAGTTTTGGGAATTGTGTATCGACCTGATGCTTCTCAAGTCACCATGCCTGAAAAATCAGGCCTTTTCGGACATTCCAGATTCCAACACGCCATTCATCAGGTCAAACGCGCGCAAAGTTCTCGCTTCCCATTGCTCTACAAAACGTGCCGCATCGACAGTTAAAGCCACACGAACATGCTCTGCTGGAACATTGAGCAAAGCTGGGTCTCCCACTGTTCGTCCTCGCTGTGGACCTTCCAGATCGACCATAAGGTTTATCGGGAAACAATCCACAAGATCAGGCTCAAGCGCCACTGCCACAGCAAGCGGATCATGCAGAGGTGAACCATTCAAGAAAATTGGGTCAGCTTGTTCATTCGCATTAATGTAGTATCCCAATGCCTGCGCGACGAATGCACCTGCTACACCACCGTTTTTGCTAAAGTTTCCCTGTGGGCGCGAGTCATCAACGCGCGATGCGTCACGTCAATTCCCACAACTGTAATATCCGCGCCACTATGGAACACCCTGTTTGCAGCTTCAGGATCATTGACTATATTTGTCTCACTGATAAGGTTGTAGCAATTTCCTGGCTGAGTCAGCGCTCCACCCATAATGACCAGATGTAATGAGGATGCAAGCTCTGGATACTGAGTTAAGAAAGCATCGATATTCGTCAAAGGACCGGTTGCGATAACGGTGATATCCGTACCGAATGTACGCACTGCTTCAGCTTCAAATTCCACCCCATCGTCGAGAATTTCTCCTCGTGTGACATGCTCAGGAATGGAAAGCTCTGCACCACCCCATCCGTTCTTACCATGGAAACGTTCGCATCCCTCATCGACTTCATATTCAGTCGATTGAGTATCGAAAGATGGAACAGAAAGACCGTGATATGCGGGAACATCTGCTCGCCCGAGAGCATCGAGAAGAGCACGATTATTATGCGTAGCCTGACTTTCAGTAACATTTCCAAAAGTTCCTACTACCCCCATGATGTCTACATCTGGCGACGCAGCAAGATAGAGCAACGCCAATGTATCATCAATGCCTGTATCGCAATCAAGAATTACTCGCTGTGTCATTTTTGAATTGCCTTTACTATGTCTGAGCCCTTCATCAGGAATTGGCTATCGACTTGCTGACTTGCCTGAGGAGCTTTCGTTACCTTCTGATTGTTCTGATCGGTATATGCGCCCGCTCTCGCCACGAAATCAAAGTATTCTTGTGCAGCTTTTTCGTTCATCGTTCCGATAGTGAACTGTCCCGATGCAACCTCATCACGGTTTCCCCAGTAATTTCCATCGACAATTACCTGCATAGATTTCTTGACAAGTTCTGGGTCGAGATTAGCGTCTTTTGCATCTTCAACCAGAATTTTTGCTGCCTCTTGTGGATGCCAATATGCCCATGTATAGCCTTTTTGAATGGCATGCGTAAATGCGCGAACTGTCGTAGGATCATTCTTAATGGTGCGATCCGATGTGATAATTCCGATTTCATCAGCATTTCCCGGAACACCGTAGTCTGGTTCGTTCCAGCAGTTGAGCTTTGGGCCGTTGAGCTCTGCTTGCACGCCTTCCCATGTCGAGTAGAAACCACCAAAATCTGCCTTACCCGAGGTAAGAGTTTGGAAAGTGGACGTTCCTACTGTCACTTTTTCAAAGTTTCCCTTGCCGCCATCGAATTGGATCATTCGACGAATAACAGCATCAGATTCATTCGCGCCAAAAGTTGCAAAAGTTTTTCCATCAAAATCTTTCGGAGATGTAATCGAGGTATTGGACGCAAGAGAGCACCAGATAGCAGATGTGCGCTGCTGGATTTGCGCGATAACTTTCAACCCAGCATTTTTGATGTTTGCGACGCCGACATTGAAAGTATTAGACAACGCAAAATCTGCTGCTCCCGTGGATACAGCTTGTTCAGCTCCTGCTTGCGAGGCAGCTACGATATCAACATTGAGCCCTTCTTGCTTAAAATATCCGTTATGAGCGGCAATGTACGCGCCGATATGATTTGTATCAGGAATCCAGCTGAGCATAAAGGATACAGTTTTGAGCTGGGAATTCGATGAAGAATTTTGAGCAGAACCACACGCTCCCAGCGCACCGACGAGCCCTAAAACTGTTACAAAACTGAGAATAAAAGTTACACTACGACGAAAAAGTGTTCGTGGCATCATGAACCTAACTACTGCATATATTTCTTGCCATTGTGAGACACGCATCAGAAATATATAAAGGGCTACGTGCTTCAACCTCATATAGTTAACACTATTTTGGCACATCGCGCAAGTGGGCGTACTACAACGTGCATGACAAGGCTGACAGAACTGATACACAAAGCGGCGTACGATATGAAAACATACCATACGCCGCTTGTTTCACCGGTTCATGAGTTTATTCACTCACATCCAAGTTCAGCAAATCTTCTACAGTTTCACGCCTCATCATGACGTGAGAGCCGTTATTATCGACTGCGACCACTGCTGGACGAAGTAATTGATTGTAGTTGCTTGCCATAGTGCGACCATATGCTCCTGTCACCGGCACAGCAATCAAATCACCGCGCTTTACGTCTGCTGGCAATTGCACATCGTGAACGACGATATCACCAGATTCGCAGTGCGAGCCGACGATACGCGCATTCACAGTCTGCGTCGAGGCTGCACGATTAGCGATGACAGCAGTGTATTGAGCCCCATAGAGCGCTGGGCGAATATTATCGCTCATACCGCCATCCACACTGACATAAACGCGCGAGTTCCCACCTTCAAGCGCAACGGTTTTTACCGTCCCCACGCGATACAAGGTATATCCAGCTGGAGCTACTATCCAGCGACCAGGTTCAAAGCTGACAATTGGCAACGGCAAACCAGCGCGCGCCGAATCGGAACGAATTGCCTCAGCAATACGCTGCATAGTTGTCTCGATATCCATAGAGGCATCGCCGTCGACGTATGCTACGGAGTATCCGCCACCCAAGTCAATTTCTGGAACGACATAACCATCCGTCGCATAGAATGCACGGCGCAAAACCATCACGCGCTCAGCAGCAGCGATAAATGCATCTGCATCATGAATTTGAGAACCAATATGCGAGTGAATTCCTACCAGCTCCAAATCATCAGAATGCTCCAGCACAGAATGTAAAGCTCTTACTGCAGGGCCGTGAGCGACTTGATCAAAGAACTGAACAGACTGAATATCGTCGACATTTCCATGATCAGCTGGAAGCAACGCGATACCAAATTTCTGATCTTCGTGCGCCGTCGAGATATATTCATGGCCGCCTGCATGCACGCCCACCGTCACACGAACCATTACGCGTGCGCGTTTGCCCAGTTCACGGGCGATACGAGCAATACGTTCTGGCTCGTGAGGTTCATCGATGACAATCTTGTCAAAATCATTGTCAATTGCTACACGAATTTCATCATCTGATTTGTTATTTCCATGCAAAACAAGACGACGTCCAGGGATTCCTGCTGCGAGAGCAATCTGCATTTCTCCCCATGTGCACGTATCCACAAACATCCCCTGCTCAGTGACGATTCGCGCTATCTCTTTGGACAGGAATGCCTTTCCAGCAAAGCTTACATGAGTAGTAGCATTCACGAAAGCATCACGCACAGTATGCACGAAGTATTCTGCTCGCTCTGCCACATCGACAGTATCTATGACATACAGTGGCGTTCCATAACGCTGAGCAAGCTGCTCAAAGCTGATGCCGCGATCCGACATCACACCATCAGACGGATTCACGCTTACGCCTGCAGGCCAAATACGAGTAATGTCAGGAGTGGTCATCATGCACCTTCCTCTTGCGATTCTTAGGATTCTTCGGATTCGTAATCTTCTTGTTCTTCTTGAAATACATGCGATGTCAACGCAGAGAAAATTCTGGGAAGTGTGTTTAGCTCTTTCATACCGCAATTTTTCGTCATGCGCTTACTATGAACTTTACACGGGTTGATGTACTTGCCATGGCAATGATAAAAGGCGCCAGCCTTAAGAGCTGACGCCTTATTCACTGAGAAGAGTTTATTCAGCTCAAATACTACATCTTTTCTGGCGCAGAGACACCCAAAAGACCGAGAGCATCTGCCAAAATCTGACCTGCAGCATCGTTGAGCTTCAAACGAGCAGCTGCACGAGCTGGTTCCGGATTCTTAGCAATGCGAATCGCTTCAGCATTATCACGAGTTTCTTCAGCTTCAGTCAATGCCATTGGAACGACGCGCTCTGCTGCATACCACTTGTGATACTTTCCAGCAAGCTCTTCAGCATAGTGAGCGATACGATGTGGTTCGCGCAAATCACCTGCAGTCGTGACAACTGCTGGATACAATGCCAACTGGGCAAGAAGTTCAGAATCAGCTTCTGTATCAAGCAAGCTCAAATCTGCACCTTCATAGGTAATTCCTGCTGCTGCAGCATTGCGATCTACATTCTGAGAACGAGCATATGCATACTGGACGTAGTACACAGGATTGTCATTGGTGTGCTCTGCAAGCAACCCCAAATCGATATCCAAGTTCTGGTTATAGGATGTGCGTGCGAGAGAGTAACGAGCTGCATCAACGCCAATTGCATCAATCAAATCATCAATGATAACGACGTTTCCAGCACGCTTACTCATACGAACAGCTTCACCATCCTTGAGAACGTTTACCATCTGACCGATAAGAATCTGCATGTTCTTGCCTGGCTCGTCACCAAATGCTGCACATACTGCCATCATTCGACCGATGTATCCATGATGATCCGCACCGAGCATGTAAATTGCCACATCCGCAGGGTCTACTGGACGACGACGCTTGTTGACATAGTATGCGATATCCGCTGCAATGTATGCTGCTTCACCATCAGACTTGATGACAACGCGATCCTTATCGTCACCGTACTTGGTGGACTTGAACCATGTAGCGCCATCCTTCTCATAGATGTCACCCTGCGCACGAAGCTCAGCAATTGCACGATCTACGTCACCGGATTCATATACGGAATTCTCATGGAAGTATACGTCGAAGTTAACGCGGAAGTCCTTCATAGACTGCTTGATTTCATCAAACATCATAGGAACTGCGCGCTTACGGAATTCTTCACGCTGCTCGGAATCGCCTTCAGAACCGTCTTCCTCAGTAACGCGAGGCAAGGAGAGGATATCGATGCCATCTTCCTTAGCCTGCTCAATTACGCGAGCTGCAATATCGTTAATATATGCACCCTTGTAACCGTCTTCTGGAGTTTCTTCATCGTGTGCTGCTGCCACGAGGGACTTTGCAAAACGGTCAATCTGTGTGCCGTGATCATTGAAATAGTACTCACGAACAACCTTGGAACCATTTGCCTCCAAAACGCGTGCCATGGAATCGCCCACGGCCGCCCAGCGAGTACCGCCGATATGGATTGGACCAGTAGGATTTGCAGACACGAACTCAAGGTTCAATGTCTGTCCGCCGAGATGGTCATTTGTACCAAATGCTGACTTCTGATCAAGAACTGTGTCGACAACTGCTGCTGCCGACGCAGAATCAAGAACGATATTAATGAAGCCAGGGCCTGCGATATCAACGCTTGCGATACCGTCTGCCTTCTTCAATTCTTCAGCAAAAAGTGTTGCAAAATCGCGAGGTGCCATGCCAGCCTTCTTAGCAAGCTGCATCGCGATATTCGTGGACCAGTCTCCATGCGCACGATCCTTTGGACGCATAACTGCTAGTTTTTCTGCAGCAGGAATCTGGTCGATGGTCAATTCGCCTGCTTTTCCAGACTCTACGAGTTCTGTGGCGATGTCATAAATTAGCTGTGCAAGTGCTTCTGGACTCATGTGGCTTATTATATCGGTTAAGGTCTACTAAATGCTTGAAATATCGTCATTTTTGGCAGATTTTTGAGAAATTTTATAAGAAAGTAATATTGCGAGATTTTTATGTCGTTGAGAGGTTACGCACAGCCCGTTTCAGAACGGAAATTTCAGGAAAAGGCTTTTTGCTGCGACCCCAATAATCAAGTAAAAAAGATCGAAGCTTCCTTCTACATCCATATTCCCAAGCTAACATTGCGTCATGTTATCATCCCCTACGCATTGAGGCTGATGGTCATTCCACCAGCCTCATGTAAAACTTATTTTCCCCTACTCCACTACTGCAATAGCATCAATCTCAACCACTGCACCTGGCTTAGGAATAACGTTTGATCCGAACGCCACGCGTGCAGGCTTAACTGCGTTCTCCCCCGCGAAGTATTGTGCATAGACTTCGTTCACTTCTGCAAAATCGGAAGCGTTCTTCATATAAATTGTGGCACGTACGACCTTATCTAACGACGATCCCGCTGCCTCGAGGATGGCGCTAATATTCTTCATCGCTTGATGTGTTTGAAGAGCTGGAGTTGTACCAGCGAGTTCACCAGTTTCAGGATCAATTCCCAGCTGCCCTGATACGAAAACGAAACCATTTGCTGTAACAGCCTGGCTATATGCACCGAGCGCTTGAGGTGCATTATTTGTTGCAACTTCTGTGATTGCCATATGGAGCTCCCTTTCTGTGACCATACTCGACCATATCGGCACACGTATCTGCAAATGCGACATCGTGTACCTGTTTCTATCTATCACCATACAACGAAGGCGACCTGAATACTACTTCAGATCGCCCTCATGTCACAATGTCATACTCATTATGCAGTCATCGAAATGACGTCCTATGAACGGAACATAATTTCCTTCAACGCGGACTCTACTTCTGCTGGAATGCGGTCGCCTACGCTGTGTTCCTTGCTTTGTCCGTGCAAGCCATACTCATAGTCGAACTTCTGAGCACCCAAAGAAGCAAGTTCAGAAGCCTTGCCGCTCAATGCTACACGGTACACAGCTTCCTTCATGTTGTAAGCAATTTGCGTATCGAGAAGCATCTTACGAGTATCTTCAGCAACTGGGTTTGCTGCAGGAGTTACACCGTCGATAGCAACGCGTACTTCGGAAAGAACTGGAGTTGCAGCAAGAGTATAGGAAGCACTCACGTTTTCTGCATCGTACGAGTACGATACAACGTCTGCACCAGTAAGAGCAGAAGCTCCGAGATCTTCTATGCCACGCACAGTAAGTGTCCATGTACGAGAAGTTGGAACTGCTTCCACATCGCCTTCGACAGCAGAAATGGTGAAGTTCTTTCCATCCCATACGAGGCGAGTACGAGCTGTCTTTCCTTCACGAGCATCGTTGAACTGTCCATCATCTTCCACGATGGTAAATTCACGAGCCTGACCATCTACAGATGGGAAGAGAACAACTTCGAATGCTTCAGGATTTGCGATGGAATTAATCTTCTCACCAGACTCCAACTGAGCCAATGGCACGATAGCACCAGAGCGAGCAAAGACTGGCTGACGGTTGAGACCACGCCATGCTTCGAACTTACGACCATCGCCTTCAGCGACATAACGACGTCCGGAGAAGAAGTCGAACCATTCGCCGCCTGGCAACCACACATCTGCCTTTGCCTTAGCAACGTTCTTATCCGATGGGGATGTAATTGGAGCCATAACGAGTTCTGTACCGAACCAGAACTCCTGTGGAACGCTGTATGCATCCCAGCTTTCTGGATCATTCCAGTACATTGGCTGTACGAGAGGCTCACCATCCGAGTATGCACGATAGTTCATCGTGTAGAGGTATGGAATCAAGCGATGACGAAGCTGCAAGGTTTCGACCATTGCATTGCGAACTTCTGAACGGAAGTTCCATGGTTCCTTGCTCGTAAATGCGGAGTTGCTGGAGTGCAAGCGGTTAATTGGGCTGAAGGTGCCATACTGATACCAGCGTGCTTCCAATTCATCGTCGCGGTAGCCCATCATGTGACCACCGATATCGTGGCTCCACCAACCAAAGCCGATGTTGGATGCTGTTGCCGTAAATTCAGGCTGGAACTGCAAGGACTCCCACGATACGATGCTATCGCCAGAGAATCCTACTGGGTAGCGGTGAGAGCCAGGTCCTGCATAACGAGAGAAGGTCAAAGGCCACTTGCCGTCGCGAGCAGAATCAATGTAGTGGACGTGGTTGAGCATCCACAATGGATCCAAACCTGGCTGGCGGGTAACTCCACCCTGCTGCCAGTCAAGCCACCAGAAGTCTACGCCTTCATCTTCGAGCTCGTGATGCATATCGAAGTATCCATCTACGAAACGAGGAGAAGTCAAATCAAATTCCACAGCTTCATCACTTGCTGGATCGATACCGACCTTTTCAGCAAGCTCCTTGTATGGCTTCTCATAACCGCGAACGCCATCGCGTGGGTGAACATTCAAAGTAGTCTTCAAGCCACCATCAGCCAATTGAGCAAGCATAGCTACATGGTCAGGATACAAGTCCTCATTCCATGTGTAGCCCGTCCAGCCATACCCATACTTGGAATCGATATCAGTGATATGCCAATCCATATCGATAACAGCGGTAGTAAATGGAATTGCTTCCTTCTTAAAGCGCTTGTGAAGCTCCAAATACTCATCCTGAGTATATGCAAAGTAGCGGCTCCACCAGTTGCCCATTGCCCAGCGAGGCAGGAGAGGCTGAGGACCGGTGAGCTTGAAGAAGTCACGCATAGCCTTCTTATACTCATGCGCATAACCGAAGAAGTAGAAATCTGTTTCTTCATGATCGCGAGAGGATACTCGCCATCCACCTGCATTGATGTTTTCCTCACCGAATACAGCCTTTGGCGAAGCACCTTCATATGCTACGACATTGGACTCCGAGTCATCGAGAATTGCCCAACCATCGCGAGACAAAATACCCTCTTCCAGTTCGGTACGACCATTAATAGTATCGAGAGTACGGGTAGTTCCGCGCAAATTTCCTGGCGCATCATCACCATAGTGCCATGTGTTGAACTGTGAAGATGTCAAATGCTTCACGACAACGCTCAAACCTTCCTTAGTGAAAGGCTTCTTGTTATATGTCACATACAGTTCGCCAGTATCAATAATGAGATAACCGTCACGCTCAGTGACATTGATAGTAATATCATCATCCCAGTTTCGATTTACGACGACTTGAGTTGGCTTATCCTCAAATACGCCAGTATCCGACCATTCAAAGCGCAACAGCGAGTTTGTAATCACGCCGATACGCCAATGGTCACCCGAAATAATGCGCTTTGCATCCATGACTGGATCGAGCATACGCTCGTACTCAGCAAATGCGCCATTTCCATGTGCTGCCATTGCAAGCTCCTTCGCTTCGACAAAATTCGTCACGATTTCTTCTCTATGTGCCATAACTTTTATGACAACGTTTTCATTTTTCTATTTCATTATAGAGGATACGCTCTATAATCCCCAATAAAAACAACGCCTTTTCGACAATTATTTTTATGGAATTGTTTGCAAAATACTACTTCGTTTTCCGTCATAATAAAGGGACTACCAGAGAACTAGTAGTCCCTTCGTTACACAACCCTAGTGTAGGGCTACCACCTTACTTTGAACTTCCTGTTGCAATACCTGCAATGAACTGCTTCTGGAAGATCACATACACGATAATGACTGGAACGATTGCCAATGATGTTGCTGCGAACAACCCGCCGTAATCAGTGCCATACTGACCATTGAAGGCCTTCAAACCTACAGCGAGAAGCTGCTTTGATTCATCGGTAATCATGAGGAATGGCCACAGATAGTCTTCCCAGTTCCACAAGAAGGTAAAGATAGCCAATGCCGCAATCGTATTGTGGCTCAATGGCAGAATCAAGCTGTGGAAGATTCGAGTATCGCTTGCACCATCCAAACGTGCTGCCTCAATCAATTCATCCGAAATTCCGGAGATAGATTGACGGAAGAGGAAGATACCGAAACCAGAAATCATTCCTGGGATGATCAGAGCACGATATGTGTCAAGCCAGCCGAACTGAACCATCATTTCATACTGAGGAATAATGGTAACAGCCCAAGGAATCATCATCGTACTCATGACCACACCAAAGAGGAAGTCACGTCCGAAGAAACGCATCTTCGAGAAGACAAATCCCATCAGCGCAGATGTGTAAATAATGATAATGGTCTTCACCGATGCCACAAAGAGGGAGTTAGCAAAGAGTCGGAAGAAGTTGAAATTCTCTTGGATACTAAAGTAGTTATCCAAAGTCGATGGCATTGGGAAAAGACCACCGTTGATCTTCACGATTTCACTATTTGGAGCAAACGACGAAATGAACATCCACAGGAATGGAACGATTGTAATCAATGCAATAGCAAAGAGGAAAACCGTTAAGATAATCGAGCCGATACGGCTAGTAACTTTTTGCTTTTTCATTGTTATGCCAATCCTTCCGTATCTCCAGAAATCTTGAACATAATCAAGGTGAGGATACCTGTGAAGATGAACAGTACTACTGCTTGAGCTGCTGCCACGCCAAAGTTGTTCTTATTGAATGCCTGATCGAAAATCAAGTAGCTGATGGTATATGTCGAGGTACCAGGGCCACCTTCTGTCATGACAAGGAACTGAACAAATGCCTGCAGGTAGCTAATCATCGAAGTAATAACGATGAACAACGTAGTTGACTTCAGCAGAGGCAAAGTAATACGGAAGAAAATCTGAACCGCATTTGCGCCGTCAATTTCCGCTGCTTCATAGACATCGCGAGGCAAATTCATCAAACCTGCAAGATAGAGAACGGTTGCGTAACCGAAGTCCTTCCAAATGGTCATGATGATAACTGCTGGCATTGCCCACTTAGAATCATGAAGCCAGTTAATATTAAGACCAGTGACCTTGTCAATCATGCCGAACTGTGGATCAAACATCCACAACCATACGAAGCTTACTGCAACCAATGGTGTAATTGTTGGCATGTAGAACAGACCACGCAAGGTGTCTTTCGCGTAGACGAGACGCGAGCTCAAGAGCAGCGCCAAGCCCAATCCAATGACGACACGGAAAACCGTAGACCATCCAAGGAAGATTCCGGTATTCGCCATGGACGTCCAGAAAAGCTTATCCGTTAAGATGTCTTTGTAATTCTCAAGTCCTACCCAATCGTAGGTTTCATTCAACGGGTTCCAATTATGAAGGCTGCCGTCGAATGCCTTATAAATTGGATATGCCAAGAAAATTGCAAAATACATTACGAGGAAAGTTACTGCGAAATTCCTCAAAGTGAAGATTCGCGAAAGCAGTGGCCTGCTTGGCTTTGCAGATACATCTTTCTTTTTCATCATTATCTCTCTAGTTAGGCTGTGTTACGTCTACGCGTAAGACACATCTCTATCATCTGAGGAGCGAACGGTGTGCCCATTACACCAATCCGTTGCGAACGGGGGCGAACTGGAAGCACGCCCCCGATGCATCAGACGAATTCTACCGGTGTTTTACTTGTGTTCGTTGAAGAACTCGTACTTGCTTTCTGCGGACTTGAAGTCAGAACTCTTCATGTCCTTATCCATTGCCGTCTGGCCCTCCTTAAGAGCTTCGTCGATGGACATACCATTCTGAGTTGCATTCTCGAATGCTACCTTTGCAGAAGTTTCTACAGTTGCAGGAGTTGCACCTGGCCAGATGAGACGAGATACACGTGGCTGAATTGCCTTCATAACTGGGCTCTTCAAGATATCAGCATCGTTCTGGAGATCTGCCTTTGCAGGGAAGGAGTTCAAGCCCTTTACTGCCTGACGGATGTAATCGTCGTTAGCAAGGAGGTACTTGACGAAGTCCTGAGCTACAGCCTGCTGTTCCTTAGACTGGTTCTTGTTGATGCCAGGAGTGGATTCACCGTTGTAACGGTCGTAAGCAAATGGAGTATCAGTACCGAAGGTTGGTGTAGCAAATACGCCGTAGTCAATCTTTGGATACTTATCCTTCATGGTTCCTTCGAGCCAACCCCATGCGTATACCATTGCAGTCTGACCCTGACCGAAGGACTCGGAGTAGTCGTTACCGAAGTCTACAGAACCGACCTTGTCCTTCTCATAGAGATCCTTGAGGAACTGCATGTTTTCCTTGGTAGTCTCATTGTCGAAGTTTGCCTTGGTACCATCATCATCGAAGAGTAAGGTACCCTTCTGATAGTTGAGACCCTGGTAAATTGCAGAGTAGCCACCATTGAAGTTGAAGCCAGCCTGAGTCATCTTGCCGCCGTCGAACTTTGTCAACTTCTTTGCTACTTCACGGAACTGATCCCATGTGGTTGGGATATCAGCATCAGTCAAGCCAGCTTCCTTCCACATCGTCTTGTTGTAGTAGATGTTTCCGGTGTTGATAACAGAGTCGATGTACTTTACCTTGCCATTTGCATCTTCGTGTGCGACAGAAGTTGGGTAATCAGCTTCGAGCTGTGCCTTATCGATATCGTAGTCAGCTGCATATGGACGAATCAATGAATCATACGAGTTATGAATATTGAATACTGCTGGGCCATTCTTACCCTTGAGCTGCAATGGAAGCTTAGTCCAATAATCATCCCATGTCTGCTTCTTGATCTTGAAGGTGACGTTTGGATAAATCTTGTGATAATCCTCAGAGAGCTGATATACAGGATCTACACCCTTGTCTGACCATGTCCAATATTCGATAGTAATTGGCTTACCATCATTAACCAAGTGATTTGGATCATACTTGACGTTTGTTCCGATGACATCGAGACCCTTGTCCTTCTTAGTATCGGTAACGCCCTGATTTCCACTTCCGCATGCTCCAAGCATTGCAAGAATGCCAGCGGTTGCAATTGCTGCGGTTGCAATCTTCTTAAATTGCATCTTCTCTCCTTACTTCAATGTAAGTACATTGGTTGTTGCAGTAACCACTATACAGTGGTTTTTCCACGGTTGCAACCACGATGCAAGCTTCTCGAAAATTTTTCAGAATTTTTATGTAAACGGTTACATTTTCTGCCGTTTTCGTGATACTATTTTCTTGAGATACGGCGTGTCGTTCAGCTCCGAGATACTGGATTGTAAGGCATTATTACACCGTTTACACTACTGTTTTACAGTGAATACGCCGCATATCGCTCAGCGTTACATGCAGCTGAGCCCATGAGACAACAGAAAGAAAGACGACGAACTCATCGAAGAGGACATCATGAAAACGAGCATTAACGACGTTGCCCAAGCAGCTGGGGTGTCTACTGCAACGGTTTCTCGAGTTTTTTCTCACCCTGACAAAGTTTCTCAGAAAACTCGCGACAAGGTCATGCGCGTTGCAAACGAGCTTGACTTCTATATTTCGCGTTCGGCAGGCGTTTTCAAGTCGGGTCAAGCAAAGCGCATTGCATTCTTGATGGGTTCAAGCAAGCTCGACTGGTTCACGTGCCGCATTATCGAAGGCCTCAACACCGTCTTTCATTCAGCACATTACGACTTGATTATCTCGCCTATTACCAATGGTGAGGAACGAAAGCAGTTCTTTGATACTCTCCCCCTGCGTGGAAACGTGGATGCAGTTGTCGTCTCATCCTTCGACATCAGTCCAGACGAGGTCGTTCGCTTGCAAAAAGCGCGTGTTCCTATTGTCGGAATTAATATCGCTGATACGACAGGTTTTACCGCATCAGTGAGCATCGATGATTATGAGGGCACGTCTATCGGTGTGCGATATTTGAAGCAATTGGGCCATCGCCATGTCGCATACTGTTACACGGAATTTGCTCGCGGACTGCACTTTAGCTCGTGGTCGCGTATTAATGGTTTCAAGCAAGCATGTGAGGAAGAGGATATAGCGTACTCTTTTATTCGGACGGAACCAACCGAGGAAGTATTTAGCACAATTTACTCATCACTGATGATGCCAGAAAATAAAACGGCTACCGCTCTCTTCTTCCATCAAGATTCGCTTGCCGTACCATTTGTCTTTAAGTTCCGCGAAACAGGAATGGATATCCCTCAAGATATCTCCGTTATGGGATATGACAATTCGACTTTCTCTGGTGAAATTGGACTGACGACGATTAAGCAGAAGCCTTTAGATATGGCCATCCTTGCTGCGCATAAAGTGCTGCGTCTTATCGACGATGATTACTCTGCAGCTACACACGATATCATTCCAGTGAAGTTGCAAGTGCGCAAAACGACAGCACCGCCTCCGACGGATTCTAAATTGCGGTAGTTAGTGTCTTCGTTGAACACCAGGTAAAACAAACGGGGTAAGCATTCTCCTGAGCTTACCCCGTTTTGTCGTATATACTACGTCTCGGAAAACCTTGCCGAGCTCTTCATCAGAACTTATTCGCGTTCGTCATCATCACTGCTCACATGCGGAATCTCCAGTAGGAAAGCTGCAGATGTACCGCGTGGCAGGAATCGTCCGCGTGCTGGACGCACGACAATTTCGCTATGTTCTGATTTTCCGTCTCGTGACGATTTGTCACTCTCATCATGAACAAGTCCCGCTGCCTTTGCCATTGCGCGAGCGCGATCTTTATTCGAGCGCAAAATTTCGACAATTTCGCCATCCATTGCAGCAGTAAAAACGCTTGCTCCTGCTGGCTGCTTCAAGCGTCGCACTTGACGTCGAAGCTGTCGATTTTCTTCCATTAATTGCAAAATGTGGGACACTCCCGCGAGATTAATGGATTCGTCCTGAATGAGATGCTGTGTGAGCATGAGTCGATCGATATCACGCAATGCGTAGCGCCGCGATCCACCCTCAGTTCGCTGAGGTACAACCAACCCCAATCGGTCATATTGCCTCAGTGTCTGAGGATGAATGATGACAAGTTGCGCGGTTTGGGAGACGTTAAAAACTGGCTCATCCACCCCGAAACCTGATGCGTCAGCACCATCGAGGTCAATTCGCCCTTCGGCTATTGCCTGCGCGCATGCTATATATGCTTGTCGCGTTTGACTATCCAGTCGTGCCATAGCTCATCTCCTTATTTCTTGCGTTCTATCTTATCGAAAGTTCACCGCACGCACATGAGTTCAGCCGTTTTAATCTCTGTAAGCTTACTGTGGAAAGCCCACGAAGCCTAGCAAAGCCCCGTTTAGACCGACTCCTCATGGCGTGCGCAGATAGCGTTATTTCTCCTGAATGCGCTCTTGTGCGATATCCGCGTTCAGATGTGCTGTTTCTGCATCGAATTCTTTGAGAATTTCTTTTTGTGCAGAAGTGAGCTTCTTTGGAAGACGAATGTTTATCTTCACAATCAAGTCGCCCGTCTCTTTTGCAGTTTTGACACCGTACTTCTTCACGCGGATTTCCGTTCCAGAGCTTGACCCCGCAGGGATCTTCACATCCACTGGATTGTTCTCGAAATCGAGAACTGTGATGTGAGCGCCGAGACCAGCTTCTGCCAGCGTTACGGGCACAGTACGAACGAGGTTAATCCCGTCCATTGTGAAGTGCTCATCAGGCTTGACATGAACCGTAAGATACAGGTCACCTGCAGGTCCACCAAACTGTCCTGCCTTACCCTTGCCTGGTACGCGAATGCGTTGGCCATCTTTGACACCTGCTGGAACTTTCGTTTTGAAGGACTGGCCGTTTACCTTCAAAGAAACCGTAGCCCCCTGCACTGCCTTTGCAAAGCTCAGCGTGACAGACGACTTGCGATCTTCACCCTTTACTGGTTCAGGTTCAGGTTCGTATGGATTGTGAGACTGACCGAAGCCGTCGCCGAAGCCGCCTCCAAAACCGCCACCGAATCCGCTAAATCCTGAACGACGTGGCTGACCGTAACCGCCTGATGCCTGAGACATCAAGTCGTCGAGGTTTATCCCACCAAAGTTGATATTGCTATATCCAGTGCGAGATCCGCCTCCCATGCCGCCAAACATGGAACTGAAGACGTCTTCATATCCGCCTGCTCCCGAGCCGCCGGCAAATCGTGCTCCGCCAGCTCCGAACGAGCGGATAGCATCGTACTTTTGACGCTCGCTCTTATTACTCAGAACTTCATACGCTTCTGAGATTTCCTTAAATTTTTCTTCCGCGGCAGCATCTCCTGGATTTGAATCTGGATGATACTTACGCGCTAATTTTCTAAATGCTTTCGATATTTCTTTATCGTCAGCATCTTTCGAGACTCCTAGAACTGCGTAGAAGTCTTTTCCAAGCCAATCTTGTTCAGCCATATGACTCCCCTTAATTGTTCTTCGTATGCTGCTTTCCAGTGCATACGTAACCGTACATAAACGTGTATATGACAATGGCGGCCGACACTAGCCGACCGCCATTATTCCTATGAAATTTTATTCCTGAGGAACAGCTACAACGACTCGAGCCGCGCGAATAACGCGATCTCCAATCTTGTAGCCTGCTTCTACGACGGTGTCTACTGTCTCTTCAGTAACGTTGGCATCTGGCTTATGCAAAATGCCTTCGTGTCGTGTCGGATCGAATGCTTCTCCTGGAGTTCCGAACTTTTCTACTCCAAACTTTTCGAATGTCTTATCGATCTTTGCTGCCACAGCTGCGAATGAATTATCCAACTGGCTGTTTGCACGAATTCGATCAATATCATCCAAAGCTGGAAGCAGCGCCGTGAGAACGTCCACGATTCCGTGTTCGCGGTAACTATCCTGCTCTTTTGCTGCGCGATTTCGGAAGTTGACGAAAGCTGCACGCTCTCGCTGGAGAGCATCCAAGTACTCAGCTGCTTCTGCTTTCGCTTTTCCTAATGGAGTCAGCGAATCTTCAGCAGCACCCTCTGGTGCGCTTTCATTGTCAGCACTGCCCTTATCAGCACTGTCAGCATTCTTCTCTGGCACATCTGATACTGGAGATGTAGACTCGGCAGACTGAGCTTCCTCAGTGTCCTTATCTGCTTCGTGACCAGCATGGGAAGCTTGCTGAGCAAGATTGTCAGCATCTTCCATGCCGTTCAAATATTCTTCAGTGTTGAATTCAGACATATTATTCCTTGTCGTCGTCCACTACTTCGGCGTCTACAACATCGTCATCCGATGCGTTTCCTGCGGATGCCTGACCAGCACCTGCTGCGCCTGCAGCGCCCTGCTGTGCGTAGAGAGCTTCGCCTACCTTCTGAGCGGAAGTCATGAGCACAGACTGAGCAGCCTTTACTGCTTCAATATCGTCACCCTTGAGAGCTTCCTTCAAAGCGTTAACCTTTTCGGTAACTTCAGATGCGACTTCTTCCGAAATCTTATCCTTGTTGTCAGCTACGAGCTTCTCGGTCTGATATGCGAAGGATTCAGCCTGGTTGCGAGTATCAACCTCTTCACGACGCTTCTTATCTTCAGCTTCGTGGCTCTGAGCTTCCTTCACCATACGATCGATTTCGTCCTGATCAAGTCCAGAACCACCGGAGATGGTTACAGACTGTTCCTTACCTGTTCCCTTATCCTTTGCGGATACGTGAACGATACCGTTAGCATCGATATCGAAGGTAACTTCAATCTGTGGTACACCGTGAGGTGCTGGAGCGATTCCGCCGAGTTCGAAAGTACCCAATGGCTTGTTGTCACGTGCGAATTCACGTTCGCCCTGGAATACCTGAATAAGTACGGAAGGCTGATTGTCTTCTGCAGTGGAGAAGACTTCGCTACGCTTGGTTGGGATAGCAGTGTTACGCTCGATGAGCTTTGTCATAATGCCACCCTTGGTCTCGATACCGAGGCTCAATGGGGTAACGTCAATCAAGAGAACATCCTTACGATCTCCCTTAATAACGCCAGACTGTACTGCTGCACCGACTGCTACTACTTCATCAGGGTTTACAGACTTGTTTGGTTCCTTGCCACCAGTCAATTCCTTAACGAGTTCCTGAACAGCTGGCATACGTGTAGATCCACCAACGAGAACTACGTGATCGATCTGAGATACCGATACGCCAGAATCTGCAAGAACAGCGTTGAATGGCTTGCGCAAGCGATCAAGCAAGTCGGAAGTCATTTCTTCGAACTTTGCACGAGTCAAAGTTTCGTCGAGGTGTACTGGGGTTCCATCAGGAGCCATTGCCAAGTACTGCTGAGAAATAGTTGTCGACATCGAAGAGCTCAATTCCTTCTTTGCCTGCTCAGCTGCTTCCTTCAAGCGGCGCATTGCGATCTTATCCTTGGATACGTCAACGCCATACTTGTTCTTTACTTCGGAGACGATCCAGTCAATAATTACCTGATCCCAGTCGTCACCACCGAGCTTGTTGTCACCATTGGTTGCCTGTACCTGAATGGTTGCGAAGCCGTCTTCGTCGTCCTTACCAATTTCCAGCAAGGAAACATCGAAAGTACCGCCACCCAAGTCGAATACGAGGATGCGTTCGTCTTCCTTACCCTTTTCCAAACCGTATGCAAGTGCTGCTGCGGTTGGTTCGTTGATGATACGAAGTACGTTCAAGCCTGCGATAGTACCAGCATCCTTAGTTGCCTGGCGCTGTGCATCGTTGAAGTATGCAGGGCAGGTAATAACTGCATCAGTTACTGGCTCACCCAAATATGCTTCAGCATCACGCTTGAGTTTCATCAAAATTTGTGCAGAAATCTCCTGTGGAGTCCATTCCTTACCATCAATGTCCACGGTCCAATCGGTACCCATGTGACGCTTCACAGAAGAAATAGTGCGATCTGCGTTTGTTACAGCCTGTCGCTTAGCGACTTCACCGACGATAATTTCGCCAGACTTGCTGAATGCTACAACCGAAGGGGTTGTACGAGAACCTTCAGCATTTACGATAACGGTTGGCTGTCCACCTTCCAAAGTTGCAATGCAGGAGTTAGTTGTTCCTAAATCAATACCTACTGCGCGACCCATAATATGTGTCCTTTCCTCAAAATGTCTTGTCATGTCCTTTTCAAGTTTTCTAAAGTTGAGTAACTGTTTATCAACTTTCTAAACTTGAGTCTATATCACTCAACTTTTATTTGGCAAGTTTATTCCCATATTTTTCAAAAATTTTTGAGAAATATTTTTTATGACAATTGTGAGACACACAATAAAAAGTTCCGCGCGCAATTACTGCACAACGGAACTTCCCAACACCCTATAAAATCCTACATATTCCAATGCTCGACGACATGGTCACTATGATGCCATCCCAGTACACAGAAGCGAGCAGTATCCAGCTTGAAACACCGTGCTTGGTTTGGATGTAGCCCCAACCATTGTGTCGTCAGGATTCGCAAAATATGAGCATGCGCGACACACAGCACATCCTCCCCCGCCTCTAAGCGAGGAAGAGCTTGCTCGATAACTTCTCGAACGCGAGCAGCAGCCTGATCACTCGACTCACCCACGCCCGACACGACAGTAATATCGCCATGATTAGGGATATGCTCGACTCGTTCACCTTGCAAGCTCGCAGGCAATTCCAAAGGACCCGTATCCCAAATATTCCACGATTCCACGCCCAATGCCTGCGCTACCTGCTCACGCGTATGCCCTTCTGCTGGACCATAGTCAAATTCACTGAGGTTAAACTCCGTTGTAAAACCTTCAAAACCCGCTAATTGTGCTGTTTTTTGCGCACGAATAAGTGGCGATACGAAAACATTTTCCGGCTTAATATCAAAACCAGCGTCACGCAAACGCTCCCCCGCTCGACGTGCCTGATTCTCACCTTCTGCCGTCAAAGGAATATTTGTACGACCGGTATATTGGCCAGATTCACTCCACACAGTTTGTCCATGTCGAAGTAAAATGAGACGACCTCGATCAGAATGTGTACTCTGTATGTGCTGATTCATGTTTTTCATCTTAGCAAATAATAACGTTCACATCGTGGCGCTTCCTGAAGTGCGGACTGATGTATAAACCGAAGTATGGATAGTATGCCTATAATAAGTGCATGAGCGAAAAGCATTTTCCTGAGACAGATGAGGCATTCGAAAGCCCACAAGTATCTCATGCGCGCGAGCAATTTAAGTCTGTAGACACTCGCGTGAACGCGATGCGATCTCGATTGAAGAACGACCCAGATGATGCTTTTGATAAGCTCATCAAGTTTGCACTGCCAGCAGTCGCTGGATTCGCCGTCAGTAAGCTCGCTGATTTCTTGTGGAATTCAGGAAAGAAACGCATCCTTGGCGACAAGGCAATCGACGCTAATGGCGATACAGTTCGCGATGGAATTCTTGCATCCATGCTTTTTGCTGGTTTTTCTGCTACGTTAGGTTCTCTCGTGTCAAGCCTTGCTGACCGCAGCTCGGTCGGAATTGTTAACGCTCGCCATAAGAAGGCAGAGCGTAACGAAAATTCTCGCGCGCGCCGAAAGTAGCATTCGAAAGTAGCAATACGCCAACTACAGCGTATACACGAAAACTTCTAGAGGAGAATATTTTCTCCTCTTTTTGCATATAAACCTTTTGCGTTTATGCCCACGCTATTACTATAGAGAGCATGTCTCTTATTCATAATTCCACAATTGATACATTGTTACAGCGTCGCACGATTCGTCAATGGACTGACGAACCTTTGACAGCAGACGAATTGGAAACCCTCGAAACCGTAGCTCAACGTGCAGCAACGAGCCAGTTCTTTAATGCATGGTCAGCGATTCGCATTACCGACCATTCCATTGCACAAGAATTGACGCGTATCGGCGCCCAAGCATACGTTGCTGAAGCGCCTGCACTGTATATTTTTGTTATCGACAATCATCGCAATATGCGTATCGCGCGTGAAGCGGGAATTCCTGAATCTGACATCACTCTTGATTCTGATTACACATTCACACAAGGTCAAAACGATGCTGTTCTCGCCCTGCACGCTATGGAAACTGCCGCAGAATCTTTAGGATTGGGCACGGTAATTTTGGGATGCATCCTCAATAATGCTCAAGAAGTCATCGACATCCTTCATTTGCCAGATTACACATTCCCTGTACTTGGACTGGCAATTGGCCATCCTGCTCAGGAACCACAGCTCAAGCCTCGCATGGATCGCTCTTTGCAAATTTTTGAAAACACATATCCTGATGATTCCGAAACGCCAAATATGACCGAAGCACTTGCGGATTTTGACGCTCAGGTTGTGCAGTATTACGATTTGCGCGAACCAACTCATCCTGTCCACGCTTTCACTGAGCTGATTGCAGAAAAGGCCACGGATACAGGTCGCCTTGCAAAAGCATTTGGCAAGCCTTCGCGAGCTCAAGGATTTTCGGGAAGAAGCTTCTAAGAGTTACCATCACTCGCCACGCGTCTTCATCACAAAAAAACGGGTACATTCTGCAAAATTTTGCACATGTATCCGCCAGTTTTTACGCTCAGATATTCCGCTTCTCCACCGTCCGTTGTCGTCTTATAATCCAATCACACAAGAAGAGATATGCCAATCTGGATGACCGCAGCTCCTAGCAAAGCTGCCCAATCCACGGGGAGTATTCCCATAAATCCATAGGTAGATCCATAAATTTCTGAACGCATCCATTCACTATATTGAGAAATCGCCTCAGCACAGTAGAGTGCCGCACATGGTAGTGCGATGATGATACTGAATTTCTTATAAAGAAATCTGCGAAGATTGTGCGTGCCTTCCTGCAACTTCGCATACTGGCCTATCAGCCAAAACATCATAACCCATAGAAGTATGCATGCCACTACGCACAAGGCTATGCTCTTTCGCTGAGGCGCAATGAACTCCTCATACCAATAGCTCGTATTGTCATGAGCACTGTAGAAATTAATCTCCATATGGAGTTCATTATGAATAAGTTTCGATAAATTTTTCACCACGCTCTCTGTGGTCATCGAACTATCGCGAGAACGCAGAATAATCACATTTGTTAATGCGTTAATTCTCAAGTCTTTTCCTGTAGTTTTAAGAGACTGTGCCGTAACGGGGACAATTATCGAGAAATTGGTAAATCTTTTGAAATCTGGAGCATAAAATAGCGATGATACATTGTCTTTCTTGAGCACTCCTTGTACGCGGAAACGCCGCATCTTTCCAGTAGAAAAGTCATCTATCGTAAAAACGAGACCCCACTGGATATTTCTCTCCTACTCCGTACCCCACAAGTACGGGAATCTCTTGAGCATTTTCTCCATCGAGATAGTCAAAATTCAATGCAGTGCCTTGATACAGCGGAAAGTCAGCCAGCTGATAATACTGCTTATTGAGATAAGTGACCGAGACATTCCCGCTGGGCATCTGTGAAAGATGTGCTATATACCCATCGGAATATAGCGCATAATCCGTATGATCGTTCATGAAGTCATATACTCGATTGAACGCATCATCCGATATGGTATCAGTATCGGGTAAACCATTATTCGTATCCGTATTCTGCTCATTCTCGGAAAAAAGATTTGCTGTATAACTTCCAGATTGATTGATTCGTTCAACTTCACGTAAACCATCACAAAGAAGAAGAGTCGAGCGAATTGTCATGAACGCCGTAGTAAATGATGCACACGTAAGAATACAAACGATGAGCAGGCACGCGAATCTAAGCAACCTAGACTTATTACGATGTACTTCTGCAGGTCGTACTTCTGCAGATTGCGCTGACACAGATTGTGCTGACGTAAGTCGTGCTGACACGCAATTCCCTCCTTTCACTCCCCTATCAGACTCGTCAGAGCCCCTCAAAAACTACGGCATGCTCAGCGCCACACTCGCATCTGAGCGCAGGGACGCACAAAAATACTAGTGCTTGCGTGGCTTGAATCCCTTTTTACGTGACACGATTGGTTTTCCACCCCATGATGAGCGGGAATTGCGCCCCGATTTACCAGCATTACCCGCTCCTGAAGCCGACGACGTATGTCGCAAAGACTCTTGAATCGGCGGACGACTCGTCAAATGCCATGTACGGCAATACTCACACACATACACCCATAATTGCACGCCACACTCTGCATAACTATTACGAGCAGCAGTTTGTGCTTGTTCCTTCGTCTTATACATAATTTTGCGAGTAGTTGTGCAGCGTTGTGGCGTGAAATTATACATAGTCATTTATGGTAACGAGTTATGGCAACAAATTCCCTGCAGCCGCATACAAGCGATACCATTCTTCTCGAGTCAACACAACATCAGCAGCCTGAGCAAATTCACGAATATGATGCTCATTCATCGTTCCGACAATCACTTGCATGTGTGCAGGATGCCGCAGAAGCCACGCAGCAGCAATCGCATTCTTTGTCACACTATACTTACCCGCAAGATCCTCAAGAACACCATTGAGGTTCGCATATTCCGGATCATCGATGAACACTCCTCCAAAGAAGCCTTTCTGCACAGGACTCCATGCCTGAATAGTCATCGAACGAAGACGCGAGTAATCCAGCAGTCCACCGTCACGGTCTACAGAACGTGTATCCATCATATTCGTGAAGAAAGTCTGATCTACCATACCCGAATGAGCCAAGCTCATTTGCAATTGATTCGCTTCGAGCTTCACATCGAGCCCATTTTGCAAAAATTCGACTTGCCATGGAGACATATTGCTCACTCCAAAATGACGAACTTTTCCAGATTCCTTGAGTTCCAGGAAAACCTCATTAATCGCTTCCGGCTCCATGAGCGTATCTGGGCGATGCAAAAGAAGGAAATCCACATAATCCGTGCGCAAGTTTGTCAATTCAAACTCGACTCGTTCGCGGATTCGTTCAGGAGAAAAATCGTAATAGCTAATCGCACCCGTTTCTTTATCGGATACGATTCCTACTTTAGTTTGAAGATAGATAGATTCACGATCGACATGCAGATTGTGCAATGCCTCACCTAATTTTCGGGAGCTCTCCCCATCCGTATACACATCAGCCGTATCAAAGAAATTAATTCCTACTTCTAACGCTGTCTCGGTAATCGCCGTTGCCTCGTCAGAAGTTTTACTTGCCATACGCATGACACCTTGAGTAATAGCTGATGCCTGAACATCCGTTGTCCCGACAGATACGTATTTCATAGAGTCCTCCTTCATTGAAGTATTCTTACGTCCACTATACCGTTTTGTTTCCTGCTCTGCAGTTGTATGCTTTCCAATTTTTCTTCTTTTTCTTCCTCTTTTTTCCTCAATTGTGCAGAAGATACCGCTCATTTTCCCGCTTATTTTCCGTACGTTTACGCGAATTTCGCCAATTTCCGCCAGTTGTGCGATCCTCTCCGTGAGCGCTTTCAGCTAATTCCCATCTTGCCTCCAGTTCTTTTTTCGCAAACACGAAGTTAGTTCAAACCTCATCTGAGGTTTATCCACAGGGGCATCCAGTGAAATGTAATTATCGCAGAAAGGAGCACACAATGATTACTCAGAATACTCTTACTCAGTCATCCCAGGAGTACCTCACACATATTTCTGATGAATTGGGTAACGCAGATCGTGTCGATGTGGAATTTGTTATTCCCGTCTACAACGAGGAGAAAGATCTGGATCGTTGCGTCACTGTACTCAGTAATTACCTTCTTGGTCTACGCGATGAATTCGGAACTACTCTTCGTCACGCTCAAGCTGCAGACTTCTCATGGCGAATTGTGATAGCAGACAATGCGAGCACGGATTCCACATGGGATATCGCATGCAAGCTCGTTCAACGCGATGCTCAGCATGTACGCGCTCTTCGCGTCGATCGTAAAGGTCGCGGATTCGCATTAAAGACTGCATGGCTCACATCTCAGGCACGAGTTCTCGCGTATATGGATGTTGATTTATCTACTGGTTTGGAGCACATTGATGCACTCGTTTCCCCTCTTCTTCGCGGAACGGCAGATCTTGCTATCGGTTCTCGCTTGATGAAGGAATCTCAGACGACTCGATCCGTGAAGCGCGAATTTATCTCCCGCACATATAACACTCTTTTACGTTCTTACTCTGGTGCATTGTTTAGTGATGCACAGTGCGGTTTCAAAGCGATTCGAGCTGATGCATTCCAGTCTATGTATGCACAATTGCTGGATAACGAATGGTTCTTCGATACAGAAATGCTTCTCTTAGCACAGTACAAGGGTCTTCGCCTCAATGAAGTTCCTGTTCGCTGGGTAGAAGATGAGCAAACTTCCGTTCATATCGCAGATACAGTTTTCAAAGATTTACGAGGAATGATGCGGATGCGTCGCACTCTCGGACGTGGATTTAAGGGCTCCTTGCAAACGCGAGCGCGAGCATTGGAGACAAACCGAGATCCATTGTTCAGAGGAAGTCTCGTTCCCGTTCAGCTTCTTGTAACTGCCGCTTAATTTTTATCCTTCAAAATTTTTAAGGATTCTTATGAATACACATTCTCGACTTAAGTCGTATACCAATAGGTTCGTGTTACCTTCACGAACGCGAAACGATTGGATTGCGATTTCGGCTTTGATGATTGCAGCCGTGGCTGTTTTCTTCATCAATTTAACAGCCTCTGGGTATGCGAACGAATTTTATTCCGCAGCTGCCCAGGCAGGATCGAAAAATTGGTGGGCATTCTTGTGGGGATCTTCGGACTCAGGAAATGCAATTACCGTCGATAAGCCACCTGCATCTATTTGGCTGATGGCTCTTTCTGTTCGAATTTTTGGTTTGAACTCTTTTGCAATTCTTCTCCCTCAGGCATTGCTCGGCGTTGCTACAACGTATCTGATTTATGCAGTTACTCGTCGATATTGGGGAAATTGGACAGGCATCATCGCTGGAGTTATCTTCATCACCACACCAGTGGCAGCATTGATGTTCCGATTCAATAATCCTGATGCTTTGCTCGTCTTCCTTGAAACAATTGCTGTAGCAGCCGCTCTTCGCGCTCTTGAATATGACACATCTCGTGCAGGAAATTGGCGTCGAACTGGATGGATGGCTCTTGCTGGTGTCGCTGTAGGCTTCGGCTTCTTGACCAAGCAGCTTCAGGTCATGCTTATCCTTCCAGGAATTGCTATCGCATTCCTTATCGCTTCCCCTACTAAGGTATGGCGTCGTATCGTTGACGGTCTTGTAGCAGTTGCTACTCTCGTCATCAGCGCGGGATGGTGGGTTCTTTTGACCGTCATCGTTCCAGCAGATATGCGTCCATACATTGGTGGCTCGCAAAATAACTCCTTCATCGAACTGACCTTCGGATATAACGGTTTCGGACGTTTGACCGGAGATGAAACAGGCTCGGTCGTCCCAGGTGCAAGCTCCTCGAAGTCTCAAGGTGGCATGTGGGGTGAAACTGGCTGGAATCGCTTGTTTACCAGTGAGTTTAATGATCAGATCGCATGGCTTGTTTTCGCAGCTTTGATTGGTATGGTTGTTGCTCTGGTCGTCGCTGGCTGGAAGAATCGCACCGATATTCGCCGCGCATTCGCTATCTCCTTCGGTGGATGGTTGATCGTGACATGGCTTATCTTCAGCTTCATGTCGGGTATCTTCCACGCTTACTACACAGTCGCATTGTCTCCAGCAATCGCAACTTTGACAGCAATCGGTATCGCTCTCCTGTGGGCTAAGCGCCACACAGTATGGGCTCCATTTACAGCAGCACTAGCAGTTCTGTCTACAGGATTGTGGTCGTACTACCTCATTAGCCAGGCAAGTGGATATACTGCTCTCGCTTATATGGTTCTCGCTACTGGATTTGTAGCTGCAGCCATCTTCATCTGGGGTGGCATTCGAAACCTCGACGGACCACAGAGCACAACTACTTCCCAGTACAAGCTCGTAGCAGGTATTGCAGCAGCTCTCGCAGCAGTTTCCATGCTCTCGGGACCAATTGCTTGGACAGTCGCAACTGTCTCTACTGGACACCAAGGTTCGATCGTAACTGCTGGACCAAATGGCAGCATGGGCGGTCCTGGCGGCGGTGCTCCGGGCGGCGGCCCTGGCGGACAGGGCGGCGGTATGGGCGGCTCTAATAACCAGAGCAATTCGACTACGGATGACTCAACGTCCGGAAATTCTACCGACGACACAACTACCGATAATTCAAACACTGATAATTCAACCTCTGACGATGATTCGACTGCACAGTCTTCTACCGTACAGTCCTCATCAGCTCAGACCACAACTACCACTACTAACAACTAAGGAATAATCATGACAAACACATCTAACTTCGATAACAATTCTTACTCCGAGTTCAACCAGAATGCTGCTGATAACCCAACGACAGCAATCCCAGCTGTAGAAGCAACTGCACCACAGGTATCTCAGGCAGCGCCAACTACTCAGACTGCGCCAAACGCACAGCCAGCACAAACCGTGGCTGCCACTCCAGAAAACACTGAGCGCAAGAAGACCATTCTGCATATCGCAACCGGCTTCATCGCAGCTGCAATCTTGATTACTCCAACTACATGGATGATTGCTTCGAATGCCGCACAGAATTCCGGTCCGGGAATGTCTCAGATGGGTCAAATGGGTCAGGGTGGTCCTAGCGGCCAGATGGGCGGTCAGGGCGGCATGAACGGTCAGTCCGACAGTCAAACTGATGGACAGTCCAATAGCCAGGGCAACGGTCAGATGGGTACACCTAACGATCAGAATAACGGTACTTCTAACGATTCTGACCAGTCGAACACTACCACTGACAATTCCTCAACAACAAATAGTTCTACTGCAACTAATTAATGGAGACTAACATGGCAAACGAAAAAATTGCACCAAAATCCCATATGGCTCGGAATCTTGCCATTGGTATTGCTTCAGCTGCTTTGCTGGTTACTCCAACTGTGTGGACAGTAGCATACGCAGCAAATAGTAACTCTACGTCGCAGAGCTCTCAGATGGCAGGCCCTGGTGGACAGAATGGTGGCCAGGGCGGCCAAATGGGAGGCCAAATGGGTCAGGGTGGTTCGAGTAGCCAGAATGGTCAAAATGGTCAAAATGGAGGCCAGCAGGGCGGACCTGGCGGACAGATGGGTCAAAACGGTGGTCCTAGCGGATCAAATGACAACTCACAAGGCGGCTCTGGAGGCCAGGGCGGCCCTGGCGGACAGGGCAGTAACGCTCCTCAGGGACAGAATGGATCATCCAACTCGGGTAATTCAAACTCTTTCCCAGGAGGACAGCCACAAGGAAATTCAGCACAGGGAAATTCCCAGAACCAGCAATCTGATAACCAGTCCGGCAGCCAGTCCAATTCAGGAAATTCTTCTTCTGACTCCTCGTCTGACACCTCTTCGAATTCTCAGAACCAGAATAGCCAAGGCGGTCAGCAGGGTGGACCTGGCGGTGGCATGGGCGGCCTGATGGGCGGCAGTGGAGCTTCCAGTAACACAGAGCTTATTGCTCTTTTGCAAAAGGATGCTTCCAAGTACCGCTGGGCAGCAGCCACAACTGGTTCCCAGAACGCAGCTTCCTATCAGTTGGCAAGCGATGAACCAGTAATGGCTATCGGTGGCTTCAACGGAACTGACAATTACCCTACTCTTGCTCAGTTCAAGGAATACGTCAAGAAGGGGCTGATCCACTACTACATTTCCGGTGGAAATATGGGTGGCGGCCAAATGGGCGGGTCCTCTGCAGCAACAGAAATTGCTGAATGGGTAGCTGAGAACTACACAGCAAAGACCGTCGGCGGTGTGACTGTCTATGATTTGACTGCAACGACGACCACGACCACTGAATAGCCCAATTTTTAAGTCGTCGGTATATACAGTATGTATATACCGACGACTTAAACTATGCAAAACTTTTCAGCTAATTTCAACTAGTACGAATCTATCTAAAAGATTCCTTTATATCTTCAAAAACGGTAGGAAGATCATATCTGAGTTGCTGTGCCCACCATTTTGTAGAGTCGTTAGAATTATTCATCGGAATCATATCAGGTAAACACTCAATAGATAATTCTTCGCTCCCGTTTCTGACTTGTAACTCCTTACCTTGTAGAACGGCAGTCATATTAGTGTCGTTCTTAATCATCTCGATTAGAGGACCAAACAGTTTTTTCACCTCTGGTTCAGAGAAATCAACAGTCCTCTTCCCAGACACTGCATAGTCAAGCAAATCTATAGCAGCATGTCGGTCGAGCACATTATGGATAAGTTTATTACCGTAATGTTTAAGACACGAGAAGCAGGATGCGTCGCATGTACACTCAAGGATATTTCTCGTTTCATTAAACAGCCGTTCGATAATATACTGCTCGCCTAGAGAGGCAGAATAACCTGCACCACTTGATAAAGCATCAAATAGAAACACATCCGCATATACTCTATTACTTCCTATTCTTGTCCGACTTCCCACACTAAGTTCGTTAAAATCAATATCTAGAATGTTAACGGCGGCGAGCCTCATAGCCTCAGCTAGAGATATTCTTGCACGCTTCAGCCAGTTACTGTGAGGATCATATGCGCAAACTTGCTCCGGGTCTAGCTCAATCTCGAAGATAACTAAATCCGTAGAAAATTGATCCCCTAGGAATATACCGGAGGCAAAGGTATGCTGGCAACTTCCTCTTCCTCGATACGGAGTACGAATTGCCACGCTTCGTTTTGTCATTTTAGCCTCATTATCGGTAGGAACTGCAGCTCCACACCGTGTGCATACGCTAAATCCTTCTCCTCTAGGCCCCTTGTTGATTACAACTAAAGAGCAATCTCTACGACTATTATATTTAACGTGACTATAGTCTGTAGATTTCATTGCTTCGTCAGGCGTTGCGGAATAGAACGGCGGCTCAGCAAATGATGTTTCAACTATCTCACCATGAGTGGAAACAGGCATACCATCCTTAGGAGCAAATCCCCATGGTTTTAGAAAATCATTGCTAATTAATTCTTTCTCTCCGCAGAATGGGCAGCATCCTTTGCTTCTTAGCTCAGGTTCAAAACCAAACCATCCGCAAGAGGTATTTCTACACAGCAGGAGTTCTTTATGATAGTCTTTGCTATCAAAGTATTTCTTTGCAGGGCAATACCCTCCACTCGATCCTCTCCCTCCTACATATCTTGAGGTATGTGAATAAATGCCTCCAGAAATATATCGTCCCTTATCTACGATAATTTCACGGCCCGGCGCATATTCACTAATTGCCATATCAAGCGAACGCTCAGGACGCTGTACAAGTTTACCTTTACCATCGGCACTTTCAATGTCAAAACCAATCACATTCCGAGGGAAAGAATAAGTCGGAAGAATTGCTTCATCAAGCAGACAGTCCAACAAGTTTTTATACTTTATGTCCTCGCTACTTCCGGATTCCATATAATTCTCTGGATAGCGTTCAAAATCCCTGCATAAGCTTTCTACATCAGAACGAATTTGCTTCATAAAATCTGGAATCATGGAACAATAGTCACTAGGTATCAACGTAGAAACGTTATATAAGACTGATTCTCCATCTTGATATTTTTTAACTTTTGAATCAAAATGCTTCCAGTAATCCTTGACAAACGAATTAATAGGTATCTGATCTATCGAATCACCAATTTCTTCGGAGAATGCGGTAAAAATCATAGTAGCAAGATGCCGACGAAGCAACTTAGGATTATTGATATCTATATGTGGCTCCCTGAGTTCTCCTCTAACAATCTGAGACGGATTATTAAAGTAATGAATATCAAATGGACGAGCATCAACATACGTAACAATAGTTGATATCGCAGATCCACTACGTCCTGCACGCCCTGCGCGTTGCTGGTAGTTCTCTCTCATAGGAGGAATATTTCTCATCCCCACTGCAGTAAGAGAACCGATATCTATACCCACCTCCATCGTAGTTGTGCAACTTAAGATATCAACAACATTTTTGTCTTCACCTACATAAATATCTTGGAATTCCATCTCATACTGCTCAGTGGTAGACCAAGTTTTGTTTTCTTGTTCCTTATGCGAAAGCTGCGCTGTGTGTTCTTCAGTATTAATGCGTGTCCTCAGTGAGTCAGGATCACCTTCAAGAGATTCCAATACCGGTTTTCTCCAAAAATCGACTGAAATATAACTATCAAGAGTCGTCATCTCACCGCGATGGCATCGTGGACATCTATCCCAAAGTGAATAAGGAGCATTTTTGCCGCACCGCACACAACGTTTCCAATCAGCGTGAGGATTAATATGAAGTTTAATTGAATCAGCTTTGAAAAAATAATACTCCGCATTCTTATTCGAAGGTATTAAGAAGACATCTCGTAGCACGTCGCTAAGAAGATTTGTCGCTTCTTCCCCCATACAATCACGTATTCTTTTTTCAAGCGTCCACTCTCTTTTACGCTGTCCTTTGAAGGTATCACCATTTTGTAGTCCATATTCACTCACATATGGCACTGCTCTATTAATAATTGCTCGGTCTATCAACCCGTCAAGAGCCGCAAGCCTCACAAGTAAATACTCGCTCCATGCAAAGAAAATAGCTTTAAAGTCGTCATCCGACAAAATACTCTTATCAATGCGTTTACGAACTTTTTTCATCGCATGCGAGGAGGGTTCAATCCAACCAATGGTAATATCACTCAGCGATCGATATCTATCACACATTAGCGATAACAAAAGATACTGGTACTCTTGTGGTAAGATGAGAGACCCTAAGTCATAGTCAAAGTCCTCATCATCAAGTTCATATCTATTTGATGAAATATGCTGCATTACCGCTTTCTGAGAATCTCCCTCAAATATTCGTGCTTTATGATCATGTACAGTTTTCAAAAATGCAGAATAAAGATGTTCCAGATTGACTCTCTTACTACCAATTTCTTCCTCTGCATTCTGAAGGTCACAAGCAGCACGACATATAAGGTTTCTCATGAGGATACGATCAGATGCATCTGTGAGATCTAACGCTAGGCGTGCAGCGCTCTGTCTGCTATCTGAGAAGAGTATTACTTTTCGTCCTGCATTTGGATTTTGTGATAGCTTACGAGAATCAGTTGAAGCTGGTTGCATTGCGAACTGCTCTGCCACGACATTGTAAAATGGCTCATTACCTTTCGTTATAAAGTCACTAACCTTAAGATTGCCATTGCATTTTGGACAACGAGCCGGACATAGCGATTCTGGATCGAATGCTACATGCAAGAAGTTATTATCTCCACTGTGATCATCAAGATATACTTTTCCGGAAATAGAATCAAGCCACCCTGTTTTCATCCCATCTGGATTATCATCAGGCCGGATTGGATACAAAATTGTTTCATAAAGAGTGTCATCATTCGCTGATTTTTCATTCCAGAAATAAAAGTCATATTCCATTGAACGGGTATAACCTTTAAGAAAAACAGCCCCACAATTACGGTCAGTCACTAGTTCATAGGTTTTTGCACCACAACCACATACACCTAACGATTTATTAATGTAAACCTTGCCATATTGAGCTTCACTCCCCGAAGAATATACACACTGTGGGGAGCTACATACTGAGAGTATTTGAATTCCTCTAATGAACATGTGCATACGCACTGGGAGTATTGGTTTACCTCCCTCAGTCGCCAATGCCGCCATATTCAGCAACACATCAGTAGCGTATTCACGATTTTCTTCACCCGGGAAAACATTATCGGCCAACTCAGATAGAGTCAAAGTCTGATCCTGTAATAGATTACGTATTAAACCGAAAGCGCGTATTGATAAGAGACCTTCCCCAAGCTCCTCTTTCATTTCACTCTTTGTACATGGCTTTTGACTATGCATATTACAAAGCTCGAGAAAAGACTTTATCTGATTGGTTTGAGAATCTTCATTCCCTGAAAGTGCATCAAGATTAATACGCTGCGTAATTAATTCTGCATCAATATTTCGAGAAGCAACGTTAATAGTCTTACGCTCTCCTACCAAAATATCTAGCGTATTCGCCTCTTTACCCGAGATGTCCTCAAAAAATGTTCGTACGATATCATGATTTTCAGGAATGGAAGCCGACGTGAGAATAAATTGGAATCGGTCCATTGTAACAAGAAGCTTCGCTGCTAATCGTCTAAGAAGTAGCGCAACCTCGCCGCCAGCAGCACCCTTATACATGTGCGCTTCATCTAATACGATTAACAGTTTCTCGCTCGGATTTTCAGCCAGCCATGTACGAGTATTTCCCCATATGTCTGCTTCAACATTGCGAATCAGCATGTACTGTAACATGGAATAATTTGTGACAAGTATGTCAGGCACGTGCTTCTGCATCTCAAAACGAGTCAATAATTCAGCATCCTGTGGATCCCAACCATCTTCTCCCAAGCGAAGTTTAGCCACGAAAGCTGCTAAATCTTTTTTCTCAGGATATCGCCCCATATTTATCAGATTTTCTTTATCATCCTCACATAATTCAAGGAAATCCCTATGCAAGGTCTGCGCGTATTCCGTATTTCGACTCTTAAGAGGTTTTACCCCTGGATACGCAGTACGCCCGGTATACATCCCAAATTGTGGCCTACGCGATTCACCGACCGACTGCAACCAGATTTTACGAAAATCTCCACTATTATCGCCTATCATTTTTCGCAATCGAGCAACTTGGTCAGATACTAAAGCATTCATCGGATAAAGAACCATAGCACGAACTGCTCTTTTCTCCCATGAAGCATTGGAGGAAGCTGCTTCATTTGCCATCTTCGAGACTAGTGGCCACATGAAGCATTCCGTTTTCCCTGATCCTGTCCCAGTTGAAACAAGGACATCATCACCATGCCAAAAACTTTCCAAAGCCTGAACCTGATGAATATACGGATGCGGAAAAACACCCTTCCCATTAGCTGAAAGCTCATCTAATATTTTCAATGCTGCTTTTGGAGCGTCTAAATCTGACATGCTTTTATCGGAAATCTTGTAAGCCGGCGTTGCTTCAAGATATGGCTGTTGAAAAATCATTCCTGGGCGTGATAAATCTTCATCACACTTCGCTAAAAGTTCTGGCGATTTTCCAAAATATTCTGTCTTTATATAATTTAAGATCTTATTAGAAATACCATCGGCAGTTGCTTTTATACTTCTTTGAGTACTCATAATTCTTGCTCCTTGATAGCGAGCTCAATGCCACTTTCTTTTAAAAGTTCAGTAATGCTCTCTAAGCATTCGTTTCTGATTATTCTATGAATAGCTGAATTGTTCTCTTTCCATGTCATCAGGTTTATCCACCTAGCAACCTCTATCGGAATAAGATTAAAGGGAGCGACAATTCTCATGTAGCTATTATCTATCTGCTCATACTTTCCGCTTATAGCATTTCCAGATAAATTTCTAATATTAAGAAATAAACTGCCTACTCGCTTTTTATCAATCCTTGTAGCAGTATATCTGCCATAGCACTTTTTTACTAAGTAATACTCTTGGGTAAAGGCATTCTTCATCCTTACTAGGTCAAATGGTAAATCACCAGATTTTTTTGACTCCCAACCAGCATCATCAAAAAATCCCCACGTCGAAGCATAGGGATTCATCCACTGAACGTCTCCCAAAGAATCCACAGAGGTCCATGTATAAATCGAATCTGGAAGTTCCCACCATCGGTCACTTTTATAATGAACAGGGGAATCTTCTAAACGCAGCTCTTTATCACAAAGCATCATACCGCTGAAGAACATATTCTTCTCATATACCATTGTGGGCACATCACACATACCCATTACAGCAACAAGATTTGCAGGAAGCACCCCTCTATAGTCAGCAGTGCTCCGATACGATTCTCCTCCATTCTCAGAAACAATATCCCCACTCATTAATAAACATTCAAAGATATCTTTCCCGACGCTATCGTATGTACATTCATCCAATGCCGGATAATAACGCTGCATTGTATTTAGCCATGCAGAAAAGTGTGAGATTAGTCTTTTTTTGCTCACCCCCTCTTTCCCTCCGCATCCATCATCTAGACATGCCGATTCCATCCAGAAACGAGCCCCCGTATGGACTACTCGGCAAACAAACGAGGCATCCGATTCACCACTAAAACGGCATATTCCCAGATCTCTTGCAATTACATCAACCACGTTATTAGTATGCGCTGCCATTTACTGTTCCTAATCTTTGAAGAAACTCCTCTGCTATTCGGGGATCTTTCAGCTCATGAATAAACTGACGTGTTTTTTCCTCTCCTAAATATGCATACGACAGTAGAGTCTCATGCGACTCAAGCCATTGTTGCACTGAAAATGTTTTTCTGCATTCTTCCGTAAGCTTCCAATCATCTGAATATTCATCATAAGAATAGACTACCCCCGCTGGCAGCACCATAGCTGAGCTAGGGAGTAAACCCTGATGCCTGTCGCTAACATCATGCATCTCGGATAACTCGAAATCCCCATATGTTGGAAACTCTTCTTCACGTCCTTGTTCAAGAACCTTGTCTTCTACCTGTGGAACAGATATTATTCCATGCGTTGGAACATAAAGAACTCTATTCCATATTTCAGGGGCCATTAAACGAAGATTGCGCCTTGTTCCGATAGGAAGAATGAACGTATAGAGAGCACTTACACGCGATAAAGAGAAAATTAATCCTTCATTTATCGTATCAATCACGTTATCTAGAACGAATACCGTACTTTGAGAGTCGTTGCACGCCTTTACGATACTACCGATGTCAGAATAATCAGTAGGCACTGAAATGCGGCATGCAGATTTCCCACTTATCGCTACAGACAGTGCATTAGCTACAGAATTAGCGAGTTCGGAATCTATGACTACGATTCGCGTGACATAGAGACTAGTCATGAGACCCACAGCAAATTGTTCGATGCTAAAGGAACTTAAATACTCTTGGCTCAAATCTTTATCAACACCTAGTCTCTTCAAATTCCTTTGAAGAATCTCGATTGGAGTATCACTGTCACTTTTCCTCGACTCGAAGTTTTCCAGAATTGGTTCTGGGGCGCTTATCCCAACACCTTGATGCGATACACCAGAAACTGTTTTAAGGCCAAGATAAAGAGCTACATCATTTTGTAGCTTGTCAATCGTCTCTTCCTTCTGGTTTTGTAAGCGTACAACTTCGTGATCTAATTCATTTCGTTTATTTTCTAATTCCGTTAGGAGCTGTGATTCTTCCTCACGCTTATGAATCGTCGAATCCAAAATTTGTTGCTCTTCAGATTGCTCCTGGTGCAAAGATGAAATGGCTGATTGACGGCATTCTTCATAAAAGTCGCTATCTTTTAACAGCATCTTTGTAACGATAGGTACAATCTCATTAACTTTTTTAATTCTTAATAAAATTTGTTGCTTCGTTTCGGATTCATGATCAGTATCATTATAATTCAAGCTCGAAAGGTACTCGTCCAACAACCGCGGTTTTGAAAAAGCTTCCTTTACGATTTTCCTAGCGTGGATCACATCATCGTGGGAAGCATCATTCCCATTCTGCTGGAGATACCACTCGATATAATCAGTGGCTAACTTCTCGTTGCTGCATAATGGCATACTTCCCACTGGCTCTGGTATCTCAACGTTTTCATAGATAAATCTTTTTTGTCTGTGGACGGTAAGTGCGAGAGGGAGAATTTTAGCATCTGCAAGCTTATAATATGGAAAAAGTTGACTCCCCTTAGAGAACTTCGCTCCTAAAGTAAAAGAGTCATCTCCCCATTCTAAATCATCTGAGTCAACGAGTACAGCTTCCCAGTATGCTCCTACCTTATATGCTAAAAATACCTTTCGTGTTGGCCAGCCTTTATATTTTATACCTTCGTTGAGGAGCATTCTAAAGTCGTACCTATTATGGGCACCAACAATAGGTACGACTTCAACAATTTCTGGGTCTTCGCCTTCTATATCTGTACGATAATTAATAATTCTCGTATCACGTTGACTCTCACCTATAAAAAGATTTTCAAAGAAGAAATCTTCATCTTTGTCTTTACGCTCTTCTAAATATTCATCTAAGTAACTATCCTCACTGAAAACGTCACCAATGGCTGCTCGTCTGTCTTTCTCTCTTTTAACCCATTCGAGCACCCGCTTACCCGATTGTTTCTTAAGATCCCCTAAACGTAATAAATAATTATTGTCTCGATCAAAAAAGCATAATGATCTATAAACGGGAGTACCGCCACTATTCGTCATATTTCTCTCCTCTGAGACGCTCGCAGTCTACCAGTCAGCTTTTTGCTAGCGGTAAAAGATTTTACACCTCTTTCCCTGAACCATGCAAGATTATATGATTGTGCCCTTTTCTCGATAGGGAATACCAAATCTCGCTTAGTATCCTGTGAATTTTGTAATGACCGCTTGGAGGGATAAAAACGATTAATCACGCATACACGAGAAAACTCACTCTGGTCAAATTTTACCGTTAAGATATCCGATGATAAGAAATCAATCTCTTCTGTCTCCCTATCGTCTAATGGAATAGTATATTCTTGTCGTTTCATTTCACTCTTGACTACTAGACGATACTTCCCGACATAACGTATATGGTCATATCCATCAGTCCCACGATAGCGCTCCAGATTTATCCGTGTTTCATCTTTTTTAGAATAATCCAGTGTGTCAAGTATATGATTATCTGAGAGTACCGCTATCCACCGTTGGAATTCTGTAGGCCTTATAAATGCGTATCCAAAAGTATCCTGATAGTCGATGCTCCTCGCATATTTGCTGCCTAGTACGCCATAAGCGCGGGAATCATTTGTTCGTCCTCTTAGAGAGCTAAACACTACTTGATCAGCTTTGTCTTGTTCATCTACCATGTAACGAGACGCATAGATTAATGGAGAATCTCTAAATAACGGAGTCACAATACGCTCAGACACTAATGCTGGTGGCCACAGCAAATCTGACATATCATCATAATCTGCAAGATAGAACCCCATACGTTCTAGCATTGGTTCAGCGATTTTTTTATCCCTTGACTTACGGTCAATGTTAAATTTGAGAACTACAAAATTCTCCTCACCCTTTGCCTCTCCAATCCTTGATGCAGACCCGAAACAACGAGTTACCGAGTTAGTATTTTCTTGGGGAACGACAAGATAATAATCATGGTTAGTTATAACAGGTTCTCCAATTCTTAAACGTCGCCCACCGAGCTCCCCAAAATCGGCAGAGAAAATCATCCCAAAACGAGAATCTTCTACGTCACCTATTACCTTTTTTAAGGAGGGCGCCGCTATAATTTCCACAGATTCATGCAGATCAAATCGAAGTGTCTCTACTTTGACGCGAAAAGTAGGATCAGCAAAATCTTGTAACCGATATTTTCTTCCCTCAATAATTACAAAATCTTTCTCAGAACATTGCGCCAATAATTTCTCTCCTAAATGCCTTAGCCCAATTTCCACATTAAATCGTTGAGTATTATTTTTTGATCTCCTCAATATCAGCTGAATTATCTGCCGATTATAGTTATCACTTTCATCAATAGCACCACCCATATAATCTTCGCAGAGCTTAGCAAGATCATCATTTCTCTTATGTCTAAAGTGTGGTTTTTGATTTATAGACTCAAAAGCCGCGGGATCGACTTCCCTCATACAACGCGGACAAGTCCAAATACCGATAGCAGGTCTCGAGTCAAATTCTTTTTTCGCAGCATCTGCTGAAATAAGATGCTCTTGATTGTCTCTGCGTATAACAGCATAGTGCATTAGGCCCAAACCTCCTGTTTAAGCGATTCGCTGTTAAAAAAGATACTCATCCATTGAATCTCTATGACATTGACTATACCAAATTCACGTAATCATAATATCCAACATGGCACAAATTAGACATTATAAAATCACAATTATCAATACAATTTATTGAGTGCTAATAATTCTCGGTATATTTATTTATCGATTTATAGTTAAGCTCTCTCATCCGTATCATGAATGAATAAACTATACTTGACTGTATGACTTACGATACCTCTACCGGTCAACTTAATTCTGATGCAAATTCTGCCGTCAATCCTTATCTTCCTAGTACAGAGTACATTCCCGACGCTGAGCCGTATGTTTTTAATAATCGCGTGTATATTTATGGTTCGCATGACCGTTTCGGTGCTCCTATTTTTTGTGTAGATGACTACGTTTCTTGGTCAGCGCCAATTGATGATTTAAGTCAGTGGACGTACGAAGGCGTACTGTACCGCAAGAATCAAGATCCGTTAAATAAATTTGGCTTCCATCTTCTTTTTGCTCCTGATGTATGTGTGGGCGCAGACGGTCGATACTATCTGTATTACGCTTTCGATTTTATGGGGATAATTGGCGTCGCCGTTGCTGACTCGCCCTCTGGTCCGTTTAACTTTTATGGGCACGTTCGTCACAGCGATGGGACTTTATGGGGACGAAAACATGGAGATTCCTTCCCTTTTGATCCCGCGGTTCTTGTAGATGACGATCATCGCGTCTACCTGTATTCGGGGTTCTATAAGAATATTCCGCCGTTGATGACTGGCGGTAAGAAGCTTCGTTGCGATGGTGGAGTTGTTCTCGAATGTGAGCATATCGTTAGCAGACGATATGCTCACAATTATCACGCCCGAGAAGCTGCTCTTCCCGAAAGAAGGTCGAGGATCTTTTAGCAATCACGAATTTTTTGAGGCAAGTTCGATCCGTAAATTCAACGGACTGTATTATTTCATCTATTCTTCTCGGCACAACCATGAATTGTGCTATGCAACGAGTTCCTCGCCGACAGGCGGATTCGAATTTCAAGGAACGTTGATTAGTAATGGCGATGTTTTCTTACATGGTCATGACGACGAAAATCATGCCAACAATTACATTGGTAATACCCACGGCAGCATTCTTGAACTCAATGGTAATTTCTACATCTTTTACCATCGTCACACTGATGTCAGCTCTTACGCGCGTCAAGCCTGTGCGGAGCGTCTTACTATGCGTGATGGAAAATTTATCCAATCGGAAATAACGAGTTGCGGTTTAAGCGATACACCACCACCTGGGCGAGTAACTTTCTCAGCTTATATCGCATGTAATTTGTGGGCGTCTGGTCATACAACGGGTCGTTACGATATTCGGCATCATCGACGTATCTATAAGAATCATCCGCGGAAAACTGAAACAGTTCATAATAATGTACGCATGCAGATCGTCGCAAATATGCGCAATGGCGCTACGTGCGGCTTTAAGCATTTTAATGCTGATGATATCCGTACGGCTCGTGCTCTGTCGGTAACTGTGCGTTCTACGAGTAAACGTCATAAAGCTCACGGAAAGATGGTCGTTCATGTGGCAGAAAATCATTCGGTAGACAGCGCTGTGCTATGCGTGGTTGATGTCGCAGCTAGAAATTCATGGGCGCGTTTTTCTGTAGACCTCAACGGTATAAAAAATGACGAAACGATACGTAAGTATGCGCTTCCTTATCACGACAATGCATCACTTCCGTGTGTTCCGTTGTACTTTACATATGTGGGCGAAGAGGGAACCGATATACAAGAGTTTTCTATTGAGCAATGGCTTATAAGTCCTAGATAGAAATGAAATGGTGGGTGGTTTTCTTTTTAGAGAAATACCCATCCACCATAAGATTGTTTTACATATGTTTGAGGGGTGTTCACCAGATGTGGTGAACACCCCTCAATTAAAGTGTTATT